>NZ_VWWA01000023.1:0-21007 GCF_011753235.1 Asaia sp. As-1742 | reverse complement strand
TCTGTCGGATAGCGTGTTGTCTTTCGGACGATCCTACCCATCCGGGTTCTCTGCTCTGGCGTCCACATCCAGAGCCTGAAGCACGCCCCAATCAGGCCGCCAAGCACATTCTTAAACGGGCTCTCAGGTCATACTCCCAGGACCGTTAAGTGGCGATCTGCGCTGGTTTTTTGCCACTGTGCTGAGAGTGCGGTCGCACGGTCTTGTAATCCGCACGCCCGGCAACGAGAACCTCTCTGGCCTGCGCCAAAGAAGTGAAGGGGGTCCTGTTGAGGCATTCATCGCGCAATCGCCCGTTGAAGCTCTCGACATTCCTGTTCTGCTGAGGCTACCCAGACGCGATGTGTGCCATTCGATCCCTGTCGCCTCTGTCCATTTCGGAATGGCATGTGAGGTGAACTCCGGTCCGTTGGTGTCCGGAGATAACACCGGACCAAGTGGCTAACAGAAACACCGCCTAAAAGGCGGATGATAACAGACGGGCATAGTTTATTTAAACTGAACAACTGTCCAGATGGACCACGTCGCCTCTTCTATCAAACATGGTACTTTCAGTTATGATCATGAAAAAATTTGCACCTTGCCGTAACACCATCAAGTACTGACAGGCCTCGAGTGTAGAGATGTGTTCTGCCCCTACCTGCCATTCTACAGGATATGATCGATTGTAGGCGTACCCCGGGTAGGTACAGTTTTGCCCCAACCGCCGCCCAGCGCCTTGTAAAGCGTGATGCTGTTGGACATTGCCTGAAGCTGCGTCGTGATCGCGGCAAGCTGGGCAGAATAGAGCCTCCTTTGAGCCACAAGCGTTTGCAGATAGGGATCGTAACCACCTTTATAGCGCGCTAGTGCCAGATTGTATTGCCGATCGCTTGCAGAGACGAGCGCCGCCTGGGCGGCAAGCTGTTGCAGGTACGTCTCTCGCCCGGCCAGCGCGTCCGCCACCTCCCGGAACGCGCGTTGCACGGTCTGCTCGTACCGGGCGGCCTGCTCGCTCTTGCGGGCACGCGCCTGCTTGAGCTGGGCGGTCAGGCGCCCGGCATCGAACAGAGGCAACGTGATCTGCGGCGCAACATTCCACGCCCCCATGCCGCTTTGGAAGAGCCGGGTAATGTTGTTGCTGGCCGTACCGTTCGCTGCCGTGATCTGGATCTTGGGAAAGAACTCCGCCCGCGCTGCACCGATATCGTCATTGGCGGCGCGTAGTTCGTCCTCCGATGACAGGATGTCCGGACGTCGGCCGATCATGTCGGACGGCAGTCCCTCGGGCACCGCCGGAAAACCGGTAATTTCGGCGAGGTCCGCCTTCCGCTCCAGCGCCTGCATCGTCGGCGCGGCGATGGGTTCACCGACCAGCAGCGTCAGTTCGTCCAGAGCCTGTGCGCGCTGCCGCGTATAGATTTGCAGGTTGGTTTCGGCATCGTGCAACGCGGCTTCGGCCTCGGCGACGTCGAGCTGGGTGCCCGTGCCGACATCTGCCGTCTGTTTGACCAAGGCATAGGTGCGACGTCGGTTTTCCATCACGCCCTGCGTGACGAGAACGGCCTGATTGTTGGCGACCCAGTTCAACATGGCCGTCGCCACACCGGAGATGATGCTCAACCGCATACTCTCCTGGCTGAGTGCACTGGCGAGATAGCGGTCGAACGACGCGCGGGACGCGCTGCGGATCCGTCCCCACAGATCGACCTCGTACGCGGAAACGCCGAAACCGACCGCATACTGTCGCATGTAGATCGGCTCGTTTGTCTGTGCGAGGCTCCAGATGTGCGAGTTCATCTTCTGGATATTCGCGCCAGCGGTGCCATCCAACGTGGGAAAGAGCGCTGCATTTTCGATATTAAACTGTGCACTGGCGGCAGCAACCTGCTGCTGTGCAATTCTCAAGTCACGATTGTTGTCCAACGCGACCGCGATGAGATCCTGCATGACGGGGTCGCGATAGAACGTACGCCATTCCCGCAGGACGACAGAAGCCTGATTACCACCCGCGCCAGCCATGTTACCCTTCGGCCATGTGGACGCCACCGGGAGGGCGGGGCGATGATAGGCAGGAATCATCGTGCAGCCCGTCAATAACAAGCCAATACTAGCCGCGGCAACACGTGATGTCTGAACAAAGCGCACTGTTACGACCCCCTTGTATCCGTATCCGGCCTCGGTGCGACCAGATCGCCGTTCCGCAAAGCCGATGGTGGGTGGACGATTAACTGGCTGCCATCCGGCAGGCCGGAGAGGATTTCCATTGTGTCACCATAATCGCGGCCAACCTGGACCTTACGTACATTCACCTTGTTGTCGGGGCCGACCGTTTCGACAGACAGTCCATCCGCTTCATAGGCAACCGCTTCGGCCGGAACGATAATAGTGGGTGCCGGGCGCGGTAGCTCGAAATGGATTGACGCGTAAACGCCAGCAGACAGACGACCGTCACGGTTATCCAATTCGATTTCTACCGGCAGCATTCGACTATTCTGCTCCAGCGCACTGCCAGTTCGCGTCACCGTGCCGGTGAAATGATCACCTGGACGCTCGGGCACAGTCACTGACGCCGGATCGCCGACATGCACCGATCCCGCTTCATCCTGCGGGACATGCACTCGCACGCGCAGTCGATCGGTCCGGACCACCATGAATAGGGGAGTGGCCTGTACAGTGTCGGCACTCACAAGGTCCCCGACCTCTACGTTTCGCACCGTGACCACACCATCGAACGGCGCGACGAGGGTCGTGTAGGCCTGACGCTGCGCCGTCTCAGCCAGCACAGCATCAGCAGCAGCCTGTTCGGCCTGCCGCTGCTGTTGAGTCAACCTATCGACATCGAAATTCTGCTTGCTGACAGCTCCGCCGCCAACCAGCCCGCTGGTGCGCCGCGCTGTAACGCGTGCGATATCCAGAGTGGATTTGGCTTGCGCCAGTGACGCCTGAGCTTGCGTAACCCGCTGGTCGAGTTCCGGCGCCCGGATGATCGCCAGTGGCTGACCTGCTTTCACGACAGTGCCAATGTCAACGAAGCGTTTCTCTATATAGCCCGACGCCCGCGCGTTGACCGCGGTGGTTTCCAGCCCAATCGTTTCCCCAGGCAGATCCATTGCGACCGGTGCCGTTGTGTTATGCACTATCATCGTCCGCACATCAGGAATCTGGCTCTCACGCTCCTGAGCAAGGGCTCGCACAGCGATACCACGTTCGACGTGCGTGTAGGCGCCGTATCCAAGAGCAACCAGAATGCCGAGCCCAATGATCGGACCGAAGCGCCCGTCCCGGGATTTATCAGTCAATCGAGGCGTGACGGGTTCAGACATTCTCATATTCCTCAAGCATGCGGGTTTCGTGCCGACGCAAACGGCTATACAGCCAAGGCACCACGAACAGGGTTGCGCAGGTTCCAATCATCAGACCGCCAATCACGGCGCGCCCCAGCGGCGCATTTTGTTCACCGCCGTCACCGAGACCGAGCGACATCGGGAGCATGCCGATCACCATAGCCATCGAGGTCATCAGGATGGGGCGCAGTCGCGCACGCCCCGCGGCCAGAGCGGCTTGTGCGGCGTTCATCCCTTCAGCCCGACACTCCTTGGCAAAAGTTACCAGAAGGATTGAGTTTGCACTGGCCACACCCACGCTCATGATTGCGCCCATGAGCGACGGCACCGAGAAGGTCGTACCTGTGATAAACAGCATCAGCACGATCCCGCACATCGCACCCGGCAGCCCCATCACCACGACAAAGGGGTCCATCCAGGACTGGAAATTCACGACCATGAGCAGGTAGACCGCGATCGCTGCAACAAGCAGTCCTATTTCCAGACGGGTAAAAGCCGAGTTCATACTGTCGATCTGGCCGGCAATCGTTATGGTATTGCCTGGCGTCAACTCGCTCTGATGCTTTTCCACGATCTTGTTCAAGTCCCGGGCGATACTACCGAGATCACGGTTTTCAACACTGGCATAAATATCGAGCGTCGGGGCGATGTTGCTATGCGAAATCACGTCCTGATTCTCGCCGCGCTTGAGTGTCGCAACATTATCAAGCAAGCTGACAGAACCACCAGAATTTATACGCGATGAGACCACTGTATTCCGCAGGTCCCGCAATCCGGCGATGTCATATTGCGGCGTTTGTACGGCTACGGGATATTGAACGCCGTTGCTTCCAACCCAGAAGTTTGGGGTCACGGTATTCGATCCCTCGACCGATACCATCACGTTACGGGCAACATCGTTGAATGACAGACCAAGATCGAGGGCACGCTCGCGATTGATTGCCAACACAAATTCCGGTGCCTTGATCTGTTGGTGCAGATGAACATCCACCATGCCAGGAATGTGGCGTGCCTCCGCCATGATCTCGGCCATAACCTTGCGATTCGTAACCTGATCATATCCGGTAATTCGGACATCCACCTGTGCCGGAATTCCGAAATTCAGCACCTGGGTCACAATATCTGCTGGCTGAAAGAAAAACACGCAGTCCGGAAAGCGCTTGGCCAGGACGGTTCGCAGAACACGCATGTAATAGGCGGTTGGACGATGGTGCTCCTTCAGGGCAACCATGATTTGACCGTCGTTGGTGCCGACTGTACTGCCATCGTCGAAGGGCATCGAATATCGGAAGGGCAGACCGATATTATCGAGTACCATCTGACGTTCGTCCGCCGGCACCACCTGACGGATTGTGTCCTCGACCTGATCGAATAGCTTCTCTGTCGTTTCTATCCGCGTGCCTTCAGGGGCACGGACATGCAGCTTGAATTCCCCGGCGTCGATCGTCGGAAAAAAATCTTGGCCAACCTGCGTGGCGAGCACGATCGCTGCCAGGATCGAGATTCCCGCCACGGTGGGAATCTTCCAGGAACTATCCAGAATATTTGTAAGGATTGACGAATAGGAATCCCGAAACTGCTCGAATCTGCGATCGAACCGTGTGCCGAAACGGGCCAGCAATGCCGGCGGCAGGTTGGCGACACGTCGACGCTCGCTAGCCCGATCTTCAGCACGCAATAGCAACGCGGCGAAGATCGGTACGAGCGTCCGGCTGATCGCATAAGAGGCGAGCATTGCGTAAACCACGGCCAGAGCCATCGGTGTAAACAAAAAGCGCGATGGGCCGGTCAGGAACTCGACCGACACAAAGACGCAGGAAATGGCGAGCGTCGAGACAAGCGTCGGTAGAGCGATGCCTGCAGAACCCTCGAAGACAGCCGTTCGCAGATCGGCGCCGTCATGGCGGATGCGATGAATGTTTTCGATCGTCACCGTGGCATCATCCACGAGAATACCGACCGCAAGCGCCAGACCGCCCAAAGTCATAAGGTTCAGGGTCTGGCCGGTCGCTGCCAGAACGGAGATCGACGACAGGATTGCAAGTGGAATGGAGACTGCCACGATCAATGTCGAGCGCCAGCTTGCCAGGAACACCATGATCATCGCAGCCGTCAGCAGGCCTGCGATGACGGCCTCAAAGGCAACACCTTTGATGGCCCCCTTGACGAACAAGGACTGATCGAACAGCGGATCTATCTTCATTCCAGATGGCGCCGCGGCCCGTGCAAGTGGCAGGACCCTGTTCTTCACGGCATCGACGACATCGAGCGTCGATGCATCACCAGCCTTCATAATCGACAGCAGGACCGAGCGCCTTCCTTCACGCCTGACAATGTTGTGCTGGACTTCAGTGCCCATGCGTACCTGCGCTACGTCACGGATCCTTATAATTGCTCCTGTGTGAGGGTCCTTGCGCAATGGCACTGCGTTAAGTTCGTCGGCAATATCGGGAATGCCGTTCATATGGATATCGTATTGCCTGGGCCCAAATTTCACTGTGCCGCCGGGTAAGGTCAGGTTTTGCACATTGATCGCATTGGAGACATCAAGGGGGGTTAGGCCTACTCCCGCCAGTTTCGCCGCATTGATATCAATCATGACCTGCCGTGTCGCACCACCAAACGGCGGCGGCAACAGCGTGCCTGGAACGGGCGCAAGCTGCTGACGAATGCGGTAGAGCCCGTAATCATAGAGGTCGCTCTCGGTCAGCTTGTCTGAGGACAGAGACAATTGCAGAACAGGAACGCTCGAAGCACTGTATTGCATGAGGATCGGCGGCTGGACGCCAGGTGGCAAAAAGGCCCGGATCGAATTGGTGGCCGACACGGTTTGCGCCATTGCCAGATCGATATTCACTCCGGGCTGGAAGTAGAGCTTCTGCACGACAAGACCCGGCGTGGTCTGGCTTTCGATCGTACGGAGATTATTGACGAAGAAGCTCTCGCTGAATTCCGTATAAGTGCTGATTCTCTTTTCTGTCTCGGTCGCATCAAGACCTTCATAATACCAGACGACAGTCACCACCGGAATGTCGATGGTTGGAAACACATCCGCCGGAGTACGAAAAAGAGCCGTCACGCCAAGCAAAAGAATCAGAACTCCCCCAACCAGAAACGTGTACGGGCGCCGGAGCGCAAATCCAACTATTCCCATTGATCCGCCATTTCTCCGAATTCGATGCAGACAGCAGCACGAGTCCCGTCATCTCATGCGAGCGGGACAACAGTTCCAGCTCATTGGCGTGCCACGCGCGCACGAAACCGCATGGCAGACACGCACTTGACCTGCATGGATAGTGATATGTTCGGAAAGGCGACCTGACTATATGATCGTTTCTGGATGAGGTTATGAGCATAGCTCATAAATTGCGGTTACTCTTATTCAATCCTGAATTTAGGCCTTTTTTGGATACCGCAATGCATCAACCAGCAAGGAAAAAGCTGGCGATTTCAGCCGACGACTTGGATAGTAGATATGAAAACCGGACCAAACGGGGCACCAGTCGTCGAGAACATGAACCAACTGCCCGTTAGAAATAAAGGGCGCAGCCAAATCTTCGGGCACATGTGCCACCCCCAAGCCATCGAGCGCTGCTCTTAAAACCATGAGGATGGTATTGAAAACAACCTGCCCGTTGATACGAACCTTGACTTCTTTTCCATCCTTTTCAAGTTCCCACGCATAGATCCCACCATGACTTTGAAGGCGAAGGCCGATGCACGTATGCTTAGTCAGATCATCCGGCGATTGGGGGCGTCCACAGCGCGTGAAATAAGATTTAGTTCCCACAACGACGAAACGGACGTTGGGCCCGATGGGAACCGATATCATGTCCTTTGCGACCTGCTCCCCGAGACGCACACCTGCGTCAAAGCGTTGAGAGACAATATCAGCAAGACTATTGTCGGCAACAAATTCAACGTTTATACTTGGATATTGTATGATAAATTCTTTCACTTTTGGCCATATAACGAACTCTATTGCGTAATCACTCGCAGTGATTCGAACTGTCCCACTCGCTTCGCCCTTTTTTGCCTGCAATCCATTTAGTGCCGCTTCGATACCCTCGAAATGTGGCGAGATATCCTCTATCAGAGCTTCCCCGGCTTCGGTAGGCGCAACACTGCGAGTTGTTCGCGTCAATAAGCGTATCCCGAGCTGACCCTCAAGTAATCTTATCTTATGACTCAAAGCTGATTGCGAAACACCCAACTTGGCGGCAGCTTTGGTGAAGCTTTGTTCTCTTGCTACTGCAAGGAACGCAACAAGGTCGTTTATCTTCTCTCGAGCCATGCCCTTACTTTCAATACCTTTTCCAATGAATATAGATAGGTGACCGCTTATCTCTGGCGAGCGTGACAAACATATATGCAGCCTGTTACCGCCATGATTCGGAGTAGTACGCCTTAGACCAACCATGGCCATTTATGTATGTATGCCAATAGCCTGCTTTTATGGTCGCGTAATGGAATAACGGCTCATCCAGTTTATATCCTATTGCAACCCGATATTATGGGTAGAACGCCTTGGCTTAGATCGCCTCGGAATGGTGCAAACTGACGTAATCCCCTTTTTTGTATCCTCTAGAAGGCAAAGCTCTCTGCTTTTATGGATTGGTGTTGCCGTGATGGCAACAGTCTTGGGGGCATACCTCCAATCCTGTTGCGTAGCGATCTGAACCGCTCCGGGATTGGCAGAGATCTATTTTCCTCAGAGCCCTTTTGGAAATTCAGCGTGAGGGGTTTTCAGGAGGTCTGACGCGTGATTCAAAGTGGGGATGTGGACGCCAGAACAACGAGGCCGGGTGGCCAATATCAAGCGCAAGACGAAGCGTTATTCGTCTGATCTGACTGATGGGGAATGGGAGTGCATAGCGCACCTGATGCCGCCTTTGCACCGGCGTGGCCGGAAACGAGCAACTGATTTTCGTGAAATCATCAATGCGTTGCGTTATCGATAGCCAGAGTATCAAGGCTCCTCATGCAAAGATCCGTGGTTATGACGCAGGCAAGAAGGTCGTCGGCCGCAAACGCTGGCCGTGGGTGAAGCAGCTGTTCGCAGATGGGGCCTATGACCGCTTGCAGTTGACGGACAAAGCCGCCTTTCACGACTTTACGGTCGAAATTATCCGGCGGTCAGATACGACAAAAGGATTTGAGGTCCTGCCACGCCGATGGGTCGTTGAACGGAAATTCGGCTGGATGATCCGCTGGCTCCGACTGGTGGGGGACTACGAACAGCGTATCGACGTCGCAGACGCCATGATCCACATCGCCATGGGAAGCCTCATGCTACGCCGAAACGCTCATCCGTGAATTTCTAAAAGGGCGCTTAAGACATCAACAACTTGTACCCACTTACCCTAACGAAAATGTGATTGAAAGAACGATATCGTGAAACGAGAGATCGTTTCATATCATCTCTCGGCACACAGAGCTATTTTCGAAGAAGGTTATCAGAATGATCAGGACATTATCCACAATATTAGGATGGATTATATTAGCCTTGGGAGTGTTTTTTGCCGTCGCCGGAGGCATCTTGGCTGCGGCAGATGGTAGCCTCTACTATGTCCTTGCCGGACTGGCGATGATTGTATCGGGCCTTCTATCAGTTCGAAACGACCGGCGCGGCGCGCAACTTTATATCTTGGTGTGGATCGCAACATTACTATGGGCAGTGTCTGAAGTTGGCTTTGTGCCGTTCCAGCTCATGCCGCGAGTGGTCGCGCCTACGGTATTAGTCGCGTTGGTGATTGGGCTCAGCCTACTCGACCGCCGTTCTACCGCACGCTTTTCCTTTATTTTGCCAGCGTTAGCCGGAGGTGTCGCGTTGACGTTCATGGGCGCACTGCTGTTTCCGGGTCACCAAACCGGTGGCACGATCTCGGCGGCACTAGCCCCCTTTGATAGCGTATCAATTGCCACCAACGAGGCCGATAACGACTGGAAGGTCTACGGCGGTACGCTGTCAGGGCGTCGCTATTCAGCGCTGAGTGATATTACTCCCGCTAATGTTGGCAAGTTGGAGCTGGCTTGGACTCATCGCTCGGGCGACCTTCCCAATTACGAAGAGGTTCACAAGCATACGCGTGAAGTCCATTCGGAAGCTACGCCTATTCATATCGGCAATGTGCTCTATACTTGCGCGCCACACGGTCGTGTGCAAGCAATCGACGACACGACTGGCAAAACGATATGGACTTATGTCGAGAAGCCCGACCGTGCTGCTGATCCTTACCTCGTTTGTCGCGGTGTTGCCTACTACGAAGCACCAGTCGGAGCGCCCTGCCCGCACCGCATATTCGCCCCAGTCTATGATGCGTATGTTGTGGCGGTTGACGCCGATACCGGCCAGCTATGCCAAGCGGTAGGTCATAACGGCAAAATCGACCTGCACGAAGGCATGGGTGAGAATGCCTCTGAAACCGCCATCCATCAAATCAGTTCGTCAGCCCCGACGATCATCAATGATCGCGTCGTAGTAGGGGAACGCATCGATGACGGGGTGGACCGCATAATAGGCTCCGGAGTCGTACGCGGCTACGACGCTAATACAGGTGCTCTAGCTTGGGCATGGGACGTCGGCCGTAGTGAAGACTCCATCCCATCGCTGCCAGCTGGCGAAATCTTTACGCCTGGAACCCCAAACGTTTGGGGCTGGATCTCGGGCGATACAGCTAACGGGATTATTTACCTACCTACAGGCAATTCCTCTCCCGACTACTACAATGGCATGCGCCGTCCATTCGATGACAAATTCAGTGACTCGATCGTAGCTCTGGATGCTCAGACAGGGAAGTTGCGCTGGTCTCGGCAACTTGTTCACCATGACATGTGGGATATGGACGTGCCGGTCGGGCCGTCGCTCTTCGACTATCATGCCCCCGATGGGCAGGTCGTCCCTGCAATGATCCAGACAACAAAGCTTGGTCAAGTATATTTCCTTAACCGCTTGACCGGTGCACCGATCTCGCCAATCGCTGAATTGCCGGTCTCGACGAGGGGGGCGGCACCGGGCCAGATCGTCTCACCCACTCAACCCTATTCCGTGGGCATGCCTTCATTCACGCCGAAAGATCCTACGGAGATTGGTACTTGGGGCGCAACGCCTATCGATCAGCTCATCTGCCGGATCGAACTGCGCCATGCGCAGGCCACGGGGGCCTACAAACCGGTTGGACTGACGCCAATTATCGGTCATCCTGCCTTTAATGGAGTATCCGACTGGGGCGGCGCTGCAATCGATCCCGTACATGGGATTATGACTATCAACACGATGGAAGTACCCTTCAAGCTATACCTTGCTCAGCGTAATAGTAGGGAGGGGCGCAACTGGATTAAGCAGGCACGTCCGGGAGAAAATGCGGCCAATACGTTGGTCGCAACCCAGTTCAACACGCCTTATATCGGTCTCACAAAGGCATGGGTCGGCATCTTCGGGGCCCCGTGCCTCGCGCCACCATGGGGCCGCATGACCGCGGTCGATCTCAATACTCGTCGGGTAATCTGGAACAAAACACTAGGAACCGCTCAGGATACTGGTCTATTCGGATCGCACTTTGGCGTGCCTCTGAAAATTGGCGTGCCTAACATCGCAGGATCGATCATCACTGGTGGCGGGCTTGTTTTTATTGGGGCGACTACTGATCAATATCTACGTGCTTTTGACGAGCGTACTGGTCAGGAGATCTGGTCTGCTCGCTTACCTGCCGGTCCACAGGCGACTCCTATGACCTATCGCGGTCGCGACGGGCGACAGTATGTGGTCATTACGGCGGGTGGACACGGTGCCATGGGCACGCGTTTTGGAGATTACACAATGGCTTTCGCGCTACCTAAATGAAGGTCGACGATGAGTTAATCGACTCTCTCGCTTAGAGCGTTTTCCGCACGATATGACTCGTGAGGGATTGTATTGGGCTGCCTGAACTGATTCAAGATAGAGGCCGGGACGGAGGCCGGCGTCTCTGTCTCGTGCTCTGTCTCCTGATCTTCGCGAACGTGTTGTAGCCGCAGTGTCGACTAACCTGTCCCGACGCCAGGCGGCCGACCGGTTTGGGGTGAGCATTGCCAGTGCAGTGCGCTGGTGCGCGCGTGAACGCCAGACTGGCAGTGCTGCAACCAAGCCACGCGGCGGCGACCGGCTATCGCACCGGATCGAGGCTCAGGCCAACCGGATCCATGCCATGATCGCCGAGCGAGACGATCTGACGCTGGTCGAAATCCGTGCCCGGCAGGCCGATGACGGCCGCCACTTCGCGATCGGCACGCTGTGGCGCTTATTCGCCCGCCACCAGATCACATGGAAAAGAGGTTTGCGCACGCGGCAGAGCAGGATCGCCCGGACATCCTGACGCGACGGCAGGAGTGGTTCGACGCTCAGCCCGATCTCGCCCCCGAACGTCTTGTGTTCATCGACGAAACCTGGGCATCGACCAATATGGAGCGCCGCTACGGACGCTGCCGCAGGGGGCAGCGCCTGCGCTCCCCCGTGCCGCACGGTCACTGGAAGACCACGACCTGAACCGGCCCGGGATTGGCGAAGACCTATTTTCCTGAGAAGGTCTGACGAGCAATCTTGTGGCGAAGTTTTCCCTTGAGGTCCGTGCGCGCGCGGTTCGGCTGGCTCTGGAACATGAGCGCGAGAACCGCGAGCTGCGCCAAGCGAACGAGATCCTGCGGGAGGCGTCAGCATATTTCGCCCAGGCGGAACTCGATCGCCATTTTCGGAAATAACGACATTCGTTGACGAGCGCCGTGCGGTTTACGGGGGCGAGCCGATCTGCAGGATGCCGCAGATTGCCCCGTCAGCCTATTATGAACGGATACGCAAACAGCGTGAGCGTGATCGGCGATCCGCTCACAGCAATCGCGATGAGGTCTTGAATCCGGAAATCCTGAGGGGTTTTCTCGGAGCATTTCGGGGTCTATGTAGCGCGGAAGGTCTGGCGGCGGCTTCGGCGCGAGAACATCACGGCTGCCCGCCGCGCGGCTGATGCGTGATCTCGGCCTGCAGGGCGTGATCTGCGGCAAACCGAAGCGAACGACGTTCAGCGACAAGGGCGCACCGTGTCCACTCGACCGCATCAACCTGTTCGCCCGGTAGATCGTCGGCTGGCGCGTCAGCCGGACAGCCCACGCAGGCTTCGTGCTTGATGCGCTGGAGCGGGCCATTCACGCGCGTTGCCCGTCAGGAGCAGGCAATCTTGTTCACCACTCGGATCGCGGCTCCCAATACGTCGCCATTCGCTACACCGAGCGTCTGGCCGAGGCCGGGATCGAGCCCTCGGTCAGCAGCGTTGGGAATAGTTACGACAATGCCCTGGCCGAGACGATCAATAGTTTTATGCCGCTATGGACCACATCCCCATGGCTGCGTAATTTGTGTAAACTGGTCTGCGCAAATCTCGGGGCAGTTCAGTTCGGCTATTGGCGCCGTCAGGCCCCACATCAGCATCAATGGCATAACGCCAGAAGCTTTCGCCAAAAACGCCGACAAAGCATACAACAACTCACAGACCTTAACTCAAAACTGAGGGCACGTTCGGGGCAGCGTCATCCCGGACTTGAGGGCTAAGGCGATTTATACCTTCGAAGCGAATATTTTTCAGCATGGAATGAACCAATCTAGGGCTGGCTGGCGTGTCCCTAGCGTGTCCATTCTGGGGCGGGTCCACCTACATTTGAGACATATCGACCTAACTTGGATCATCCGCGAAATAGACATCATCAACTAGCCTCATCATAGCTGAACTTGCTTTTTCGGGATTGCACACTCTGCGTCATTTGATGACTCGAAACGAAACAGCGTGATGCTAGAATGGCTTGCTTAGGTCAACGTAACATCATGTAATGGACAAATCTCTCAAATTTGAGTTTCGCAATGTTTTTCCTTATATTCTGGTTTTATGCGTCGAAAGGAATGTGAATATGTACAATATTATAGCAACTCTGGCAGATGCAGCAATTTTCGTAGTACTTCCATGGCTCATATGGAGGATATCTCGCAGAACAATGCCGATAGCAGTTCTTCCTATACTTATTGGTATTATACTCTCAGTCCTTCATGCCCCTGTCCGTGCAATCCATATACCATCTTTGTGGGGAGACGACATTGGCTGGGTTGCGGTTCTGGTGTTGGCTTTCACGGCTGGTCTGGAAATGTGGCAGCATCCGGGTGAAGATCGTACTATGCAGTCCGTGCCTCAGCCGTCTCTAGGGCGTCTACTAGCTGGTGCCGCAGTCGCGCTGGGTGGTCCGTTCCTGATTGGTTCAATGCTTGTCTATATATTCTTCCTGCCATTGCATGGCTGGGCACCGGCACATGCGTCGCCCGTGATCGCCGCGGCCTCGATCGGACTGTGCATCGCCGTCAGCGCGCTGCCCGTCCTGATCGGCCTCGTACGGGAACTGGAACCAGGCCAGCGTCCTCTTGGACAGCTTGCTCTCAAGCTGGCTGTCGTGGACGATGCCGCCCTGTGGATCGGGCTTGTCCTGCTTCAGTTCGCAGCCAAGGGGTCAGCCGCACTGCATGGCTGGACCGGACTAGAAGGGCTTGCGATCCTTATGCTGGTCGGGCTCGCAATGGCCGGCAGCTGGGCTGCACGACACTTTCGTCATGCGCGCCTCTGGGTCATTTGGGCTTGCGTTCCAGTATATTTGATCGCGGGATCTTGGGCGAGCCACGAGCTTGGGCTACACGAACTGATCGGCGCGTATTTCGCAGGTGCCATCATGCCGCCGTCTTGGGTGCGACGCTTGCCGGTGGAACGTGTCGGTACGTTCTCGCTCATTTGGCTCGCCCCGATGTTCTTCGGCCATAGCGGGCTGCGGATCAATGGCGATGCGTTGACCTGGCCGTCGGTCGTGGCGTCGCTGGCGCTTGTCATAATCTCCATCGTAACCAAGATCGGCTCGGTCTACGCGTTCCCGCCAGCATTCGGACTGTCGCGGCGGCAGGCGCTGGGCATCGGGTCTCTCCTGCAATGCAAGGGTCTGATGGAAATCGTGGCCGCGACGATACTGCATGGCAAAGGCATGCTGTCGGATTTTGCATTCGCATCGCTAATGGTGCTTGCCGTCATTTCGACGACGTTGACAGGCCCGTTGTTCCAGCTGACCGCACCTCGTGCACGGAAGGTGACTTTGTCTGCGGCTGGCAACGATTTCGGAAGGTATGATCAGGTGTGATTGGTGCGCCGCTGATCTAGAGCCGTTCCACGTCAATCCGGCTCATATCCTGCGGCGGTGAAGTGGTCGGCGCATCGATCGGAGTGCAGGCGTCAGGGACTAGTCCGACGGCATCCCACAGTGCCGTGACGGTGCGTTCAGCCCTGCTGCGCAAAAGGGATTTGAGTTTGGAGAACGCCATCTCAATTGGATTGAAGTCTGGGCTGTGGGGCGGCAGGAACACCATCGATGCTCTTGCCTGTTCGACGGCCCGACGTGCGCCCGGCATCCGGTGGGCGGGCAGGTTGTCGAGGATGACGATGTCGCCCGGTCGCAGGGTCGGCACGAGCACGCGCTTGACATGGGTCTGGAACACGGCACCGTTCATCGCCCCGTCATGCACAAAGGGTGCTGTCAGGCCCGTGGTGCGCAGCGTCCCAGTGAAGGTTGTCATTTTCCAGTGCCCGTGCGGTACTCCCGAGCGGCATCGTTCGCCGCGCAAGGCGCGTCCCCTCAGTCTGGCCATCTTCGTCAACAGGCTGGTCTCGTGGATGAAGACCATCCGCTTCGGGTCGAGATCGAGCTGCGCGTCAAACCAGTCCTCGCGCCGTTTCAGTACGTCGGGACGTTCCTGCTCCAATGCATGGGCGGTCTTTTTTTGAACGTCCAGCTGCGCTGACGCAGCCACCGGCTGAGCATCCTGCGCCTGATCTCAACCACATGCTCCTCGCGCAGGCGTGCCGTCCGCTCACCCGCCTCGCATGCGCGCCGCAGCCAGCTGATCGCCGTGGCGATCCCGACATTGGACCGCGCCGCCGCCCACGCCGACAGGCCGGATGCCCCCGCCGCCATAGCGCGCACTCGACGATCGTCACGGTAGGCTCGCGACATCACCCTCTCCATCTCATGGAAAGGGTGAATCACACGTCGCTACCCATGTCACGCCCCAGAATCAGCGCTCAGTGGAGCCGCTCTAGCCAAAACTTATACGGCCATCTCCTCCAGGAATCGCGGAAGGAGCTGAACCGCTCCGGCGTTGGCAAAGACGTCCACTTTCTATCCCCCCGAACCCAAAGTCGACATTCCGCTCGCCCCCATTCCGGACGTGGCGCTCTCGAGTAAGTTTCCCATATACCGGCCTACGTCCGATAACCGACCTACATTATCTGAAGTAGGTATGGGACGGTGCTCCAATTCAGCGCATCGAGGAGGGTATTCCGAAAGGCGATGCATGACCCGTGAAATCTCCGCAGCTTTGTGCCAACCCGCAAAAGAGCGATTAATAGCTTGACACTTGTAAGAGCTTGAGCCCCGCATTCAGAAGCGTGACCTTCCTGGATTACGGTCCCGGATGCTGGCCTCGTCGATATAGGTCTCCACGACCTGAAGGCTGCGATGACGGGAGAAGCGCTTGAGCTCGAGCAGATCGAACCCGTCCGCGGCTCCCGTGCTGATCGCGCCACGGCGCAGGCTGTGCCCGGCGAAATCACCTTCAAGCCCGACAGCGGCGCAGCGCTTCTGCACGATCTCGGCAATCGTGCCCTCCCAGAGCGCGGTCGCGCCGATCCGGGGCAGGGGTGGCGGCTCGCCGGACCGTGACTTCGAGACTGCCCGGATCCTTCGGAAGACCGGCCCTTCCGTGATTCCCGACAGCCGCAGCCAACGCTCATAGGCCAGGACGGGGCACTTGCGGGTGATGCCGCGCGGAATACCGATACGCGCGCCCAGGCGTTGGACGTCGCCCTTGGACGCACGTAACAGGATCGTCATGCCGTCCTCATCCAGTGTGATGTCTCTGACCTCCAACCCAGCCAGTTCGGAGCGGCGAAATGCCCCCGCAAAGCCCAGTAAGAGCACGGCGCAATCGCGCGCGCCGGCGAGGCTCGTGATGTCGATCGCCTCGAGCACGACGCACAGCTTGTCCCAGGTGAGCGCCGTCTTGGGCTGGGGCAGGGGCGTTTTACTCTTGCGGCGGATACCGGCAAGGGTGGTGGTAATCTCGGCATGCGAGGTAGGAACCGTCACACCAGCCAGATGATGGAGATAACGCAGCGCGGCGCGATGCAGCTCGATGGTGGTCATGCTGCGCCCCTTCATCGCCATATCGGCGAAATAGGCTGCGAGATCGTCACTGCGGGCGGGGAGAGCCGGGAGGGAATGGCTCCTGGCCCAGAGACACCAGGCGCGCACGGCGGAACGATAGGCTCGCATGGTGTTCGCGGCCTTTGAGCCCTGGGCATAGGCTTCGGCGCCCTTCCGTGCGGTCCGCAATGTGCCGTCACGTTCGGGTACGACCAGAGTGGTAAGCCGGTCGAACCATTGCGTCACGACCACGGGCGGCTGGCCCACAGGTGAGGGCGGTCGCGATGCTATGGAGGATCCGCCTGGCGCATTCTCCGCTACCCCGGTCTCATGCCGAACGGAGTCAGCAAGCGTTGCAACGAAGCACGGTACACCTTGGTCGATTTCGAGGGTGACGCTCAGTTCGGCCCCGGAGGGCAGCTCACCGACATGTCGCAGGACGATCTCCGGCACTGCAGCAGGGTAGGGGGCGGTGTCTGGTAGCGTCACATCCGCGCTGAAGTGCCCGTCCGATACTTCCATGCCGGCGAAACGGACGGGAAGGGGCGGGGAGAAGCGCGCGGTCGCCAGGGCCAATGCCCAGGAGGCGGGCTCGGTGTTCTCGGGCAGGTTACGACGGGTCAGACGATCGACACGTTCCAGAAGCGCGTCCCGGGCCGTTATGCGTGAGCCAGTGACGAAGACGCCCTCAAGCATGGGTCCGCTCCCCGGTCTCGACGCCGGACGCAGACTTGCGGGCAATGACGCGAGCATCCTGTTCCCGAATCAGCCAGTAAACGATGCCAAGAGACAAAACGGCCGCAGCCAGGGCCAATATCTCCATGGGGGCCGTGGCCTGAAGATCGAGCAGGATGAACTTCCGGGCGATCGCCAGCAGGGCGATCAGCACGATGGTGCGGACCCTGACGACGTTTTCGTTATGGGTGAGGACGGCGAGAAGGGAGCGCTTGAACTCCAGAGCGATGATAACGACGAACATGGCGCCGAAGACGGTCTGGAAGACGGCCTGATCGGTCGGATCGATAGCGGGCGAGTTCAGTAGCCGCCAGACCGCGACGACGAGATGCAACGTGGCGGCGACGGTCACCGCCATGATGAGCGTGATAACGACTAGCATGATGGCCTGCTCGAAGCGCTCATAAAGGCTTAACCCGCTGCTGGGGGACAGCATGGCACGCCATGCTGTGTGACGATGGGCGTTCGGCCGGTTCTCCGTGCTGGGTGGATTGGTGGACATAGGGTCGCGGGTTTCCTGACTGGTATTTGGGCGGCAAGCCGTGCTTCTCATTAATCAGTAGATTCGGGACGTTCTCGTTTTCTCCATAGCGCGCCTAACCTATCCTCGACAAGAGAACTTATCGAGGATAGGTGCGAAGGAGGGGTTGGATTCAGGAACCATCCGCTGAGTTTTACCTTATTGACGATATAGGGTATTGTTCCTCCAGTCAGTGCTTGGAAGGTATGCCGCGATCAGCCCCGCCTTATCGCGCTGGCGCAATCCGGGCATCCTCAGTCTCTAGGGGCGTCTCAACCCTATGTCTTTTGCTTCCTTCTCGCCGCTGTCTTCAGCCCTGACTGAAGCATCTATGGCGCTGGGGCGTCTTGATCAGGCACTGCTAGGCCATCCCTTGGCCCCGGCGGTCCTACACCGTATGCGGCTGGAAGCGGTGCGCCAGCAGGCCGCAAGCGACGGATACGCCATCAACATGTGGCATCTCGCGGCTGCGATCGAGAACTTGCCGCATCTCCTTGGCGATGATGATCGAGGCGGCACATTTGACGCCGCGCGCTATGCTCTGGATCAATATCGCTGGGTGGCCGACCCCGCATTCGATCAGGAGGGCACGGTGCAGAAGGCCGAGACGTTTCTCGCGTCCCGGGACAGGACTGGCGGTCCTGTGCTTCAGGCCGGGATGGCCCTGCATAGCTGGCTGGACGAAGGCCATTCAAGGCCCCCCATGCGCGCGGCCCTGGTGCGTCATTGGCGTCGCACCCTTCTACATATTTCCCTTCCTTTGACGGGAACCGCCGCCCTTCAGGGGGACGTCGCATGGGATCGAGAAATCTGGCTTCCGCTCTTTCTGGAAGCGCTTGCGGCCGAAGCCGAGGAAGGTCTGCGCATCCTGTCTCGAATGGAATATGCTTGGCGTCAGGCCCGGACCCATCTGGGAACAAGGCGTCGAAATTCGCGGGCTGGAGCTGCGCTTGAGGCAATAGCCGGTGCGCCACTGATCTCCGTCGCCACGCTCGCCTCGCGTCTTGGGATGGCGCCCAAGAATGTGCTGGTGTTGCTCGCGCAGTTCATCAAATCTGGCCTCGTCGTCGAGGTCACGCATCGACGCGCTCATCGCCTCTACGGGTTGGTGGGTATGACGCCCCTGCGCGACGAGGTCGCACTGCCAAGACGGGCGCGGCGCGGTGTGTCTGTCACGACCGTTATGGACGATGACGTTATCGGACAGGAGACACAGATCGCGGTACCGGGCTTTACGCCGGCAGAACGCTGGCAACCCGACTTCAGCGACCTCGAAGCCGCCATGCGACAGGCTGATGCCGCCATCCGCAAAGCTCAGCGGTGGCTTGCACAGGATTCCGCATCCCGGGCGTGATGGTCTGTCCTGCCCTCATCGAGCCGTCTGACCGTTTCGGTGCCAGGACTGCGATTACCGTCCTGCCTCTCTCGAACGTGATCGTAGAGGCTCCGCTGCTACGCCTTGCGGTTGAGCCCAGTGCCCGGAACGGGTTGCGACGCAAGTTGCTAATCATAGTCGATAAGCCTGTAGCGATCGGCCGCGACAAGATTGGTCCCGCATTCGAAAACGCCGATGACACATTGATGCTGAGCGTGAGCCAGGCTATGGCCCTGTTTCTGGGACTGGCCTGAGGGGGTTCTGTCGGCGGCGCAATGATTACCATTTCGTTTCGGTCCTCATGATCATCGTTGCCTAATACGGCCCTGAGAGAATAAATAGGTATCCTCGTTTTCCTCGATATCGCGCCGCTGACGAGGTCGCCATATGATGAATACGGTTCTTTTGTGCCTGTGCTTTCTGTGGCTACGCTTCATGTATGCCATTCTGGGACTGGCTATCCGCTTCCGATTGATCGGCAGGCGTGTACATAGCCGATCCGATCGACAAAGTACCCATGATACGGTCGGGAGATAAAGAAAAGCACGGCTGGTTCCATTCGCATGATTGACGTTATACAATGACAAGGGGAGACGGGGTTTCGTGTCTTGGGACTCCTTGACCAACAGTGAAACCGGTCGGCTTCGTCTTGGTCTAGGCTCAGGACCCTTTACGAGACTGAGATGATGTGATTCGACGGTCATCGGAAGGAGAACCCGATGTCTGATCTGCCGATGCTGCCTGTGAGTAAGATGCGCGCGTTAGGGCTATATTTCCCGAAAACGCGCGGTCTGAAACGCGTAGATGATTGCCGCGTGCTGAGCGGCATCGTCTACGTGATCCGGCATGGCTTGCAATGGAAGGACGCGCCGTCGGGCTACGGTCCTCATAAGACGCCGTATAATCGCTTCATCCGTTGGAGCCGTCTTGGCGTATTTGCCCGGATCTTTTCCGCCCTGACGGGTAATGCTGGCGTCCCGGAGGAATTGATGATCGACAGCACACATCTGAAGGCGCATCGCACTGCCGCAAGCCTGCTCAAAAAGGGGGTGCTGCGCGTCGGATCGGACGCACAAGAGGCGGCGTGAACTCGAAACTGCATGCCGTCTGCGACAGGCATGGCCGTCCAGTGACGATGCTGCTCACCGAAGGTCAGATGAGTGACCACAAGGGCGTAGCCCTGCTGCTGCCACGCTTGCCCTCCGCTCGCCACCAGGACGGCGATCGCTGTTACGACAGCAATCTTTTCCGGCGCAATCTCACCGAACGAGGCATCGAGCCATGCATCCCGTCCACGGAGAGCCGAAAAGTGCCAATCCCTGTCCATCACAAGCCCTCATCATAGCCGGTCTCCTATGAATCAATGATCGCCGCCCAAGGGAATCCCCTTCCCAATATTTTCTGCCAAAGTAGTGCTAGCCAGCATAGCGGCGCGTCAGCCGATTCCTACGCAACGATCCCAATCGGAAAAGCTCTAGGTGGCTACCCTGATAAGGTTGAGCCATTACCGTATATCCGTGCCCGTTCTGTGTGACGCCCCCGCTTCAGATCGGCACCCAATGCTTTGAGTGAAAGATTGTGACGATGCGTACCGGGGAAGTCTCCCTCTTTCGGCGCTTGGTTTTACAGGCGAGGATTGCCTTATCCCGTGAACGCTTGCGTATTAGATCAATCTGAGAGCCCGTTTAAGAATGTGCTTGGCGGCCTGATTGGGGCGTGCTTCAGGCTCTGGATGTGGACGCCAGAGCAGAGAACCCGGATGGGTAGGATCGTCCGAAAGACAACACGCTATCCGACAGA
>NZ_VWWA01000022.1:0-21787 GCF_011753235.1 Asaia sp. As-1742 | reverse complement strand
GAACGCCGTTGCGGCCAGCCGATCGAGGCGCAGCCGGTCTTCGGCTAGATCAGCCATCCGACAGAGGCCATGGTGTGCGGACCCGCCAGCCCCATGGAGAGACGATGCCGGCATGACCGGTCCGACAGGTGGGGAACGTGCGACACAGGAGGATATCGCGCTCGCCCGGTGCGACCGTCTTCCCTGCTGGTGGCGCGGATCGCGGCCAGACACCCGCCCCCGACTGCCGCGTCCCTGCTGCGAACGGTTCGGGCCGCATCCTCTGGACCTGTCGTTCCAACGAAGGCTGGCCAGCCAGTTGCCCGCTGGACGATCCCTCCTTCGCCATGGCTGTTTCGACCTGTTCACTGGTGAGGAAGGGAGGTCATTGCCTCCCTCATCCATCGTCCCCGCAGCCCGAACGGGGAAAGAGGTCACACTCCGCACCCGTTCTCTCCGGGCGGGGCCTTCCGGCGCGCGGGCACTCCCGTTTGCTTCAACCGGGAGCGCGGACAATGGGGAGCCCGACGTGTTCGTGTGGTCAGTCGACTAGCCGTAGCTGACTATTTCCTCGTTTTTGCAGGAGAGAGTTCGACGTCTGATTCAGCAAGCGGTTTTTTCAATAACCCCGAAGATATTTCAGGAAATCACTATTTTGCCTGTTTACATCAGAGCTATCAGTCATTCTGGATGCATCTGTCTGTTTTACGGTTCGCTCGATCAGATTGTTATCTCGCAATGGACTGACCAGACTACCAAGAAACTCCTCATCGTTTTTATACAAAGTCCAGTAGGGCCAGACGGTGACATGACCTTCCAGAAAATGAAGGGTGCAGTTTGCCATGACGCCCGTGATATCGGAATGCTTCTCCTTCCAAAGCCCTATGGACAGAAAATGAATATCGTCCAGGTTCAGAAAGGAAAGAAGTTGCCAAAATGATGGACTGCTACGCGAATCATGCAAACGAATATTACCGTATTTCTTTGTTAGACGCCGCAACTGCTGTGTTAGATGAATTTTGCTCACGACCTTCCGCTGGGACCGGATAACATCCTCCAGTGACAGACTTGCATGAAGCAGCGCACCCTCACCGTTGATCCAGACAGAAACGTCCCCGAAAAAATGATCCGTTTCTTTATGCGACGACGCGTCCAGTGGATCACTCCCGATTTCGATCTGTCGATTATTGTCCATTTTCCTGTCCTCTTCTCTCACAATGACACTCAGTTAAACGATAAATTTCCTATTTGCAGAGCATGGCAGGCTACCGTCCCCAAGTTCCTGTTTGCAAATTCCATGACATGGTCACCCCATGTAAACCACGTGAAGTGTCGCGAGAAAGAAACCGGCGCTCACGCGCCAGCCTCCCTGCGGAACCGCCAGACCGGGATGCCCATCTGTTTGGCCTTGTCGGCCAGATTGTCCTGAATACCCGAACCCGGAAATACCATGACGCCGACGGGCAGGACTTTCAGCAGGGCATCGTTCCGCCGGAACGGGGCGGCCTTGCCGTGCCGGTTCCAGTCCGGTTTGAAGGCGATCTGCGCGACCTCGCGATGATCGGCCCAGCGGGAAGCGATGAATTCCGCCCCCTTGGGGGAACCTCCGTGCAGCAGCACCATGTCGGGGTGCTTCTCGCGCACCTTGTCCAGCCGGTTCCAGATCAGGTGATGATCCTCGTAATCGAGCCCGCCGGTGACCGCGACCTTTGGCCCCGGCGGCACGAGCAGTTCCGTCTCGGCCTTACGGCGGGCGTTGAGGAAATCACGGCTGTCGATCATAGACGCCGTCAGGGTGCTGCGGCTGACCAGCGAACCTGAGCGTGGCCGCCAGGGCAACATCGTCAGGCGTTCGAACTGGTCGCAGGCGAGGTCGCGGAAGATCTCGTACGCATTGCGTCGTTCCAGCAGGGTCAGCCCCTCGGCAATGAGGCGTTCCAGTTCCACCGAGCGGATCTCGCTGCCATCCTGTTCCTGCTGGCTGCGTTTCTGCGCCGTCTCGTTGCGGTCAAGATCGCGCTCCACCTGTCCGACCATGCGGTGAAAGACATTGACGGTGGACCAGAGCAGCGGTTCGAGATCGGGTTCCAGCCTTGTGTCGGTCAGCGAGGCGAACAGGGCGTCGAAGATATCGGCAACCGCACCCTCGATCTGGCTGGCGTCGGGCAATGGCCTCGGATCTGGCTCGTCCTCGAAGGGACGGTGGCCATAAAGCTGGAGTTCGGCCAGCACATGGGCGGTGGAAGAGGTGGCGTGTGCGGGTTCGAAATCGTCCTGTGTGCGGGTCATGGGTCTGTCCTCCGGTTCTGGCCGCGCCCCTCGCGGCCTTTCCGGGGGCGGATAGCGGCAGACGAAGGCCGGACCGGAACCGCGCATCGCGCTGCCGGAACGCAGTGGAGGATGGCAGGGACACGGCTATTTTGCCTCGCGATGTAAAGCGCCCCAGAGGGGCACGACGGAAAATAGCCGGGTCCGCCATTGCAGGCCCGGCCTGGCTGACGCCCGCTCCCCTCCACGAAAGGCCGGGGGCGCGCCCCATCCGGACACAGGACAGCCTCGCCACACCGGAAAGACGATGCCCCACACCCCCTTTCCCGGCCCGCTTCAGTGCGCGACGGGTTGCAGGAACCGCGCCACGTCCTGCGGGGCAAGCTGGGGATGCAGGATTGCCCGCATCGCGCCACGCCCGAGATAGCGGAGATCATCGTTGAAATCCGCCAGACGCGGTGACAACACGAGGCATTCGATCCCGGCCTCCTGCGTCCGGGCGAGCAGGGTCGTCACCGCATGGTCGCCGGCCGGGTCGTCATCGCGCAGCACATAAAGGCGGCGCAGGGCAGGCGGAAACGCCATGGCGGCGAGATGCGCCGAGGACAGGCACGCGGCCAGTGGCAGATCGGGCATGATTTCCCGGAGCGACAGCACCGTCTCGATCCCCTCGCCTGCCGCCAGAACGTCGGACACCGTGCCAAAGCGCACGGCATGGCCGAGCAGGTCGCCCATCGCCCGGCGGGGGATTTCGACAGGGGCCTTGCCGCGTCCGTCGCGCGCCAGCCAGGTGCGATGCACGCCGGTCACGCGGCCTTGAAGGTCGGTCACAGCGGCGATCATGGCAGGCCAGGTCTCGGTCGGACTGTCAGTACCGGCGCGGTAGTAGCAGTCCGGGTGGAAACGCAGGGCCGCCATAGGGGAACAGCGCGTCAGATCGCGTCCCCGCAGATAGACAGCCGCGACACCGGACAGGAGGCGACTGGCATTCCACAGACGGCGCGCGGCGTCCGTGCTGCTGCCTCCCGTCTCGGGCCGGTGCGACCGGGCCGTTCGCAGGCGATCTGCTGCCCGGTCAGGTTCAGGTTGCGGCAGCGCCAGAAAGCTGCGCGCCTCATCAGCAACGTCGCGGAATTCGATCAGACCGAGGCAATCACGGATCAGGTCGAGCAGATCGCCGAACGCACCGGTGCTGGCATCCGTCCAGCGCCCGGCGGCCCCGCGCCCTTCCGAGGGACCATGCAGTCGGACATAAAGCGAGCGGCCGGGGGTGTTGTGGACATCGCCGACCAACCAGTAATTGCCATGGCGTCGCCCTGCCGAGAGGTAATGACGGCACACCGCCTCGGGGTTCTCCGCCAGACGGCGTGACAGGTCCCGTGCATCATGCTCCGCCATCATGCCGCCTCCCTTTCCGTCACGCGCGCGATCGGCCAGGTCTCGAAAAGCCGTTCCAGAACCTTATCGCCCGCATCATCGACCGGCACGAAAAACCGCAATGTCCATGAGATGATTTCCGAAAATAGACCATAGGCCCGCAAACGTTCCCGCATCCCTTCGGTAAAGCCGGTCAGTTCGATCCGCGCCCGCCCCATCACCCGCACCCGCCGCACCTGCATCCGTTCAGCCAGATGCAGGACCGTTCCGCCGTCCAGCAAGGCGCTGCGTGCGTCCTGCCCGGATAGCGACAGACTGCCGGTCGCCCCGGCACTGGTGGCCCATGCCACGGGCACGCGCCGGCCAAGCACACGCTCGCCGTCATCGGTCTGCAACCGATAGACCCGTGCATGATCCGTCGGCAGACGTTTCCAGACCGGCAACAGCAGACCCGTCACCATATGGAACTCGGCCTCGACGAATTCATCGACCGTGCGCAGATCCGCCTCCCACAAGGCCGCGAAGGTGTCCGCATCCACAGACTTCCAGTGACTCGCCGCGAAAGCGTCACGCGAGAGGATCTGCGTGTCCATGGGCCGGACCAGCCGAACGCGCCACTCAAACTCCCCGTCTTCGGTCACCAGACCGGGTGCCGGAACACGCACCGCGATCCGCCCGGACTGGGTATTGCGCACAAGACCGGACTCCCGCTCCCGTCCCAGAGCCAGTGCTTGCGACAACGTAACGGGTTCCGAGCGCCGACGTTCCCGGATAGTCAGCAAGTCCGTATCAGCTCCGGTTTCCGCATGGGTGTGAATGGTCTGGCGCGCGAGAATGGTGAAGCTATCGGCGCGCAGGGTTTCCAGACCCGCATCATAGACACCCACCGCGGCCTCGACACGGCCTGCCAGCAGATCTTCGAACGTCGCGAAGAGCAGGTTCTGCAACGCCACCGGCAGGGCGAGCATCCGGTTGAGAAACGTGGAAATCGGCGGAAGCTTGTCCTTCAGGCCCGTGTCATCGACCAGGGACAGACCCGTCGTATCCTCGAACTGCGCCAGAGTGCAGCCTTCGACCTTTTCCCGGGCGAGAAGACGGTAGAACTGGCGCAGCGCGTCGCGCGCATAGGGACTTTCAAGATTGTCTTCCGGGCGAAATAGCCCCTGCCCGCCCGTCTGGCGCTGACCTCGGGTTATAGCGCCCAGCGTGTCCAGCCGGCGGGCGATCGTGGAGAGAAAGCGTTTTTCCGCCTTCACGTCCGTGGCAATCGGCCGGAACAGGGGCGGCTGCGCCTGATTGGTCCGGTTGGTGCGACCCAGCCCCTGAATGGCGGCATCCGCCTTCCAGCCGGGTTCCAGCAGATAATGCACCCGCAAACGGCGGTTCGCAGCCGAAAGTTCGGCGTGATAGGACCGGCCGGTGCCTCCTGCATCGGAGAAGACCAGAATGCGCTTGGTGTCATCCATGAACGCCTGCGTCTCGATCAGGCTGGCGGCGGCCGGTCGGCTTTCCACGGCAAGCCGGTCCCCCTTGCGCACCACGCGCCGCGAGCGGCCGGTCACCTCGGCCACGGCATCGGTGCCAAAATGCTGGATGATCTGATCGAGCGCGCCGGGGAGTGCCGGGAGGGCTGCAAGCTGTTCGATCATCGCATCCCGCCGGGCCACGGCCTCACGGCTCAGGACGGGCTTGCCATCGTGAAAGACCGGCCGTGAAGACACATGATCAGACCCATCGCTATAGGGTTCGTAAAGCTGGACCGGGAAGGAATGTTCCAGATACCCAAGGACGTATTCCCTTGGCGTCACATCGATCCGCAGATCATTCCAGTCTTCCGGCGGGATTTCCGCCAGCCGCCGTTCGGTCAGGGCCTCCCCCGTGGAGACAAGCTGAATGACGGCCGCCTGGCCCTCGGCCAGATCGCGTTCGATCGCGCGGATCAGGGTCACGGTTTTCATGGCCGTGATCAGATGGTTGAAAAACCGCTGTTTCGTGCTCTCGAAGGCCGAGCGGGCGGCAGCCTTGGCCTGCCGGTTCAGCGTGCCGTCCGTTCCGGTGATGTTGGCGGCCTGCATGGCGGCGTCGAGATTGTTGTGGATGACCATGAACGCCTGGGCAAAGGCGTCATAGATGCGGATCTGTTCTGGCGTGAGCTGATGCTCGACCAGTTCATATTCGACGCCGTCATAGGAAAGTGACCGGGCGGTATATAGTCCCATGGCCTTGAGGTCGCGGGCCAGCACCTCCATGGCCGCCACACCGCCAGCCTCGATGGCGGCAATGAAATCGGCCCGCGTGACGAAGGGGAAATCCTCCCCGCCCCAGAGGCCCAGACGCTGGGCATAGGTGGTGAACAGGATGCCCTCGGTCAGACGGATGGCGGTGCCCTGCGAAAAACGCGACTGGGGCGTGACCAGCAGCCGTTCCATTCCCAGTGCCGACCAGTCGCGCTGCGCGTCTTCGAGGAGTTTGTCCGACTTCGACACCCAGACCGCGCGCCTGCGGCCGTTAAGCCAGTTGTCCAGAATGATACCCGCGACCTGGCGGCCCTTTCCGGTACCGGTGCCATCGCCAAGGAACCAGCCGCGGCGGAACCGGACACCATCGGGATCGTCCTCACCGACACGGGTGAGGATGTCCCATGTCTGATCGGCTTTCCAGCGACCTGCCAGAAAGCGATCATGGGCCTGGCCAGCATAGATGACGGATTCCAGTTGGGCGTCGGACAGCAGGCCGTCATGGATGACGGCATCAGGGAGGGTTGGCTTGTGGGAAGGCCCGGGCGGGCGCACCGAGGCCATGGCGGCCGACTGGACCAGTTTGGTGGGGTGCGGCCGGGCGCCGGGAATTGCGAGGGTCTGGAGACGATAATCCTCATACAGGGCGTCAGACAGACGTGTCGTCGCGGTTCCATGCTCATCCGACGGCAGGATGTCATAGGACAGAAGTGCGCCCTGCATCTCCTGAACCATCCTGTGACGCGGTGCGACGGCGGCCTTACGCCCGAGATAGCCGCGCACAGTGCGAGGCGAAGAAAGAGCAGCAGAGCGTGACACTGGCGACGATTGGCGCGTCTGCGGCTGACGGGGCGGCAGATCACCGGTGATCCAGCCCAGCAGGGTCAAAAAATCCCGTGCCGTGCCGTGGGCCGCGACGAAGTGTGATGGCTCGGAAGCGGGTGTGCGGTCGAACACCAGAAGCCGCGTTTCGACGCTCGTGCCATGCTGCCGATAGAGCTGCCCCGCGACACCCGCCGAAAACACCAGGCGGCCCTTGGCCTGAAGGATGGTGAAACCATCGGTCCAGCGCGGGTTGTCGGGGCAGAAGGACAGGCCGGTCAGGGCGACCAGCCGACCACCGGGCCGCAACCGGTCCAGTGCTGAGGCGATGTGCCGGAAGGTCGTGTCGGGTGCGCGACCGGCCACATGCACCGTCGCCGAGAAAGGCGGGTTCATAAGGACCACATCCGGCTGGATGGTCTGCGGCAGATAGTCGTGGATCTGTGCGGCGTCATGCCGGAACAGGCGGGCTGCCGGAAAGAGCGCTGCCAGCAGGTCAGCACGGCCCGGCGCCAATTCATTGAGGGTCAACGAGGCACCGGCTAGTTCGGCGAAGAGGGCCAGAAGACCGGTCCCGGCGGACGGTTCGAGCACGTGTTCGCCGCGCGCGAAATCCGCCGCCCGCATCAGGCAGAACGCCAGTGGCAGAGGCGTCGAGAACTGCTGCCAGGTCTGGCTGTCGTCGGACCGACGCGTCTGCGAGGGCAGAAGTGACGCCAGACGTGCAATGCTGGTGAGGAGATCCGCATCGCCCGAGGCGCGGGCCATCAGGGCCGGTCCATAGCGGCGCAGGAACAGGACGGACGCGGCTTCGGCAGCGTCATAAGCCATTTTCCAGTCCCACGCGCCTGTCGCATCTGGGGCCTTGAAGGCGCTCTCCATCGCCTGGCGCAGTCGGCTGGCGTCCAGCATCTCACCGCGTTCGAGATGGGCGAGAAGCAGTCGTGCGGCGGCGATATTAACCTTCGTCTCACCGATAGGGGTTACAGGACAATCCATGACGGAAGTCTCCGGGGAAGAAAGACGGACGGTCCCGGCACGCCTCCCTCTCCCGCACCGGAACCGCCCGGTTCAAAACCACCCTTTCCCTCTCCACTGCTGCACATCCGGGGCACGCGGGGCTTGAAGCCGCCACAATCTCTGCGTAACGGTTTTGTGAGGCTTACGCCTGAACCATTCCTACAGAAGGCATTGCACATGAAAATTTCCGAACTGGTCGACCAGATTGCCGAGACGACCGACGCCAGCAAGACCGACACCCGCAAGGTGCTCGATGCGCTCGTGAAGGCGATGACCGCCGCCGCCAAAAAAGGCGAGGAGCTCTCCCTGCCCGACTTCGGCAAGTTCAAGGTGAAGGACGTGCCAGCCCGCGAGGGGCGCAACCCGGCGACCGGTGACAAGATCCAGATCGCAGCCTCCCGCAAGCTGGCCTTTACGCCCGCCAAGGCCCTGAAAGACGCCTTGAACGACTAAAAACGCGCCCTCTCCGATGGTCCTGACAAACAGCAGGATGTCCTATTTTTGTGGATTGGAATGTCCTGTTTCTGTTACTGTGCAAGACCATCAGGGAGGTCCATTGAGGTCATCATGACCCAGCCACGTCGCACCAGAACACTGAAAGAGCGGCTGAAGACACGCATTCGCCGTGCGCGTGGCGACGTCTTCGTGCCGCGTGACTTCGCCGATCTCGGCGAATATGACAGTGTCAAAAGAGCCCTTCGACAGCTCATTATCGAAGGTGAGATCGCGCGTCTGGGCTACGGGGTCTACGCCCGCGTAAAAAAGAACGGCCTGACTGGTCGGCCGATGCTTGCCGTCCGCGGCGGCTTTGATGGAGCCGTGCGTCAGACTCTTAGCAAACTGAAGGTCAACTGGCGGGAGTCCGATACGGTCCGACAGTACAATAACGGGCGCACGACACAGATTCAGGCCAATCCGGTCTTCGAAGTTCAGAGCCGGTTCAACCGGAAACTGCGCTACCGAAACCTCGAGGCGCGGTTTGAAAAGCCTTACGCCTGATCTGCTCGCTGAGGTTGCCGATGCGCTTGACCTGTCATCAGCATCTCTCGTGGAAAAGGACTACCGCGTTGTCGAGGTGCTGGCAGCACTTCAGCATGCGGACCTCCCTCAAGGGATAAGTCTGGTTTTTGCTGGCGGCACATGCCTTGCTCGTGCTCATCGGCTGGTCGCCAGGATGTCGGAAGACGTGGATCTGAAGATCACGATTGCACCGCTGCCGTCGAGCAAGAATGCGGCCCGGAAAATTCTGGGCGCCCTGAAGGAGACCATCAGAACAATCGCGGCAGACCTCGGGTTTCCCGATCCGGTCATTTCCGCGAAAAATGAAAACCACTATATCTGTGCCGAGCTGACCTATGCGGACAGCACGGGCGAAGACGTCGAACTGCTCCCGCACCTTCTCGTCGAACTGACATATGCGCCCGCCGCTCTCCCGACCGTCGAAAGATCGGTCCGGTCTTTCGTCAGCGAGGCGACGAATTCCGAACCGGAGATACAGCAGATCACCTGCATTTCCGTGGACGAGACCGCAGCAGAGAAATTCGTGGCCCTGACCCGTCGGACAGCGGGTTATCTGGAAGGACGGAAAACCGACGCTTATGACCGCTTCCTGATCCGGCACGTCTACGACCTGCATTGCATCCTGCCCCATCTCGATCTGCCTCGCGTCTCGACACTTGCCAGACAGATCATGGTCAGTGACGCAGAGCAGTTTAAGACGTGGTTCCCTGCGTATGCCGCAGACCCGGAGGCAGGGACCGAACAGGCGTTAGCCTATCTTATGACGAATTCAGAATGTCGTGTTTCCTTCGATCGGTTTCAGGCAGCCATGGTTTACGGCCAACATTTCACCTACGACACGGCAATGGCGTCAGTACAGAGTCTGTATGCCGCCATTAAAGAAACCGAAGATCATGTAGATGAAAAGAACGATGTCGAACCAAATAGAAGACGATCGAAATAAAGACAACGACTATAAAGATTATCACTTTTCCAAAGGAAAAACCGGCAGGATCGTCCATTGGCTGCTCCGCATTGGCAAGCGGTCTGAAACCGTTGATGAAACTGTCACCGCACCCGCCGTCCTCACACTTGTGGCATTCCTGTGGGCTGACAAACATCCGGATTGGGATCAGCTTCCGATCTGGGTCTATGTCGCCTCCGTAGCTGCTGCCGGAACCTGGTACGGGCTCGTCAGAGGCGGTCCCGAACTCGTTCTTCCTTTGCTGCGAGGAACGCTGACCGGTGGGTTGGCCGCCATGGCGCTTTACCTTTGTCTACCACACATTGCGCAACCACAGGAATGGTCATCCATATCAGGCAATATGGTCATGATCGGTATGGACCTGTTTTTCTTCGCCCATGCGCTTTCAGCTATCGCGCGCGAGTTTCTATTAACGACAGAAAATCAGTGGGAAAAAGGACGTATACGACGCCAAGAAATATTTTCCCGAGGAATTAATTTTAATGCGTGGTCCAACACATATTCCTCATTCTCTGGATTTATAAAATACCTAGGATCTCAGTTCTATTTATTATTGTGCTTACTTACTACATCAAAATCTATGGAGGGATTTACTCCTTTGCTATGCGCTTTTATTATTTTGTTACGTACCGCTCTTACTGTGTGGGGGGGTGGGATATTTTTCGGCTAAAATATCCGGGATACATTTTTGGCACATGCTCTCCAGTCTCGCGCATCTATTGTCTCCACGTATCTAGCTTGCGTCTTTGCCAATCATGAAAACCGGTCTCCTCCTACGGTAAACGTATATCCGTTGGCGCGGATGGCGTCATCAATCACCCCATCGGTGGTTTGATAGTCCCATTCGCGTTCAAGAGAACGATACAACCAGCGCGCCAGATCGCGCAGGGCCTCGATAATCCCTTCCTCCGCGTCTGCCGTCATGTCTTGACCCGACGGGCTGTCGCGACTGGCGTCGATACGCATCGTATATTCATGGCAATAGGGGCCGCGCTGTGTGATCCGGGCAGTAAGCCGGTAGAAATTCCGTCTCTGGAGCGTAGTTAGCTGGTCTGCGATAGCATGAAGCGCCTCGTCCTGCGGCGCATACTGACGGATTTCATGGACCGCACGCCGCGCATATTTGTAGACGCCCTCGAACGAGGCGCCGTCCCCCTGACTGGAAAACCCCCGGAAATAGATGCAAGGATCGCATACGCTGGACGGGCCTGTCGAACGCCGCGATACCGTCGCGACGTCCACCCCGATTATGGCGCATATCCGCAGAAAGTCCTCATAGACCGCATCTCACCAGGGAAAGGAGTCCAAAGTATCCCGATACCAGAAACGAGCTTTTTCGCGGGCGACAGCGGACAGTTCATCAATCTGGTAAACGGTGACGGAGAGGATCTCAGGCATCGGGATCATCTCCTTCAAGAGCGCCAGCCAGCCATTCGTTGGTGCTGGTCCAGCCGACGGATTTGCCCGCCCCAAGATCAATGAGATGCGCGCCGCCCCCGAAAGCGTCGAGACGGGGGCGCGAACAGGTATTTGCATACTCCATTCCCCACGAACCGGAGAGTGAAAACGCTTCCGCGCATTTCAGCACGAATGCGATGACGCATTCCGGGTCGCCGCCAGACTCATCATGGATCCACAATTCCGAAGAGCCTTCTCTGGAGAGCACCAGAGAGAACCCGTGAGCGAGACAAAAACCATCCTCATCCTCCGTCTCATTCCGATAGAGTTCCAGCGCTTTGAGCGCATTGTCATGTGTTCTTACGTCAAGAACGCAGGAGAAATGCGTGAAATAATCGGCCATTTTCAGACCCTCCATAAAGGAAAAGCCCGGAACAGTTCCGGGCTTTCGCAAAGGCAATGACGAAAAATGCGATAGGGAGGTCAGACCCGCTCCATGAGCTTGCGGGCCTTGCCTTCCAGATCAAGTCGCGTGTCCTGATTGCTCTTTGTGCGGGCAAAGGCCGTAATGCCCTGCACGAAATCGAACACGCTTTCCGGTGGCCGGCCTTCCTCATGCAGAACCGTCTCGATGATCCTGGCCGTCTCCGGCTTCGAGAAGCCCTGCCGCCGCAGGAAGCGCTCGCGATCATCCTCGTCTCGTGCCACGATCTGCTTGCGTGACTCCTGAATTCCGGACACAAACGATGCAGTGCTGGCGTTTGCGAAATTCCGCAGCGCAGGTGCGGCCTGGTGGACAAAGCGGGAGGCCGCAAACTTGCTGTGCCGGATCGTGATCTGCTGCAAATTTTCCTGCCCCCAGATCAACCGGTTCTGGCACACACCGCGCAAGTAGAAAGAGGCAATACCGAGGCTTTTGCTACCGACTTCGGAATTCCATGCGTAAAACCCCCTGAAGAAAAGATCAGGATCGCCATTTGGCAGCCGTCCCGCCTCGATCGGATGCGTATCATCGACGAGAAACAGGAAAACGTCCCTGTCCGAGGCATACAGGGTTGTGGTTTCCTTCGTGATGTCCACATGGGGACTATGGGTCATGGTCGCCCAATCAATGACGCCCGGTACTTTCCAGTTCGTATCACCTGTTCCGTTACCCGCAATTTTACGCACGGCGCCCACAAGCTCGTGGTCCCAGATGCGACCGTAATCCGGCCCGGTCACGGCCCGCAATTCGACACGACCGTCGCAGGTCTCCAGCGTCTTGACCAGTTCCGCCCTATGGGACAGCAACCCATGCTGCAGATTGATCGCGGCCAACGGAGCCGGAAGGTTACGCAGGTAAGACGACGGCGCGCTGACCAGACTGCACAACTGCCCGAAGGACCAGTGGGTCGGTGCAACGGGTGCGCTCTGGCCCGGCACCGAGAGGGTCAGCCTTTCGGCATTGTCGCGCGTGGCCTCGACGCGAATGGCGCGGCTCTCCACCGTGCGTGCGGTTGCCCGTTCCGCACGGTTCAGGGTCGCGGCGTGCAGGTCGGCGAGAGACAGATAGCGTTCGTCATCCGGACGGGAAAACCATTCAGACGATACACGGTGATCCACCCGGCCACGGGAAGGATCGATGCGAAACTCGGTGGCGGGACGGGTCGACGGAAGAACGGTCATGGTCATGGAAACTCTCCTCTTGCGCCGGATATTCGGCACAAAAGGCGAAGCCGCCCTCTCCCTCTTTCAGGACCGGGCCGCTCATTAATGCAACTTCCAACGTCCTGCGACCGCTTAAAACTCCCGGCACTGTCCGAACTGCCCGCCCCTATCCCCACTTGACGGATGTCGGCAAGCGCGATCCTTGGGAGATCGATGGTATGCAAGCTGTCTATACTGTATTTAGCGAGGCCCTCGTCTCGATGCCGTTCAATCCGAATCCCAAGCGCGTCTATGATCGGCTCACCACGAACAGCGAGCACGCCAAATTCGCCGTCACCGTCGTTATGCGAAAGTTCGTCATCATCACCAATGGGCTGTTCCGCGATGATCGGTTCTGGACGCCAAGAACCGTTTGATCGCAACGAATATTCTAATGAGCCAAACGCGGGGCCGCTACCCATACATTCCATGCTTCAGTTGACCGCTCGGGTATTTATCGTTGAATGATAATCTGTGACTGTGCTACAGTAATTTTTATCGAGCATCACGGAGTACGATTGATGACAGTTCTGCCGTTCACGAGACCCGAAGATGAGGAGCCGCTTCCTTCGCCGCCGGTGCAGGATGCAGAGCGGCGCCTGGCGGGCTATGCACGGTCGCTCAGGGCCTTGTTCTTCGGCTCACTGGCTGTAAGCAGCACGTTGGTCGCGGTGGGTGCCACGGCACTTGCACTTCGGAGCGGAGCGTATGTCGTGGCAGGGACCGTCAATCATCGCCTGACGTTTATGGGCATGATCGGCGCGCCAGCCGCCGGCATGACAAGTCAGGATTTTACTCCGGTCAGTCAACTCCCGACATGGGCGACCAGTCTCGGAGCACCGCTTCTCGTCTTACGCTTTCTTCCAGGACTTCTTGTTCTGATGTTCCTGTATCGCCTGTTCGATCTCTATGCCAAAGGCGAGGTCTTCACCTTCGCCACGACGCGAGAAATACGCAATATTTCCTGCTCCGTTCTCGCATATTCGTGTGTCAGCCTCGTCACGCATCCTCTGATGTATCTTCTTGGCCTGTTCCCTGAAATTTTCTCATGGGACATGCAGCAGATAGACGCTCTGGTTCTTGGCGTCATTCTCCTTGCGGTAACGTATGTCATGAAAATCGGAAATAGAATTTAAGAAGAGCAGAAGGATTACATCTGATGCCGATCATTCTCCATCTCGACCTTATGCTCGTAAAACGAAAAATGAAGTCCAACGCTCTCGCCCGAGCGGTCGGCATTACCGAGCCTAACCTTTCCTCCATTAAGTCAGGCAAGATCAAGGGCATCAAATTCTCGACCCTTGAAGCGATCTGCAAGCACCTTCAATGCCAACCGGGCGATATTCTGGAATATGTGCCGGATGAGGAAACCGACTTCGAACTTCGCGAAGCGAGTTAAGCTGCCTCCTCCCTGAACCTGCCTGATCGGATCGATATGACGCGCTGTCGCGCGAACGCCCGAGATATGAAGGTATAATTACGATATGGAAACGAAATGCGGAAGCGCCAGCCGAGCGTTGCGCTTCCAGACTTTCCGTGTGCTCTGGCCGCACCGTGCGGTAGCTTGCGGCGTCATCCTCGTATTGAGCGCAAGTGGCTGCGCTGTGGGACCAAATTACAAGACTCCCGAGCGCACTCTGCCGAACCGTTATACGGAAACCGCGTTGCCGGAGCGCACGGTGTCGGCGCCTGTCGCCGAGGGAGCCTCCCAGCATCTCCATCCGGGGCAGGATATTCCCGGGGACTGGTGGACGCTCTATCGTTCCGAGCCTCTGACCCGTCTTGTCGCGCTCGCGATCCGGAACAATCCCAATCTCGAATCCGCCCGTCAGGCGCTCCGTAATGCCCAGGAACTGACACTCGCGCAATATAGCGGCCTGTTGCCGGCTGTCGGCGGCACCTTTGGCAGGACACGCGGAAACTTTCCTTTTGCACCGAGTGGCCAACCGAATACGAGCATGAGCTACGGTTATTATGATGCTCATCTGGGATTGAGCTATAATTTCGACGTCTGGGGCAAAACGAGACGACTGATCGAGCAACAGGAGGCCCAGTCCGATTATCAGCGGGCCTATTTCGAGGCCGTGCTGCTGACGCTGACTGGGAACGTGGTCGCAACCGCGATCAACGAAGCATCCCTACGCGGGCAGATCGCAGCGCAGATGCGGCTGATCGCCACAGAGCGTGATTACCTCATGATGTTGCAACAGCAATTCTCACTGGGAGGAGCGAACGGCACGGACGTTGCTCTTCAGGAAGCCCAACTGGCGCAGCAGGAGGCGGAACTGCCTCAAATGGAGAACAGCCTCGCACAAGCGCGTAACGCGATGGCAGCCTATCTCGGGGCGCTGCCGGCGGATACCGCGCCGCCGCAATTCGATCTCTCCGATCTCACGTTACCGACTGAAGTGCCGGTCGCGCTCCCATCCGATCTCGTCAGGCATCGTCCCGACATTCGCCAGGCGGACGGCAATCTTCACGCTGCAACGGCGGCGGTCGGCGTGGCGATCGCGAACCGGCTGCCACAGGTCACGCTAACGGGCGATCTCGGCTCCCAAGCCGCCCGGGCCGGGCAATTAATGACGCCCGGCAACGGGCTGGCGACTCTGGCAACGCAGGTCACCATGCCGATCTTCGAGGGCGGCAATCTACTTCATCAGCAGCGCGCGGCCGTCGCCACGATGCGGGATTATGCCGCCCAATGGCAGGAAACAGTAGTGGGTGCATTCCAGGACGTCGCGAATGCGTTGATGCAAATCCAGAACGACAGCCGACAGCTCTCGGCGAACCTGCTCAGCGAACAGGCGGCGGCAAGGGCACTCGATCTGGCGCGGAGACAATACGGACTGGGCGGCGTGTCCTATCTTACCGTGCTCAGTAGCGAAGTCATCTACCAGCAGGCGGCGATTGCCCTCGTGCAGGCAAGGGCCGCGCGGTTGAGCGACACCAGCGCCCTGCTCGTCGCCCTCGGTGGGGGATGGTGGAACCGTCAGGACGTTCCGCCGCCGCCTCCTGGCGTCTTCGATTCCCTGATGCCCTGGAGCAAGTCATGATCCGCACCTCCCGTTTTCGCTCCATCGCGTTTGCAATGCTCGTCTTCGCCATGAACGGCTATTCCGGCGCACGAGCGCAGGACGCGCCGCAATCGGTCTCGACGGCCACCGTTGGGATCGGGCACTGGCGGCCGCAAATCGAGGCCGTCGGCAATCTGAGAGCGCGCTGGGGGACGGATTTGTCCTTCCAGACCGCCGGCATCGTTTCCGAGATCATGTTTCATTCAGGGGAGGATGTTCAGAAGGGCGCCGTCCTGGCGCGGCTGCAACTGAACGACGAACCCGGTCTGCTCGCCCAGTACCGCGCGCAGGCCGCGCTGGACGAGATCAATTTCAACCGTGACACGAAGCAGTTCCAGGTCAACGCCGTCAGCAAGGCGATCGTCGACAGGGACCGGCTGACGATGGAGGCGGACCGGGCGCATGTGCGCTCGGAAGAGGGCATCATCGCAACGAAGGAATTGCGTGCGCCTTTTGCGGGCCGTCTTGGTGTCCGCCGCATCGATCCCGGACAATATCTGGTGCCGGGGACGGCCGTTGTTACGTTGCAATCCCTGGACCCGATCTATGTCGATTTCTATGTGCCCCAGAATCTGTCTCCGCATATTGCGAACGGAAATACCGTGTCGGTACAGGTCGATGCCTGGCCCGGTCGGGCGTTCGCAGGTGTGGTGACGGCCATTACTCCGCAGGTGGATACACAGAGCCGCACAGTTCTCGTGCGGGCCCAGCTCGCCAATCCGGACCACGCCCTGGTGCCAGGCGCGTTTGCACGGGTCACGACCAGCTATGACGCAGCGAAGGCCACCGTCGTCGTCCCGCGCGTGGCCGTTCAGTACGCCACATCGGGGAACAGCATCTGGCTGGCCGTCCGCGACGCCAAAGGTAACGCCTTACACGCGCATCAGCAGGGGATCGGGACCGGGCAGAGCCGGGGTGATCTGGTCGAAGTGGTCTCGGGGCTCAAGGGCGGCGAGAAGATCGTCACGTCCGGACAGATGAAGCTCTACGAGGGCGCGCTGATCCACGAAAACAATGCGATCGAACCTGATTCGAGCGCCACACCCGCCCCGCCTGAGGAGTGAGCGCTCCATGTCTATGACCGATCTTTTCATTCGCCGGCCGGTCCTGTCAATCGTGCTCTGCATCATCATCCTCGTCGCAGGACTGAGAACCATCCTCGGTCTGCCTGTCCAGAGCTTCCCGAGCACGGTAAGCGCCACTATTCAGGTCGTGACTGTCTATTACGGAGCGGATGCGGGCACGGTCGCGGGATTCATCACGACACCGATCGAGAGCGCAGTGGCGGCGACGGACGGCGTCGATTACGTCTCCTCCACGAGCGAGACGAGCGTCAGCACCGTGACGCTGCACCTCAAGCTCAACGAGGATCCGAAACCCGCCATCGCGCAGGTACAGGCGTATGTCTCCGCCATCGCCAACAAGTTTCCGGCAGGAACGCAGCAGCCTGTCATCACGATGTCGAACAATGAAGGGTCCGCGATGTATATCGCGGTTTCCAGCAAATCGCTGCGTCTTGAACAGGTGGCCGATTACACGGCGCGGGTGGTTCTGCCGCAACTCCAGTCCGTCCCTGGCGTGCTTCAGGCGACGGATATGACGCAGGCCAACATGGCATTGCGCGTCTGGTTCGATGCCAAGCGTCTTGCCGGATATGGCCTGACAGCGAACGACGTGGCGACCGCGTTAGCACAGAATGACTATGTGACCGGTATCGGACAGACGCTCGGCGGTATGACGTCGGTTGATCTCGCCGTCACCAGCAGCCTGCATACCGAGGAACAGTTCAGGCAACTGGTCGTTGCGCAGCGGGGTTCGGCACTCATAAGGCTGGGTGATGTCGCGAAGGTCGAGTACGGCCCCGAGATGACGGAAGTGCGCATCACGAATCCGCTCGGGAGCGGCGCGTTCATCCGCGTTACCCTCGCCCCCGGGGCAAACCTGATTGCAACCTGCGACCGACTGCATGACGTGCTCTCCCACATCTCCGCGCGCCTTCCCCCGAACATCCGGACAAAGGTGATTTTCGACCTGTCGGATTTCGTGCGGGCATCCCTGCACGAGGTAATCCTGACGCTGCTGGAAGCAATCGCCATCGTGACCGGCGTGATCTTTCTCTTCCTCGGCTCGTTCCGGTCGGTTCTCATCCCGCTCGTCACTATCCCGCTCTCGCTCGTCGGAACCGTCGCGCTTATGGGATTCATGGGCTTCTCGATCAATTCCTTGACCCTGCTTGCTCTTGTGCTGGCCACCGGACTGGTGGTGGATGACGCGATCATCGTCGTGGAGAACGTCAACCGGCATCTGGCCATTGGCGAGAACCCCATGGAAGCCGCGTTGAAAGCGGCCCGAGAACTGGGGCGGCCTATTATCGCGATGACGGTCGTCCTCGTCGCCGCTTATGTGCCGATCGGTTTGCAGAAGGGGTTAACCGGCGCGCTGTTCACCGAATTCGCCTTCACCCTGGCGGCAAGCGTGACGGTCTCGGCGGTTCTGGCGCTCGTGTTGTCGCCCATGATGTGCGCGACGCTGTTGCGGCCACATGACGCGACCGCTCCGCGTTGGGTGAAGTTCAGCGATCTGGCGCTTGGCCTCATGCACCGCGCCTATGCAAAGGTGCTGCGGATCGTCCTTCGGTTCTGGCCCGCCGGAATCGTGTTGGCCTGCGTGGTTCTTGGAGCGTCCGTGATGTTCTACCGCGGTGCGACCCACGAGCTTGCACCGGCCGAGGATCAGGGAATCGTCGTCGTCGCCGGACAGGGACCACCCGCGACGACCCTCGATTATGTCGCGAAATACGCGCCTCCGGTGCTTGATGCCCTCAAAGCCATCCCGGAGATGGAGGATTTCTGGCTTCTGGATGCACCGCGCGTCGAGCAGGGCGGCGTCGTGCTGCGAGACTGGCGCAACAGAAGCCGCTCTGACGTGGACATCCAGCAGGTTCTCCAAGGAAAGCTGAATGACGTCACGGGTCTGCAATATGGTGTCTTCCAACTCCCCTCCCTCCCGGGCGGTGCGGGAATGCCGATCCAGTTCGTCATCAAGGGGGCGGGTTCCGCTGACGAGCTCGCGGCCATCAGCAAAACGATCGTGACGGAGGCGAAGAAGAGCGGACTGTTCGCCTATATCGACAACGACCTGCTCATTGACCAGCCCCAGACGACCCTCGTCTTGGACAGGTCGAAGCTCGCGGAACTTGGTCTGAACGTATCGGATGTCGGCAACAGCCTGAACTGGCTGCTCGGGGGCAGTTATGTGAATTATTTCAGCCGAGACCAGCGGTCGTATCGCGTCATGCCGCTCGTCACGCGCGGGCAGCGCCTGAACGCCGAGCAGATCCTCGACTATCCGATCGCCTATACACATCCGCAAAGCGGACCGGCGATTCCGATCCCGCTGTCCTCGGTCGCGCATCTGACGCATCAGGTCGTGCCCGAACAGATCGCGCATTTCCAGCAGCTCAATGCCACGACGCTTCAGGCCGTGCCGGCTCCCGGCGTTTCCGTTGATCGAGCCTATTCATGGCTCGCGTCTCTTGCCAATTCGCGGCTACCGGGCGGCTACGCAACGGACACGACGGGATCGCTACGCGACTACCTCACCGAGCGCGGCTCCTTCCTGCCGAGCTTCGGCTTCGGAATTCTGATTATCTTCCTCGCGCTAGCTGCCCAGTTCGGCAGCTTTCGCGATGCGCTCATCATTCTTGTCACAGTGCCCATGTCCGTGGCAGGTGCGTTGCTTCTGCTCTGGCTGGGGATGAGAGGCGCATCCGTCAATCTCTACAGTGAAATCGGCCTCGTAACGCTTGCTGGCCTTATCAGCAAGCATGGCATCCTCATGGTCGAGGTCGCCAACGAACGGCGGGAGCAAGGGATGTCGAAACTTGCGGCGATTGAGCATGCGGCACTCGTGCGTTTGCGGCCGATCCTGATGACGACTGCCGCAATGATCCTCGGCGTGGTGCCGCTCCTTGCAGCGTCCGGAGCTGGGGCCGCCTCGCGCTTCGTTATGGGGCTGGTGCTGGCGGGTGGGCTTGCCATCGGAACCCTGTTCACGCTGGTCGTGCTGCCATGCTTCTACCTCCTGCTCGCGCATCGAAAATCAGGGTCACCGGACGGAACTGGGCGAAGCTAGGAAACAGCGCGCAATCGTGAGATCACCCGAACGCCCTCACTTTGAACCGCTGCGCGTTTTTTCTTGTGCGACAATAATTTATATCCGTATAAGGGAATCGCCTTCTCCTTATGCAGGAACATGTCTCTCGCCACAGAAAGGAACAGCTATGTCCACACTAACGATGACTGAGACAAGTCCGCGTGGCTTTCTCACGGTTGATCACCGGGAAAACCCGGAAATCACGAAACTCAAGGAAAATCTGCGTCTCCAGACTTTCCTTGCCGAGCTGAAGGCCAATCCGGCACAGGCACTGGCTTCAGCCAATCTTCAATGTTCGGAGGACGAACTGCGCCGCCTCGCATCACTTTTCGAAAGCGGAGAACGAGACTTATCGTCAGAGCGTGCTCATGCCTCGGTTACTGTGGGCGTCAGCGTATCCCGCTAATCTGATAAATTATCGACAGTACTGATCCCGTCCCTGCTCGGGAGAAGGCACCCGTAATACTCTGAATATTTAGGAATACGCCGTTAGCTGTATCCGGTTTGATGACCTGCCTGTCTCGTAACAACGAACCAGAGGACCGTCGCGATGATACCTCAGTTATTAAACAAAAAAATTATGTTGGTCGTTCCTCCTATTTCGTCGGTCACTCGGCCAAGCCTGGGGGTCAGCAACCTGAAAAGCGCCGCACAGTCCGCCGGTTTTGACGTCAATATATTTTATGCGTGTTTTGACTATGCCGAATGGATTGGAGTAGATCTCAATCAGAAATTGGCGGAAGGCACGCGATCGGATCTCCTGATTGGAGAGTGGATATTTTGCGATAACATAAGAACACGGCCAATAACCGAAAAGTCATTAAATTACGAAAATGATGTACTGGTCTCGCACATAGATGAAGCTTTTCGGGATACGATCCGCGCGTTGAAGGACGGTTCGGAAAAGTACGTGGACCACTGTGCTGACATCATTCTCGTGCAAGACCCATCGATTGTAGGAATTTCCAGCACATTTCACCAGCATTGTGCTGCCTTAAGTATCGCAAAGAAAGTAAAGGAGCGTCGTTCGGATATCATCATCCTACTCGGTGGCGCGAATTGCGAGGAGGAGATGGGTCGAGCAACCGCAGATTTATTCCCATGGGTTGATTATGTCTTTTCAGGAGAGTCCGAAGTTACTTTTCCTTACTTCCTTGATCTAGTCGCCTCTGCCACCGAGCATGGTACGCCAGACTCCGAACGTAATCTAACGGACAGCAAGCTGACGCAGAAATTCTGGGACTATACGATGGCTCCGCCACTCGCCCAGATGGACGATCTTCCGGTACCCGCATTTGACGAATATTTCGCGCACCTTTCAAAAGCAACGTTCAAGCATCGAGTTCAACCGGCCCTGACCTTTGAATCGTCGCGAGGGTGCTGGTGGGGACAGAAGCATCATTGTACGTTTTGTGGCCTGAACGGACATACGATGTCGTTTCGTGCAAAGTCGGCTGATCGAGTGCTATCCGAGATAAAATATCTGAGTGATACGTGGGATATCCATGACTTTGCTGCATCGGACAATATCATCGCGATGCACCATATTCAGCAAGTGTTCGATAAAATACCCGACAACTCAAAAGACAGGTTCTTTTATGAAACCAAGGCGAACGTCTCAGAAGACCAACTCAGACGTTTATGTAGAGCGGGTGTAACCTGGAGGGATCGAAGAATCGTTAGTTGATACGCTTGGCCGGTGATTTCAGGCTTTTATCGTTCTGACTGACGGCTCCCGGGGTGACTTTCGATCTGCGTTTTGTGCAGATCCGGCGCTGTTACCTCCG
>NZ_VWWA01000021.1:0-22777 GCF_011753235.1 Asaia sp. As-1742 | reverse complement strand
CCGCACACGATACCCGGCCGCTTCCCACACGGAACGGGCCACACCCAGCATCGTGCTCTTGCCCGTACCAGCAAAGCCCACCACCACAGACAGATCCCGCGACCGCGTCACCTCCCCAAGGGCCAGAGCCTGTTCTTCTCCCAGATCACCACGTCCCATGGCCGCACGACGCAGACCCACCGGCACCGCATGAGCCTGCCTCTGACCCAGAGCCAGACTGGCTGCTTCCAGCTTCTGCTCGACCGCCACCATCTCCCGTGACGAGAACCGCTCGCGCCCGTACCCGTCCCGGCCCAGCACAACCAGCTCGGGACACGCCTCGACCTGGGCCATCACCACACCGAACTGTGCCTCATCCACCGTATGACGATGGATGAACCGCGCCAGATCCTGACGGGTGAAACTACTCTGCTGTCGTGTCAGCGCTTCCAGCGCCAGAACAGGCGCAGCCAGAAGCCGCTCGCCGTTACGCCGCGCAATCTCCAGATGTTCGGCTGCTCGTTCTGCCTCTTCGCCCCGCTCTTCCCGACGCATCCCGGCAGGACCGATCTTGTTCTGCGGCTCCAGAGCAATCCCCTGATCGGCAAGGGACCGATGATCGATGCGCACATCGATATCCAGGGCAGCCAGACGCTCATTGGCCAGAGCCGCCCAGCGCTCCCGCCAGACCCTGAGCAGGCCCCGGTCATTCCATTCCGTTACCTTGAGACCGAAACCCGCCTCACTAACCGAACGCATGGACAGCATCACATGGGCATGGGGCTTGCAGACAACCTGACCATTCTCATCTTCCACCCGTTCCCAATGCACATTGAGATCGGCCACCATGCCACGGGAGACGAACTGCTCGTGCACGAAGTCCCGCGCCAGGGCAATCCCCTGCGCCTGGCTCATCTCACGCGGGATAGCAAACTCCACCTCACGCGCCAGCTGGGCATCCTTGCGTTTCTCGATCCTCTCGACCTCGTTCCACAACACAGACCGATCAAAAAGCCGCTCCGGCGCTCCCTCGGGCATCAGGATCTCGGAATGAACGACATCCTCTTTCCGGCTGAAATCATGGGCACGATCCAGTCGCTCATCCTGCAGACAGGTCGCCGCACGATAGGCCGCAGCGGCTACCACACTCCGGCCCGTTGCCCGGCTAATGACTTTCACATGTAGGTGGTAGATCGCCATTGGCGTACGCTATCACCCGCAACGCGCTATGTCATCCCATGACATATAAGCGCGCACTTCCAGATTGAGACGAAAACACACCCGCTCCTGTTCCACCGAGAGTGACGCGGTTCTTCTCCCTGTGATACGGTGCACCACTCAAGATAAACTTTACGGTTGAAGTGCATTGGAATGGGGTTACTCACGACAGTGCTCCCATCAGAACCTGACAACCCACATAGCGAGAGGCAGAGACCCAGATGCGTAAGCCACGCGATATCGATGCAGAGCTTGATGCGCTGCAGAAACGCGCCAAGGCCCTCAAGGCACAGAGAACCATGCAGCTGGGCGAACTGGTCGAGGCATTGGGAGCAGATGCACTTCCCGTCGAAGCCCTGGCCGGAGTTCTGCTTTCGGCTCTGGAACAGGCAGAGGACAAACCCGAAGCAATCGCGAGGTGGAGCGAGCGCGGTCAGGCCTTCTTTCAGGCCAGGCCAAGGCGCAAGGCCAGCAGAGCCTCACAGCAGCCTGCTGACGGGGCTCCAGACGCTTGAGAAGCGACTGGCACGCCAGAATGCCCTCATGGCCCGTCACAGGCTGAGAAAGGCGCGAGAGGACATGCGGGACTGGGCCAGAACACGACGCGAGCGGACACGCCACATGATCGAACTGGGCGGGCTGGTGCAGAAGGCCGGTCTGGTCGATCTCACACAGGATGACCGCGCCACCCTGCTGGGCGCCTTCCTCGACCTCGCCTCACAGCTTCAGGGCAGTGGCACAACCTCCCCTGCCGATCTCAGGACAAGATGGCGACGCGCCGGATTGCGGGCTTTCGATGCCGACAGGGAAGAGACCTGAAAGGAAGGGAAAATGTCGATCGGGTTCAGGCCACATGCAATGCCCTGTCCACCCCGGGCCGGACGTTAGCCGACTACCGGGTCAAATAGAGTCTGCCAGTAGGCTATCCGATAATCATACCCAACTATGCCACCCATCACGCCGAACTCACTCGCTCCATCGGCTTGAAAACCCTTAACCAAGGGCGATGGAGCAAAAATCTGCGGGCGTAACGATGCGCGCTCTCTGGAAACGACCTTTTTCCAGTAGACCGGCACGATGATCGCCTGTCACGAGGTAGTCGGCATCGAATGCCAGCACCATTGTGAGGAGAAAGGCATCGTCGGGATCGTTGATGGTTACGTCATCTGGCAAGGCAGGCAGTTGCTCGGCCACAGCAACTTTGCGCATGTTGTTGATCATCGTTCCGACCCGGTGGGGCGGTAGAATTGGTCGGAGTTTGGGATAGCGACTGACGCGCCTGAGTTCTTCAAGCTGGGTTGTGGACGTGACCAGATCGAACCGATGTGCCCGCCAGGCACGATAGATCGCATCGGGGGCGCCACGAGGGTATATCAGAGCGGAAACAAGGATATTGGTATCCAGAACAACCCGCATCAGTGCCCGCGTGCCCATTGCACAGCTTCATTCACCAAGTCGGCCAGTTCAGCCTCGCTCATATCCTGAGTCGCTGCCTTGGCTTGGTCTACAGCCTGTTCCAGTAGGTAGGATCGCACGGCGTCTTCGATGAAACGGGACAAATCGCCTTTGCGTCCTCCCTTATTGGCGGCGAGAAACATACGAACGGACTGATCCACTTCAGATGAAACTGCGATATTCCAGCGAGTGGTAGACACGATTCACCTCCAGATCAGCACCTATACACCTATACACCGATCCTACCGGATTGTGAACTTCTTCATGCTGTTTTCTTGGGTGAAGTGTGATCGGCCATCCGAACTTGTAGCGTCTTGAGCAAATTACGGTTTCGCTCGGTTTTACAGATGTTACTGGTGCCGAGCGAGCACCTCGTAGGCAGCCAAAAGTGGCCAGCCGGTGAGGCCGAAGCCCCAAGAAGCGAGGATTCGATCCTTTAATCGGTAAAACGATGACGGGTGTAATGCGTGCAGGCAGGAGTTATCCACAGCCTAAGCTGTGGTGTTAATATTTGAGTTAAAAGTTGTGTTACGTAAATTTGGTGCACCAATAACTAATTGAAAATTAGCGATTTTCTTGGGGTATTTCACCGCACAGTGAATCCACTCTGACGAAAAGACGAATCCAAAGTGACGAAAAGGTGAATCCACTCTGACGAAGCATCATCAAGTGTAATCGAAATGACGATAAAGCAGTGATGAATCTGAAATGACGATAATCTGCTTGTGTATGTGAAATGACGATAGTAACCTCCTGTCACTGAAATGACGATAGAATCATCCCCTTCCCTCTTCGACGTGACGCCCTTCGAAACCCTGGCAGGGGATGATCGTCCCCCCCTGCTTCCGGTACGTCACCCGAACCAGGATCTGTTCATCTGTGACGTGCTTGATGCCATCCCCAAGGACGATATGGCCTCGATGGAGCATCCGGTTTTTTCTCTATCGACCAAACCTGACAATCGGATGCGGCGATATGAGCATAATGGAAACATCATCGAGATCATCCCCTCGGGCAGAGGCTTGGCGACGATCCATGACAAAGATATCCTGATCTACTGCATCTCGCAGCTCGTCGCGAAGATGAACTTGGGCGAGCAGCCTAGCCGTACGGTGCGCCTGCAGGCCTATGACATGCTCGTTGCTACCAATCGGCAGACCAGCGGTGAAGGCTATCGCTTGATGGCCGACGCGCTTACGCGCCTACGCGGAACCACGGTGCGGACCAATATTCAAACCGGCGGCGTCGAAGAAACGCGGATTTTCGGCTTGATCGAAGAAGCTAGGATCACGCGCAAAACGTTCGATGGCCGGATGCTCGATCTCGAAATCACCCTGTCGGATTGGGTGTATCGCTCCGTCATCAGTAAGAATGTCCTGACGCTTCATCGCGATTATTTTCGCCTCCGCAAACCGTTCGAGCGGCGCATGTATGAGCTGGCGCGCAAGCATTGCGGCGTGAAAGACGAATGGAAGATCGGCTTGGAGTTGCTGCAAAAGAAATGCGGCTCTAACAGCCCGCTCCGGGTATTCCGGGCCTTGGTCAAGAAGGTCTGCGTGCATGACGCCGATCACGGTCATTTCCCCGACTATGCCGTCACGATTGCCGATGACGTTATCCTGTTCCGCAACCGCTCGGGCCTCAAGAGCAAGCCCGAGCAGGTCGCCATCACCGACGATGCGCCCTATATCGATCCTGAAACTATGCACGACGCCAAGACGGCCGCACCGGGATATGACGTTTACGCGCTCTATGATGAATGGGTGTCGTGGTGGCTTGACATGGGTAAGCCTGAGCTGAAAAGCCCCGCCGGCGCGTTCCTCGGCTTCTGCAAGAAGCGGCACGAACGCAAGCCGCTCCGTTAGCCCCAATCTATGAGAGCACGTAAACATGTTCACATGCAAACATGTACGTTTCTTGTTGGCTAGGAGTGGGGACGGACAGTCTGTCCAAGGGTGTCCCAAGGCTGCTAGCGCACGATTGAATCGTTTCGCTCAATATGTCTAGTCGCTCATAGGACAAGCTGTGTTCCACGTCCGGGACCACTTCACGCCGCTCGCCGCAATGAAACCATCCGACTAACTGTTTCTATGTCCCTCACAAATGATTGCATGTGAACATGCTCACTTGCCTACAGGACTTTCTCCCATCTTGCGGAGCCAGTCGTTGAACGCCTCGGCCATCGCGTCCTGTAAACTCATGCCATGTTTGCGGGCGGTCATGTGCATGGCGAACGACATTTCTGGGCTGAAATAGCCCGTCATCGCCTTCTTGCCCTGGCGGCTCGGCGCAACCGGGCTACTACCCCTCGCCGTGCCACTGTTGGGCGAGATCGGCGTGGCCGCCTTGCTCTTCGCCAGCAACGGCGCGGGATCGCGATCCCGCAATGCAAGCAATGATCCTTTCCGGCTGCTCATACGCTAGCTCTCCGCTTCTTTGATGATTGCATGTTTACATGATTGCATGTTTACATGATTGCATGCCCACTTGTAAATCTGTCTCACCTCATCGGCCGCCTTGCCGTTGGGCTCGATCTCCATCGCGGTCTTTCCCTCGGCCGCTGCGTGACGGAAGGCGGCGCGATCGGCCATATGGTGCGGACAAGCCTCTAGCCCATAATCCTGCACAAGTTGCGCGGCCTCCTCATACATGCGCGGCGCAGTCGGGCTTCCTGCCGTGAAGATCACGAACGCGGGCTTGTCGCGCATCTTCACAAGGCTGGCAGTCGTCTTGATCGCGGCCAAGTCGAACGCGCTCGGCCGACACGGAATCAGCACTAGGTCGGCCGCCTCGACGGCAGTGCTGGCCGCACTGTCGGCATGGGGGGGGGTATCAATCACAATGAACGCCGCGCCCTGACCCGTCGCCTGCTCGATCTTGGCGGCGAGGCGAGGGGGGGCACTATCGATCACGACCGGGGGGGCATCCTGACGCCATGCCGCCCATTGGCTCGCCGTCGCCTGCGGATCAAGGTCGATCACCAGTGCGGTATGCCCGGAATCTTCGGCGGCGCTGGCCAGATGCAAGGCAAGGGTGGTTTTGCCAGCGCCGCCTTTCTGACTGATGATCGCAATTGTTGGCATGTGTATATCCTTACATGACCGCATGTTTGCATGTGGTCATAAGCAATAACTTCCATTGCCGGCAAGAGGAAAAGCACGAGGCTAGATTCACCACCTTCCTCTTTCGAAGAGAAATTTTTTCTCTAATCGCACGGTAATTCAGCAAAACGGACCTTTCCCCACTGGTTGGCCGTGGATCAAAGCCGGTTATCCTCACATTCGACGAGTGATATCCTGCTCTCCTGAGCCTGAGGCATTGGCGTAAATCGCCGTGGTAGAAAGCTGGGCCTGACCGAGCCATTTCTGGACGAAGTTGAGGGGTGACGTTACATCAACTGCAACGCGTTGCCACACGCTACAATAGATCCCCAAATGGATTCTTCTCTGCGATCTGCCTCGCCGCCACCGTCATGTTCTGGCTATGAGGCCTGTGTCTAGTGAACGTAATTATTTTTCGGGCGCGAGCAAAGGCGCAAAAAGATTATGTAGTTCGTTATCGGTGAATGTATCGTTTTTCTCAGTGTCGTTACCCGTTACCAATAATTCGTCTTCATTGGGTATTTCTGCACGTAGGCGCTCGGCGCGATCAGATATGGCACGCTTGGCACACTCGATTTCGGTGAGGGTCGCGCCAACAGCGGGGCCCAGTTCTTCGACTAGATTCGTGTAGTCATCCAATGTGGACTCGGAATCAACGTACTCAAGATTATTAGGTAGCTCGGTGATCACACGGTGCATCGCGTAATCGGCACTCCAGACAACATGTTGAGTCAAATGCCCTTTGCGCGGAATTATTTCGGTACGAATGCGATGGATATCGTCAAGATCAAGCTCAAAATTTAACATTTTAACCAGCCGTTTCTCTAGGGCTTCCACTAGAGCCGAGGTCTTTTCGCGCTCGACTTTGGGACTACCGCGCAAGCTAGCGATTAGCCGTGGCATCAAACGGCCATCAGCCCAAGCAGTGAACCAGATATCCTTATTGGATGCTACGCCCAGTGCTGCGTCGAGAAACTCCTGACGCTTGGTGATCCTCCACCATCCCAGCAAAAGTTCGACCCGCCCCGAACAGGATATCCCAATCCATCGCAGCCGTTGTGATTTACCACGCATCCGTTTCCAAGGGTCTTCATGCACTGCGTTTGCAGCGAGGGGAACAAAAGAGATCAGGAAATCTCTTTTGTCGTCGCGGTTAACGTCAGACATCTTCTTAAAATGATCATAGAGCGCTCTAGCAGTACGGAGCGTAGTCACCCCCTGAGCCATGGCACGTAGCAGCTCCTTATCAGCCAGGTAGTACGCAAGGTAATCGCGGACTGACGGATTGATCAGCGATACTCTGCCATTCGAGATCGTAATGAAGCTACCCTCAAGCGTTCGTACACTCTCCTCAAAATCTTTAGGACCAGATGAAAGCGAGAAAAGACGGCAAAGCGATTGATGCAATGGAGTGAAGATTTCCTTCAGATCCTCAATCTCCGCGCCGTGCTCGGCGCTAACGTACATCGCAAATAACAAATGTCTGCAGCGACTAGAGATATGTGTGCGGAACGCACTGTCCCAGACGCTGAGGGGATCGTCGAGCGCAGCGATGAACACCGCAGGATATTCATGTGGCGTGATTTCTTCGACGCGGTCCATATTAGTTAGGGCTTGGACAATGCGCGGATTATAATAGTCGTGGTCCACGATTTTTTTGATTGCATGTTGCTTAAAGAGTGCCTGTATATGCGATTCTGGGACGCCAGCGACAATGAGGTGATTATAGAGGATACGTGCCCGGATGCGCCGGGTGTAGATACCGACGTCTAGCACATAGCTGGCTATATCAAAGGCTCGGGTCGACAAGACTTCAGACTGGAGCCTAGCTTCTTCATAGATGTAGGCGCGCGTAGTCAGGATGAACCGCGCGTTGGACGTTCGACGGATGCGGCCGATAAATCGGGCAAGGCCAGAATCTTGGTTTGAAAGAGCGCGGGCATCGAGCGCGATGCGGCCCAAAAAATCATCGAAAAAGAGAATTTGCCGCTTGGAATCGTCGATATGGGTAAATGCATCGTCTAGGCTGCGGATCGCTACTAATTCCCAGCCCTCCGCAAGATACGCATAACTGAGCATCTCAGCGAGCGTAGTCTTGCCGACACCAGGCGGGCCAGACACAATCAAAACATGGATGGACTCTAGAATGTCACGTCCGGCCTTGAAGCTGGGATTCTCGGCGTAGACGCTGAGCTTGGCCTTAATGTCATCGTGCGTCAGCGTCGTGAAATTATGCGTTGCAGCATGGAGCACACGCTCCAGCACCCCGGCACCCGAAAGCCAGAGCTTGACATGGCTTTTCTGGACATCGGGGTATTTTCGTAGCAGCCCATTGATATCCTCGTTACCAAGAATGTCATCAGTGCCTTGAAGGCTAGGCCCGATAACTGCAGCGAGTTGCTCCTTCCTTAGCGGCGTTAGTGGCTGGGAAGTCATAAGTAGATATCGGTCCGGTTTTAATTCATCAATCGATGCTCGCTCCTTCCGCATGATACGGACTAAGGTATCAAAGCTTGAAATTCGGTAATGTTTAGCTTGAAGAATTGTTTTATGGTTCGCCGAGGCATGACGTCCATCGACCCCCCCATCACGCCCCGGCCCAAAGGCTTCAAAGCGTATACCAAGTTCCCGTCCAAGCAGGTCACGGGATAGGTCTTCAAAGTCAGCGGGAGAGAGGTTGTCGAAACTATACGTCAAATATAAATACTCCGCTCGCTCCATGGTCGAGGTACATTTTCGTCCGAATTGCTATGCATCTGTCGAGAAGAGCGTGCTTAAATATCAGACAAGCGCGTTCATATTCCGAAGCCATCCCTCGATCTCACCATCCGGATCGCGTGCACGAACTTGCGCTGCAGTCATTTGGCCGAAGGCCTTGGACAGGTATCCCTTCGCTTTGTTCGCTCCCATTTTCCCGTCGAAATTTTGTTTGGCCGAAAACGCGATCGCGAATGCCTCTGGCACTGAGGGAACTCCTTCAGCAGGGTGATCCACACAGACTACTTCGACATCGAAAGCAGCTTTGATCGCGTCAGGGTGTAGATAGCACTCTATCTCATGCTTCTGAGTTTGAACGGCCCAGGAACCAAGACCGTCAGTACGTCCATTTACCTCAGCAACGGATACTGCATATTTAGCCACGTCTGAGTCGAAGATATGAACCTCGGGGCACCGCATGTTGCGCAGGTAGTTTTCGGTCACCCAATGCTTGAGCGTCGACCCGCCCGCCGGAATAAAAGCGAAGCGCTCGTCGTTCATCAAGTTCGGAATGGTGTGGTCTTCCGCGTGCAATGCGGCGCTCAGGCACTTCAGCGCGGTCACGTCCGTTGGGCCCTCGACACAGATGAGGACTCGTACGCGACTATCAGGAGTGAGGCCAAGAGCTTTCGCTACCGTGCCAAACACGTCGGCTCCTGCCTGAACTGAAGGAGTTGCTGGTGGGCCTTCGCTGGAAACGAACCGGATACTTTCAATAGGGAGGTCGGCAGCCAGCCCCGGACTATGAGTGGTGAGAATTACTTGGCAATGAGGCGTCGTCGCTATCTCTTTGAACGCTTCAATCAACACCCGCTGGTTTGCTGGATGCTGCGACGTCTCGGGTTCTTCGATTGCATAGATTAGGTTTCGCTTTGTGGAACTTGACAGTTTACGCTCTGCCTCGGCCTTGAAAAAGCTGACCAAAATGAGCCTGCGCACACCACTTCCACGCTTATTCAGGGGAATGCGGTCGTCCGTGTCCATACCGAGCGAAAAAAGACCCATCCATTTGGAGGCTGTGGGCGGGACAAACTTCGGCGAAAGCGACCTCGCAAGTTTGGGGTCGAAGCTCTTGAGAGCCTCGTGGGTAAGCTTTGCGATCTCCTCGGTCTTCGCCTGTACCAATATCTGAATTGACTCGATCGCTTCCTGAGCCTCGGCAATAGCAGCGGCGATAGCCCCCTTCAGTGGATTTTGCACTTCGCCGTCAGAATCTCGGCTCTGACGATCACTCTGAAAGAGTGCAAACATTGGAAGATGCAACTCTAGCTGATCCCAAATACGCTTGCTATCCTCTTTGGGCTTCGATACCGGGATAAGCGCCTCCGCCAAAGAAAGATCGGGGCAATCTTCCCAAAGAGCGCGGCGCATCCCGGGATTGCCTTTGAGTGCGACGTTTAATGATCGCGCCTTCACAAGAGCCTGCAGATCCTTTTCCTTCAGTTCAAGGAGCTTATCTAGACCTGAAGCGCTCGGATGCTGGGCGATGATGAATGTCTCACATGTCGGTGTCTTCTTCGAGCAGTCGTAAACACGCCTGATCTTCAAGGTGCCATTACTGGTCAGAAGGTATTCGGCACCGAGCGTCGTCGGCGCCCCTGCGTCCAAGGTGATCTTCTCCGGCAGATCGGAAAATTCAGCGGTGATGCTAACGATAGGCGAACCGCTGAAGACGTTAGAATCAGCCTGATCAATTTTTACAACATCCCCGTTGAAAAAGATTTCTAACGCCTCAAGCAAGCAAGACTTACCTATGTCATTTCGCCCGATTATCGTGGTCAGGTCCGAGAACTGGATAGTCGTCGCAGTCTGATAGGCCCGAAAATTTTCGAGTGTCAGGGAAACCAATCGCATCGTAATAAACTCCTATTTTTGAACAATTTATCCACAACCCACTAAATTATAAAATACATTTGCATTAACTTCATATAATAAGTTCAATACTTGAAATAAGTGATATGTTTATATATACTGTAATACAAATTTAAATAACAAATATTACTTTACATTATATTCTTTCTTTTCCGATAAAGGTCGATTTTCATAGGTTGGTAATTAGAATCCATTAATTCACAATCGGCAGGCCTCACCCGCATACCAGCTTAGATGTAGCAATCACAAATGTCGGCAACCAGCATTTTCCCTCCCAATCCGACTTTTACTCACCCCACATTCGACGTGCGATATCCTGTTCTTCGACACCTGAGGCATTCGCGTAGATAGCGGTGGTGGAGAGCTGGGCGTGACCGAGCCATTTCTGAACGAGATTAAGCGGAATGGCATTGGAGACGGCCGCCACCCCGAAAGCATGCCGTAGCCCCTTGGGCGACGCGGCCACACCGGACAACCCGGCTTCTTCCATGACCGCATGCACGGCCCGCCAGCCGGTCATGCGCGACCATGGCCAGAGACGGGCCCCCTGATGACGTGCGCCCTTGCGCTGAAGCGCACGCAGACCATGAACCAGATCGAGGGCGTCGAGCAGGGCAGGGGGGACAGGCACGGCGCGATAGATCCCCGCCTGGCGTTTCTTCAGGGTCTCGAACACCAGTACCCCGGCCGCGAGATCGACGCGATCGGCTGTCAGTGCCAGGGCCTCGGAGAGACGACATCCCGACCAGGCGAGGGTCATGCACAGGGTCCGCGCCTCACGCGGCGCCAGCTCGGCCGCTTTCAGGAAACGATCGCGCTCGGCGATGGTCAGATATTTCCGCGCGCCTTTGGGATCAAAGAGCTGCATTCCCCCAGCGGATGCTGAATGACCTATTCGAGGTGCAGGAGGCCGAGCCTCCTGCCGGGAGCGCGAGGGCAGAGCCCTCGTATCTTTCTGTTTCACACCCCCTCCTTTCGGAACCGATACCCTCGCTTCACCTTCTGCCCGAGCAGATCGTCAAGCGCGCCCTGGGCGGCCCCCCGATCGCGATAGAGCGCGACACGCATTTGACCGCCTGTGCCAATCCGTCCCCAGTGACGGATGAGGGCGGTGCCGCCGAAGAGATCTTCCTGCAAGGAGAGACGATAGAAGCGCCAGCAATTGGCGGCGGCATCGATACGCGCGAGATCAGCCTCTTCGGGAAAGAGACTGAGCTGGGTGAGGGGGCGTGACGGGGCCTTTCGAGGTGCTTTGGGCATTTATCCGGAAGAACTGTATCACAAGCGCGTTACGGGGGACAGCAGGATCGACCGGAAGATCAGCGTTTTCGGGGGCAGGACAGACCGGGCCGCCGGACGGGGAGGGGCGTCGGGTTACACTATTAGCAATAGTGTATCAGGTCACCCCTCCCTGCGGGAAGCTCCAGTACCGGTACATACTGATAATGTAACATGTTGCCGTGTAAGCAATGCTGTGACACGATTGCCGTGCTTTCAATCCCTCCGGAGAAACCTGTGCGACGCCTTGCTCTGACAAGTTGTTTGATTGTTCCCCTGACAGCTTGTGTGCAGCCGTATAACGCGCCGCCACCTGATGCCCCCGCCTTGGCTACACAAGACCAGATGGCACAAACGGAAGAACAGGACCGCGTTGCACGCTTTCGAATTCTCGCATCTCAGAACAACCTTGTCAGCCCGACGGTCACCGAAACAATATTGCCTGCAGGATCGGTTGATTTCATGCACGGACCTGTACCCGTCGTCCGGGTGGTTTTCCCCGAAAAAGCATTCTTTGCGTTCGATAGCGCAACACCTCTCCCGGACTCCTCACGCATCCTGGACGTAATCGCCGACAACATGAAGCATGATGTCCCAGATGCAGCGTTGACGGTACTGGGACATACCGATGCCGTAGGTACGGACGCGTATAATATCGATCTATCGCGCAGACGGGCACAGGCAGTCATTGAAGCACTAACGGCGCGCGGCGTTCCAGCCAAGCAGCTGACAGAAGTCGCTATTGGTAAGCGTCAGCCTCTAGCACCTAACGATAATCCGGAAGGCCGGGCGCTGAACCGTCGCGTCGAATTTCTTATCTCCCCCGCGACATCGGCCAATCTGGCGGCTGTGCAGCAGGTTGTTGTGCCGGCCAGCTATCTCCGTCTGACCAAGGCGGACGACGTTCATGCCGCTGTTCCTGGCTCCATCAGCTCAACGACCGCAGAATACGCTACGGTCTATGGCCTGAAACCGGCAACCGGGCCAAGCGGCACAGAAATCAGCGAGACAGGACTTTCTCCCTTGGGGGAACTGAAACTCAGTCCGGCCTCGCAAGAACAGGTGGCCATTAATCTACCCGGTGACGACCATACAAAGATGGTGCAGGCGGAGCGTGTTCATCTCGCACCCACCATGCCTGTTGTTCCGGTTCATCTTGCACCTGTCAGCAAAGTCCGCCTTCAACAACTTGGTACGTCCCGCATCACCTATTGATGGAAGAAAAACATGTCCTCCACCTTTGAGACAGACAGCAAGGACAGGACGGTCAATCTCACTCAGGCATTTCAAGACGCCATGGGGTTTACCCTTAGTCGGGCGCGTGCCCTTTCGGCGCCGATCGAGGCCATTCGTCGGCAAGCCGAAGAAGAAACTGCTTTTGGCCACATCAATATTGATGAAAATGGCATCACCAGCGGAATGCGCCTCGTCGTCACGGAACCCGCGCTGGAAGTCAGCGCAGAATGGCGACATCTCAAAAACCGTTTCGATACAGCGATGCATCCCTACATGGCGGACGTCACTGCTATCGAGGATCTACATCATCAAGCGCATGAAATAAAAGCCAAAAGAGATCAACAGCTCAAGTCTCTTGAGCTGGAACTGAGCCAGGATCCCAAATTCGGTAATGTCGATGAAAATTACAGTCGGTCAAAGAGTCGATATGATGATTTTCGTGACAAACATCTAAATCGCGACGCTCAAATGTTCGCCAAGAGAAAAATATACTGGGCGCTTCTGGCACTCGTTCTTGTTACAGAATGTTTTGTTAACTACCATGCGTTCAACGCATTCTGGGGCGTCCCCGCCGTTGCACTGGGCACCACGATTATCCTCGGCGTTCTGCTGGCACTGGCTGCCCATCAGCACGGTGAGCTCATAAAGCAATGGTCCTATCTATTCGCGCCCTCAAAATCTCCCGGGGACAGGGCAGGCAGCTGGCGCATGTTCACAATGTCGACGACAGCTCTCCTAATCGTGCTGGGTTTCACGGGCTGGGCGCGCTGGGCCGCTGCCTTTGAGGCAATGCACAGCCAAGGAGGAGGGGACAGCATTCTCGGCGATGTGGGCATCGTTCAGGTTAATCCTGCACGAGACGTCTTCATCAGTCTCATTGCCAATCTGGGTGCCTGGATGGTCGGTGTCATCATTTCCTACATAGGTCACGACCGCGACCCGGATTACATGGATATCACCAAGCAATACCATGCACACCGTAAGGTGTGGGAAAAGATGCAAAGGGTCATGAAGTCTCGCCGACAGCATATTATTGCGGCATCTGACAAGGAGATAGAGGACAAGGAGCGCGCGGCTGAAACTCGCTCCAAATCCGTTCGTCCGCAGTTGGACATGCTCAATCAGATATCCATTCACCATCGGGATATCGAGAGAGAAATCAAGGAAGCAACAGACGCGAATGTTGCCGCCTACAAGGACGTCCTTCTGAAGGCCGCCACGAACGGCAAGGCGAAGCTCTATCTGACGCAGGGAGCAATAGCCCGTCCGCTTTCCCCGACGGACTATCATCGCATGACCATCGATTTTGTCCCTGCCGCCTGACCTCATCACATGAGAATTGACATGATCCGCAAGCTTCTTTTTGGTAGCGCCTTGACGTTATTGCCTCTTTTGCATGCTCAGACTGCCTGTGCAGAAGGAGGTATGTTCGGCGGCGGCACGACCCTCGATACATCTTACTGCAAGCTCGAGCCGCCACGGCAAACCGTCATCTATCTCGACGACACCGATATTGTCCGCGACAAGGTTGAATGGGCGCGAACCATTCAACAAAAGCTCCAGCAAACGCTGATGCCTGGCGAGCATACGACCGTTGTTGAACTGTCACCGACAAGCGGACAGAGTAAGGAAATCTGGAGCGGCTGCTGGCCCGGCGTAACGAAAAAACAGGCCGTTGCTATGGCCGCCGAACATCATTTCTTTTCGGGCGACCCCCTGGCAAGCCTCAAGGAGCAGCAAGGGTTTTTCGTAAGGGATTTCGGTGCCGCCGCCACAAAGGTTTATAAGAACGGCATGCGCGCAGCCGAAGACGTTGCCATTAATCCCGCGAGCCCTCCGAAAAAATCCATCATCCGATCTTTGACATCCGATGGTGCGCGGTATTCCAGCGAGCACGGGACGATCAGGGCCATCATGTATTCCGACTTGGCTGAGAACAGCGATCTTGGTTCAGTCTATAAGATCGTCCCTGGACAACTTGATTTCGGCGACGCATTAGGTGTCAATCTTCACCGAAGCGTTTTTTATGTCTTCGGCGTCGGCTCTTCCATCAAGGACGGCGGCCAAACAGCCGATAACATCCGCAAATTCTGGTCGCTGGCTTTTGCCTCAATGGCGGCCGATGTCGCAGGGATGGGCTCTGACCTTAACGTGCCGAATGCCGTGCCCGAGGACGGGCTGACCTATGACATATCACTTCAAGACGCAGGCAACGAACTGCATGGGCGTATGTCGATCTTGACCGACCATGACGGACGTCTCGTCGATAGCTGGATCGGCATTACACGCCTACATTCTGTCCTGCTCAACGGGTATTGGCGCTGCGCGGTCGACACACGCCAATGCGAGCTTTCCGCTTCGACTGCGGGCTCACTCGTCACAGACAGCAAATCGGAAAATCTCATTCTCAAACGGTCCAATGAAGGAGCCAGTCTTGAGGGAGGAATGGATGTTCTCCATGGAACCATTGGCGTTCCGGGCTCCAGTGTGAATCTACCCGTAACAGCGAAACTGACCAAGGAAGACTGATATTTCTTCCCAAATATTCCGCTACCTTCTTATTGTTTTGGAAAAATCGCATGCACGCTCAGATCCGCCTCCCCGTCGCCCTTATCTATTTGGCAGGCATCTCGCTCACGGCCATAACCACGGGCTGCACGGATCGCCCCTATAACTCTCCCCAGGAGCAGGCTCAAAATGCGTGCCACGCCTTTGGCCCCAAAACATTGTCCGGCGGCCTCATCGGAACGCTGGGCGGCGCAGCCGGAGGCGCCGGTATCGGTGCTCTTGCCTCTGGTGGCAAAGGCGCCGCTATTGGGGCGGGTGTTGGTGCTTTCGCTGGTCTGCTCGGAGGAATGATCGCTGGCAATCAAATGGACAAGCAGGACTGCTATCAGGCGCAGGTGGCGCTTCAGCAGATGCGTTACACAGCCGTCGGTCAGCCTGTGACATGGACCAATCCCGCGACCGGCAGTTTCGGATCCTATACGCCGCTAACGACTGAAACCGCGCAGACAAATGGTAAACTCTGCCGCCAGGTGCGACAGGATACGACGCTGAAAGACCATCAGGCGACATCTCAGGTCGAGCTGACCTGTCGAGATGCCAATGGAGACTACACAGCAATAGAGCCCACTCCGGCAACTGGCGTGGGAAGCACGCCGTCCTAAAGGCTTGCCAGAGCCTCTTGTCGCAGAGCTCAGAGGCCGATTCAGCGGAGAAAGGATCGGTTGCGGCTAAGGATGAAATGACACTGCAAGCTCGGCTTGAGCGAACAGCCGACCTGCTCACAGCAGGTGCAACGATCAATGGTGGAGTACGGCAGGACGATTGTACCGCCATTTGATATATAAAGTGAGTTTTATAATCAGTTTATATACAGCATCTAAATTATCATCGGGTCCGGTGAGAGAATGGTCGAAAACGTACGCTAAGCCTGCGGGGTGTGACGACTGACCCCATGTTGCGGATTTCGCTAGCGATCATAGCTTAGCCGATATTCTTATCTGCCGCGTTGCTGTGCCAACCAAATCGTCCGGCGACCACAGTCTGGATCCTCCACGACATGGGCAATCACAGCGAAACCAGCTTTGTCGAGCTGGGCCCGGTATTCATCGGGATCGAGGCTGCCGTGGTAGAGACGATCGCCCTCCAATTCGCCAATGGCTTCGCCTTCGGCGTTTCCGCTGGTGAACATCAGCGGTGCACCCGGTTCGGCATGTGCCTGAAAACGCGGAAACATGCCGCGCTGATCGTCCAGAGAAAGATGGAAGAAGCTGTCCCAGGCCAGTAGCCCTTGGAAACGACAATTGAGGGCAAGCTTCCGCATGTCGGCGAAATGCACCGCAACGCCAGGCAGATTGCGCCTGAACAGCTCAATCATTGTAGCTGTCCCATCTACCCCGGTCACATCGAAGCCGCGTTTGATCAGTTCTCCTGCAATCGGAAGGCCCGAGCTGCAGCTTGGCAGGCGTCATCTTGAATGGCCGCCCACCATGCCGGCCGCGTGCCAGCGCAGACTCCAGACCGGCGCGCGTGTGCTCGACGATCAGTTCGCGCTCGAACTCGGCAAGGCCGGCGAAAATCGCGAAGATCAGGCGCCCGTTTGCCGTAGTGGTATCGATCGAGGCCCCTTCACCCGTAAGCACCTTCAAACCGATGCCCCGTTGGGTCAGATCGCCGACCAGATTGACGAGATGACGCAGATCGCGGCCGAGGCGGTCCAATTTCCAGGCGACCAGAGTATCACCGGATCGCAATGCCTTGAGGCAGGCTGTCAGGCCGGGACGATCATCGCGTCGTCCCGATGCCGTGTCTTCATAGACATGGTCAGGATCGACCCCGGCTTTCGCCAGAGCATCGTGTTGTAGGTCCAGCACCTGCGACCCGTCAGCTTATCATCAGGCGAAAAAAGTAGAGATATATAAAATAGAGAATATCAATAAAAATGCATCTTTGCAGTTTCCTATAATATTACTCCCTTCTCTAGGCCTTTTCCAGATTCTGCAATACAACCTGTCGATAACAGCATAAATATAGATAATAACCAATATTAAGTTAGATATATTCATGCTGTTACCCCACCTATCTTCTGCAATAGAATATCATCCGAACAGAGACGATTTCGTCGGATCGTAGACTATATTTTGCACTGAGCTTGTGCTTTTATGATCTACGAGAGTAGAGTATCCAGCGGACTCTAACTTAGTCTCAGACATAGGTGATACAGCGTTCGTACCTGGGTGAATGTACGAGTTGTAAATCGATTGTGCATCTTCACGACCGTTGAATATACGGGATAAAGAAAGAGACAAGTCGTCTAGCGCGGCTGAGACATTTGCATCTGGGTTTCCTATTACATTTGCAGCATATTTGAACGATCCTATTGCTTTTAATACCTCACCAGTTCCTTTGTATAAATTGCCTTTAGAATATTCAGCGGCAGCAGCGACAGCTGCAGCAGCCCCATATCCTGCGGCAGCCGTTCCTTGTGCCAGCTCGCGAAAACCTGCGGAAATACTTCCGCCAGGATTTCTTTGCGCTACAACGCTCCAATCTTCACGAAATTGTGAGATAATATCGGTGGCTGTCTGGTCGCTTGCATTATTATCCGAGCTGTAAGTCGCATCATACGTAGCAGCACCAGACTCAGCCTGATTTTCTGAGAAAGGGCTTCCTATGTTACCATATACCTGACCACCTTCACTGCTTGAACCTGAATCCCCCCCGTGTGGCCCCCCTCGATAGTGAAAAGCCTGATAAGTCGAAGTTGCAGCATCAGGGGTAAAGGCAGCCAGAGGATTTGCCCTCGACCCGCCGTCTCCACCCCCAGTGCCACCACCGCCGGTGCCTGGGCTACCGCCAGAAGTCGGAGGCGATCCAGTCACTGTAATTGTTTCGTCGAGGGAATGAATGCCTAGGTCAGAAAAATGAGCTTTGTTGAGTTTCATTTGGGTCTCTCCACTTATACGAAGAAAATTAGGAATATATTTGAGGTCCACCACTTTTTACGAAACGGTCCGCCCAAATCAGATTTTTTTCTCCCCCCTGCCGACGTGGCTGCGGAACTAGTCGTCCCTTCTCGACCTCCAGATTCTCAACGTCCATCCAAACAGACATGGACGTAAAAATACTCTCTGGCTCGACTAACACATCTTCATACCAGATCTCATGCGGGGTCAGATTCATACGTGAAAAACACATGTCCCACGCCTCGTACTGACGCAAGATTGATCGGTATTTCTCGCCAATTCCTTCGAACGAATAGATGATCGATCGCTCTTCGGTACTATGGAACCAGTCACCCGTTACTGAGGCCAGGTAATAAGACACTGCCTGCCCGACTATATCTCTTCTTTTAATATACACGAAGCAATCAGGTTGCAGTAAATCGAAAACCTTTGAGTGGTTCTCAGACAGATTGACCATATCAGAGATAAAGACCTTTGATCCGAAAATTCCAACGCTAGATGTCCTAATTGAGAACAATTCTCTAACATAAGAAATAATATCTGAACTTAGCCTAGATCTCATACGCTTAACTCCAGAAAAATTAAAATATTCCAGAGGAAGACCGAAACGGCCGTCTTTCGCAATCAGTGAAGTAATGTACGTACTTCCGGACCTGGGAACTGACGCAACCAGATATTGACGTTTAGGCAACCCATCCCAGGGAGGTAAATCATAAAGTTCATCATAAGCATCTGATGGACCAATGTTCATCTTCATCTTTTTCCTAAGCACGCTTTGATTATATTAAGACATAATCCAGCAACTCAAAGAATCGAAAGAGAAACCTTATGCCACATTTTTCACAAAAAAGTTACTTTGCCCCACCGCAAACGAATTTTGCTGAAGAAGATTACGCACTGTATTCACTGGATAAGTATTTACCCATGAATGCTGTAGAGACGATGCTAATAACTAAAAGTTTTAGAAGTATATATTCACACAAAATATTGGAGACATTTTCTCCAAAAAAATATGTTGCACGAGGGAAAGAAAAAATTTTATTGAGAGATAGAGAAATTTTACTAAGAATTTCTGAGTTCGATATGCATGCAGATATCTTGACCAGTCTATCGATGGTACCGAATGGTCCTACAGGAATTTACGGCATTGTAACGATGTACATGAGTTTTTGCCGCAAATATATTGATGATATTCCGATATTTACAGATGAACAAGTAGTATCAATTTGTAATTCTGTACAGAAACAAGCGAAAATATTATACGAAAATAAGTATAGATATGATTTACGTTATGTAAACGCATATGATATTACATTAACTATGTGTAGTGTGTTCATATTGTATGCTCCAAGATTTTCTATCTCTGGCTTTTTGACATTCTTTTTCAATGCAAGTATTTTCTGCATGCTCCACCTGCAACCCATGTTACCTATAGCGACCCTCTTGGGGCAAAATCTGAAAACATCGAAACTTGCTGCTCAAAATGCTGTATATAGCCAGAACACACGTGAAATAGTAAATCTTTTGTTAGAAAAACGGCACGTTCTATTATTCGAAAACAACTCTTCTAAATAATAGAATTATATGATGAGAAATAACTAAATTATGACTGCTGTTTTATATCTGCCGTAAGAATCTTTTCCACGTTTTCGTCTCGGCAAACGCATCACACTTTCCTCAGCAAGGATATCGCCCCACAAATATTCTAGATCTATCATTTCGGAAAATTTATATAAATCTAAATTTGCCTGCGGTCCAATACCCGACGCAGCAAGAACATACCTCAATAGCTTTCGTCCTTTTTGTAGAGGAAGCTGCAATAATATTCAGGTAGCTTGTCTTTAGATAAAAACCGCTTGCACTGATCGATCTCGTCCCTGTGCCGGTCAACGAAATGATATCGGTCCACGACATCCCCCCAGAAGGTCGGATCAGCCCGCTGCATGATCCCAGCCCCTACAGAAATTCCTGTGCCCGGCAATGAGTATATGGCCAGATCCTGACGCACCCAGACGGGCATGCAGGCCAGCAGCGCAACAGGGGCTACAACCCCGACCAGAAGTCCTACACCGAACAGGATCCCGAGCAGCCTCTTCTGCCGCCCTGCCTCACGCAGCTGAGGCAGGGCAGAACGCAGAGCCTTACTCTCCTCCGCTAATTCCTTCTCGACCACACCGATCCCGGACAGGGCCCCCGTCAAACGCTCGCTGACCACCCGCTCGATCCCGACCCGGAACTCGGCCGGCGACATCCGCAACACCGAACGCCCCTCGATCTCCCCGAGACGCTGCTCGATCACGCCGATCGCACGCTTGACCTGCCCCAGATCCAGGCTCGTATCCGGCGGCATGGCATCGCGCCAGTCCTCGGGCAGACGCTCTACCGATTTACGCAGGACCGAGACCTCGGCCCGCAGATCATCGAACGCCTGTGCTGCATTACCGCTCATTCTACCGCCCTCTGCTCCAGCCTGTGTCACGTTCCGGTCCAGGCTCTACCTCGGGCCTGTGCTCATGCCCCAGACGCGGCGCAGGTTTCTTCGGCACATCGAGCGCCCGGATCGACAGATCCAGCACCGAACCCAGCGTCACCCCAAAGGATGTTCCCTTGCGCCGCAAAAGCGAGCGCATCTCCGCATCCTTCCCGAGCCGGGCCAGCGCCTCATCACGCGCCTGAGCGGTCTCAAGCCCCTCCCAGACCCTCATGAAACGCTGCGCCCGCAATCCGGGAGACTGCCGGATCCTGGCTTCCTGCAGGATCGCCCGCGTCAGAACCGCACCACGCTCCGCCCCCTCCAGGGTCAGAAGTGCAGTACGCGCATCGGATTCATGCCGAAGGGCCATGAGCAGATCATCAATGGCCCCTGGCTGCACACGCTCAAGAGCCTTTGTCGCTCTATCAAGCGACTGCTCCTGATGCGTCAGGACAGGAAGCCGCGCCTCATGCATCCGCCCCACAGCCAGAAAGGCCTGCGCATAACGGGCAACAGCCCGCTCCAGCTGTTCCTGAGGATCGGGAGCCGCTACAGGCAGCCTACGATCGGGATTGAGGCGCAGCGAGGCAAAAGCATCCTCCTGCCCCTTAGCAGCAAGACCCAGATCCAGCCCCGCAAACGGATCCTCCCCCAATTCTGGCAGCACGATCCGGCTTTCCGGCACGCCAAGCCCGCGCCTGCGCGCATAGGCCTGCGCCGATCCCTCCGAACTCTCTCGACCACCACCAGGCTCCTGAGGATAATCCAGCGTGGTATCCTTGAGCCGCTCGCGCGACAGACGCCGCACCAGCCCGTCCCGCCCCCCGACATCGTCACGCGCCCAGTGCACCGACACCGCTTCGCGATGACGCGACAGCGCCACATAGGCGCCATGCCGGTCCATGCTGCCCGTCGCCAGCACATGCGCCCGATCCACCGTCACACCCTGCGCCTTGTGAATGGTCGCCGCATAACCATGATCCAGCGCGTCATACTCGCGCAGCGACACGGACACGACACGCCCCACCTCACCCACACGCGCCCCGTCCAGACGAACCGAGATCACAACCCCGACCTCATCATCGCCCGACAGACCGCAGATCGTCCCAAGCGTTCCGTTCTTCACCCCAAGCCCACGGTCATTACGCAGGAAATACACCCGATCCCCCGGCGCAAACACGCGCTCACCCTGCGCCGTCATCACGGACAGCGCCCGCTCGCGATCCAGCTCACCGGCCTCCAGGCGCAGGGACCGCGCTGCCTCGTTCAGAGCCCGCACATCCACCCGCCGATGCGCCAGCATGATCTGACGGCACCCTGAAGTGGCTCCGCCTCCTGCCCGCCCCACCTGCCAGGCCGCCACAACGGCCGCACGCGCTTCCTCCAGCGTGTCATGCCCCCGCACCATTCCCGCCGCCTCATAGCGATCCAGCGCGACGGCCGTGCGTCCCGTCGCCAGCTCCTTCGTGGCCTCCTGCTGCCACCCTTCACCCTGCCGGCGCACAGTAGTGATCTCGACCGATCCCACACGCTCGGCCACAGCCCGGAACGCCGCCCCGGCCTCGATCGCCTGCAACTGCTCGGGATCACCCACCAGAACCAGCTTGGCTCCGGCATCCTGAACGGCAGACAAAACGCGTACCATCTGACGCGACCCCACCATCCCGGCCTCATCGACCACCAGCACATCACCACGCGCAAGCAGATCCACACCCGCCGCCCAGCCCCGCTCCAGAGAGGCCAAAGTCCGGCTCTCGATCCCCGATCCTGCCTCCAGCCCTTCCGCCGCAATGCCCGAGAGCGCCGTCCCCCGCACACGATACCCGGCCGCTTCCCACACGGAACGGGCCACACCCAGCATCGTGCTCTTGCCCGTACCAGCAAAGCCCACCACCACAGACAGATCCCGCGACCGCGTCACCTCCCCAAGGGCCAGA
>NZ_VWWA01000020.1:0-25795 GCF_011753235.1 Asaia sp. As-1742 | reverse complement strand
ACTATGCTGTATCGCTCGACGGACTGCCGCTGTCGTCGTGGCGCTCCCGTGGTGAACCTGGCCCATAGTGCTTCCTTCCATTCCGATGAAAAGATTGCACCATCAAAACCCGGGACCAAACATCTAGCTGATGCTGGCCATGAGACTTTCTCTTCTTCGCAGTTCGTTCCTTATCGCTTCCCTTACTGTATTAAGACGAGCCTGAATCTGGTTATATCTCGATTTCAGGCACGCCTGCATCAGTCAGAAGCTGATAGAGTTCAGCCACATTGTTTCGCTTTCCGCGCTGTTGGCAGAAGGCGAAGATGGCGCGTTGTCTCGCCCGCGAGAGGGCGACGAAAAACGCTGCGACACCTTCGGGGTCGCCGGGGGTGTGGGCCCACCAAGCCCGGTCATCGAGGCCCACGAAGATGATGGTGTCGTATTCAAGTCCCTTGCTCTTATGGACGGTCATCATCGGAATCTGATTAACCCCCTCGAACGCATTGAGGCAGGCCGCCCAGTTCAGGGCGCCATCGGCAGAAGCGAAGAAATGGATGCAAAAAGCTTTAAGGATGATCTGAAGCAAGTCGCCAACGCCATATTCGGCATAAGTTCGGACGATTGCCCCGAGATCGAGGTATTCGAAAACCCGTTTGACGAAATCGGCAGCGCTTTGCCGCGACGGGGCAGTGGCCGCCATGTCGGTGCGCAAGGCGGTGAGAAATGCGCTGAGTTCCGCCTCGACCTTGGCCGCGCGCGCATCATCGTCTTGCCCGGTAGCGCGCAGCGCCAAGACAGAAGACGAGACCAACTGCCATGCGGCCGGCGCGCGGCGTGTCGCGCCCAGGCGGAAGATCGCGATCGCGAGCCGGCTTAAGCCATCGGAAAGCAAATCCTGAAGCGAGCTTTTGCCAAGGGTATGGCTCTCGTTACGGATCCGCAGACCGTGAGCGGCGAACGCTCCAGCGAGTTCGTGCTCATAATCGTCGGACTTCTGTTTCACGAGGAGCGCGTAGTCGCGCGGCGCTCGAGCGCGGGTGGCCATGTCGTTGGCGATCCATTGCGCCAGGTGGGTGGCTTCCGCCGCCTTGGTCTGGCTGGACCAGACCTGAGCCACGTCGCCATCGACTTGGCGCGCTGTCTGAGCGACCGTTGGGACGGTGTTCGGATCCAGAGCGCGCGCGACGATGTGCTGGATAGCGACCAAGTCGGGCGAGGAACGAAAGTTAAAGAGAAGGGGGAAGCGGGCTCCCCCGAAATCGGCCTGCAGTCGCTGAAAGGCGTCCTGGCGCGCCCCAGCGAAGACCATGATCCGCTGCTTGTCGTCACCGACGCTGGTGATGACGGTCTGTCCGCCACAGAAGGCTGACAGCAGGAAGTCGTATTGTGCGTAGGTTGTGTCCTGGAATTCATCGACGAAAACGAAGGGATAGGTGGCGACAAGCGCCCGACGGATGTGGGGATTGGCCCGGAGCAGCAGCTCCGCGAGCCGGTTGATGCCGACGAAGGTAAGTGCAGAGGGCTGGCCTGGCCGTAGTTGCGTTGCCCACCAGCGGGCGATGGCAAACTCGGCGGCGTTCTTGGGCGCGATAGGTCCCATGGGTAGGCGATAGCTGCCGACGATCTTGGGTTCAAAGTCGCTCGCGCTGTAGCCGGCGATTTCCGCCTGCCATTCCGGCGGCGCATTGAGTCGGGCGAGCGTGAGGAAGCCTTCTATCGCCTTGCGCTTTGGGAAGGAGATTTCGTAGGGCCGGGTCGGGCGCCAGTCGGCGGGGATGGCGTTGAGAAAGCGATCGACCAGGCTCTTGGTGAAGGCGTCGAAGGTGACCGACACGAACCGATTAGCGAACTCTGGCGGGCACCGCTGGCGGACGCGCGACGCGAGATTGTTGGCTACATCTGTTTTGAACGAAATCGCCAGCACGCGATGCGGCGCTCGGCAGAGGCCTGTCTCAAGCAAATAGTCGGCGCGTTGGGCCAGAAACTCGGTCTTGCCGGCGCCAGGGCCTGCGACCACACACGCCGAGCCGACGTGGCGCAGGGCATTCCACGCCGCCGGTTCGAGATCGTTAATGCCGCTCGGGCGCCAGTCCTTTGGCCGAATAAGGCGCATGGTCAGGCACCCGCGGGAGGCGGCGGGGTTAGACGAGCGACAATTGAGGTCAGGAGTGCGCGCAGTTCTTCGGGAGCGGCGGCTGCGAGGGCAGCTGGGTCTTGTGCACTCAACACCCGAACATGGGTGCTGGGCTTGCCGCGCCCCAGGAATAGATACCGATACCAGCGCATCAAACCGTCCTGGTCGGCAGCGTACAGATGAGGCAGACCGTCGTCGCCGAGAACCGCCGTGCGCGGCTCCCCTACAGGCGAGGGGCCCTGGCGGCCTGGTTCGACGATCTGATAGGCGAGCGGGAGAGCCTTGAGCATCGAGTAGTCGAGGTCGAGGGGCGTGCAGAAAAAGACATTGAACTGGCGCAGCCAATTCATCCAGTTTGCGATATTCGCAGTGTCCTCGATCGGCAGAGCATCGAAAGCTGCCAGATTGGCGGCTGGCCGTTGGGGGTTAAGATGCTGTCCGAAGATGGCCTGTGGCGTGACGTTGTTTGCGAGCAGTTGCGTGCAGGCCGTTTTGATACGTCCCCACCCGCCCCCGGAACGGCCCCAGTCGAGATCCAGCAAGGTGGCGTAGGGGATGTCGAGATCGGTCAGCAATTGCCAGAGGTGGTTCACATGCCGGCCGCCCAGCGGAACTACCGCGACAAAGGATCGATCGATGTCGAGCCCCATCGCCTCGGCGAGACGAGGAAGAACGACCTCCTCGGACGCACCTTCTCCCAGCACTACGAAGCGCGCGAAATAGAGTTCGGGATAGGTCCGCACGGCCTCGCGAATGAATTTCGATGCCTCTTCCTCGCCCACGGGGAGGTTGATCGGGCGAATGCGGGCCGTTCGATCGTGCGGATCAAGCCGGAAATACCGGACCTGCGTCGGCTCCACGCGGGCGAGGATGCTTGGGGAATGGCTGGAGACAACGGCCTGCGCCTGCGGCGACTTTGTCAAGTCCTGTATTTGTCGGACGATCCGGGAGAGATAGAAGGGAGCGAGATTGTTCTCGGGCTCTTCGATCGCGATGAGCGTAAGCGCCGGTAACGGTACGCCGCCAGCCTGAAAGCCGGCCCCAGCAGGATCGGCGACGATCCCGGCTTCAACGTCTAGTGTTGCCGCGGTCATCGCCAAGTGGAAGAGCGACCTCTGGCCGTCACTCAGGTCATCGAGGGCTCGCTCCCGGCCGACCTCGTCGGGGCGGAAGACCACCTCTACCTTCCGGATGAAATGCTCAAAACGCAGATCGAGCGGACGGAAGACCGGTGTCGTGTCTGTTCCGGCTGTGTAAACTTCCTGCCACCGCCTCGTCACCGCTCCGGCAATCACATCGACGGCCGGCTCCCCAGCGAAAGCGCCATTCAAGGCGGTGCCGGTGTTCGTGAACGTGTCGCGGACTCCCTGCGACCAGTTGATGGCGCGCCACAGCCTGCCGCGCAGAAAGGCCGTCACCTGGGAGGCGCCGTCCCGCGTCGCCGGCACGTAGATCATTTGGATCCGCGCCCGGTCGGCGGCTTTCAACTCGCTGCAATCAGCGTCGGTGAACGCCCCGAAAGTCCGGAGCGCCCAGTATTTCTGTTCAATCGCGCCGTCGAGCGAACCGTCATCGGTCCAGGTCGCTTCGAGGCGCAGGCGGCATTTCAGCTTGCCGCCCTCTTCAGCGGCCATCTGATGGAAGAATTCCGGGATCGCCGCGCCGGCGGCGCCGTCGGCATCCAGTTCCGGAAAGGCGATGATCGCCTCCAGCACGAAGTGAAGCGGCGCGACAAGCTCGGCGGCAGGGACATGGAAATCCTGGCGCCGAAGACGTCGCTGATCGCCGGTCACGCCGAAGAGGCGCTGTAGGGCCTGCATCAGGGCCGTCTTCCCCGCGCCATTGACGCCCACAAAGGTGGTGAGGCCGGAGGTGAGGCTGACGCTTGTCGCTTCAGATCCGAAGCAGCGGAAATTCGTTAGACTGAGCCGTTCAATAAACATGTTTCCACCTCCCTTTATCGGCAGCTCATCGCGTCAAGTTTCCCTTAATCAGCAGCCGCCCCCTTCTATGATTTCGTCACCTATACTTCACGGATCAGTATAAATCGCGCTTTAGACAAAATTTTTGATAAAATCGTAATCAATTGGCGATAGACTAAATCTTAGGATCCGGCTGTCAGCCCGAGCAAAGCGTGGTGGATCGCGATGGCGGGTCGCTCAACCGTTCTGGCATGTTCGGATCGCCAGAAGGCCGGATGCTCGACGACTGGAGAAAGCACGATCTGTTCCTCGGCCCGCTTCACGCGCCCCAAATACGCGTTTACGCCCGCCGCTGCCGACTGCGCATCACCGCCGAGCAGATACCCCGCCATGAAGCCGGAGGCATGGTTTTCGGCGTATTTACCCGAACGGAACCGATCGACGCCTTCGACCACATACTCGCGGCAAAGGTAAGTGTCGCTTCCATCCAGGCGCTTACACTCGATTATCGCGTGAGGATCGTGCTCAGCGTGGCGCAAGAAAACTTCCACGACATACAGGGGAATGTCTGTTCGACCGTCGGGTGTCATGACATCTGGGGTGGAGCGCGACTCCATACCGAGCGCCACAATGAAGGTCTTGCCCCACGCAAGCGTTCCGGACGTCAGAGCCTGGCGCATTCCGTCTCGCAGCCGCTCGGTCATGACGACCTCGCCCTCTGAGGCCGTCTCCCCATCTATGGCCGCCAAAGCCCAGCCTTCCCGCACCGTCACCAGGATCGCGGCCACGACCTCATCTGCTAGAGCGATATATTCGCGCCCTACGACGCCTTGAGACTCATGGGGGATCCTCAATGTCGGCGCCCCGCAAAGCTCTCGGCGATCACTGCGTCCACGTCCTCCAGCGCCACGCTCTCCAGCCAGTGGCGACGAGCGGCGGGCTTAATGATCACGACCTCGTTGCGGCCATGGACCCGCAACTCGCGCTGACCGGTAAGGGCGCTTGCGAGAGGCACCTTCATTCGGTCCTCGAGCCGTCCGAAGACGGCTGCGAGACTTCCGTCAGGCGAAACGATCTCGATCTCCGGGACCTTGGCGCCATCCTCCAAGACGAACCGGACGATCCTCATGGCCTCAGTGCCGCGCAGGTCGAACACCTCTGCACGGACGCTTCGCTGGCGACGAGCCGAAAGCCACCGGTCCAGCACCGCCGAGAAGATCCGGGCATAGGCCGCGACACCCTCGCTCGCTTCCGCCGGTATCATGGAGTCGGAAAGCCCCGCGCTCCATTGCCATCCGGCCTTGAGGAGCCCGTCTCGCACTACTATCCGGTCATCGGCGTCGAGGCCGTAGAGGTCGAAGACAGCCTCGTCGAGCGCGATCCAATCTTCTGCGTTCAGAGCCCGAGTTTGGAATTGCTGCTCAAGCGCATAGATCTTTCGACCTGCATCTGAACCCGCGATCAAGTTGAGATCCGGCGTAGGCAGCAGCGCCACGTCCTGTCGAAAGAGCCGCCGTTTGTAGAGGCCGAACTCTCCGGCGGTCATGAGGAAGAACCAGGCCGCCAGGGCTGAGCCCAGGACTCCGGCGAGGATATGGGCCGCTTCGCGATGGGACGCGGGGAAGGGTGCGCCGAAGAAGGCTTCGGCGAAGACGAGGTCGCGATCGGACACCGCGGTCAACGGCCTCGGCTCCCCTGGCAGAAATTCCTTCACCAGCAGCAGAGGTGCTTTGTATAGCGCCCGGTCACGCGGCCACTGCGCGGCCGTTAGTCCGAACGAGGGCAGGTCGTCGGGCACGGCGAAGGGTTGCAGGTCGTCCTTCTGCAGATAGTCGAGCGCAGTCAGGTAAGCCGCGTCCCGGTTCCGGTTCTCAGCTTTCCCAAGGATGAGGCCGTCGCCCAGCACGGTGTCCAGATCACGAAGCCGCTCGCCAAGCGGCTGATGTCTGTCGGTGAGATCGTCGACGAGGCGCAGGTCCCGGCGCCGGCCGAAAGCCGCCGTCTTTAGGCGGGTTGGCCGTGCTTCCCAGTCGTCCAGCGACAGACGGACGATATCGCTGGGTGCGATGTCGAAGGTGTGGGAGCGCGGCCCCGCGGGCGACCACGGGACCTGGACGATGGTCAAGGTCTCGGTTGGCTGGGGTCGATGCCGGGCGAACAGGACCATGGCCGGCATCGCTGCGCCCTCGAACAGCCAGGATCGGAGGCTCGAGAGATTGACGAGCGTCACCGGGCCCAAAGCTCGGACCACGTGGCGTGCCGCCGATGCGCCTGTTTTACTGGCGCTGAAAAACGGTGTGGCGCTGAGGACCATGCCGAAGCGGGTCTGTGCATTCGCGAATTCGGCAGCCCGCATCAGGAAGTCGAGGCCCACGCCCCGTGGCTGGGCGGGAAGGGTCTGTTCGCCCGTGCGCCGATCGGCCGTGCCGGCTTTACCCTTGAAGCTCCAGGGCGGGTTGCCGACGATGACGTCGAACGACTTTAGGCCGTCATCTTCAATGAGATGTTCGGTCCCAGCGCCTGTCTGCTCAATGGTTCGAGCGTCACCAACGAATAGCGTTCGGCCGATTAGAGGCTCGAACGTCAGGCCTTCCGGAGGCTGGGGATCAGGGTCGAGTTCAAGGGCCGCTAGATAGAGGCTGAAAGCCGCGACCCGGATCGCAGCTTCGCTGATATCGACGCCGTAGACCTGGGTATATAGCGTCTTGCGGATGCCCTTCCTCGTCAGCGGCGTTTTCAAGCTCTGCAGGTGGACCAACCGCCGAAACGCCTCGACGAGGAAGACGCCCGATCCACACGTCAGGTCGAGCACGGTCTGTTCGCCGTCGAGGCCGTCCATGACCTCGTCAAGGATCAAGGCGACCACAGGCAGGCGGGTATAATAGACGCTCGCGCGGGTGGCCTCCGTGGAGCGGGCTCGTCCCGCAATGGGCGCGGCGCCGGAGTGTGCGAACTGTTCGTAGATCGAACTGATCAGCTCTACCGGGATGACGTTAAACTGATACGGAAAGAAGGTGGTCTGCCCGCTGACCGGATCGACGGCGTCCAGAAAGTTCGCGACCCGGGAAAGATGCTCTGGCACAGGTGGGGCCGCCGAGGACGGCGGGAACATGTCGCCGTTGAAGGTCTTAGAAAGCCACTGAAACAGCTGGCTGGTTGCTTGCCGGTCGCGCAGCGCGGCTGATAGACGTGTCATTCCGCAAAGACTGTTCATCCGTTCTGCGGTGATGATGTCGCGGTCGAGCAGATATTGAGTGAAGATCGCCCGGCCGATCAGCGCCTGGGCTTCGTCCCGGGCGAGGTTCGCCGAGACTAGGTCCCTTTCGAGCACGGCAAGATCCGACAGTAGTTGTTGATCGACTGCGGTCTTGCGATCCACCTGCTTCGTTTTGGTCCAGAACTGCCCGGTCTCCATGGCGAAGCGGCCTGCGAGCGCGTCGAGCTCTTCTAGTCCGGAGGCGATCGTCTGGAAGGTCGCAAGACGGTTCTTAGCCGGATCGGCATCGGGTCGAGGCCGGCCGAAGCCATTATAAAGATCTATGCGGTCTGGAGACACGACCCAGAGAAGGGGCGCGAAACCCTCATTCCAGATTTCCTGACGCCATGCGGCTAATTCCTCATCGGCCGGCAGGCTAGAAGCGAACTTGAAATAGACCGTCAACGAGGACTGGCCGCGCCACATGGCATCAGGCGTGAAAGAACGGCCTCGGCGGCTAAAGCGCGCTTCGTCACCCAGTAAAACGCCCGGTGCAGCTTCGCCATCGGCCATATAGCCGGTCGCCGAAAGGACTTGTTGAAGGGCTGCGCTAGTCATCGCCCCTTCTTCACCATCTGGGGCGCGAACGGCAGAGCAGCTTGCACCGAGGCAGGTGCAAGCGGCATCACTCTCTGGCTCAAATCGTGGATGAGCTGGTCGCAGGGGACGACGAAAGTCGGATCTTTAAGCGGCTTTGCAGCAAGGTCCGAGCCGGCCACCAATCGCGCCGTCTGAGCGTCAATCAAAGCGATCGAGCCCTCAAGATCAGAGGGGCGAGTTTCTGACAAGGCGCGAAAAAGCGCGTCCATGCTGTCACCGATATCACTGATGCGAACGTGGAAGTCGCCGGTGATCCGCCGCGCGATCGCCAGTCCAAGAATGTCTACGAAGGTAAAACGAGCCGCTTTGCCCGGCTTGGCGGCGAGGTAGCTCACTGCCTTGCGCCATGCACGCACTTCGCCTGGCGACACGCCAGCGAGATCGCGCGCTTGCTCTTGGGTGAATTGAATCGTTTGTAGCGACATGGTTCCTTGTTGCAGGCAACAAGAAAATTTGCAACACCTCACATGGTTACGAGCGTGGTATCTCGACGATGTTGCCCGGCCACTGCCTTGATCCTCGGCGGAAGTGAGGAGCTCGTTCTGACTTGCGCTTTCGGCCTGGGCAGCCGACTTCGCCAAATGCACTACGAGTGCCAACATCCATTACGGCCTTCGTCAACCTCTCAATGTCCGCCGCTAGCGCAAAACTGTCATCGCTCGCGGTGGGGACGTCAGGCACCAGGCGCAATTTCCAGCGTACAATCGGCGGCTATTTTCGGGGTAATCTATGCTATCTGGTCGGGTAAGTGAAAACCCTCATTTGATAGAGCTATGGAGGGTTATCGGCGGGACTTACAGCGCAATAACCGAAAATATTGTGCGGTGATCGGCGGTTATGGGCGGCAATATCGCGCTATCGGCGGCGAAGTGGCGGACCATGTGGGATTCGAACGCTTATACTGAATCAATTGGCTGGTGCTTGGCTGTTTTGTGAGCAAATGTCGGCTTTTAAAAAGTCGCATGGGTTACTTGAACGACCAGAATGGGGTGAAAACCTTCGTGAGGGTCATCCATGTGAATGTCCGGTTTTATCGATCGCCCGACACAAAGCAGACCATCTGCTGTCCTGAAGAGTTTCGGACGCCGTGAGGCGTACGAAAGTCGGGGAGGACCGAACCCGCGACACCGGGACTCAGTTATGGGGAATTTGCAACTGGCGCTGCCCTGAGGCACCCCTGAGCGGGGTCACGTGGCGGCATTCGTGACGCGGCAAAGGGCGTTTCCCGCTGATCCTACACATGAAGATGACAGGATCTTCAGGGCCAGGTGCGCGCTTTCTGCCGTTTTTTCGCGTTTTTGCGTAAGCCTGTCGGTGTGCCGGAACGAGACGGTTCCGGCAGGCATCGGGTTATAGGGTCATGTCTGCCGGTCATCATGCTGATTCCCCGGCCGGATCAGTCGCCCGTGGCGGTCCTCTGGGCTGGCACCAGCGGGGAAGGATCTGGATAACGACCATCTCTGCCCCCCACAGCATGGGCAGGGCGGTGGCGTGACCGGTCCGGGCTCTGGGACTTCCGCCGCTGGTGTGGGGATGACATTCAGCAGGTCCCGCGCCCGGGCGAGACTGGCCTTGCGGTTGGAACTGGCCAGCAGGCCATAATGGCGGATGCGATGGTCGCGCCGGGATTATGCAAATGGGCCGCGCCGAACAGGGCCGCTGAAATAATAACTCCGGTTCTGATGCCGAATGCACAGGACAACAATCGGAAGATGATCAGGCGGGCCAGTAGTTCCTCCAGGAACCCGGTACCCAGCGTCTCGCGAATGTCATGAGCCCAATCGGTCCATGTCGCTGCCTGAAACGAGACATCTCCAAGGGCCAGCAGCACGAGCATGACCGAGGCCGTGATGCCACCGCCTACGAGAATGCCCAGCGGGAGTTCGAGGATCGCAGGCCGCAGCGCCAGCTCAGAAACCGGTCGCTTCTCGACCTTGCGCACCAACAACACATAAGTGCCGTAGGCCAATGCCACAGTCACGAACGCAGCACTGATGATGACCGTCGGACTGGTCGTCAGTTTTTCACGGATGATCGACTGCAGGCTCAGCTCGATAACGGTCACGACCAACAGCGCAAGCATCCAACCCAGAATGCGTGCAATGTGCCAGCGGCCAGGTGCGATGACCCCGCTCGTCTGGGTCAAGGCGTGAAAGGAATTCAAGACGTCTCTCTCCGCAGATGGCTATTGAGGGGTAACAGTTTCATTGACCGCCGGAATTGTCGCCCAGAGCCGTAGGGGTGCTGACGGCTTCGCGCAGTTGGTCGATTCGGTTACGCAAGTCCCGCAGTTCGGTGATCGACAGACCGGTCGCCGCCAGGACGCAGGCCGGGATCGTCTCGGCCTGCACGCGCAAGGCCCGACCAGCCTCCGTTAGACGCACGCGCACCTGCCGCTCGTCCTTCTGGTCCCGGGCACGCTCGACCAAGCCGGCGCCTTCCAGTCGCTTGAGCAAAGGCGTCAGAGTGGAGCTGACCAGATCGAGTTGGGACCCGATCTCGCCAACGAGCTTGCCGTCGCTGCCCCACAGGACCGTCATCACCAGATATTGCGGATAGGTGAGTCCCAGCGGTTCCAGTAGCGGCTGATACAGCCGATTGAAGGCATGACTCGCGGCGTATAGCGAGAAACACACGAAATTCGACAGATCGGGTGCGGATAGGTCTTCGGGCATATCGTCCTCCATAGCACCACTCATTATATCGCACAATATTTAATCGCCGACGATTTTTTTGCATAGGAGCCATGCATCTAGAACGTTTGCACGATCAAATCGTGCGCGATATATTGTATTGCACAGACCGATCGCGGCCTGACCGATACGGAGTAATCCATCATGAAACGCCTTGCCCCATCCATCGCCCTGGCCACCGCCCTCGCCGCCTCGCCGGCGCTCGCGGCCCCTGTGCTGGAGCCCACGACCCAGCATTTCCTTGACGGCTTGGCCGCGGCCCACGTCCCCGCCATCCCCTCGCTTTCGCCGCACGACGCCCGTGCGCTACTGGACAGCGCGCAAGGGTCGGTGAAGGTCTCTGCCCCCTTCGCCCGGATCACAGATCGCGTGCTGCCCATCGGCCCGACCGGCAGCACGCGCGTTCGTGTCTATCGCCCGGCCAACGTCACCAACCACGGCCCGGCTATCGTTTATTACCATGGTGCCGGCTGGGTGATGGGCGGCCCAGCGAGCCATGACCGCCTCGCGCGCGATCTGGCGGCGGGTAGCGGTGCGGTGGTGATCTTCGTCGATTACGAACGCTCGCCCGAAACGCGCTACCCGACCGCGATCGAACAGGATTATGCGGTTCTAACGTATGTTGCCCAACCTCATCTCTTCCGAGCCCGGACGAGGGCTTCAGAGCAAGCTTTAAGTATGCCGACCTGCAACAGATAGCTTATTGATCTCACCGGATGTCGGTACAGTGGGTATCAAACCTTGCCAGATAGGCTGAAATGCTTGCCTCGGCGGCGTGATTCAGACGTAGCGCAGACCACTCTTCCTGCCGATACGGCTGTGCTTGAAGCCGGCCACCAGTCATCCAAGGCGATACAACGTTCTGTGTCGCTATGAGCCACATTCCCGCAGCCTCGTCGTTCGTACGAGCCGGTCCCGTTAATCCCGGATTGGTTCACCCACAGGTCAGAAGTTATAGCTCTCTTCGCGAAGTGTTTGGTCCCCCGGAGGGGGGTAACGCAATCGTTCGACAGAATGGTCGGACGCACTCCGACCTTATTACACCAAACCAAAACGTTGATATTGTTCTTACTATCCGTAACGATAGTGATATGTAGATCAAACTACATACGATTTTGTTGGAATGTCCGATGCTGCTCCTTTGTCGACCTTGCTACCCCCCCCCTTCGGCCGCCTTCCCATTTCGACATTATCGGAACTCTGACCATGGCTAATCCAGCTGCGCGGATCTTCGTGCGCGCGAACCTCCTTGCCTCTGCCGCGCTAGCGGGCATCACCACAGCCAATGCTCAGTCGCTATCCCAGACGATCGACAAAGAGGAACAGATGATCGTCACTGGCACGCGGGATCCGCATCAGACGGCTCGACAATCCCTTAGTCCCGTGCAGGTTGTCACCGCCTCGCAGCTTCGCGCCACGGGTATGACCGACCTTCGTGACGCACTGACACAGCTTGTCCCCTCCGTCAGCCGCTAGGTGATGGGGTTGGACCAGGCGTCGCTGACGGATTCATTAAGCCTGCGCGGGCTAAGCGCTGACCAGACACTGATCCTCGTCAATGGCAAGCGGCGGCACACGACGGCAGCGCTCTCCCTCAACGGTGGGCCGCAGCAGGGCACAACACCTGTCGATCTCGACATGATCCCCATTTCGGCGGTGGACCATATCGAGGTACTCGAGGATGGGGCTTCGGCGCAGTATGGCTCTGATGCGATCGCAGGCGTCATCAACATCATCCTCAAGAACAAGCCGCATGGCGTCACTCTTCAGTCGCTGAACGGCGTGTACGGCGCGGGAGACGGTGTGACGACGGGAGAGAGCGTCAATGGCGGGATCGACCTCGGGCGCGGCTTTCTCAATCTCAGCGCCGAGGTGAAGCATCAGGACCGCACAGTGCGTGTCGGAGCGGATACCCGCACGGGTCGCCCGGACAATACAGCCATTGGTTCGCCCGAGAGTACGCGGGTCGGCATAGAGGCCAATTTTGCCTACCATATCACCAACGATATCGAGGTATATTCGTTTGACACCTACACCTACCGCTATGGCAAGCGATGGGCATATCTGCGGACAGGATCGAGCCTGCCTGCGATCTATCTGGGCGGGTACACCCCTGTCGAGACGCTAGCGGACAATGATTTCGGGGTGACGACGGGATTTCGCGGTAAGCATCTCCTGGGATGGGAATGGGACCTCGCAACGACCTATGGCGGCGATCATGACGGTCTGGGGTTGAACGACTCTGCCAATCTGGGCCTCTACTCCGCGACAGGCGCGCCGCCGCTTAGCTTCGACGTCGGCAGCTTCCATAACAGCCAGTGGACAAGCGATCTCGATTTTCGCCGATCCATCGTCGTGCCGCTCATGGCCGGGCCCATCAATCTCGCCTTCGGCGGGGCTTATCGCTATGAGAGCTACGGGATCGATTCCGGTACCTCGCCTTCATACATAGACGGAGGAGCGCAGGGTTATCAGGGCTACAGCCCCGTCAATCGCGTGCGTGCCAACCGCGACGTCACCTCGGGCTACATTGATGTCTCCACGCTACCCCTGCCCCATTGGCACGTCGATCTCGCCGGGCGCTTTGAGCATTATACGGATGTCGGCAATACCGAGAGCGGCAAGGTCTCAACGCGTTACGACATCGCGCGTTGGATCGCGCTGCGCGGAACAGTTAGTAACGGCTTTCGCGCGCCAACACTTGCGCAGGAAAACTACGCCAGCATTATCACGAGCCCGACCTATGCTGTGGCGCAACTTCCGGTGAATTCGGCAGGCGCGCGCCTGCTCGGTGCGTCGCCGCTCAAACCCGAACGTTCGACCAATTTCAGCGCCGGCGTGGTACTGGACCCGCTGCCGAGCCTACATCTGACGCTCGACGCCTATCAGATTTCGGTGCGCGACCGCATCGTCGACGGTGGCGTATATAACGGCGCAGCCGCGCTTGAGGCCATAGCGCTTCAGGGAGCGAACGTCCGGGGGATCGCCGACGCGGACGCCATCACCGCGCAATATTTCACCAACGGTGCCAGTACGCGTACGCGTGGCCTTGACGCGACAGCGGCCTATAATACTTCGTTCGGCTCCTATGGTCGGGTGCGCTGGGACGCGGAGGTGAACTTCAACCAGACAGCGATCCGTTCAATAGCGGACGACGCGAATGGACGTCCTCTGCTGAACGCTTAGCAGGCGGCTTTTCTGACGAGCGCCTATCCGCGCAACAAGATCATCATTGGTGGCGTGTGGACGCGCGGCCGTTGGGACATCTCCCTTCATGAAATACGCTACGGCCACACATCGTCAGACCTGACCTATTACGAGGGGCCTTATGCTTTCTCCGTAGCCGATTTTTATCATCAGGTGAACAGGCCGCGCTACGTGACCAATCTTGAGCTCGGCTATCACGTAACGCACCAGATTCATCTGGTAGCGGGGGCTAATAACCTGGCCAATACCTATCCAAGCCGCATCCCCGGCGTGGCCTCATATCTGCACGTCGCAAAATACGATACCTATAGTCAACAGCTCGGGCAGGATGGCGGCTTCTATTACGTGCGCGCCGACGCTTCGTTCTGATCGAGCACCTGAGGGCGGATATAAGCATGAGGCAATTGATCGCGACGTGCGGGGAATGATTATCAGCTATCTTGTAGCAATCATGTTTGGTCCCCTCGCTGCGCTTAGGGCTAAATCGTCTTGGCAAAGCAATGTGCTTTGCCCGTAAGTGCGATCCTGATGACCAAGAGTTTTATCTCTTCACGCACGTGGCGATGAACCAGATCGTGACACCCAAAGGCAGACCCAATGCGCAGGCTCCTGCGATGTCCCCCATGATGCCGTCGATGAGCAACGCGGCCAACAACGCGACGGGTGTTGTCAGGAAAATCAAACCGGGAATACGCCATTTATGGACCATATCGCGCATCATTGGCTCTTCTCACCAACCTCAATCGAGAAAACTGTATGACGTGCAAACTCGGAACGGCTAGGTCTGGCAAACAATAGATAAATGCCCGAACCAAGAACAGCGATTGTAAGTAGATCCAGCGCAGCCCAGAGCCATTTGAGCGTCACACCCCCATAGTCGCCGAAATGTAGTGGGCGGCATATGTCGAGTAGTCGCAAATACCACGGTATTTGTGGTACAAAAACAACGTGTCCGTCATGTGCGTCCACTAACACCGGCGACATCAACCGCGACCGAAGTTTCGAACTTCCTTGCGTCCAAACCACGAAATGATCTGGACTCCCGTCGAGATGGGATGGAAATGTCACAAAGCTTGCCTGCATACCGGGTAGGGCGGTTTCCGCCTGAGCGATCGCCAGAGAGACCGGCGCTTTCGGGACGATGGGTGCGTCATGGACATACGGTCGCAGGACCGGTGCGATATCGTGAAGGCGCCAGAGCCCGAAAAGCGGTGTCGCCAAGGTATTCATCACGCCGGTGACGCCGACGATCGCGACCCATGCTCCGGTCGTCATACCGATCAGGTTATGGACATCAAGCCAGCGCAAGCGCGCCGATCTATTGCGACGAATTTCGCCAAAGCGTAGACGCCTCGAAAACGGTGTGTAAAGTATAAGTCCGGATATCACGGCGACCAGAAAAATCAGACCAATCACGCAAAGAAAAAGTTCGCCCGGCAATCCGGCTAACAGGGCCATGTGCAGCTCGAGAATTGTGTCCATGACGGCGTCGCCCGGTGGATCGCCGTCACGCAGCAGGGTCGCGTTAGCGGCGCTGAACGCCATCTGGTGCATCTGCTTGAATGGATCATCTGCAGCGTGGGAAAGCTGGATCAAGATACGTCCGGTCTCTGCCTCCAGCCCAACGAAACGTATCGCCTCCGCAGGGTACCGGCGATGCGCGGCCGCAACGGCAGTATCGACGTGGGCTAGCGTTACCGCATGGGAGACCGACGCCCCGATAGCGGGGTCCAGCATGGCGGCGATGTCATCCTCGAAGATGAGGGGCAGGCCGGTGAGACTGAGGATAAGAAGGAACGCGGTGCAGACGACGCTACTCCACCGATGCACCCACCTCCAACGGCGCACGCCTTGATTGGTCATCGCGAACACCCGCTCGTTGAAGTTGAGGACAGGGATGTCACCAGCGGTAGGCAATATTGCCAAAGATCGTTCGCCGCAGACCGTAGAAGCAGTCATTGACGCTGCCGAGACCGTTGTCATAGCAGCTCGCGACATAGCGATGGTCGAGGAGGTTCTGTATGTTAAGGGCAGTACGCCACTGGCGGTAGCTATAGTGGATCGTAAGGTCCGCCAGCGTATAGGCGTGAAGATCGACGGTGTTAAGCCGATCAGCCTCGCGTGCATCGACGTAGCGGACACCGATGCCACCTCCCAGACCCTTCAGCCTCCCTTGGGGCAGGGTCTCGTCAAGCCAGAGGTTACCGGAGTTTTTTGGCACATTAGGCGCCCGGTTTCCCTGTATAGTGTAGGTTGCCTCGCCGATTGCGAAAGGCACCGCGCGATTGATAACTCCATCCATATAGGTGTAGGAGCCGGTCAATTTGAGACCAAAACCGAAATCGGCGACGCCTGAGAGTTCGACCCCGCGCACGCGGATCGCGCCGGTCTGTACAACGCTCGAGGGATTATAAGGATTGACCGTGCTGACATTGTGTTCGGTCACTTGATAGGCCGAGGCTGTCATGAAACTATCCATGCCATGCGGCTGATATTTTATGCCTGCCTCATACTGCTCCCCCGTGAGGGGTTTGAGCGGAGCCCCTTGGGCATCGAGACCAATGCTCGGCTGGTAGGACGTCGAATAGCTTGCATAGGGTGCCAACCCATTGTCAAAGAGGTAGAGAAGTCCGACCCGACCCGTCAGCTTGTGATTAATCGGCGCGACGCGGGTATCAAAATTGTCCCAGGTGCGTGTCTCCGCCCAATCCTGTCGCAAACCGGCCGTAAGGTGCCAGTGGCGCCAGGACGCCTGCTCCTGGGCGTAGAGGCCAACCTGCTGCAGAAGATCGTTGGACTGAAAGATGTCCTCGAATTGGGACGTCCCATTGTAGACAGGATGACGTATATCAAGTGACTGGGCGCTCCCATCAACCTCGAACCAGCCGTCATGCGCGTTGAGATAATCAACGCCCAAAGTCGCTTTGCTGGCGACAGAGCCAATCGGATGTGAATATATCGCAGCGCTATCAACGGCGAGATTATTTTGCCATGAGTCCGCTCCAAGATAGAAACGATCGAGCAGTGTCGTTCCTGGCTCTATACCTGCACCTAGCGTCTGCTTCTGCTTATAGTCTATGCGTGTGAATCGCAGGTTTTGTCGAACGCTTAGATAGTCCGTCAGGTGGCTCAAGAACTGATAACCGACCGCCCATTCTACCCGGGTAAAGCCGTCCCCTGGCTGCCCTATGAATAGCGAGGTGGGAATGCGGCCAAATGGTGCTTCCGTTAGTGTGCCCTGCGCAGGCAGGTACTGGTTGAGAAAACCGCCGTCGATCCGCTGGTAATGAGCGAGTAACGTTAAATCGGTTTTCGTATTGAGATGAAAAGTAAGCGACGGAGCAATATAATAGCGACTGTCGTGCACATGATCGACCTGTGTGCCGCTATCAATGATCTCACCGGTAAGCCGATAGGTAACCTTGCCGTTCAGCGCCAGCGGCCCCCCAAGATCGAACGCGCCACGTGCATGACCGTAGTTGCCCGCTTCGGCAATGACTTCATGCAAAGGTGTGTCGGTCGGCCGTTTGCTCGTAACGTTGACGAGGCCGCCTGGCGCATTCTGACCATATAGCACAGAGGACGGTCCCAAAAGAACGTCGGCGCGATCGACGCCATAAGCCTGAATGCTTGGCGACAAAAGTGTATAGCGGCTCAAGGTGTTGAGGCCGTCCATATAGGGCATCGAAACAGGAAAGCCGCGAAGCACAAAGGTGTCGAACCTGAGATCCGTTCCGCCCCATAACTCCCCCTGCACACCCGGGGCGTAGCGCAGAATAGCTCCCAGCGTTTGGGCGTTCTGATCTCTGATCTGTGCGCTTGTTATCTCGACTACGGACTGTGGAGTCTGAATAAGCGCCGTGTCCGTCTTGGTTGCGGTCGTACCCTTATTGGCGACATACCGTTCAGATTGTCCACGGACTGTTATCCGCTCTGTCGGCTGCTGTTTCGTGATCGCAGACCTCGTTTTTTGACTTGGCGGAGTCTCCTGAGCGGAGACTTTGCTCACTGAGGCGATCACCAACACAGTGACACAGAACGCCTTTTGATCCAGCAACTTCGATAAATACACGATAGCCTCTCCAAAACTGAAGATACCGTTAACGGGAATAAGAATCATTATCAACAAAATTGTGAGAAGCATTACGTTTTGTTGCCAAACGTAGACGAGTGTGACTCACGCTGAAGGCGTTGTTAATGGGGTGACAATTGGAATCGTTTGCTCGCCCGAGCTGCTGTTGCACTGCATTTGGCGTGTAGTAATGCCTCGGCGTAAGTCACGAGAATGCAGGGCCGCCCGGTCGATAAGATCCTTAGGAAGCGGCGCTGGAGCGGCACCCCCCGGTGTCTCCGAAGGCTGCCCATCGCATCTTGGGGCATGTGTAAGAGCCCTCTCGCGATTGATCGTGTCATGCTCCATGCTCACAGTGACATACCCCTATTGGGGCCTGTTAGGTCTTGATATGATCTGCGGCGCCTGCGATGCAGATGACGGAGATGAAGGAAGCGGCGGTTTTCTCGTATCGGGTGGCGACGGCCTTCCACTCCTTGAGGCGCGCCGACAGGTTCTCGACCAGATGGCGGTGCCGATAGGCCCATTTCGGGCACGAGACGGGCGGCTCGTTTCGCTTGGGCGGGATGACCAGACGCGAGCCTCTCTGCTCCATAGTTCCTCGCGAAAGCAGTTTGAGGCATACCCCCGGTCACAGACGACGTAACGCGGTGCGGCCGGCAGCGCCTCCAGGAGCGCCATGGCGGACGGCAATTCATGTGCCTGTCCCGACGTCAGGGTAAAAGCCAAGGCCTCTTCCTGGCTGGATTCTGGTCTTTTAGGCGCTCGGAGAGTGCTTCCCAAACGCCGAGCTTTGCCCACCGAATGAAAAGCTGCGTCGCTGTCCACTAGGAGCCGAATTCCGAGGGGAGAAATCGCCATTTCGCGCCATTCTGATGACGCCAGAAGATCGCCGGCACCCTCTGACGCAGGTTGCGTGGCGGCGTTTTTCCCTTGGGCCGCACCGCCTCGCTCAGAGGGCCCCTGACCCGCCACGCATCATCGGACATCACAGACTGCATCATGCTCATTATAGCGAGCTATGCAGATCCAAAGCATCTTCAGGCCCTAACGGGTCCTAGGAGGATGTTAATGAATTCAATCGTGAGTCAGATCGGTGATCTCGTCGAGGCTGGCGAGCGCATGATCGAGCTACTACGCCGTAAGGCTTTCCTGCCCGATAGCCGCAAGGAGCTTAATGTGCGCAACGGCATTGCCGATGTTGCCCAGTTGCTAGACTGCTCCACCAACCGCATCCGCATGGCGGAGGACGACGGGCGCCTTCCCCTCCTCCAGCTTCGGAAATCGGCCGTTGTCTCGGCTATAGTATTGCAGAATTGCTGCATATGCGGGATGTGCTAGGGTCAGGACTCATTACGGCGTCCAGTAGGTGACTGTTGCGGCGAGGCAGATTGCCGAGAAGAAGGTGTGGGCGCAGCGGTCGTAGCGCGTGGTAATGCGGCGCCAGTCCTTGAGGCGGCCGAACATGTTCTCGACCTTGTGCCGCCGGCGATATCGGGACTTGTCGTGCGAGATCGGCACTTTCCGGCTCTTCGTGGACGGGATGCATGGCTCGATGCCTCGTTCGGTCAGATTGCGCCGGAAGCGATTGCTGTCGTAACCGCGATCGCCGACCAGGTGGCGAGCGGAGGGCAAGCGTGGCAGCAGCAGGGCTGCGCCCTTGTGGTCACTCATCTGACCTTGGTGAGCAGCATCGCCACTGGACGGCCATGCCCGTCGCAGACGGCATGCAGTTTCGAGTTCAGGCCGCCTCTTGTGCGTCCGATCCGACGCGCAGCACCCCCTTTTTGAGCGGGCTTGCGGCAGTGCGATGCGCCTTCAGATGTGTGCTGTCGATCAGCAACTCCTCCGGGACGCCAGCATTACCCGTCAGGGCGGAAAAGATCCGGGCAAATACGCCAAGACGGCTCCAACGGATGAAGCGATTATACAGCGTCTTATGCGGACCGTAGCCCGACGGCGCGTCCTTCCATTGCAAGCCATGCCGGATCACGTAGACGATGCCGCTCAGCACGCGGCGATCATCTACGCGTTTCAGACCGCGCGTTTTCGGGAAATATGGCCCTAACGCGCTCATCTTAGAGCCTGTTTGGAAAGTCGTTGAAGTGTGATTCAAGCTCTGGATGTGGACGCCAGAGCAGAGGGCCCGAATGGCCGGGATTGCCCGAAAGACGAAACGCTATCCGTCTGACATGACGGATGAGGAATGGGACCGGATCGCGCCGCTGATGCCCGCACCGGGGCGCATGGGTCGTCCACGGGAGGTCGAATTCCGCGAGGTGATCAACGCGGTGCGTTATCTGGTCCGCTCGGGCTGCGGCTGGCGCATGCTGCCGATCCATTTCGGTCACTGGCGTACGGTCTACGGCTGGTTCAGGGAACTGGCTCGACGTTTTCTGTTTCAGACCATCCACGACGTCGAACTAATGCTCGATCGGGAGCGGTCAGGTCGCGAGACGAGCCCGACCGCCGGGGTGATCGACAGCCAGAGCATCAAGGCACCGCATGCGCAAACAAGAGGTTATGAAGCCGGCAAGAAGGTCGTCGGGCGCAAGCGGCATATTGCCGTGGATACAGACGGACGTCTGCTGATGGTCAATCTGACCCCGGCCGACATCTCCGACAGCGCGGGCGCGCAGATGATCCTGGATGCGATCCGCAAGCGCTGGCCTTGGGTAAAGAACCTGTTCGCCGACGGGGCTTACGACCGGCTCCAATTGATGGACAAGGCGGCTTATCTGGACTTCGTCGTCGAAGTCATCCGACGCCGGGACGGAGCGAAGGGCTTCGAAATTCTGCCCCGTCGATGGGTCGTGGAACGGACCTTTGGCTGGATGACCCGCTGGCGACGTCTCGTGCGTGACTATGAGCGTCGTATCGACATCTCACAGGCCATGATCCTCGTCGCCATGGGCGCCAATCTCACCCGTAGAAATGCCCATCCGTGAGTTTCCAAACAGGCTCTTATGAAGAAGTCGGCGCACTGGTAACTTCCTGTCGTTAACGACGTCGTTATTGACGTTGCTTGTGAGGTGTCGATGCGGCAGGAAATTCTGATGGGTGTGGAGCGTCGGCGACGCTGGTCGGACGAGCAGAAACTGGGCATTCTGTCCGAGGTCGGGGTTGATAATGCGAGCATATCCGATGTGGCGCGGCGGCATGATCTGACGCGCCAGCATCTTTATCAATGGCGGGGCTGGCTTCGTAAGCGTTATCCCTCTCTCGATCGGGGTGTTCGTTTCCTGCCTGTTGAGGCGGCAGACGAGAAGACCATTGAATCTGGCGGCGGCGGACCGTCTGGTTCCGGGCGTGTGGAGATCCTGTTGCGCAACGGGCGCTCGATCGGCATCGCGGGCGATCTGGCGGACGACAGGCTGGCGCGGATCATCCGGATCGCGGAGACGGCATGATCGGACTGGGCAGCGGCGTGCGCGTCTATCTGGCGTGCGGCGCCACCGACATGCGCAAGGGGATTTCGGGGCTTGCCACTCTGGCGCAGGATTTGTTGCGGCAGAAGCCTACCTCGGGGGCGATCTTCGCCTTTCGCGGTCGCAAGGGCGACAGGATCAAGCTTTTGACCTGGGACGGTCAGGGGTTCTGCCTGTATTACAAGGTTCTCGACGCGCCGAAAGGTCGTTTTCCCTGGCCGTCGCCCGCGGATGGTGTTGCGCGACTGACGGCCGCACAAGTCGCCATGCTGTGGGAGGGGATCGACTGGAGACGGCCAGCCTGGTCGGCGCCGCCTTCGCGGGTCGCCTGATTTTCTGGCGGTTATCCTTGCGGAATTCTTTGTTTTCTGGCGGTTTTCCTCTATTCTTTCGTCATGCAGCCTGCCTCGGCGACCCTGCCTGACGATCCGGAGGCCCTCAAGGCGATCATCGCCGCTCAGGGGGCTGAAATCGCTCGGCTGACGGCATCCGGGCGGGCCTATGACGCGCTCATCCAGTCGCTCAGGATCCACATCGCACGGCTGAAGAAGCAGAAATTCGGCGCAAGCTCCGAGAAGATCGACCGTGAGGTCGAACAATTCGAGCTTCTCCTTGAAGATGTGGAAATCGCTATCGCGGCGGCGGACAGGTCACCCGATCCTGACGAACAGGAGAAGGACGGGGCCGACAGGATCGTCTTACCCAGGCGGCGTGGCAAACCCCGCGTCTCGGAGACGACCCCGCGCGAGCGCATCGTGCTCGACCCCGGCGAGGACTGTCCTGCCTGTGGTGGTCCGCTGCGCCTCGTCGGCGAGGATGTCGCCGAAATCCTCGAGTTGGTTGCCGCGAAACTCAAAGTCATCGAGACCGCGCGGCTGAAGAAATCCTGCCGCCATTGCGAGACGATGGTGCAACCCGAAGCACCATCCCGCCCGGTACCGCGCGGCATGGCTGGTCCCGCGCTGCTGGCACACATCCTGGTCTCGAAGTTCGATGACCATTTGCCACTCTACCGACAGAGCGAGATCTTTGCCCGTCAGGGTGTCGACATTCCGCGCTCGACGCTGATCGACTGGTGCGGCCAGGCGGTCGCGGTGCTTCGCCCGCTGGCCACGCTGATCCGCCAGACGGTGACGTCATCCGATCATCTCCATGCGGATGACACCCCCATCCAGGTGCTCGATCCTCGCCTACGCCAGACCGGCAAGCCGCGAGGCGTCAAGGAAGGACGGATCTGGACCTATCTGCGCGACCAGCGCCCCTGGGGCGGTGATGATCCGCCGGCGGTCGCCCACTGGTTCTCTCCCGATCGCAAGGGGATCAACCCTCAGACCCATCTGGCGAATTTCTCGGGTATTCTCCAGGCGGATGCTTACGCTGGGTTCAGAGAACTCTACAAACCCGATGCGACCGGCATGGCCCGCGTGCGCGAAGCCGCGTGCTGGGCGCATCTGCGCCGAGATTTCCACGATGTCTGGAAAGGCAACGGCTCGACGATCGCCAGGGAAGCGCTCGACCGGATCGGCGCGCTCTATGACATCGAGCGTCAGATCATGGGGCGACCGGCGCAACAGCGGCTGGCCGTTCGTCAACAGGAAAGCCGTCCCCGCGTCGAGAAATTCCGCGTCTGGTGCGACGCCCAGCTCGCCCGCATTCCCGGCAAGGGCGAACTGGCCAAGGCCATCCGCTATGCGCTCAATCGCTGGAACGCCTTTACCCTGTTCCTTCAGGGCGGTCGCGTCGCCATTGATAATAATGCCGCCGAGCGCGCCATACGTCCCGTCTGCGTCGGCAGAAAAAACTATCTTTTCGCCGGCTCCGACGCCGGTGGTGACAACATTGCCGATGCCATGACCCTCATCGAAAGCGCCAAACTCTCCGGCCTCAACCCCCAGGATTATCTCGCCGACGTCATCGCCCGTATCAGTGATCACAAGATCAACCGCCTCAACGAACTGCTCCCATGGAACTGGCGCCCCGCAACCCCAGCCCACAAACAGGCCGCTTAATCAAGGCGGCCCAAAGCGGCCGGTTACGGCCTAAATACAATGGATATAGTGGGACGGGGCGAGGGTGCTGAAGATAGGCGCATCGCAGAGATTGCGGGTAACGGAGGAAATAAAGACGAAACGCTGACACCAGCTCGGTGGGCAAAACTTTGCATGATGCTACCGTGTTTGCGCAGGAGTAGATGGATGTTTGCACCCTGATTGCGCTGCTCTTTGTGCGAGAGATGCCACGTTGGCAGATCGACTTTACACGTGGCCGCTCCGTAAGACCGTGACTTGTCAGATGGTTGGCCGGTAAGATCGTGCTCCCTGTCCTTTCAGAGGATGGGCCGGAGAACGTTTGGTTGCTTTGTGATTATAGTATATATGCAGGATTTCGTCGGAGAAATAATCGTTTGGATCGAGAGCATACCCCAGACAGGGAGGTTAGCCATGGATAGTATCACACAGATGCGAGATATGGCTAATCTAGGCATCGTTGCGGGGCAGGGCACAAGCATGAGCAAAACATGATTTTGAGTTTCACCGACGGATGGTCTTAATCGAGACGGCTATGCTTCACTTGATTAACATTCTTTCATCAGACAAGAACTCACCGGGAGGTGGAAATACAGTCAGACCGCTCGTGAGATTAGCTAACGTACATATTGGCGCCCTTTATTGCGCACAGCACAGATGATGCTTTGATTACCCATTCAGCCTGAAATCACCTCGAGAAGGCCTGCATGCGCCCAATTGCGACATCCGCCAGAGCTAGAGCCTCTTCGGGGGGGCCATAATCGATCGCAAGAGGGCCGATTAGTTTGGCTGCCTCCTGAGCGTACTCAACCTTTTCTTCTCTCTCCGTGAGATCCTCAGGGAAACACCTGTCATCACGTCGCGGCCGTCCCCGTTTCCGACCAGCTGCGTGACGTCTGGGTGGACGAACCACTTCACGCAATGGTTCGAATTCCTTGAGCGCGAAAAGCCTTCGCGCCATGCGGTGAGTGACTTCGGTGATGAGGCCTGCAGCGAGAAAGCGTTCAAGCATAAGATACGCGGATTTTATGGAGATGCCGAGTAGACTGGCAAGCCGTGTCGCGGATAGCAGGGGAAAGGCTGCAATCAGATTGATCGCTGTGTCCGCCCGCGAATTGCTACGGCGGGCTCCGCTATGAGCTCTCGCATGATGCCACTGACGCTCGATTCCAATGACACGAGCATGAATACCTTCCGCTTCATCGGCCAAAGCATTCATAAAGCTGGGGAGCCACATGGATTGTTTCCAGGGCGTATCAGAGGCAAAAGCTCGGGCCCCAGTAAGGGGGAGACCAACGCGCAGAAGCTGCGTTTCCTGCCAGAAAGAGACAAGAGCGTCACGCAAGGGCGAGCGGCTGTTCCCATCATCGATCCATCGATGAAAAGCCCGAGCAGCTCCAAGGAGCGGTCCCGCGGTTACAGCCTCGAAGCGCAGAAGCTCAGTGGCCTCGTGGATACGCACTGCTTGAGTTGACGTCGGTCGTGAAAGCCATTGATATTGCTCGAACGCGATTTTCGCATTGTCCACGTACGCCCCACGATCGGCAGCGTCTTCGCCTTGTAGCTTCGGGCGCAAGCCCTCCAGTTCGGCGCCGAGATGCCATGGGTCGATGACGTATCCATCCACAGTTGCACAGACACGCGCCGCCTCGAGCCGCTCACGGAACAGGATGGCTGGGAGCAAAGGATGATTATGGAGACGCTGATCCAGTCGCCCGATTGCGACAGCGGCTCGGGTGAGCGCGGCGTAAAGCCTGTCGCTAGGAAAGTGGGACAGGTTCTGACGACCGCTCAAGAGCGCCTCGCAGCGTCCCACTCGCGTTTAGCGCGTGGATCGAAATGGAGCGCATAGCGCGTCACAGGTCATCCAGACTGACAGCAATCGACCCCTGGGGCGAGGCAAGGCGCTCACGAACGAGAGCCAGGAGATCGCGATCGTCATTCGACAGGATGACGCGCTGGACCGGGAGTTTTCCGGTTTCGACAACGTATTCAAAGGTCTGGCGGATCAGAGCCGAGGGTGTGATCCCCAGCTCTGAGAGGCGCTGATAAGCAGCGTTTTTCAGGGTGTCGTCGATGCGCAGATTGATGGACGCCATGGCTTCTTATCCCCTCAGAACAGAGTGCATTATACGTCTTTACATGCGTAAAGGCGAGATAGGGTACTTATCCTTAAATGGAATTAGATTCAAACTGCGCCTTTTTGCAATTTGAACCCCCTTCCCCCGCCCCTACTTCCGATAAATTATATTATCGGAAGTAGGTGGGGCGCGAAAGAGTGGTGGACGGCTGCACGTGCGGCTGATCAGGGAGTACTGAACTCAATGGGTTGCCAGCCACGATCCATCTGGAAACTGTGACTTTTCCTATGACCTGGCGCCCTCGTCTGTAACCAGACAGACCGCCAGGCCGTTATTTATCAGGCGGCGTGGGCGGTCAAAAGCGGGTTGTCGAACGTCTCGCCCGTCGCGACC
>NZ_VWWA01000001.1:0-621607 GCF_011753235.1 Asaia sp. As-1742 | reverse complement strand
AAAGCGCCGCCAACATATCCCTTCCATAACCTATTCAATTTTCAAAGAACCCTACCTAACCTACTGATCTTACTCAGTCTTTCAGGCAGTCACCGCGGCGTGTTCCGCTGCGGTGAACGGGCTTTTAGACCCCACACCCACACCCGTCAACACATAATTTCAGAAAAATGACAGCAGGCGAGAAAAAACTTCCCATCCGGTCGGATTTTCATCTGCTGGGCCTTCCGTGAGAAAGGGGGGCCGAAGCCCCCTCCCCTGCCGTGCAACAGTGTGACTCGGATCAGAAATCGACGCTTGCCGTACCACCCACGAAGAAAGGTGACGCGACGTAGTAAGTTGTGCTTCCGGCAGACAATTTGTGCCCATACACCCCGGTCGTTGCCTTGCCGTTCGCGGCAGTGCCATTCACGAAGCCAAGATAGTGGTTGTTCGTGATGTTCTGCAGGTTGAGCTGCAGGACCGGGTTCTTCATGAAGCCGAAATTGTGGAAGCGATATCCGGCATGGACGTTCATCGTCACGTAGCTCGGGATCGACGTATCGTTGTTGAACGTCGCATACTGCTTGCCGACATATTTGAGGTTGAAGCCGCTGAACAGGTGTCCATCGTCATAGTCGAGGTTAAACGCCACCTGTTGCTTCGGCGTCTGGGGCGCAAACTTGCCCTTGCTGAACACGTAGTCGCCGCTGCTGCCAGCCGCGACATTGCTGTCCGTCCGGGCGTTGATGTACTCGGCCGAGACATAGGGACGCAGATGATAAAGGATCGGGCGCGTACCGATTTCGAAATCAACGCCATCGGCGTACGATCCACCACCGTTGATGCTCTGCGAGTAGTAGGACCCGTTGGGCAGCACCACCGTCTGGGTGTAGAGACGGTTGGTGAAATTGTAGTGGAAATAGGTCAGCGTGCTGTTGAACAGGCTTCCCTGATAACGGACACCAGCTTCTTCCGAAATCGAGATTTCCGGCTTCTGGTTCGGGTTCGCCTTCGTGCTGTAACCCACGCCCTTGGTGTAGGTGCCAGCGTCATAGAGCGATGTGTTCATCGGGATGCGGAAATTGGTCGTCCCGGAAGCAAAAAGCTGGAACTGGTCATTCAGCTTGTAGCGAATGGACGCGGCTGGCAGAGGCTCATTCCAGCTTCCGTTGATATAGGGACCTGTCGACGTGTCCGGCAGATAGTTCTGCCCCTGGCGGGTGATCATTGCATATTTCAGGCCGCCCTCAATGGTGAGGCGATTGTTCAGCAATGAGAGCGAGTCATCGATGAAGAGCGTGTGGATGCGCGTCTGCGTCAGCGTGTCACGATATTGAGCGGTCGTACCGTTGGAAAGCACAAGGTTCGGGCCGCCACCATATTCATCCAGCGGCGCGCCGGTCGCGGGATCGACAAGACTATAAGGCGCCGTCTGGATCTGCTTCGAATACTCGAACCAGTAACCAATCATCAGACGGTTGGCCCCGGTATGCAGAGCCAGCTTTGTGACGGCACCCGGGCGATAAGTCTGTGTGTTGGATGGGTTATAAAGGAGCAGGCTCTTTGTGTTCGATGGATTGTATGGACCGATCGAGCCGCTCAGAGACTGCGAGCCATATTGCTGGCTCGTCAGGCTCTCATTATAGGCACCGCCGCCATTGCCATTGCCATACCAGAAATACGGTGTTTCCGTCAGCGTCAGGTTATCCGTCAGCGTAAACGTGGACGGCGCGCTTGCATAGATGTTCGTGAACGGGTTCTGATGCAGCTTGTAGTAATTGGCGCTCGGGCTTTTGGGATTCCATTTGGAATCATACGTGTAGGATGTGCCGTATTCCTGCCAGTTCGCGAGACTCATGGACGGAAAAAGCGTGCTGTCGCTTTGATTGCCGACAATAGCCAGCGCGATACGATTGCCCTGCCCCCATTCGTTCACCCATTTGGTCTCGCCGTGCAGCTTCTTCTGTGCACCGGGACCACGCCATGAATCCTCATGAGCAGCCGAAAATGAGATATAGCCCTTGAGATGCGTATTCCCGATACGGCCAGTATCCACGCGGCCAAAGATGCGGCGGGCATTATAGCTGCCATAAGTACCGTCGAGATGACCGCTGAATTTTTCAGTCGGGTCCAGCAGGTACATATTTACAGCGCCGCCCGAAGCGCTGATGTGGGGGCTGTCGAGATCTGCCGAGCCCTGCTCCACATTGATCGTGCGCAAATTCTCTGAGTCGACGATTTCCTGAGGATAGACAGCATAGTTGCCGATATCGTTGATTGGGAAACCTTCGAGCGTGAAGCCGATCTGGCTGGCATTCAGTCCACGCAGCGTCAGGTTGCCGCCGTTAAGACCAAGAGGATCGACCGAGGTGGTATTAACGCCTGGCAGCGAGGCGATGAGCTGCATCGGGTTAAGACCGGGCGTCTGCTTCGAAATGAACTCCTGCGTGACGGTCGAACGCGATTTTGCAGCGTCCTCATGCACCATGAGGCCACCACCGGCAGATGTGTGACGGCTTGCCCGTACCTGAACCGTTTCACTGCGCGCCGCATCCGCAGGAGATGTCGAGCCCATCATGGATGGCCCTGAGTCCGCGCTTTGCGCAGCTTTGGACGAGGCGGTCTTGCGACCGGCCTGGCTCTGCTCTGCCTGAGCGGCAGAGACACTCAGCGCGAGGACGGACGTCGCACATAAAAAATAACGGGCGTTAAAGCGCATCATACTTCCCGGGAGATATGCTGGATTATTAACGAACATAGATCGTTACGTTAATGTTCCTATCACAAGGCATCGCGCTCGCGGGATGAAAATTTGATGACGATACGAAATATTAAGATCGTTTTATTCTGGTTACATAAGGTATCATTGCGATACAGCAGCAGGGTCATGAGACGAGATATAACACCAGGAGGACAGGTTCTCTGGTATTAACGATGCATAAATTGATATTGACGAATGTATAATTGTTATGATTTCTTATCTTATTGATAAACGGATGCAATCATAGGGCTGTAATTCCGAAAATTCGGCCACATGGGAATATTGTTTAACAAACAACGCCGCCCCCACTGGACCGCCCGCCATCCATATTCCTGATCGTGAAACCATCCCTGGTTTGTCTCTACGCCACCCCTCAGAAGACAATTGGTGCCGGCGACCAAGACCCATGTCTCTGTCGGGGCAACTTACGGCTCCGGGGAATTCTATGTGTAGGCTAACCGCCGAGCTTCACTTCAGCGCGAAGGGCACTGGAGACAAGGAGAGCCCTCCCCTGGCGAAAGGACAAATGCGGCTATTGAACCTCTCTGACAGCATTCATGGCGTCACGTTACAGGGTAGATTCGGCGAAGGCTCGAAAGGGCTGATCGGGGGTTTCCCCCATGCAGCCTCGGCGCTGCGATACGCACCGGGCCGAATAGACCACCGTGATAGAAACGATATTTGGCCATCGCGCCGCATTATCTGTCCGGGCCACCACGTTTATCTTGAGAGAGCATGCCTCTATCGGTGACACCCGGCCCGCCGCCTGGGGTGAGCCCTGATGAATGCAACAGGGAGAGAGGGTCGACCCAGCACGGTCGCGCAACATTATGGTTTGGCCATGGATGCTATTCCACGGACCCGGTCGATCTCGCTGCGGGCCTCAACGGATCAGGCAAAGGCCCGGGTCAGGTAACAGCGTGGTCAGCTCGCCCTCAGTTTCACTGGGCACTGTTCCCCGAGTCACATAGCGACAAGGCACAGGTTTCAATGTGTCTCCCAGACTGACAGGAGGCATTGGGGGACGATTACGTATACCGTATTCGCTTGGACTTAGCCTCCGAGGGGGAACCAGAGGCAGGCGATAGAGCCACGTTACTTCTCGCGAGAGGCGTCTTCCCTGTTCGGAACAGGTCAGGGCGTGGATGATGTAATCCGCGATCTCAGAGAATGGACCCGAAGGGAAAATGGCTGGGGGACCTGGATTCGAACCAGGGCTGACCGGGTCAGAGCCGGTAGTTCTACCGCTAAACTATCCCCCAGCAGTTGAGCTGTAGCTCAGTGCCTTGCGGTGGCGGTCAGATAGCATCCACCCCACAGGGCCGCAACCCCCCTTTTCAGATTTTTTTCCATAAATCGACCTATGTCCCATCACAAAATCCTTGCTGTGCTGTGCCAGCGCTATCACATTGTTTTTTACACAAGATTTCCGGTGCATCGCACCATCACAAAAAGGGGACGATCATGGGCTACCGCCAAAGCGATGCTGCTTCCCCCTCGATCGGGGGGCACGCCCCCAGGCATTTTGCCGCCCTCGATCTCGGCACCAACAATTGCCGCCTCATGATCGCCCGGCGGAGCGGGCATGGTGTGCAGGTGCTTGACCGCCAGAATCGCATGGTCTGCCTCGGCGAGGGGCTGGTTGAAACCGGCGAACTGAGTTCGCGTGCCATGGACCGCGCCATTCGTACCCTCGACAGCTACGCCGCGCGCATGGATGGCCTCCCCTCGCTTCAGGTGCGTGCCGTTGCAACAGAAGCGTGCCGACGCGCTCTCAATCGCGACAGCTTTCTCTCGCGCGTCCGCTCCGAAACCGGCCTATCTCTGGAAATCATCTCCCCCAGGGAGGAAGTGGAACTTGCTGTCGAGGGATGCCGGACCTTGCTGCACCGCGATCCCGAAGGGGGGCGGCGGGCTATTCTTTTTGATATTGGCGGCGGTTCGACAGAAGTTGCATGGCTGAGATTGCACCCCGAAACGCATGAGCACGAGGTTGTCGGTCTTGTCAGCCTGCCCTTTGGGGTGGTGACCCTCTCTGAGCAGTTCGGGCATAGGCGCGGTGAGCAGGGCGGCAAAAACTCCGCCAACCTGTACGAAGATATGGTTCGCCTCGTACAGGAACCTCTTACGGCGTTTGAACGTGTTCACCAGATCGGACAGGAAATGCGCCGTGGTGCCGTGCAGATGCTGGGCACGAGCGGCACGGTGACGACCTTGGCCAGTGTCGCGCAGAACCTGGCGCGCTACAGCCGACATGCTGTGGATGGCTTCACGCTCACGGCAGAAGCCGCCCATGACGCCATTGGGCTTGTGCGGCAGGCTGCGTCGGGCCAACAGGAATCGCCGCCCGGCCTCACTCCTGACCGTCAGCATTTCATGTTGCCTGGCTGTGCAATTTTCGACGCCATCCATCGTGTCTGGCCATCACGCGAGATCATCGTTGCTGATCGCGGCCTTCGCGACGGGATGGTGGCCCGCATGGCGTCGCAGTCGCGCCGCACGCGCGTTCATGCTCAGGGTATGCGCCAACGCGCGCCCTCCCATGACAGGCACGCGAATTATCGTGGCCATCATGCACCGTCTTCCTTTATGGGACGCGCATGAGCAAAGATAATGACAAGCGCGGCCGTCAGGGCGGCAAGGTGCAGGAGCGCCGTATTCCGGGCAAGGCCCTCAAGAGTTCAGCCGCGCCCGGTGAGTCAGACAGCGCATTGGATGGCAGCTCTGTCCAGACGGCGCGTAACAAGACAATCATGCTTCGCACGGCACGTGGGCGCTCCACGGCGCAACAACGTTGGCTGAACCGCCAGCTCAACGACCCGTATGTGGCTGCAGCGCGCAAGCAGGGTTGGCGTTCGCGTGCAGCGTTCAAGCTGATTGAAATCGATGACCGGCTCAAGCTGATCAAGCCCGGGATGAAAATTATCGACCTTGGCGCTGCCCCGGGAGGCTGGACTCAGGTTGCGGTCAAGCGCGGTGCCAGCGCTGTTGTGGGTGTGGATCTGCTGCCGGTCGATCCAGTCAGTGACGCCACGATTATAGAAGGCGACTTTACAGATCCCGATATGCCAGCCCGTCTGATCGAATTGCTGGGCGGTCCTGCCGATCTGGTGTTGTCCGACATGGCACCTAACACCACAGGCCATGCGCCGACGGATCACCTACGCATCATGGGACTGGCGGAAGGTGCGCTTGATTTTGCGATGCAGGTTCTGGCGGTTGGCGGCGGATTCGTCGCCAAAGTGTTTCAGGGCGGATCCGAGCGGCAGATGCTCGAGCCCATGAAACTGGCCTTTTCAAGTGTGCGTCACCTCAAACCCCCTGCGTCGCGCAAGGAGTCGAGTGAGCTCTATGTTGTGGCGACCGGGTTCCGCCCCGATCGCCTCAAGCAGGACTGAGAGGCGCCCCTTACTCAGTCACGTCCCACAGCCAGGCGGCACCGCGCACGCCTGAGCTGTCACCGTGCTTGTTGCGCACGATGGGGGTGGTGCACGTCGGGGTGATCACATGACGTGCCAGCAAGGGCGGCACACGTTCATAGATGCTGTCGAGGTTGGACACGCCACCGCCGAGCACAATAATGTCAGGATCGAGGAAGTTGATCGCAAGAGCACAGGCGCGCGAGAAGCGGTCCATATAACGATCGAGCGCCCCGATCGCAGCGATATCACCATTTGCGGCGGCTTCCTCGATCCCTGCCGTGTTGTGGTGCCCTACGCCCTTCCAGTCCTTCGCCAGTTCCGGTCCGCAAAGATAGCGCTCAAGACAGCCCTCATTGCCGCAGAAGCACTTCGGCAGGGGGAATTCTTCCAGACGCACCCAGGGAAGTGGTGTGTGCCCCCACTCGCCCGCGATGCTGTGCCGACCGCCAATGACCTTGCCATCGACAACAATACCAGCGCCCATACCGGTGCCGATGATGATGCCGAACACCGTACGGTTCCCTGCGCCAGCGCCGTCTGCGGCCTCCGACAGGGCGAAGCAGTTCGCATCGTTCTCAACGCGAACCGAGCGATTGAGGGCACGATCGAGGTCGATACCGAAAGGCTGGTTGTTCAGCCAGGTCGCATTGGCGTTCTTGATAAGGCCAGTCTCGGGCGAGATGGAGCCCGGAATACCGATCCCAAGTGTCGAGGTGAGCTGGCCCGGCGCCGCAAGATGCGAGGCCACGCTGCCAAGGCGCTGATCGACGCTGGCGACGAGATCGCGCACAGCGATCACGGCATCCTCATAAATTCCCGGGTTCGGTACGCGTTCGCGCAGTTGCAGATCGCCAGCGCGATCAAGAACTGCGATTTCGATTTTTGTGCCACCGAAATCGATGCCGAGGCGATAATCAGCCATCTCATGCCTTACTGATGTTGCTTCTGAAAACTGCGGCGCATGTTGCGGACGAATACGGTCCGAGTAAAGATCTATTGGTCAAACAGAGCAGTCAAACAGCGCCCGATCTTGAAACACACATGGCGCTGCGCGCATAGTCCTGAAAATGACAGCTTCGCCTTCAGAAACCCTGCTCGACGTTCGTGGGATGGCCTGCCCCCTGCCGGTGCTCCGTGCCCATCGCAGCCTCAAGACCCTCTCGCCGGGTGCAAAGCTGCGCGTTCTGGCCACGGACAGGGCGAGCGTCGCTGATTTTCAGGCATTCTGTCGCGAGACCGGCCACGCGCTGGTAGCGTTTTCGGAAGATGGCGAGACACTCTCCTTTGTGATTCGTCGCAAATCGGACACAGCTGTGTCCTTGCCTGTCACGGAATAATCATACTCTCTCCACCCTTGGGCTTGGAGAATGGAGTGCGACAGGTTATCCCTCCATCCCAATGGCCGTCATATGCTGACGGCATTTTTCCGAAACAGCGGAGCGGGACGGCAGTTACGGCATGGACGCACAGCTATCACAGCTCTCTTTCGAGGATGCCCTGTCAGAACTCGACAGGATTGTACGCGGCCTCGAAAGCGGTCAGATGAAACTCGAGGACGCGATAAGCGCCTATGAGCGAGGTGCTGCCCTGCGCCGCCATTGTGAAACAAAACTCTCGGAAGCCGAAATGCGCGTTCGGGCCATCACACAGCGTGATGGTACGACAGGCACAACGCCGCTTGCCGAGTTCGACGAGAATTCTGGCGGAAAAGCCCCATGACGACCACCTCATCACCCTCAAATGCATCGCCCGAGACCCTTGCGGCCTCACTCGGCACGGCAGCGCGCGCAATCGAAAGCACCATTGATCGCCTTCTTCCCATGGTTGACGGCGACGAATCGGTCCTGATTGAGGCCATGCGCTACGCAGCCCTTGGCGGTGGCAAGCGACTGCGCGGTTATCTCGTGATAGAGATTGCCGGCATTTTCGGGGCCGAGCCCGAGGGCGCCCTTCGTGTCGCGGCCTCGGTCGAAATGCTTCACGCCTACAGTCTGGTTCATGATGACCTGCCTGCCATGGATGATGATGATCTGCGCCGTGGGCAGCCCTCAACGCACAAGAAGTTTGACGAGGCGATTGCCATCCTGGCTGGCGACGCCCTTCAGACCTCTGCCTTCGAGATCCTGGCGGATGAGGCTACCCATCCCGATCCTTCCGTGCGTATCGCCCTAGTGACCGCATTGGCGCAGGCATCGGGTGCGGCGGGCATGGTCGGCGGTCAGGTGGTCGATATCCGTGGCGAAGGCAAATCGCTGCCGCTTGATCAGGTGCGACGCCTTCACGCCATGAAAACCGGCGCGCTGATCCGCTACGCCGCCGAGGCCGGTGCCATTCTCGGTGGCGCAACGCGCGTTCAGCGCGACGCCATCATCGCCTATGGTCGTGATATCGGCACCGCCTTTCAGGTGGCCGATGACGTGCTCGACACCACGGCCAGCGCCGAGGAACTCGGCAAGACGGCCGGCAAGGATGAAGCTTCCGGCAAATCCACCTATGTCTCCCTTCTCGGCATTGACGGCGCACGTGCGGAAGCCGCGCGCCTTGTCGAGCAGGCCACACAGGCCCTGACTTCTTTCGGGACCGAAGCAGCCGCGCTCAGAGCCCTGGCACACTACATCGTCGAGCGCAGGAATTAAGAGAATGAGCGATACCACCAAACCGAACCAAGCCTCGTCGATCCCGACCATGGGTCGTTTTCCTCATCTCGACCGGGTCGTCGTTCCCGCCGATCTGAGAAACTTCTCGACCGACCAGCTGAAGCAACTGGCTGAAGAGCTGCGCTCCGAGACGGTTGATGCGGTGTCCACCACGGGCGGGCATCTTGGCGCCTCCCTTGGCGTGGTCGAGCTGACCGTAGCCATGCACGCCGTGTTCAACACGCCTGATGACAGGATCATCTGGGATGTCGGCCATCAGGCCTACCCGCACAAGATCCTGACCGGGCGCCGCGACCGTATCCGCACGCTGCGCCAGCCAGAGGGGCTCTCGGGCTTCACGCGTCGCTCGGAAAGCGAGTACGACCCGTTCGGTGCTGCCCATTCCTCCACGTCCATCTCTGCCGGTCTCGGCATGGCCGTGGCGCATCATCTGCGTGCCAATGATGATCCGTCCTATGAAGAGCGCAATGTGATAGCGGTCATTGGCGACGGGTCGATTTCGGCTGGCATGGCCTATGAGGCGATGAACAATGCCGCCGTGGCCGGTCCGGGCGCCAAACGCCTGATCGTCATTCTCAACGACAACGAGATGTCCATCGCGCCGCCGGTCGGCTCGATGTCCAACTATCTCTCCCGTCTGATGACCTCACGTCAGTTCCTGAGCCTTCGCGATCTGGCTGGCAAGCTGGCCAAGCGCCTGCCTGCCGGGCTGGAACGCACCGCCAAGCGTGCTGACGAACTGACGCGCGGCCTGATCACGGGCGGCACGCTGTTCGAGGAACTTGGCTTCTATTATGTCGGTCCGGTTGACGGTCATGACCTCAACCAGCTGGTGCCGATCCTGCGCAATCTTCGCGACAGCGATGAAGGCCCGGTCCTGCTGCATGTCATCACCGAGAAGGGACGCGGCTACAAGCCGGCTGAATCCGCAGGCGATAAATATCACGCTGTCAGCAAGTTCAATGTGATCACGGGTGAGCAGAAGAAGGCTCCCGCCGGTCCTCCGAGCTACACCTCCGTCATGGCACGCGAATTGCTGCGTCATGCAGAGATGGATGAGCGCATCACGGCCATTACTGCGGCAATGCCATCGGGTACGGGTCTGGACAAGTTTGCCCAGAAGCATCCCGAGCGCTTCTTCGATGTCGGTATTGCTGAACAGCATGCCGTAACCTTTGCTGCCGGCATGGCTTCAGAAGGGCTGCGTCCTTTCTGCGCCATCTATTCCACCTTCCTGCAGCGCGCCTATGACCAGGTGGTGCATGATGTGGATCTGCAGAACCTCCCGGTTCGTTTTGCCATCGACCGTGCCGGTCTTGTCGGTGCCGACGGTGCCACCCATGCTGGCTCATTCGACCTGAACTATCTGTGCTGCCTGCCGAACATGGTGGTGATGGCCCCGAGTGACGAGGTCGAACTGACGCATATGACCGCCACGGCCTGCGTGTACGATGCGGGTCCGATTGCGTTCCGTTACCCCCGTGGTGGTGGCACGGGTCTGGACCTGCCGGAGAAGGGCGAGGTTCTCGAGATCGGTCGTGGCCGCATCGTCCGTGAAGCGGTTCGTCAGCCGGGCAACAAATCCGGCGTCGCCATTCTCTCGCTGGGCACGCGCCTGACCGAATCGCTCAAGGCCGCCGATCACCTTGCTGCGCAGGGCGTTGCCGTGACCGTTGCCGATGCCCGCTTTGCCAAACCGATCGACACAGCACTGGTCGAGCGTCTGGCCCGTGAGCACGATGTCCTGATCACGATCGAGGAAGGTGCAGCAGGCGGTTTCAGCAGCCTCGTGGTCCGTCATCTGGCTGAGACGGCCCTTCTCGATCAGGTCAGGTTCCGCCCCATGGCGCTGCCTGACACCTATATCGATCATAACCTGCCGGATGTGCAGTACGACGAAGCCGGGCTCAATGCACCGCAAATCGTCGATACGGCACTTGCCGCGCTCGGTGCACAGAACGCCCAGCAGACGGCCTGATGGCCAAGAAGCGGGCAGACGTCCTGCTGGTCGAGCGCGGCCTCGTCGAGAGCCGCGCCCGCGCACAGGCGTTGATCATGGCGGGACTTGTGTTCACCAAGGACCGCCGCATTGCCAAGGCGGGCGACATGCTCGCCGAGGATACCGCGCTTGACCTCAAGGGGCAGGATCACCCCTGGGTCTCGCGCGGCGGTCTCAAGCTGGACCATGCGCTCAGCCATTTCGGGCTCGATCCTGCAGGGGCAACAGCGGTGGATGTCGGTGCTTCCACAGGGGGTTTTACCGATGTGCTGCTGACCAAGGGAGCCACAAAAGTCTATGCCGTCGATGTCGGCCATGGTCAGATTGCATGGAAGCTGCGGTCTGACCCGCGCGTTGTGGTCATGGAAAAGACCAATGCCCGGACGCTGGATGAGACGATCATCCCCGACCCGATTTCCATTGTTGTCTGTGATGCAAGCTTCATCGGACTACGCATCGTGTTGCCCCCTGCCCTCGCTCTCTGTCAGCCGGGTGGATGGGCAGTGGCCCTGATCAAACCGCAATTCGAAGCCGGACGCTCCGAGATCGGCGCAAAGGGCGTCGTGCGTGACGCCGCTGTGCGTGAGCGTGTTTGCGCTGAAATCCGTGCCTGGTGGGAAGAACTCGAAGGTTGGGAGGTTCTTGGCATTGAACCAAGCCCCATCACTGGCCCCGAGGGAAACCGCGAATTCCTGATCGCCGCCCGACGCGTTTGAAGAGTCGGGCGCACTGCATCTGAACGTCGCGAGAGGGTCAGCCCAGAAGCGCCCCGTGCCTTGCAGCGGTTTTGCTTGCGTTCCCGGTGCCTATTCGTGATAGAGCACCCCCATGTCCGACATCTCGACCACACTCGACCTGAATGAGCAGGAGCGCGCGCGCATCCTTGCCAAATCCGCGCTTTTTGCACCGCCCCCGGCTGTCCTGCCCGACGGGCGGCGTGACCTCGTTGGTCTGTCCCGCGAAGAGCTGATTGCCGAGATGGCGGAATTCGGTGAAAAACCGTTCCGGGCCAAGCAGCTCTGGCATTGGATCTATCATCAGGGTGCCACCGATTTCGCCCGTATGAGCAGCATCGCAAAGCCACTTCAGGCCAAGCTTGCAGAGCGTTATGTCGTTGGCCGCCCTGCGACGAGCCTGGAACAGACCTCCAGCGACGACACACGCAAATTCCTGTTCCGTTTCCGCGATGGGCAGGAAGCCGAGACCGTCTATATACCGGACCGTCGCGAGGACCGCGGCGCAGTCTGCATCTCGTCTCAGGTGGGCTGCACTCTTTCATGCACATTCTGCCATACCGGCACCCAGAAGCTGGTACGCAATCTGGGTGCGGCGGAGATCGTGTCGCAGTTCATGGCCGCCCGCGATTCCTATGGCGAATGGCCCAGCCCCAAGGGCGAGACACCGCGCCTGCTCTCCACCATCGTTCTGATGGGCATGGGCGAACCGCTCTATAATTACGACAACGTGGCCAAGGCGATGCGTATCGTGATGGATGGCGAGGGGATCGCCCTGTCACGTCGCCGCATCACGCTCTCGACGTCGGGCGTGGTTCCGATGATGGATCGCTGCGGTGAGGAACTCGCCGTCAACCTCGCGATCTCGCTGCATGCGGTAACGAACGATCTGCGTGACAAGATCGTACCGCTCAATCGCAAGTATCCGATTGAGGAGCTGATGGCGGCGTGTCGACGCTACCCTGCCGCGTCGAACTCCCGACGTATCACCTTCGAATACATCATGCTACGCGGCATCAATGACAGTGAGGCCGATGCCCGTGAGCTGGTGCGGCTGATCAAGGGCCTGCCCGCGAAGGTGAATCTGATCCCCTTCAATCCATGGCCGGGGTCGGAATTCAAACCATCGACGCGTGAGCAGTTGCAGAAATTTGCCGCCATCGTGATGGATGCCGGATTTGCTGCGCCAATTCGTATGCCACGCGGGCGCGATATCCTGGCAGCCTGTGGTCAGCTCAAGACCGAAAGCGAAAGACTGCGCCGTAGCACGACCGCCGAAGCAGAATAACCCGGTGCTGGTCAGCCTGTCAGGCTGGCCAGTGCGCGAGGCGAGTGATAAGAATGACTCTGTATTTGTCATTCTATCAGAGGGAAGCCTGGCCTCATGACTGCCCGGGACGTCAAAAAAGTTGTTCTCGCCTACTCGGGCGGGCTGGATACTTCCGTCATTCTGCGCTGGCTGCAGAAGGAATATGGCTGCGAGGTGGTCACCTTCACCGCCGATCTCGGTCAGGGTGAAGAGCTGGAACCGGCACGCCGCAAGGCCGAGATGTTCGGCGTCAAGGACATCTTTGTCGAAGACCTGCGCGAAACCTTCGTCAAGGATTTCGTGTTCCCGATGTTCCGCGCCAATGCGCTGTATGAGGGGCAGTACCTGCTGGGTACGTCGATCGCGCGTCCGCTTATCGCACAGCGCCAGATCGAGATCGCCAAGATGGTCGGTGCCGATGCCGTGGCCCATGGCGCGACCGGCAAGGGCAATGATCAGGTTCGCTTCGAGCTTGGCTATTATGCGCTGCAGCCCGACATCAAGGTCATTGCGCCGTGGCGTGAGTGGAACCTGACCTCGCGCACCAAGCTGCTGGCTTTTGCCGAGGAAAACCAGATTCCGGTCACCAAGGACAAGCGCGGCGAGGCGCCTTTTTCGGTCGATGCCAACCTGCTCCACTCGTCTTCCGAGGGCAAGATCCTCGAAGATCCCGCAGTTGCTCCCGATGAAATCGTTTTCCAGCGCACCATCTCGCCCGAAAACGCGCCCGATGTCGCAACTGAAATCGCCATCGATTTCTTTGAAGGTGATCCGGTTGCACTCAATGGCGTCACGCTTTCCCCCGCCGAACTGCTGACGCGTCTCAACAAGCTTGGTCATGACAACGGCATTGGCCGTCTGGACCTTGTCGAGAACCGTTTCGTCGGCATGAAGTCGCGTGGCATCTACGAAACGCCGGGCGGTACGATCCTGCTTACGGCGCATCGCAGCATCGAATCCATCACGCTCGACCGCGAGGCCATGCACCTCAAGGACAGCCTGATGCCGCGCTATGCCGAGATCATCTATAACGGCTTCTGGTTCTCGCCCGAGCGGCACATGCTGCAGGCACTGATCGACACCAGCCAGAAATCGGTCACGGGCCGCGTGCGGCTGAAGCTCTACAAGGGCAACGTGATCTGCGTCGGTCGTGAAAGCCCGAACAGCCTGTATGACACCCGCGTTGTCACCTTCGAGGATGACGAAGGGGCCTATAACCAGATCGACGCTCAGGGCTTCATCAAGCTCAATGCGCTGCGCCTGCGTCTGGGTGGCCAGATTGGCCGCACCGGCGGCCAGCCCTGATCGCCAGCGCCGAGAGGTACACCATGCGTATATCCCGCTCCATCAAGACCCTCGTTGCCGGGGCGTCCTTCCTCGCTCTCGCAGCCTGCGGCGGCCCGAAAGAGGAGCCGGAGCTGACGCCCGAGCAGTTCATGGCCAAGGTCCGCGCGGAGCCGGGGGTCAAAACCCTGCCCGACGGTCTGGCCTATAAGGTGCTGAAATCCGGCCCCAAGGACGGCGAACAGCCGTCCAAGGGTCGCCAGATGATGCTGATCTATGAAGGCCGCCTGCCCGATGGCGGAATCTTCGATAGTTCGGAGCAGCATGGCAACGGTGCCTATATGCAGATGCCTCTCGACGGCCTCGTGAAGGGCTGGATGGAAGCCCTTCCGATGATGCATGTGGGCGATACCTGGATGCTCTATGTCCCGCCCGAGCTGGGCTACGGCAAGCGTTCCATGGGCATCATCCCGCCCAACAGCCCACTCGTGTTCAAGATCCAGCTTCTGGGTCTGGGCGGTCAGGAACAGTAAGGGTCTGACCATGCGCGCCCCCCTCGCTCTTGCGCTTGTCGCCGCTCTCGCTTTGACAGCCTGCGGCAAGAAAAGCGCGGGGCAGAAGATCTACGGTCCCAATTGCGGCATCTGTCACCATGGCGGCAACGGCCTGCCCGGTGAAGTACCCCCATTGGCCGGGCGTCTTGACCTGATTGCCAAGACACCGGAGGGGCGCGACTATCTGGCGCGTGTCATGCTGAACGGCCTCGATGGCCCCATCGAAGCCAATGGCGGTCACTATAATTTCTCCATGCCAAGCTTCCGCAGGCTGAGCGATGAGCAGCTTTCGCTCATCCTCAACTGGTTGATCTCGCGTGGCGCGACACATCCCGCACCTCAGATCACGCCCGATGTCATCGCGGCGGCCAGAAAAGAAGAAATCGGCTCCAATCGCGTCCATGCCATGCGGCAGGCCCTTTCGGCCAAGGGACAAATTCCCTGATCCAAGGCTAGGCAAAAAGGGGCTCTTTGTCTTAACGAGCCTCCTACCCTGCCTTTACGGTAGCGTCGTGTGGGCGACAAACGCTCAGGGTGGCGCCCAGTGGCTTTCGCAACGGGCTTCGTAAAGATCGTCATCGCCCGTCTCGAGTACATACGCGGTCTGGCGCTTCTTGGCTGTCCAGTACGCCGGCGCCCCGCAAACATGGCAACGCGCCTGCAGCAGGACATATCGATCGGCCATGGCACGCAGCCGGGCCATGACATCGAACTCTTAACGCATGAAATCAGTGTCGAGGCCTGACACACTGACATGAATTCCCTGTTCCAGCGTCCGGTTGATATCGGCCACGACGTCACCCGCATAATGCGGCGCGATCATGAAATGCCCCTCATCAAGCAGGATATGCTCGTATTCTGTGGCGTCATCCGGCCATGCCCTTACCGATCGTGCGGGGCGGCTCAATCCCACACGACTATGGATAGCGGCACCTGAGCGCGTATCGAAGGCAGGGGCGAGACACAGTGTAGATCGGACATCCGGGTGCTCCTGCAACAGATGGGCAGATTTTCCCGCAAACATCGGGCCTGCATAGACTGTCAGAATTCCCCGTACCAAAAATCTTCTCCCGCAGCTCGATGCGCAGGGCCAAACGCGCATTGGCGAGGCATTACAGGCATTTGCATGGGCTGGGCAATCTTTCCACTTGACCGCTATGGCAGCACATTCGACAACACTGCCCATGCAACGTGTATTCTCCGGCATTCAGCCGACCGGCGTCCCCCAGCTTGGCAATTACCTTGGCGCAATCCGCAACTGGGTCCGGTTGCAGGACGATCATGACTGCGTTTTCTGCCTTGTCGATATGCACGCCCTGACCGTGTTCCGCGAACCCGCACAACTCCGTCAGGACAGCCTGGCTCAGGCCGCCTGCCTGATTGCCTCAGGCATCGATCCGCAGAAACACGTGCTCTACAATCAGTCTGCCGTCAGCGCGCATGCGCGTCTCGGCTGGATTTTCAACTGCGTGGTTCGCCTTGGCTGGCTGAACCGCATGACGCAGTTCAAGGAAAAAGCAGGCAAGGACCGTGAGCAGCATTCTGCCGGCCTGTTCGTTTACCCTGCCCTCATGGCGGCGGACATCCATGCCTTTCACGCCACACGCGTACCCGTTGGCGAAGACCAGAAGCAGCATCTCGAAATCGCAAACGACATCGCAGCCAAGTTCAATCATGACTACGGGGTCGATTTCTTCCCCACGATCGAGCCGCTCATCCCCCCTTCCGCCGCACGCGTCATGAGCCTGCGCGACGGCACCAAGAAGATGTCCAAATCGGATCCCTCCGCGCAATCACGGATCGAACTGACGGATACGGCTGATGAGATCGCGCTGAAGATCCGCAAGGCGAAATCGGACACGGAACCCCTGCCCTCGGAAAATGCCGGTCTCGCCGAGCGCCCCGAGGCACGCAATCTCGTCACCATTTTTGCCGCCATGTCCGATTTGAGTAATGACGACGTTCTGGCGCGCTTTGGCGGCCAGGGCTTTGGTCCTTTCAAATCAGCGCTAGCCGAATTGCTGGTGGAAAAGCTCGCACCCGTCGCCAACGAAACCCGCCGTTTGCTTGAAGATAGCGCGCATCTCGAACAGATCCTGCGTGAAGGCGCGGCGCGAGCCAACGCGATTGCCGAGCCGATCGTGACTGAGGCGGAACGCCTCGTGGGTTATCTGCGCTAGAACTGCCAGCAACATGCAGGGAGCCGGTGCAGACCAACGCGCTCCGTAGGAGGTCCATCTCATGAAGCAGGCATTTCACCGTCTGTCGGTACGCACCCGCGGCAAGGGCCTCACCATGATCACCGCCCCGATACTCGATTGGGTATCTGAGAGCGGAATAACGGACGGGCTCCTCACCCTGTGGTGCCGGCATACCTCGGCATCGCTCATCGTGCAGGAAAATGCTGATCCGACGGTGCAACAGGACATCAACAGCTATTTTGAGGATCTGGTGCCCGAAAGCCGGGCCTATCGTCACGATTACGAAGGCGCTGACGATATGCCAGCCCATATCCGCTCCGTACTGACCAATGTTCAACTCACGATCCCGGTCATGGGCGGTCGGCCGGTGCTGGGCACATGGCAGGGTATCTATCTTTTCGAGCACCGCCGCGCGTCACACGGACGCGAGATCGTGCTGCATCTTCTCGGTGACTGAAACCTGACCAGCATGCGCCAGACATGCCGGTCAGACAAGGCTTCTACCAGCGTTTGACCCAGAATTCTGCCGGGCAGTTATCCTGGTTTTGCGGCGATGTCAGATAGCTTTCTGCCGCAGGGAAGCGATGCATCTTGCCGGGTGCCAGCGTGAACCAGAGCTGCGTCAAAACAACGCGACCTTCTCGATCGGTCTCGCATCGCAGCTGCAGGGCGCGCGGCAGAGTGGTCTGGCTCGCTGTTGTGAAAAACGCCATGAGGTCGTCATGACGCACTCGCAACCCGGCGCGTTCGGCAAGATAGTAACCCATCGGTGACTGCGCGAAACGTTCACGCAAGGCACTCGCCTTGGCGAAGAACGGACCCGCAGAATAGCCAAAACACGCCCCGTGCTTGACCCACTCATGTGTGATCAGCGAAGGCTGGGTGTGCGGCATGATCTGGCTCAGCGTCGCGCTCATGGCGTTATCGAGCAAGGGAGCCTGAGCATCGGGCTCGAGCAGGCTGCACCCGTCACGCCACCAATGCTCAACCGGAATATCCTGCGCCTCCAGCGAATGGGGCTCGGACGCCCACAGACCGTGAAGCCCGATCAGGGGCTGGCGTGGCTGATCGGCGCTGCATCCTTTGCCGACAGTGCAAAAGCCGGGCTGCCACGTCAGAGCCAGCGTGTTGTGATCGAAGTCAGCATGACGCGTCGGGGTCAGAGCGGTCGGCCAGGGTGCGGGTCCGGTGCTGCATCCACCGAGCGCCGTCACACCCAGTGCGAGGCATGAGAGAGGTCGCCATAACGCGCCAAGGCTCGCGGAAATTGACTTGATCATCGGGAGGAAGCTCCAAGCAGGCGCGCATGATGGGCCACATGGTCACGAATAACAGTCTGGATGAACCAGTATGAGTGATCGTATCCCTCATGATAGCGCAACGTGAGCGGCTGCCCTGCCGCTGCCGCCGCATTTTCGATCAGATCAGGCCGCAGCTCCTGTGCGAGAAAAGGGTCTGCGACCCCCTGATCGATCAGTATGCTGGCAGGATGGACGCGACCCGCCTCAAGCAGCGAGACTGCATCCCATTGCGCCCAGATGTCATGATCACTGCCAAGATAAGCCGTGAATGCTTTCTCACCCCAGGGGACGACCGAGGGATGCACAATCGGAGCGAGCGCGCTGATCGAGCGCCACTGATCAGGATTGCGCAGCCCATGCACCAGAGCACCATGCCCACCCATCGAATGACCCATGATGCCGAAAGACGTGCCATCGAGTGTGAACAGTCGCTTCAGCAGCGCAGGAAGCTCTGAGTCGATATAGCTGCCCATGCGGTAATGCTGGTTCCAGGGCGCAATCAGCGCGTCCAGATAGAAGCCTGCCCCGGTGCCGAGATCATAGCTTTCCTCCTCGCCCGCAATGCCTGCACCGCGCGGCGAGGTATCGGGGGCCACCAGCATCAGCCCATGCTCTGCGGCATGGGCAATGATTGTCGATTTCTGCAGGAACGTCTCATGCGTGCAAGTGAGCCCTGCAAGCAGGAAGAGCACCGGAACGACCTCACCACGCAGCGCCTGCGCGGGCTGGAAAACGCTGAATTGCGCATCCAGACCCAGAACTTCGGATCGGTGCCGCCAGCAAGTCACGCTGCCGCCGTGACAGAGCTGATCGGTAATTTTTTCCGGCTTCAAGCGTCGAATTCCACGACGGAGCGGATCGACTTGCCCTGACTCATCAGCTCGAAGCCATAATTGATCTCGGACAGCTTGAGATGCTGCGTGATCAGCGAGTCGATATTGATGCGCCCTTCCATATACATGTCGACGATTCTGGGCACATCGGTGCGCCCCCTTGCCCCGCCGAAAGCTGAGCCGATCCAGCGCCGTCCCGTCACCAGCTGAAACGGACGCGTGCTGATTTCCTGACCGGACCCGGCCACACCGATCACGCAGGAAACACCCCACCCGCGATGGGCACATTCGAGCGCCTGGCGCATCAGCTTCACATTACCCACACACTCGAATGTGTAATCCGCGCCTCCGCCAGTCAGTTCGACCAGATGGCCCACAAGATCGCCATTGGGGCCAAGATCGGCAGGGTTGACGAAATGCGTCATGCCGAACTCACGCGCGATGGTGGCACGCTCGGGGTTGAGATCGACACCGATGATCTGCCGGGCACCGACCATGCGGGCCCCCTGCACGACATTTAGCCCGATCCCCCCCAGACCAAACACCACAACAGTCGACTCTGCCTCGACCTTGGCCGTGAACAACACAGCGCCAATCCCTGTCGTCACGCCGCATCCGATATAGCAGATCTTGTCCAGCGGCGCGTCGCTACGCACCTTGGCCAGAGCGATCTCGGGCAGCACGGTGAAATTGGCAAAAGTCGAGCAGCCCATATAGTGATGGACCGGCTGCCCCTTGTACGAAAAGCGCGTCGTGCCGTCAGGCATCAGCCCCTTGCCCTGTGTGCCGCGTATCGAGGTGCAAAGATTGGTCTTGCGCGACAGGCAGGACGGGCAGTTCCGGCACTCGGGCGTGTAGAGCGGAATGACATGATCGCCCGGCTTGAGCGAGGTCACGCCAGCGCCGACCTCGCGCACAATGCCCGCCCCTTCATGACCGAGGATGGCAGGAAACAGACCTTCCGGATCATCACCGGACAAGGTGAACTTGTCCGTATGGCACAGGCCTGTTGCCTTGATCTCGACCAGAACCTCGCCCGCGCGCGGTCCCTCAAGCTGTACCGTGTCGATCTCCAGTTTCCGACCGGCCTCGAGTGCAAGTGCGGCAATCACATCCATCTTATCAAATCTCCGATCACAGGCTGTTCACGATACGTCACAGAACAGATTACGTTTTAACGAGTTTTATCGGGGGCGTCCTGTCTAAGATATCGCCCTAGCCCAACAGCAGCTTTTGAGGACCAAGACACCTTGATCGTCGACAAGAATTACGGCCTTTGGATCCTGTTACGTGAGACAGCGGTCCCCCTTGGTATTCTAGCCTTGTGGGATTTCGTCGTCGTTATTCTCTATCAGGTCTATCATCAGGAATGGATGGAGCAACCTGCACTTCCCATCTCGCTGATGGGCTCGGCACTGGCCCTCTTTCTGGGTGTCCGGAACAATGCCGCCTATGCCCGCTGGTGGGAAGGCCGGTCACTCTGGGGCCTGATCACGAATAACTGCCGCTCCTTTGCCCGAGAGGCCGCGACGCTGCTGGGTGGCCGCCCTGACCTTGCACGCGCCATGGCCGCTTATCCCTATCTGCTGCGTACAGCGCTTTCCAATCTGGAGCAGGGTCCGGAAGCCCGACGTCTGCTTACGCCAGAGATGTATGAGCGCATCATGGCGCGAAACAACAAGCCCAACGCGCTGCTCTATGAAATCGGTCTCGGTGTGGCTGAGGAAGTCGCGCTCAAGAACATCGACGGTGCCGTGCATGGTACGGTTGATCGTATCCTGTCCGATCTCGCCAATGCCCAGGGTGGGCTGGAGCGCATCAAGAACACGCCGCTGCCCATACAATATTCCGTCCTGCCGCTGCTGGTGGTGCATGTTTTCTGCATCGTGCTGCCGCTTTCGGCCGTACAGTCGCTCGGCTGGATCACGCCGCTGGGTTCGAGCCTCGTGGGCTTCCTGTTCCAGGCGCTGGACAAGAGCGGTCGCGACCTTCAGGAACCGTTCGTTCCCAGCAAGCACGCCCTACCCATGCTGACCATGTCGCGCAATATCGAGATCGACCTGTTGCAACCCATCGGCGACGATGTCGGCAAGCCCATTCCACCCAGCCGTGGTGTGCAGCCCTGATCGCTTTTGATACCTTGCCCGCCTGGCGGATGCACGCCGGGCAACAGCCTGTCAGAGGCACAAGACAAACTGTGGAATTTCTGATATAGGCCTGTGCCATGAGCACGTTCAAAACCCCTCCCAAGGGAGGCATGACAGACGCGATGGCGCGTAGCGCCGCCGCGCTGACCGCAACACAGGCCGACTCTCATGCCGGAGACGACGATCCCTTCCAGGAAGGGGATTCCATTGTCTACGCCGCACATGGTGTCGGTCGCGTCGATCGCATCGGTGTCGATGAAATTGCCGGAACGAAGCTGGAAATCATCCAGATCTCGTTCCCCGGCAACCAGATGACACTGCGCATTCCTCTCTCGAAGGCCCGCAAATCGGGACTGCGCAAGATCGTCACGCGCGATATTGTCGAGAAGGCGATGTCGATCATCAAGGGCAAGCCGCACGTCAGCAAGGGCATGTGGGCACGTCGTGCCGTTGCCTATCAGGAAAAGATCAACTCGGGCGATCTGATCCAGATTGCCGAAGTGCTTCGCGACCTGCGCCGCAATGTCGACAGCCTCGATGGCAGCTTCAGTGAGCGCAAGCTGTTCGAAGCGGCACAGGAACGCTTTGTGAGCGAAGTGGCCGTCCTCGAAAACAAGGACCCGACGGCCGTTCTTCAGGCTTTGACGGAGACCATGAAAGCCGCCTGAAGTTTCAGGCATCCTTTCGCCCCCGGTTGCGTTTTACTCCCCAGTCTGACCTGCCAGCCCTCCGGGGCTGGCTTTTCTCATGGAAGAGGAGCGCACCGCGTGGCCGAAGAGACGAGCAAACGTTTTGCCCACAAGAAGATCCTGATCACAGGAGCCTCACAGGGTATCGGCGAGGATGCAGCCATGCATTTCGCTCGTGAAGGCGCACAAGTCGCCATCAATGGCCGCAAAGCGGAAAAGCTGCAGCCTCTGCTGGAAAAACTCCCGAAACCGGTTAATGGCAATCATCTCATCGTCGCCGGCGACATGTCGGTCGAGGAAGATGTCGATCGTGTGATGAAGGAAACGCTTGAAGGCTTCGGTGGTCTCGACGTGCTGATCTGCAACGCTGGTATGCAGATCGAATGTCCGTCGGAGGAGATTGCCCTCAGGGACTTCAACATGGTGATGGCCGTCAACGTCACAGGCGTTGTCCTTTGTGCCCGCGCCGCGCTGAAATACTGGCGTGAGAACGACGTCCCCGGCAATATCATCGTCAATAGTTCGGTGCATCAGCAGATCCCCAAGCCGCACTATCTCGGGTACTCGGCCAGCAAAGGCGCGGTTGGTAACATCGTGCGCACGCTGGCGCTCGAATATGGCCGCTACAATATCCGCGTCAACGCTGTTGCCCCCGGTGCCATCGTAACCCCCATCAATGATGCCTGGGTGAAGGATCCGGAGAAATACGAGGCAACGGCCAAACATATTCCGATGAAGCGTCCGGGTGAGTGTCGCGAAATCTCCGATGCGATGGCCTTCCTTGCCTCCAAGGAATCAAGCTATATTACGGGGCAGACCCTGTTCGTTGACGGTGGGCTGACGCTCTATGCCGATTTCGAACAGAACTGGTCGTCCTGAATCGTTCGAGATCCACGCTTATGTCACTTCCTCCTACCATCCTTGTCGTCGAAGATGATTTCCTGATCAGATCCTGCCTGATCGAATTCCTTGAGGACAGCGATGTACATGTTCTGGAAGCCGATACCTGCGAATCGGCGCGACGGTTGATCGATAGCGATCAGCCGCTCGACGTGATGATCATGGATATCTCCCTGCCGGATGGCAGCGGGGCTGATCTCGGGCAGGAAAGCCGCGTCAAGCGGCCAGACCTGCCCATCATCTACACAACCGGCCACGGTGTGCAGGTCGACCGGAACTCTCGCCTCGACCGTGTCATGACCAAGCCATACCAGCTGGATGCCATACTGAGCGTGGTTCAGGAACTCGTTCCGGAGTCCTGACCGTGCCCTCCCGGACAGCCCACGCACCAGCCCAAGGCGGGGAGACCCAGCAGGCTTTCCTATCGGAGGCCTTTCGGCGGCAGGATATGGCGCAATGTCTTGCACTCCTGAAAAGAATGGTGCCGGGACAAGGAGCCCACCCTCTCGAGGGCCTTCTACGGCTGGCCGAGGCGCTGGACCGACGCGGTGATCTCCTGATGCTCGTTGAAACTGCGAGCAAGAGCGCGCCTGACGATTGCCGCCTGCTCGAACTCAGTGGCACATTGCTCATGCAAAGAGGCGCGCTGGCTGAGGCTGTTGCCCACCTCGAACTGGCCGTATCGCGTCGCCCCTGTCATCTACCTGCCTTGAGCCTGCTGGCGACGGCGCTCAATCAGGCCGGGCGGTTCGATGAGGCCCGGGCCGTACTCGACAAGATCTACACTCTGGACCCTGCCGATCCAAGCTCGCTTTCCAACATCGCCTATCTCATGTCTGCGGCTGGAGACATGAACGAGGCGCTCAACCTGTACCGGCAAGCCATCCAGATCCAGCCCAATCACCCCCAGATGCGGCTGAATTACTCCATCGCCCTGCTCAAGGCCGGATATTTCCAGCAGGGATGGACCGAGCATGAATGGCGGTTCCAGCTTCCCGGCCATACCTCCCTGCCCATGGCGCGCCTCTTGCCCAACATCACCCCTTCGCTGGACCTCCGAGGCAAAAAGGTGCTGGTGACCCATGAGGAGGGATATGGCGATACGTTCATGTATCTGCGCTACATCCCGCTCCTTGCCGAACGTGGGGCGATCATACGCGTCTGGGGGGCCGATATCATGGCGGATCTATGCCGCCGTGTCGCCGGGGTCGATAGCGTCCAGGTGGGCGGAGATATCCCGCCATATGACTACCATTGCCCGTTCATCAGCCTGCCGCGTGCTTTCGCAGCCAGCAAAACGCCATTTGGTATCACACCGCCCTACATCACGGCCGATCCAGCGAAATCGGCCCGCTTTGGCACGCGTCTCGCGCAGGACAGGAAATTGCGGGTGGGCATTGTCTGGGCCGGCGCACCCCGCCGGGATCAGACCGAAGCCTATATGCTCGACCAGCGCCGTTCGATGCCGCTCTCGGCACTGGCTCCGCTTTTCTCTCTCGATGGGGTCAGCTTCTACAGTCTTCAGAAAGGTGACGCGGCGGCACAACTCGCCTCGATGCCCAACCCCGTTATTGACCTGATGCCCGCAATCGAGAGCATGGATGACACGGCAGCCCTGATCGACAACGTCGATATCGTGGTTTCAGTCGACACCTCGATGGTCCATCTTGCAGGTGCCATGAACAAACCCGTCCTGCTGATGGACCGGATCAATCCGTGCTGGCGCTGGATGACCGACCGTGAGGACAGCCCGTGGTATCCCTCCCTGCGCATCGTTCGCCAGACAGCAGCGTGGGAATGGCAGGACGTCGTCTCCCGGGTGAGGAACATGATCTCACAATACGCCGAACGGAAAATCCATGACGCATGATTATCAGGCCGCCAAAGCGCGCGTATCCCGGCTCCTGACATGGCCGGGGCGGGTGATTCTGGGGCTGGCTGGCGCACCGGGGGGCGGAAAATCCACCCTCGCAGCCCAGCTTGCTACCGATTTCGCTGATCAGGCCATGGTCGTACCGATGGATGGCTTCCATCTGGCCAATTGCGAATTGGCGCGCCTCGGCCGGGCTGGCCGAAAAGGTGCTCCTGATACTTTCGATGCAACCGGCTTTGTGAGCCTGTTGTCGCGCATACGTCATCAGGAAGATCAGATCGTCTATGCGCCTTTTTTCGATCGTGCGATCGAGGAGCCGATCGCGGGCGCTATTCCGGTTCTGCCCAATGTGAAACTGGTTATCGTGGAGGGAAACTATCTTCTCTGCGATGGCCTCTGGAGCCCGGTCCGCGCCTGTCTGGACGAGAGCTGGTTTGTGGCGACCGACGAGGCGCAGCGCAATCTATGGCTTGAGGCGCGGCACATTCAGTTCGGGCGCACACCGGAAGAAGCCAGGGCGTGGATTGCAAGCACCGATGCCCCCAATGCGCAGATCATCCTCGCGACGCGCGACAAGGCGGATTGGATCTACGTGCCAGCACTCACAAGTTAGCGCCATTAGTGGCTGCCCGGTTGTCGCCTCCTCTAGCGCCAACCGGGACGTAACATCGGCTCAGTAGTCAAAACCATAGCTGAGCCCGACACTCGAACCGGGATCATTCTCCGGCGTGGTAAAGCCGGTGATCTGTCCTCCCGTGCCAACCGTCGTGTTCAGCTTGAGCCTCTTGGTCAGATCCACCTGAACCTGCGCCTGCGTCCCCGAGCCGCTCGTCGCCTGCTTGGCCCCGACATAAACGCCTTTCATGACGTATTTTCCGGCCTCAAGGCTGGCACCGCCATTATTCACCCCGCTACCACCGCCGACCGCCAGACGGTCGAGCCCCAGAAACCCGCGAACCTTATCGAGCGGATCGAAGCTCGATCCACCGCTGATCTGGGCTACCGCCGCCGCCAAACTGGCCAACTGAGTGGGTGAGAGCGAGGCCGTCGAGCTGCCGAAAAGCAGCATGGCCAATACCTGATCCCGCGGGAGCGATGGCTGCGATGTAAAGTCGATCTTGGGCGCGCTCGCATAGCCCCCCACCACAAGGCTTGCCACGGTACCCTGCACATTGCGATCGGCCCGGAAATCGAGCGATGGATCCAGCTTGTGATCCACGCCCGAGCCATCGAAGGCCACACGCCCCTTGGTGAAGTTGAGGTTGACGCCTGCAAGGTTGAAAAAGCCACGCTTGAGATCAAATCCGCCAGAGATATCCGGCGCGGTACTTACACCCCCGACATGAAGCTTGCCCGACATCTCCGCATCGAGACCATGCCCCCGCACGAAGAAGCTGCCGGGTGAGATCACGTTCAGATCCAGCCCAATGATCATGGCCCGTGTCGTGGCTTCGCGCTTTTCGCCGGGGCGTATCACCGTAAGCTGCGGCACCGAGGCGGGCATTGAATTGGGAATATTCACAATCACGGAGGGCAAACGAATGGTGCCATCGACATCGAGGCGCGTAGAGAGCTGACCGTGGGCCCTGACATCCGTATCGATTACGGCGGTCAGCAAATCACTTGTGATTGGCTGAGCCTTCTGGGCAATGACCTTGATATCAAGCGGCAATCCGGGACGGAGCACCCCGACACTTCCTGACAGGGCGATGGTGCCCTTGCCTGCATGCGCCAGAACATCCTGCAACGTAAGCGTATCATTGGCGGCAATGATTGCGCCGTTGATATCTGTCAGGCGCACGCCCTGCCCGTAATGGGCAAAATTGATCGCCTCGAGGGTGACCCGGCCTGTCGCGGAGGGAGACGACACCGCACCTCCAAGGGCCAGATCAATCCTTGACGTGCCGCTCAGGGCCATACCCTGTGCACCCAGCACGGCATTGGCAACCGCCAGATCCACCGCGCCATTGACCTTCAGATCAAGATTTCCTGCCCCACCTGTCGGCACGCTCCCCGCCACACGCAGACTGATGCGACGCCCGGCGTCAGCCTGCGCATTGATTTGCGCCCGCTGTCCAGAGAGGGTCGCATTGGCCTGCATGTTCAGCGCGGGCAGCGATTCAGCAGGCCCACTGCGCATATGAAGGCCGGACAAGGTCACGCCAACCGTTCCGGCAGGACGTGACAGGTCACCACTGAGATCCGCCTGCGCGGCAAGAGTACCGGATGCATCCAGTGTCGGCATAAAGGGCTTGGCGAGCGCCGGCGTGACACGGGCCACACGCAGATGCACGTCCAGACGTGGTTTGATCGTACCGGACAGATCGAGTGTCGCGGGCGCGACGCCGGGCGGTGCTACAGCGACTTGCAGACGATCCACGCCGGTCTTTTCACCGAAACTGATGGTACTCACACCGGCGCTTCGAAGGGTCTCCCCCTTGAGGAGCGCAGACAGACGATCAATCCGGACGATCTTGCCAGGGAGATCGAGCAGGAGGGCTGTATCCAGCGTCGCAGGTGCCCCCAGCACATGGTCGAAGCTGCCTTTCGCGGCTAGCGCCAAAGCATCGAGCGTACCCCGTGCCGACAAGGTAGCCCCACCCCTCATTTCCTGGAAGGCAACACTGCTCACAGCAAGCCTAAGGTCCATATCCGGCTTGTCGACGGGATTACGCACCGTGCCAGCCAGATCGAGCGTCCCGATGCGGGCCGGATCCGCCTGCACGCCCCCCTTGAGCGACACGGTCAGAACAGGAGGCGTTTCGGGCGTCGGATCGCTCGTCTTGAGGTCGAGCACGAGCCGCCCCCCGAGTTTTCTTCCGGCCAGCGCGGAGAAATCATTGAGATTGCCCGCCGTGACAGCCAGATTGCCGAGCGGCAGTTTGGCCCCGGCGGGCAATGTCAGATGCCCCTTGCCGGAGAGACTGGCCCAGTCGAGCGCCGTCAGATCGAGTTCTACCTCTTCGTCCTTGTGGCGGGCAAAACCTGCGTCGATCGCAAGCTTTCGGCCATCGAGCTTGCCATCGGCATGCAATGTCCCTTCCGGCGCGGAGGGGAGATGGAGCAAGGCAAGGTCGAGGGTCAGCGGGCCGGAAGGGACAGCGCTGGCACCGATCTCTCCCTTGAGCTGCAACTTGGCCGCAAGATCATCCAGCGGGCCTTCACTATGCGCCGTCAAGGCCACATGGCCATGCATCTGCGGTGCCGCCGCCTTGAGGTCAGGCAGGGCCAGCAAAAGCTCATTGACGATAGAAGGCTGCGCACCGAGCGTCATCGAGCCTTCGTCATGAAGATGAAGGGCGCGACCATCGACAGTGAGCGCCTCTATCCTGACCTGACGTGCGGCTTTTGGCCCGGAGACCATCGTGGCATCGAGCCCAAGCGATGTGTCGGCACCTAGCAGCGCCACAAGCTGCTTCATCCCTCCTGTAATCGCGAGCTTGTCACGCAGCGCGATATGAGAATTGCCATTGGGCCTGTAGGTGTAGTCGAGATGAGCAACATTGTGCCCGGCCAGGTCGAGCTTGCCGATGGCGGCCAGCGGTTTGAGATCGGGCAACACGAGATCGAGCGCACCGGCAATATCGGGTTTCAGCATGCCTGTTGTGCTGATCTGGAACAGCGGATGCGTGACCGTAAGCGAGAATGGCTGCGTCGCCTTCTCCGGTGCCGCATCGAGAACCGCGTCAATCGGGGCTTGCGCTAGCAACCCAGCTGGAACACCCGGCGCCCGGACGCCGTCCGCGTGCGCATTGAGCCTTATCCTTGCCGCCTTAGGCCCCTGCCCTTCATCGCCAGCAAAACGCAGGGCCAGATGATTGACGCCTGCCCCGGCAGCGGTCAATGCGTCGATGTCGAGTGTGCCATCCCCGGATGGCGCAAGCAGATCTCCGCGCAGATGGGCCTTGAGGGCTATGCTGGACCACGCAACACCTGCCACAGGCTTCATGGCGGGCGTGGAGGCAGAAAGCCCAAGGGTACCGACATGATGAGCGAGGTCGAGATTGCCCTGCGCATCGGCCCGCACGGCACCGGCTTGCAGAGCCAGTCTGAGATCATTCGCCCGGACAGGTCCGTCGAGGTCGAGCGTGAGTGTCAGAGGGTCAAGTTCCTCGAGCTTCGCAGCCTGCGCAACAAGACCATGCGCGCCGTCCTGAACCCTAAGATGCAGGTTGATCGCATCGCGTGGTGTCGCCAGCGATACCGCTAAGCTCGCCGGACGATCCAGACGTCTGATATCGAGCCCCAGATCGGCCTTCGGCAATTTGCCGATCTGTAGCCCGTCGAGCACGGGTGCGAGATCTGCCAGCGTCAGATGGCCCTGTGCCGAGGCGCTAAGCGGGAAACCTGCCAGAGACTTGCCCAGATCAATACGGCCGATATCGAGCCGGGCAAGCGCGATACCAAGGTGAAGACTGGAGGGTTCGTTCGAGGCGGGCGCTGGAGCAGGTGCGGACGGGTCCGATACGGGCAGACGCTCGAAGCGCAGGGAAGCAGCCTGCAGGAGCGATGCGCGCACCGTCATATGGATAAGCGCAAGTGGCGACCAGTTGAGCCGCGCTTCATCGATAGTCAGATAGGGGCCGAGATGATCATGGAGTGTGATCCGCCTGATATGCAGGCGCGATGGAATGAAGCCACCCACCCCCTGCAACTCGACCATACCACCGGTCAGGCTCGCGGTCTGACGCTCGATGACGCGCTGACCGTAAGGAATATTGACGAAAACCAGTATGACCACGAGAGCAATCGTGACCAGCGCTACGGGCACACCAACCACCAGCCCAGCCACCCACAGCAGGATGCGCCGCGCGCGCGACTTGCGGGGTCTGGTGTTTTGTGCCCTATCCGCTTCAGGCGAGCCCGTAGCGGTCACTTGCGAGGCCCTGCGTCGGGGAAAGCGGATCATCAGAACGTCTCCCCGAGACCGATATAGAGTTCCCACTTGTCACCATGGGGCGGACGATTGGCTGGCAGGGCGACATCGAGACGCACAGGGCCAATCGGGGTGTAGTAGCGGACACCCGCACCGTAACCGACCCTGAGGGTCCCCTGGAATGGACGGCTTCCGACACCAACCTGACCGGCATCGACAAACGCGGCGGCTCCAAAGCTCTTGAGAATACGCTGCCGATATTCCACCGTCCCGGCATCAAGGGAGGTTCCGCCAATGCCGTATTTACCGTTTTGCGGCCCGACACCCTGATAACGGAAGCCACGCACGGTAGCGGGGCCGCCAGCATAGAGGCGTTGATCAGGCGGGATTTGATAGGTCGATGCGCCCTGCACCGAACCGACAATTCCACGCACGGCGATAACCGAACGCCCCGGCGCCGTCAGCCCGATCCGGTTCAGGTCGAAATAGGTCGATGCGCCGGCACTCATGATCGTGAAGAACGCGCTGCCGCTCTCGAGCGATTCGGAGGGCGTGATATTGACGTTGGCCCGAATACCGTGCGTGGCAGGATCGATAGGATTGGCAAGCTCGGTCGAATCATAATTGGCGCCCAGCGGCAGCTGCACGATCAGGTAATCGGTCGAAACGCCAAACTGCTTTATGTTCTCCTGCTCTGCCAGAACGCTGCCCGACACGTTCCAGTACCGGCTGAGCTTTCTGATCAGCCCTCCACGCACCAGCAACGCGGTCTGATGATAGGAATAAAGGAGCTGACGGATGCCTTCGACACGCAGGCTGAGATTCTGGTCCCGCCGCATGAAATCCGGCTTGAGGAAGTCGGCATAGACGTCGTAGCCGAGCCCCTGCTGGGCACTTCCACCCAGTCCCGTGACGAGTGCCGTCAGTCGCAAACGCTCTGCCGCACCCAGCAGATTGTGATGTGTCCAGCTCGCGCCGACACGCCCACCGAGGTCGGTTGAGTACCCTACCTGCGCAGATACCGTATGACGTCGCGATTCTTGCAGCGTAAAACGGAGCGGCATGGCCTGTGACACACCCGGTGTCGCCTTACCGCGAGCCAATGCCACCAGTGGTGGTGCATCGTGAACACCGACGGAAGAGAATATCCCGACACTGGCCAGATCCTGACGGGCCTCTTCGATCTTGCTGGGCTGATAAAGCTGCCCCTCGCCAATCAACAGACGACGGCGCAGGAATGCTTCTCTCGTGTGCTTCTGCCCCTCGAAGCTGATGGGACCAATATCGACCACCGGCCCCATACCGACCGCGAACTCAAGATCCAGCGTGTGCGTGGCAGGCCTGAGATAAGCCAGTGGCGTCGCGACACTCGCCTGGGCATAACCTTCTTCTAGCAAGGCATGTTGCAACGCAGACTGGGCTGAAAGAATGTCGGCGGCGACGGCCTTCTGGCCGACCTCGAGGCCAAATGCCTTGCGTTCCTCAGTACTCAGCGTGACCGGGGCAGGTATCACGTTGTCCGTTGAGCCCGTCGGGCCAGATAGTGCCGGCTTAGCGGTCGCCCCTGTAGCTTGCTGCTCGCTCTGTGACATCGCAGCAGCCTTGTGATCGCTCCCTGCATTTCCCGGCTTGTCGGCGCCGGACGCTGGAGCGTGTTGCCCCTGCGCAGCGGCCGGTCCTGCATCATGTGGCAATCCGTCATTGAGCGGACCGCTGACAAACGTGATCTTGCCGATATGAAATTGTGGCCCGGTCTCGGGTTTGATCGTGATACGCAACCTGTCTGCGCCATGCTGCGCCGCAAGGCGATCCGGCAGTGCGGGATTACGACCATCGATGATCTGCCCATCAGGTAACTTGACGCTGATAACGACCGTGCCTGCGTAAAAACCACGGCTTTCCAGCGCGGTCTGCACACGATCATAGTCGCCACGGATACGCCCCGCGAGGGCATAGGGATCGACCGCTTTCGTTTTTTGCAGCGAGACAAGAGAGGAGGCCGCCCGTACCATCGGATCAAGATCCGCATCGCTCGATGGTGCAATATCAACCTGATAAGCCGTATCAGGCTCGCCACCTTTGCCTTTTTTCTCACCCGCGTGGGCAGCAAGAGCACTGCCCGGCTGCCACATGGCGGCGCAGACACTCACAGAAAAGACAAAAAACAGGCCAGAAGCACGCTCAGGCCGTAACTGCCTAGCCCTCGTTCCAGAGTAGCCAGAAAAGCGTGGGACGCGGTAAAACGACAGCAATAGAACTCCTGCTGCAGGCTAAAATCCTGAAGTCGATGACAGAAAACCGTGTCAGGATCATGTCACGGGTAAGCCGGCAAGAAAAGGCGCGATGCCGTTCAAAGCCTATGTGGAACGTCACCTTCCTGAGCGCCTGCCCGAACGTTTCGTTCAATCTTAATAAATTCGATCCCGGATGGCTGTTGTCCGACTTGGCCGTTTCACGCTAGATATCGGTTAATGACAGACGCGATCACGCGCCGCCGTCCTGCTAGCGACGCTTCCGGCCCCGACTCCTGGACCGCCCCGCTCGAACCCGCCCTCCCCACGGAGCGTGCATCGGGGAACGGTATGATTTGCCGGCTCCGGGCGATACGTCGCATGGGTCTGTCCTGCCTGTGGACACTCGTTGCAAGCGTTCCACAGCGCATCCTCCTCAAGCGTCAGGGGGCGGCCAAGATCGTTTTTGCACGGTTTTACTGGGCAACCATCTGCCGTATCCTGGGCATGCATGTTCGTGTTGTCGGTGAACCCGCCGGAACGATACGCGACAGTATCGCCGTGAAGAACGGCGAGCGTCCGGTCATCTTCGTTGCGAACCATTCCTCGTGGCTTGATATCGCTGTGGCCGGCGGCATTCTTCCCACTGTTTTCGTCGCCAAACAGCAGATTGCCGACTGGCCGGTGATCGGCACCCTCGCGCGTCTTGGCCGCACGATCTTTGTCAGCCGCCAGCGCAACAACACCGGTCGCGAATTGCAGGCGATGACCGACCGACTCAATAACGGTGACAATCTGATCCTGTTTCCGGAGGGCACCTCAACTGACGGCACGCATGTGCTGCCTTTCATGTCCTCTTTTTTCGCCATCGCGAAGCCAAGTCGGGTCGATACCGCCCTGCCAACCCCGCCTTCCGTCATGATCCAGCCCGTCTCGATCGTCTATGACCAGCTTAACGGTCTGCCTATAGGCCGCGCCCGACGCACGGCCCTGGCCTGGTACGGCGATATGGATCTGGCCCCTCATATCTGGTCTGTTACGCAATGGCGCTCCCTGGGCGCCACTGTGATCCTGCACCCCCCTGTCGATCCGGCGGATTATCCAAGCCGCAAGGAGCTCTCGACTGCGGTTCAGGAGATCGTGGCGCAAGGCGTGGCGCAATTGCACCACAATCCCGAACACCCGGAGCCGGTGCAACACTGAAAGTGGCCGCTCTCCCCGTGAGATCCTCTTGCGGCGGCGAGCGCGGCGCGGCCGGCATACCCGCCCTGCATTGCGGCGTCATACGGCGCATGAATATTAGCCATGCATTTACTGCTGCCTTGCGCTACAAAGCGCCAAGGACATATCGAAATGATCAGCTGCACGTAATAGGCAGCACCCGGACAAAGGCTCTTGGTGCGCTTGCCGCGTTGCTGACACAAGCGGACCACAGGGCCAAAGGTTAGGATACGTGAACGTCGAGACTTTAACCGACAGCACTCTTCCCGTGCAGAACGACAGCCAGACCAACGCGCGTGGACTGCATGTCATCACCTGGGGCTGTCAGATGAATGTCTATGACAGCGCGCGTATGACCGACGTGCTCGCGCCGCTCGGCTTCAAGCCGGTGACCACGCCGGAACAGGCAGAGATGGTCATTCTCAACACGTGCCATATCCGCGAGCGCGCTGCCGAGAAGGTGTTCTCCGAGCTGGGCCGCCTGCGCAAGATCAGTGAAGAGCGCGAGACCGCCGGACTCAGCCGCTCGATCATCGCCGTTGCTGGTTGCGTAGCCCAGGCAGAAGGCGAAGAGATTCTTGCTCGTGCGCCCTATGTCGATATCGTTCTCGGCCCGCAGACCTATCATCGCCTGCCCGAGATGGTGGCGCGTGCCGCCCGTGCTGGCGGTGCCGTGATCGATACGGATTTCCCGGTCGAAATGAAGTTCGACTTCCTGCCACAGGATTCTGCTCCTCAGGTGGAAGGAAACCTGACAGCCTTCCTGACCATTCAGGAAGGCTGCGACAAGTTCTGCTCCTTCTGTGTCGTGCCCTATACGCGCGGCGCTGAAACAAGCCGTTCCCTCCCTTCTGTGCTGGCCGAGGCGCGCCGTATGGTGGAGAGCGGCGTTCGGGAGATCACGCTGCTCGGGCAGAACGTCAATGCCTATCACGGCGATGATGGCGAAGGTGGCACGGCCGATCTGCCACGCCTTGCGAAAGCCCTGGCGGCACTGCCCGGCCTTGAACGCATACGGTACATGACGTCGCATCCGCGCGACATGGACCAGTCCCTGATTGATGCGCATCGTGACAACCCTGCGCTCATGCCCTTCCTTCACCTGCCCGTGCAGTCCGGGTCGGATCGTATCCTGAAGGCCATGAACCGCGGTCATACGGGCGACGAGTACCGCGCGCTGATTGCGCGGCTGCGTGAAGCCTGTCCCGATCTCGCTCTTTCCTCCGATTTCATCGTCGGCCATCCGGGAGAGACGGAAGAGGATTTCGAGGCGACAATGCAGCTCGTGCGCGATATTGGTTTCGCACAGGCATTTTCGTTCAAGTACTCGCCGCGCCCCGGCACGCCTGCAGCCGGCCAGCCCTTCCAGATCGAAGAGTCCGTCAAGGACGAGCGTCTGCAACGTCTGCAGGCCCTGCTGCGTGAGCAGCAGGACGCCTTCAACGCCGATATGGTCGGCCGGACACTGCCGGTGCTCTTTACCGGGCGCGGCCGCAAACCCGGACAGATCACCGGGCGTTCACCCTATCTGCAACCGGTTCATGTCGAAGGGACCGATGACCTGATCGGTCAGACCGTGCCGGTTGTGATAACCCAGCGTCTTACCAATTCGCTGGCTGGTATACTCTTACGGGAGAGAGTCTGCGCTTGAGCCACCCCACGGCACCCCAGTCGCATCCCGGATACGGGACCAATGACCGTAACTCCAGGCGGCACCTCCCGCCTGAAACCCCTCCTCACGAACAGGGACACCGCACCTCGGCGCTGCGTTTCGGAGATAACATTCTCCTTCAGCAGCTTCTAGGCGATCACGACCGCCATCTCATCAGGCTCGAACAGGGTTTCGATGTGCGCCTGACGTGCCGCGGCAACAAGATTGCCATCACGGGTGAAGCGGCTTCTGTCGCTCGCGCTCAGGCCGCTATTACCGCGCTCTATAACCAGCTTGAGCATGGCGGCAAGATCGACGGCCCCGTGGTTGACAGCGTCATTCGCCTGTCTGCCCTGCCGCGGCCAACCCGCGCGGCGGAGCCCCGAAACGCGCCCCGCCAGAACGAGGCGTCTGCCGCCGAACTGCCACGCACCGAGACCGAAGGCCCAGCGCCCTTCCTCGACCTGCCGGCCATCAAGACCAAACGCGGGGCCATTGCGCCGCGTTCGCGCGGGCAGGCCGCCTATATGCAGATGCTGGCCAAGACCGAACTGACTTTCGGGATCGGGCCGGCCGGTACCGGCAAGACCTATCTGGCCGTGGCACAGGGTGTTGCCATGCTTCAGGCCGGTCAGGTGGACCGGATCATCCTCTCCCGCCCTGCCGTCGAGGCTGGCGAGCGTCTGGGCTTCCTGCCCGGCGACCTGCGCGAGAAGATCGACCCCTACCTGCGCCCGCTCTATGATGCGCTCAATGACATGCTGCCGGGTGATCAGGTCGCCCGCCGGATGGCCAATGGCGAAATCGAGGTGGCACCGCTTGCCTTCATGCGCGGCCGAACCCTCGCCCATGCCTTTGTCATTCTTGACGAGGCCCAGAACACCACCCCGGCCCAGATGAAGATGTTCCTGACCCGTATGGGTCAGGGCGCTCGCATGGTCATTACCGGTGATCTTAGCCAGATCGATCTGCCTTCTGGCGTCGCATCCGGTCTGCGTGAAGCGGTCGAGACCCTTGAAGGCTTGCCGGGAATTGGTATTACCCGTTTCGAGTCCGCCGATGTCGTGCGTCACCCGCTGGTGGCACGTATCGTGGACGCTTATGATCAACGAGTGGCTGCGGCACGGGACTATTCCCGAGGCAGGTCGCGCCGGGAATACAATGGAACCTCGAAGTAGTCTGACCCCATCCGCCGAAGAGCCGTCCTCTATCACGAGGGCGGCCCTTCGTTCACGTCTCGATCTGATCGTGGCCGATCGCCGCTGGCGTGCCAGCGTGCCCAATCTGGAAGCGCTCGTTGCCCGCTGCCTTGAGGCAAGCTGGCCGTGGCTTGACCGCGACCGTGTTCCGGCCTTCCTTCTTGCAGGTGACCACGCCATCAAGGCGCTCAACGCGACGTTCCGTGACAAGAACAAGCCGACCAATGTCCTCACCTTCGAGGAGAACGGTGCGTTTGGCGATGGCGATATAGCCCTTGCCTACGAGACCGTCCGTCGCGAAGCCAACGCGAGCGGCAAGAAATTTCCGCATCACTTTGCGCATCTCGTCGTTCATGGCCTGCTGCACCTCGCAGGTCACGACCATCACCGCCCCGATGAGGCGCGGCTGATGGAGATGACGGAATCCCGCATTCTGGCCCGCCTCGGTGTTCCCAATCCCTGGCGCATGGGCGGGGGGCGCGGCGCATGAGTGAGAGCGACGACCATCGCCAGAGGCCGGCCAAGGGATTGTTCGGCATCTTCAATCGCAAGGGGCGCGAACAAGGGCTGCGACTTTCGATTGCGGCTCTTGTGGAAGAGGCAGCTGCCCCCCACCCCGAAGCGGGCACCCGTCCGGAGCTGGATCGACAGGAACGTGCACTCATTACCAATGTGCTGCATCTGCGCGAAAAAACCGCCGATGACGTCATGGTGCCCCGTGCCGATATCGTTTCGATGTCAGCGGATATCACGTTGGACGAAGCGCTGGATTTCATGCGCCGTGAAAACCATTCACGCGTGCCGGTCTATCGCGAGCATCTCGACAACGTCATCGGGATGATTCACGTCAAGGACCTCATTGCCTATATCGGCACCTCGGAGGCGTTCGATATCGAGCCCCTTCTGCGCCAGCCCTTGCTGGTAGCGCCACAGATTCCTGTGCTTGATCTGCTGTTGCAGATGCGTCAGCGACGCACCCACCTGGCGCTCGTCATCGACGAATATGGCGGCGTGGATGGGCTGGTCACCATCGAGGACCTTGTGGAAACCATCGTGGGTGACATCTCCGACGAGCATGACGAGCCAGTCTCGGCCATGATTTCCGAGCGTGCCGATGGGTCCTTCGACCTTGATGCCAGATTGCCGGTGGATGAACTCGAAGGCTTCATGGGGCCGGTGCTGACCGAAGCGGAACGTGAGGCGGAAATCGAAACCGTCGGTGGTCTCGTCTTCCGCCTTGCCGGGCATGTGCCGATACGCGGTGAGGTGTTTACCCATGAAAGCGGCCTTGTCTTTCGTGTGACCGATGCTGATGCACGCCATATCCGGGCGCTCCGGATGCGCGTGCCGCCCGATTGGGTCCGTAGCGACAATCCAACGCCCCACCACGGCGACGAGAAACGCTGAACCCCCACCCTCTCCCGCCTCATGTTGTCCGGCGCGGCGTCGCGCGGGACACTTGACGCGGAGAGGGCTTCCGGTCTTCAAAACTCCGGTATCATTCACGGGGAGAGTTCTTCATGTCTTTGTACCGGCGCAGTTTCCTGGCAGCCATGCCCGCCCTCGCCCTCATGCCGAAGGCCCGCGCAGAGGATGCCCGACTGACCCCGCGCACCCTTGGCAACCCCAAGGCGCCCGTCACGGTCAATGAGTGGTTCTCCCTCACCTGCACCCATTGTGCCCATTTCGAGATGACGGTTTTTCAGGATGTTAAGAAAAACCTGATCGATACCGGCAAGGTGTTTTACGTCTACCACGATTTCCCGCTCGATCAGATTGCCCTGCTCGGGGCGATGGTAGCGCGTTCGCTGCCTGTCGATCGCTATGTGCCGTTCGTTAATTCGATGCTCTCGAGCCAGGATCGCTGGGCTTTTGCACGGGACGTGAACCCCAAGCAGCAGATCCAGCAGATGGCTGCACTCGCAGGCATTTCGGCTGAGCAATTTGCGAAGATTGACGCCGATGATACATTCCGTCAGGCACTGGTCGCCCAGCAGGATGCCGATCAGGCGAAATACAATATCGGCGGCACGCCCTTCTTTATGTTCAACAAACAGCCCTATAATCAGGAGCTTCTGACCTATGAGGCCTTCGAGGCCGAGGTCAAGAAAGCCGGCGGCTAAACAGAGGACCCCGCTTTTCGCGTATGTCAGCCAAGATCACGCGCCTGCGGATAGCGGGTTTCAAGAGTTTTGCCGATCCAGCCACAATCGACATCCTGCCTGGCCTCACCGGTATTGTGGGGCCAAATGGTTGTGGCAAATCCAACGTCGTTGAGGCCCTGCGCTGGGCGATGGGCGAGAGTTCCGCCCGTGCCCTGCGCGGCGGTGAACTGGATGACCTGATTTTTGCAGGGACGAGCGCACGTTCGGCCCGCAGCCTCGCCGAGGTGACGCTGTGGCTGGATGAGGCACAGGGTCTCGCCCCACCCCCATTCAGCGATACGGACGGTCTCGAGATCACCCGGCGAGCCGAACGCGGATCGGGCAGCGAATTTCGTCTCAACGGGCGCGCCCTGCGTGCGCGTGACATCACCACGATGTTTGCCGATCTCTCTTCAGGGGCTCGCAGCTCCTCCATTGTCAGCCAGAACCGTGTCAGCGCGCTCATCAGCGCCAAGCCCGAGGAAAGACGGTCGCTCCTTGAAGAGGCTGCGGGCATCACAGGCCTTCATGCGAGGCGCCACGATGCTGAAATCAAGCTCCGCCAGGCTGAAGGCAATATGGAGCGCTCGGAGGACCTTCGTCAGCAGATCGAGACGCGGCTGGCCACACTCGATGCGCAATCGGTTCAGGCAAGAGCCTATCGCAGCCTTTCCGAAGCCATACGTGCGGATGAACTGACCCTCTCCTGGCTCGTACACCGCCGGGCCGCCTTGCTGGTCGAGCGCACACGCGAGCAGCTTGAGGCTGCGGAAAAATCCCGTGACGATTCGGCGCGCGCTGCGGAAGAGGCTGGGCAGCAGGGCGCAGCAGGACATGAACGCCTGCTCGCCCTGCGCGACCATACCGACGCCCTGCGTACCACCCGCGACAGGCTGCGCGTCATCAGCGAATCGACCCGCGAGGCCGTGGCGCAGGCTCAGGCGCGCCACGAGCAGACGGCACAGCGCCACGAGCAGATGGAAGCCGATCACCATCTGGCCCTGAAACGACTGGAGGAACTCACGCAGCGCGAGGCGCTGCTGAATGAGGAAGAGCAACGGCTCGCCATCACCTTGGGCGAGCTGCCCGATACGCTTGTCACCCTTCGCGAGGCCGCTCAGGAAAGCGCCGAACTCCTGTCCCGCCTCGAGCAGACAAGACTGGCCCTGACTGACAAGCTGACCACACGGCGCATGACCGCTCAGGCCCTCACACTGGAGCATGAAGCTGCCGCAAAGGCCGTTGAAGCCCTGACGGGTGAGTCGGCAACGCTCGCGAAGGCGATAGCCGAACTCCGGGACGAGCTTCCCGATGAGACGGCGCTAGAGCAACTTACCCGGCGACTGGATGAGCAGCGTCAGGAGAGAACCGCGCTCGACCAGCAAATCCAGCAGCAGGCGCAGCTCAGGCAGGAACAACTCGTCAACACCTCCAAAGCCGAACAGGATCTGGCCCGAATCGAGAGGGAAGCCCGCGAAAATCGCGAGATGCTTGCGCGGTTAACGGCGCGGGCAAGCAACCTCAACCAGCAGATCGCAGTGCACCAGAATGAACTGGAAGCCCTCGAAGCCGCCCGGCTCGATGCGGATGCGTTGGATGCGCTCGATACCAGGGCCGCCACGCTGATGACGGCACGGGATGTTGCCAGAGCGAAAGCGGAAGAGAGCCGCTCCGCCCTGGCGCAGATCGAGCAACAGCTCAGCGCCCAGCAGGCCGAGGCGCGCAGCATCGCCCGACAGCGGGAGCTGCTCGAGAAAGACCGCGATCAGGCCCGCCAGAGTCTTGAACGGCTGAATCAGTCCCTCGAGACCCTTATCGCCCGGCGGGAGGCTCTCGGCAGCGATATGCCCGACGATGCCGTCATCAGTCACGCCGTCGGAGCCCGGGAGGCCGCGCAACGCACACTGTCGTCCCTGATTGTCGAAATCGAGACGATAAGCCAGGCGCGGCGCGATACACAGCAGGCGCGGGACGAGGCCGAGAATGCCCTCCGCTTGGCCAGCGCCGAGCATCTCGCCCTCGTGGCAAGACGTGATGCCTTGCAGGCCAACACGCCCGACGATGCCCTGCCAGACCCTGCGCTGGCGCAAATGGAAATTCCCGCAGGGCTCGAGCGCGCCGTTGCTGCGGCCCTCGGGCAAACGCTCGAGGCTTCGCTGGATACACTCCAGAGTCGCGCATGGCAGGCGCTTCCGCCGTTGACCCCGGCACAGTTCGGGGCTGGTTGCAGATCGCTCTCGGCCCTGATCAAGGCGCCTGAAGCGCTCCGCCGCTGCCTCGATCATGTCGGCCTGATTGATAGCAAGCAGGATCCTGAAGCACTCCAGACGCGTCTCCTCCCCGGTCAGTGCCTCGTCACAAGCGAGGGTGCCCTGTGGCGCTGGGATGGCTATCGGGAAGCGGCCAACCTGCCCTCGACCGCCCTCAGCCGGGTCGAGCATCTGGCCGCGCTTCGGGATCTGGATACCCGGATTGCCGCCGCGGAGGCTGCCATTCCTGCCCTGCGGGCAACGCTTGGCTCCTTCAATGATCAGGATGCCGATCACGCGGCAAAGCTGACAGCCCTTCGCGAGACAGTACAACGCGAGGAAAAAAACCTGAGTGCCCTGAAACAGGCCGAGACCGACCTGCTCGATCGTCGGGACCGGCTCGCCGGGCAGATTGCCCAGATCGATCAGAACAGCACCGAGACCACAATCCAGCGGGACGAAACCCACGACCGCCTGACCAACGCCGTGGCAGGCCTTGAGGCTCTGGGCGATGAAGCGAAACTGCACGAGGCCCTGCACGTCCTGAATGGCGACGTTTCCAGACAGCGCAGCGTGACCGAGGCCGCTATTACCGCCGCGAGCCAGATCGAGACCGACTACACGACCGCCCAGCAGGATGCGACAAGGCAGCGCCTGCAGAACGATTCCTGCATCGCCAAGCTCGCCACGATCGGCGCCGTGCTGAAGCAGGCGCGTGCTGATCATGATGACGTGGCCGGTCAGCGTCAGGCGCTCTCGCAAAACGATCACGACGCCGCACTGGCCTCTGCCCGCACGGTGCTTGAACAGTGCAAGAGTGCTCTTGTTACAGGTGATCGGGAACGCGCTGCGCTGAAAACAAGGCTTGAGGCCCTCGGCCGTGATATCGGCCATTCCAGCCGCGAACTTCAGACGCGCCGTGACCTCAAACTCAGCCTGAACAGCCGCCTTGCGGCCCTGACCCCACGTCAGAACACCGTCAAGGATCAGCTTGCGCGGGCAACGCAAGCACAGGAAGCTCTGGCTCCGATACCGGATCTCGCGCCTTTTGAGGCAGAGCTCAGCTCGGCGCTGGCCGCCGAGGCCGATCAGCGCGAACGCGACCTTGCCGCCAGAACGCAGGTGCAGGAGGCCCAGTCACGGCTGGATCAGGCAACGCAGGAGAAGTACGCCATCGCGCTCAGGCTTGGTGAAACGCGCGCGCAGGGCGAGACGCTGCGCGACGATTGTTCCCGGCTCGAGGAGCGTCTGACGCTCAGCATGGAAGAAATTTCCCGTAGTGCGGCTGAGAGAACCGCGCAGGATGAGGCGCTACAAACCCATCATTCCGCCTTGCAAAACGCCGAGCAGGCGCACGAACAGGCCGCTATTGCGCTGACAGACCTCGATAAGGCTTTGCAGGATCTGGCTTACAGCCAGCGTGAAGAGGAGCAACGCGGAGCACAGGCCCGCGAAAATGCCATCCGGTTGCAGGAGCGCCTGGCCCAGGCACTGGCGCAGCATGAGAAACTAGCCGAAACACCGCTTGTCGAGCCAGAATCACCTCCGGATATCCCCCTCACCGAGGCAAGCGAAACGACGATCAAGCGGCGGCTCGCCCGCGCCCAGAAAGACCGCGAGGCCCTCGGGCCGGTTAACCTTCTGGCCGAGCAGGAATACACGCAGGCCAAAGAGCAATCCGACCATCTGACACGCGAGCATGAGGAGCTGACATCCGCCATCCAGCGCCTGCGTGGGTCAATCAATGCCCTTAAGAAAGAAGGGCGCGAGCGCCTTCAGGCAGTCTTTGTCGAGGTAGACCGCCATTTCCAGTCGCTTTTCAGCCGTATGTTCAATGGCGGCAAGGCGCATCTGGGTCTCGTCGGCAGTGATGATCCTCTCGAAGCGGGGCTCGAAATCTTTGCGCAGCCGCCGGGCAAGAAGCTGTCCACCCTCTCACTGCTTTCAGGTGGCGAGCAGGCGCTGACGGCGCTATCGCTGATATTTGCTACCTTCCGGTGTCAGCCGTCACCGCTTTGTATCCTCGATGAGGTGGATGCGCCACTTGACGATGCCAATGTCGAGCGCCTCTGCGGTCTGCTCAAGGACATGGCCGAAGAAGCCCAGACACGCTTCCTGATCGTGACCCACCACCAGTTGACCATGGCCCATATGGACAGGCTGTTCGGCGTGACCATGCAGGAACGCGGTGTCAGTCAGGTGCTTTCGGTCGATCTGTCACTAGCCGCCGCTTTTGCAGAAAGCGGCAACACAGCGGTGGCATCACGATAACGTTCGGTTATAACCATGTCTTTATTGTGTTTTTCGCCAAATGCGCCCCATACTGGCGGTTTAGTTATGTGAAATCACTGAAAGGCTCCGAAGATTAACGTCTCTCCCCCCCCTCCTCCCGACTTGTCCAGGCTGAGTGCCGGGCGCGGCATACGCGTGGTGGGAGACGTGCATGGAGACCTGACCGCTTTTGAACATGCTGTCGCCACCGACCGGTTCATCATCCAGCTGGGCGATCTGGTCGATCATGGTCCCGACAGCGCAGGCACGCTCAGGCTCATGCTCGATCTGATCGATGATGAGCGCGGCTTGTTCATCCTCGGCAATCATGATCGCAAGCTGGGCCGTGCGCTTGAAGGACGCAGGCTGCGCCGTGATCCCCCTCTGGAGGAGACACTGCATCAACTGTCCGGGCCTGTTCAGGCCGGGTTGCGGGAACGCGCCTATGAGGCGATCGCTGCCGCACCCGCATGGATCGTCCATGACACGCTTATCTTTGTGCATGGCGGCTTCCATACCGACATGCTTGTGGAAGCCCCGCCTCCCGCCCTTGGGAGCATGAGTTCCCTGCTGTCGCGCGCGCTCTTTGGCGAGACCACGGGAAGAATGCAGCCCGATGGCTATCCCGAGCGACGCCTGCGCTGGATCGACCATATTCCCGCAGGGCATGTCGTCTATTGTGGCCATGACCGACGCTCGACCGACGGACGACCCTGGATACGCGACGGGCGTAACGGGGGGCGTGCGATATTTACCGACCTTGGCGCCGGCAAAGGCGGCCATCTTGCCTGGATTGATCTGGATGTCTGAAATCGAAACCCGTGCCCTTCTTGAGCAGCATCGCCAAAGCATCGACAATATTGATGCCGCCCTGATCCACATGCTGGCAGAACGCTTCCGTCAGACACAGGCAGTTGGCGAACTCAAGGCCCGTGCAGGCCTCCCCGCCGCGGATCCCTCCCGTGAAGCGAGACAGATCGAGCGCCTGCGCCAGCTTGCCTTGTCGGCGCGCCTCGATCCGGACTTCGCGGAAAAGTTCCTTGCTTTCATCATCAAGGAGGTGATCCGTCATCACGACTCAATCGCCGGGCGTAGCCCGCGCTGAATGGCGGAGCCTGCATGACTTCTCATCATCTTATTCTTGTCAGGCACGCCAGCGCCTCACCCGAAATACCGGGCGGGAGCGATCGTCAACGCGTTCTTACCGCCGAAGGTGAACAGGAGGCCCGTAGCCTTGCTCACAGGATTGCAGCGCTGGAGATCCCGCTGGACCGGGCCAATTTGTGGCACAGCACGGCATCACGTACGACGCAGACCGCGGCTGCCATTGCTGACTCCCTCCCTGATACCTGTGTCTCTCTCGGTCTGGATGCCCTGTATGATCTCGACCTCTATGGCTTCCTTGAGCTGCTGCGTGAAACGCCCCGGACGGTCGGGACATTGATCATCGTGGGTCACAACCCTGCGATAGCTCAGACATGCCGCCATCTTGCGAGCGACGCTATTGATGGGCCGATCGCTCGCGAATTGATGAAATCGTATGAGCCCGGCACCGCAACATTGTTCACAGTAGCCTCGGACTGGGCTGGGTTGTCTCCCAACACCGCCGGGCTCAATGCCGTCATTCACCCCTGAAGCTCATCACCCATATGTTGATTGCCCCTGTCCGGCACAATTCGTAAGGCGTTTCTTATGGCTGAACACGATACCAACGGACCCATCTCCGCAACGGCGGCCCTCAGCATAGGCGAGCGCTCTGCCGAATTCCCCATCATGAAGGGTACGATGGGCCCCGACGTGATGGATATCCGCAAACTCACCGCCGAGACCGGAATGTTTTCGTTCGATCCCGGCTATGGCGAGACGGCTTCCTGCCGTAGCGCTGTCACCTTCATCGATGGTGATGAGGGCGTGTTGCTGCACCGGGGCTATCCCATCGAGCAGCTCGCCACCGAGGCCAGTTTCACTGAAACAGCCTATCTCCTCGTCTATGGCGAACTCCCGAACCGGGCGGATTACGACCGTTTCCAGCACGATCTCAAGGAGCAAGCGCTTCTGCATGAGCAGATCCGCAACTTCTTCAACGGTTTCCGCCGCGATGCTCATCCGATGGCCATCCTGTGCGGAACCGTGGCTGCGCTTTCAGCCTTTTACCCCGACGCCGTGGATATCTCACACGAAGCCTCGCGTGACCTTTCCACCCGCCGTCTGATCGCCAAGGTACCAACCATCGCTGCCTGGGCCTATAAATACACGGTCGGTGAACCATTCGTTTACCCTGACAACAGCCTGACCTTCTCGGAAAACTTCCTGAAGATGCTGTTTGCCAAGCCGAATGCCGAGTACAAGGTCAACCCGGTTCTGGCCCGCGCCATCGACCGCATCCTGATCCTGCATGCCGATCACGAACAGAACGCCTCAACCTCGACGGTGCGCCTCGTGGGCTCGACCGGCTCGAACCCGTTTGCCTGTATCGCAGCCGGTATCGCCGCGCTCTGGGGGCCTGCGCATGGCGGGGCCAATGAGGCCGTTCTGGGCATGCTTTCCCAGATCGGATCTAAGGAAAACATCCCGGCCTTCATCACTCAGGTGAAGAACCGTGAGAGCGGCGTAAGGCTGATGGGCTTCGGCCACCGCGTGTACAAGAACTTCGATCCACGTGCGAAGATCATGGAGCAGACCTATCACGAGGTCGTGGCAGAGCTTGGTCTCAAGCACGATCCGATGTTCGATCTTGCTGCCGAACTCGAACGTATCGCCGTCAACGATCCCTATTTCGTGCAGCGCCGCCTCTACCCGAATGTCGATTTCTATTCAGGGCTGATACTGAAGGCGATGGGTATCCCGACCTCGATGTTCACCGTGCTTTTCGCAGTGGCCCGTACCGTGGGCTGGGTCAGTCAGTGGCGTGAAATGATCGAGGAGCCCGGTCAGCGTATCGGACGGCCACGCCAACTCTATATCGGACAAACCCGTCGCGATTACGTACCACTTTGCCGACGAAGCTGAATTCATTCAGGTGAAAAGGGAGAAAACCGGAGTAATGCTCCGGTTTTTTTTCCAAGCGCCCGACCAGTTGCAGGACAAAAATCTTTTATAGCGCCTCCCCTTCCAGAGAGGTGATGTTCGCGATCCTCGCGGATCACTCAGACCGCCGGAAAGCAGAGGCTGTCACCCAGCACTCCGCTCAGCTAGTACCTGCCCGGATATTTCAGCCGTCAGCAATCACAGCCCGGCGTCGCGCCCTTGTCCTGACGCACGATGTGATGATCAATCCATTCCGACACCAGACGGCGCGCCTCATTGATGGACGCTTCGGGATGATGAATACGGTAAAGGGTCGTGCATGCGGTGAAAGCCTGGATGTCAGGCTGACCCACTTCCCGCAACTCTTCATACGCCGTGATGACGGCGCGTTCGCACTTTCGGGAAATGCGGTTGAGATCAACAGTCACGCAAACAGATCCTAGTTAAGAATTATTATCAATTGCTGCATTGTAAATCTTTTCCGATGGTAAATGCAAGCGTAGCCTATCGCACTCACGGGAGCGTTTTCTCTGCTTATTTGTCTTACTTTTCTCGCGAAGGCCGGATAATCCTGCACGGCTAAAGATCATGGAGTGACAAGAGATGGCTCTCAGCAACGAGATCAACGGTGGTGCGGTTCGCCAGACCCAGTGGGACAGGGATGCAGCCCTGACCACAGCGCGCATCCTTCTGGAAATCAAGGCGATCAATTTCCGCCCTGACGAGCCCTACACCCTGACCTCAGGCTGGAAATCGCCGGTCTATATCGATTGCCGCAAGATCATCTTCTTCCCGCGCGCACGCGCCAAGATTGTCGAACTTGCTGTCGAGAAGATCGGCCGCCACATCGGCTATGAGAGCATCGAGTGCGTTGTCGGCGGTGAAACCGCCGGTATCCCCTTTGCTGCCTGGATCGCCGACCGGATGATGGCGCCGATGGCCTATGTCCGCAAAAAGCCCAAGGGCTTTGGCCGCAACGCGCAGATCGAGGGCGACGTCCCGGAATCGATGCGCACCCTACTGGTCGAAGACCTCACCACGGACGGCGCGTCCAAGGTCCGCTTTGCCAATGCCCTGCGTTCGGCGGGTGCCATTGTCGATCACACCTTTGTCGTCTTCTTTTACGGTGTGTTCCCCGGCGCACAGAAGACGCTTGCCGACATGAATGTCTCGCTTCATTCGCTCTGCACCTGGTGGGATGTGCTTGAGGCCTGCTCCGGCGCGAATTATTTCTCCGAGAGCGACATTCATGAGGTGCGTCGCTTCCTTGAGGATCCCTGCGGCTGGTCCAAGGCACATGGCGGTGTCGGCAGCGCCGAGGAAGCTGCAGCCCTCAAGGCCAAGGCGGAAGGCTGACTTGCCCACCGATCCGGGTCGCGTTCTGGCTTTTGACTCGGGCATAGGCGGTCTTGCGGTGGTGCAGGCTCTGCGCACCACCCTGCCGCCCGGCACCCTGATCGACTATCTGGCCGATAACGCGCTTTTTCCTTACGGCGAACAGGACGATGCCGTCCTCGTCACGCGCATCCTAGCGCTCATGGAAGAGCGTATTGCCCGACTTCACCCCGATGTCGTGCTGATTGCATGCAATACCGCCAGCACCATCGCCCTCGACGCCCTGCGCGCTCGTTTCGATGTGCCCTTCGTGGGCTGCGTGCCCCCCGTCCGCTGGGCGGCACGCGTCAGTCAGACACGGGTTTTCGGCCTGTTGGCCACACGAGGCACGGCACGTCGCCCCTATCTGCGTAGCCTGCGCGACACGTTCGCCGCCGATTGCGAGATGATCGTGCACGGGGCCCGTACCCTTGCCGATCTGGCGGAACAGGCCTTCCTGGGCCGTCCGATCGATGACAATCTGGTAGCCCAGGAACTGCGGCATCTGTTCGAGGCGCCCAATGGCGCCCGGATTGATACAATCGGACTGGGCTGCACCCATTACACGTTCCTAAGCAATGCTTTCCTGCGCCTGTGCCCACCGGACATCAACTGGCTCGACCCCGCTTTTGCGGTCGCCCGACAGGTCAATCACGTGCTTGAAATGCGGGTGTCAGATCGTTCGGCCAGCGCCGCGCCAGAATCGCTCTGCCTGACTGGCCCAGCCGCGGATGAACAGGCCCTGAGGCGCGCCATTGCTCGCTTGGGGTATCAGGATATCACGGTTCTGGACGCAACCCCCGTATCCTGAACAGGGGCGCTCTGGACCGACTTCGCGGCCGAGCGGATGAGGCGCGACCTGCCTGACAACAGGTAACAACGGGAAAGCTCTCTGCTCCCCCGTCTCTTCAGTCAGTTGGCGCGGCTGACCGTATAGGAGGCTGCGTCGATCATGAGCTGCCGGATCGGGCTGTCAGGGAAAGACGACAGGGCTTCGATAGCCGCATCTGCATAAAGCTGCGCCCGATCCAGCGTCGTCTGGATGGCCCCCGTTTTCTCGATAAGGGCGAGCGCGTGCGGCAGATCCTCATCGGTCTGCTCACCGGTTTCGATCACACGCAGCCAGAACGCACGATCAGCCTCGTCGCCAGCCTGGAAAGCCGTCAGCACAGGCAGGGTAATCTTGCCCTCACGCATGTCATCGCCGACGGTCTTGCCCAGCACCTGCTGGTCGGCCGCATAATCGAGCGCGTCATCGACAAGCTGGAACGCCATGCCCAGATTGGTGCCATAGGCCTCGAGCGCATTCTCGTCGCTCTCCGGGCGTGCGGCCACCACGGCGCCTACCCGGCATGCGGCAGCAAACAACGCAGCCGTCTTGCCGTGAATGACCTCCAGATATTTCTCGATCGGTGTGGACAGATCGTTCTGTGTCGCCATCTGCAACACCTCGCCTTCGGCAATCGTAGCCGAGGCGGCCGAAAGAATGGCCATGACCTTGAGGGAGCCATCGGCGGTCATCAGCTGGAACGAACGAGCAAACAGGAAATCGCCTACCAGCACCGAGGCCTTGTTGCCGAACACGGCATTGGCGGAGGCAAGGCCACGGCGCAACGTGCTTTCATCCACCACGTCGTCATGCAGCAATGTGGCCGTATGGATGAACTCGACACAGGCGGCCAGCCCGACATGACGCTGGTTCTCGGGCGAGGGCTCATAGCCACACAGACGCGCCGATGCGAGGGTGAGCAACGGGCGCAGCCTCTTGCCACCAGCGGCGACCAGATGGGCGCCCAATTGGGGGATAAGCGGGACCGGGCTTTGCATACGCGCGACAATCTCGCGGTTGCAGGCCTCCATGTCATCCTTGAGAAAGTCGGAAAGGGCGTTAAGGGCTGAGCGCTCGCCATTGACGGGCACGGCTGCACTGTTGTTTTGCTCGGCCTTCATATCGGCCAGGCTGTCGGCACCACCCAAGGCAACTCTCCACTTCCTACTTGGCCACTGACGACCCTGATGCAGTATAAGGCACGAGCCGACACCCCGCACGGCGTAACAGGACACCGAGACAGAAACCGGATTTCATGCATGAGCCATTCAGACCGGAGAACCGGCCCTCTGACAGTCAAATCCATATGAGCGGCAGGACGGCCCCGGTCAACCCGGCAACCCTCAAAGCTGATGCTGCCGCAATCAATACAATCGAAACGATGCCCGGTTATCTGCTCGACCAACGTGTGCAGTATCACCAGTTCACAAAGGGTTATCGCACCGGCATAGAACCAGTACTCATGGCCGCCTTCGTGCCCGCCCGACGTGGCCAGAGCATTCTCGAGGCTGGATGCGGCGCAGGGGCCGGCCTGCTTTGCCTCATGACGCGGTGTCCTGAGACCAGCGGCGCAGGTATCGAGGCCGATGGGGCTACTGCCGGACTCGCCATAAAGAACATGGAGGCCAATGGTCTGGGCGCCCGCGTCTCGATCATTCAGGGCAGCCTGCCCGACATCCCCCCTACCCTGCGACAGATAACGCCGGGGGCCAATGGCCGCTTCCACCACGCCATGGCCAATCCTCCATGGCACCCTGCCGATCATACCGGGGCCGATGATGCTCGACGCCGCCTGGCAATGACCATGCCAGAAGGAGGCTGGAGCACATGGATCGACGCGCTGTCAAAATGGGTTCTTCCTGGCGGCAGCCTCACACTCGCTCTGCCGGCCTTTGTTATTGACACAGCCTGTGAGGCCATGCGTCAGGCTGGGTTCGGAAGCCTGACTCTTTGTCCGCTCTGGCCCAAACAGGGACGGGCAGCGAAGATCGTCCTCTTACGCGGGATATGGGGGGGCAAGGGCGCGTTCCGTCTTCTTCCTGGCCTCGTGCTTCACCGACCGGAGGGCGGCTACACGGACGAGTGTGAGGCGGTTCTGCGCAACGTCAACCCAATCACTGTTCCATGAGGCGAGTTAAGGCTCATGACCCATTGATTTGATTGCGGAAATCTAATTCAGGCTCTGCGAGGAGACTGAAGATGATCGATCTGTTTTGGCTGACGGACGAACAGATGGATCATCTGCGGCCCTTTTTCCTCAAGAGCCACGGCTAACCCTGCGTTGCTGACCGTCGCGTGTTAATCGGCATCATAATCGTAAACCGTGATGGCTTGCGCTGGCGTGATGCGCCTCGGGAATACAGCCCATATAAAACGTTGTACAATCGGTGGAAGCGCTGGGGTGCTATGGGACTCTTCGCCCAGATGACGGACGGTCTGGCTACCGGAAAAGCAGAGCCCCAGACCATCATGATCAATGCGACCTATCTCGAAGCGTACCGTACGGCTCCAGGCCTGCAGTTGAGAAAGGGGATCTGGGCTGCCTGATTGGACGGACAAAAGGTGGCATGACTACGAAGCTGCATGCGATTACCGATAGAACGTACGACCGTTGAGCTTTTTTTAAGACTGCGGGGCAGATCAGTAGATATATTGGTGCTGCTGCTCCGCTGCACAGTCTCCCTATGGCACATTGGATGCTGACGGACCGAGGCCACGATGCTGACTGGTTTCGGGATGCGCTGGAAAAGAAAGGGTTCAGGCTCCGCATTCCGGGGCGGAGATCCCGCGAAAAACCAGTCAACTGCGACAAGCGGAAATATAACAGACACAACAGCATCGAAATCACGTTCGGCCGCCCCAAGGACTGGCGGCGTGTCGCAACACGCTACGACAGACGCCCGAATGTCTTCTTCCCAGCCATCTGTCTCGCTGCAACCGTCATGTTCTGGCTATGGGTCCTGAGCCGAGCGTGGTCAGTCTGTACCATGGCTAGAAGGACCGCATCACTCCGCGGGATAGTACATGTCGCATGGCAATCATCCGTCGGCGCTTCCGAGGAGATAGGCGTCTTCGATCTCCCGTGTGCCCGGACAAAATGAATCATCGTACCCGCTAAGGCGGTAATCAAGCCCCCATTTAACCAATGTCAGTGTTTGAAATGCGCAGATAAGACTGCTGCGCCTACTGTCCGACTATCGGATAAGCCAATCAGCCATATCACCAGCATGGAATTTCTGACTTGAGGAGATAGGTCATTCCACATGCTTTGTTGCATACAACCATTTGGAGGCACGAGACCCGCCATGTTAAATCGAGTTTAGGGTTTTCATATAAATGAAATATTTGAGATCGGCCAGAAATGATCCTATTCGAAGGAAAAGAGATTGTAGTTCATAGGAACGAATATCATGGGGATTATATAGTTATTACTTTCTGTCCCGCTGGTATTTCTCAACACGCGATCTCAGGCTTTTTCGCTGAGACGCCCCTGAACAAGTCGAGAATTCCAGCGATCGGCGTAACTATGAAGCGTGATTACTGGTTCATTTCGGAGGAGGAGAACGAGTGGCTTCCTGTGATACAGAGAGAGATCTCGGGTATCAGTAAAGTCATCGTAGTCGGATGTTCAATGGGGGGGCATGCGGCCATACGTCTCGCTGACTCTCTCAATGCAGACGTAGTCCTAGCAATGTCTCCAAAATGGTCATTAGACCGGAACGAATGCGACCATATCGAAGACAGATATGAGAAAGAAAATTTTCGGGACGCCATGCTTGGCATGGGGCTACGTCAGCAGGAAGTAAAGGCACGCATCATCGTTATATACGATCCTCACAACGAAGTTGATTCGCATCATGCTGCAATGATCGCCAAGCACGTTGATCGAGTCAGCGAGGCAAAACTATTTCATGTAGGACACGGGATTGTAGATTTTATTTCAGGAACAAACAACACGAAAAAAAATCATCAATGCCAGTCTGACATGTGATATTCCCCGTATTGTCAAAGTAATATCGGATATAAAGCGTTCGCACCCTGCCACTATCCGACTTATTCTCGAAAAATACATAGAGAAAAAGCCATTACTTTGCTACAGATTGTTGCAAACAATACGTCAACGCAGCGATAGCTATCTTGCCGTGGTCAAAGACAGCAAGATCGCCGGGCGCTTATCATATCACTTGAGACGCCGAAATCACAGGGACGAATCATATATGGTATTAAAGTGGCTCGACTCCTGTACATTACCCCCGGCTGTGGGCCGAAAACGTGACTACATGTTTCGGAATCAGAGTCGTTGTAATTTGCTCTCTTTCCACGGCCTTATGCTTGTCTACGATGTTAAGAATAAATGCCTAAAAGGGCAGCATCTGATATTTCCGGAATCAGGATGTATACCTGTACACATCACGATCGATGCAGGTGATCTCTATCTAAAATCATGTTTTGACGGATCTGAGTATTTTCTCGTCATACGAGACGGAAATGTTGATCTTGATAAGTGCTACGATAGATCTTCTGTTTTTCGTCTTGTCGAAAGCCGCTCAGAAGCATGGATGGCACACTTCAATGCGGGCATAGATGAACGTGGTTATGTCGTCGCGAGCCGACTTGGCTTCGTCGTAGTCTTCCCGGGAGGAGATGTATGGCTGGATTGTAAAAGCGATCAAACATTTGAGTCCGTCGTATTGATTCCCGCGCCCGAAACGAACGGACATACCCAGATTGGTCAATGCCATATCCAGGCAGGAAGCCAGACCGTTTCGACCCAACTGCACTCCCTCCTTTCCGCCCCGGCACGGCACGGCGGCTGACAGTTACAAGTCCAAATGCCAGTCCAACAGGGCGCGAGGCCGAGGCAACTGAGCGCTCCCTAGTTAGCAGGCACCTATCTGAAGCATGACTCAGTAAAAGACATGTAAGTGACCGAGGGCTGAGCCGGCTTTTAGGTCACAGGCCTCGCAGACGCTGCGGGGATAAAATTGGATGTTTGCATAGCCGGAGTCGGGAAAATATCTCCCCTCAATAATAACACTTAAAAAAGCCAAAAGTCGATCCCGATAATCGTTTTCTTATTGTACATATTTTTTGCATATCAGCGTGAGTGCGGGGCTAATACTCTTGGACCTCCCAATTCCAGACATGGCGTCTTTACGGAATTCGATAATAACCATAAATTTATGGTTATGGGCAGCGATTCCCCTGCTCGGGCATTCCCACCGCGTCAGGGATAAAAGGCCTAGGCCTATAATCTTTTGCTAACGACCCAAACTGGAAAACGGGTCCGTTTACCCTGTGCAGGCCATATACCCCTACGCGATCGATTTTTCCCCAATGAGATCATTTTGATCGAGCACAGCCAAAATGTTCCCCGCGTAGTCAGGTGTCCGTAATTCCCTGTGGCCGAACTGCCGATGGCATTAAACCGTGTCGAAGTATGCAATAACACTACCATCGTCCAGAAGCTCGGTACTCCATGATGGGGGCTTCAGGTTATCCGTGCTCCGGGTCAGGTACACGATGATATATTGGGACGTTTATGGGCGTCGCAGCGAGTTTAAGACGTGCTGTGGTGGGGGGAGTTACCCCCACCGAAACCGTCAGGAAGCGAAAACGTCCGCTTCGAAAGCTTCTTCCCAGGATCCCGACGTCGAAGCACGGGAGTATTCCGTCGAACGGTTTTCGAAGAAATTGGCGTGTTCCACCGCATTCAGCATGTCATCGAGCCAGGGCAGCGGGTTCTCTTCGATGCCATAGAAGGGATCGAGACCAAGCTGCGTCATGCGACGATCGGCGATAAAGCGAATATAACGCTTCACCTGATCAGCGCTCAGGCCTTCGACATCGCCCATCTCGAAAGCGAGATCGATGAAGGCATCCTCATGCTCAACCGTCGTCGCACAGATCTCGGCGAGTTCGGCGCGGAAATCCTCTGTCCAGATCTCGCGGTTTTCACGCACGAAGGTGCGGAACAGGCGGATCATGGACAGGCAGTGCAGCGTTTCATCGCGCACCGACCAGGAAACGATCTGCCCCATCCCCTTGAGCTTGTTGAAGCGGGGGAAGTTCAGCAGGATCGCGAAGGAGGCAAAAAGCTGCAGCCCTTCCATGAAAGCGCCGAACGCTGCCATGGTCTTCGCGATTTCACGCTTGTTGTTGATGTTGAAGGACTGCATGAAATCATACTTGTCCTTCATCTCCTTGTACTTCAGGAATGCCGAATACTCTGTTTCCGGCATACCGATCGTATCAAGAAGATGCGAGTAGGCAGCGATATGAATCGTTTCGATATTCGAGAACGATGACAGCATCATCAGCACTTCGGTCGGTTTGAAGACCTGGCTGTAATACTTCATATACGCCGAGTTCACCTCGACGTCGGCCTGCGTGAAAAACCGGAAGATCTGCGTGACAAGATGGCGCTCGCCCTCGCTCAGTGTGCGATGCCAATCCTTCACGTCATCGGCCAGAGGCACCTCCTCAGGCAGCCAGTGAACACGCTGCTGGATCAGCCATGCGTCATAAGCCCAGGGGTAGCGGAAAGGCTTATAGACCGGGTTGGCGGTCATCAGGTCAAAATGCTGTTCTTCGGCGAGCGGCGCGCCGGCGTTCTGTGTCTCGCTCATGGGCTCTTCCTGCTCCGTTCTGTCTGCGGGCCGGAATCGGTCCGGCCCTGATTTTCCTGCAATGTCAGCGCAGCCACGCCGTGATCGTCACTCAGGATCAGGCGATCGCCTTCCCTGCGCCAAGCACGGACGCTCTGCATGGCCTTGAACACGGCATCTTCCTGCGTCATGCGCACACCCGGGCAGGCCATGCGTGTTCCCGCCGTCGGGCCAAAGGTGAAATGGGTCGCGTCGGCAACCACATGCCCCATCATCCGGTTGCATCCGCCTGTGCCAGACAGCGCACCATCGGCACGTATGACCATGAAGGCAGGCGCTGCAGGATCAACCTTCTGCGTGCCAATTTCCGTGATCGCCCACGCATCGGCAACGGGCTGGGGCACAGGCTGGCTGATGGACTCGACTGTCACCGTCGTGTCAGACGGCACAGCGCCCGCTTCCATATTGGCGGTCTTGCTTATGGCAATCAGCTTGCCATTCTGGCGTATGGCAGCGTGCAGCGTATAACGGTGTCCGGCCGTCAGGTGCTGCGCATCGTAATGTAGCGCGTAGCCATAGGGCGACTTGCCAACCGGCGTGAACTCTGTCCTGCCAAGCGTCACCGAGGGAGCATCGGCCAGGCTCACATCATCCAGCCGCACCGTGATCATCGCGCCTTTCGGTATGATCATCCCGGCAGGTGTAACGACCACCCCCTTCACGACGGTCTGTTTCACCTCGGACGCAGGGGTCGGAGCTTCCGCCGCAATAGCACACCAGTTACCAGCGGAGCCTGCTGTGAGTGTGCCTGTCAGCAGCGCCACCGCACAAAGCGAATGCTTCACTGACATGACAGACATTCCTCATAGCTCGTCGTCGCTGCGGGCTTCTTGGCAGCCTCGGCCGCGTCGCTGCTGTAGTCCTCGTCCTCGAGAATATTGTTCTTGAGCGCCATATCACTGACCGCGTCAGCGCGCTGGATCGAGAGCGAACGGCAGTAATAAAGCGACTTCACGCCACGCTTCCATGCAAGGAAATGGATCTGATGCAGGTCGCGCTTGTGAATATTGGCAGGCAGGAACACGTTGATGGATTGCGCCTGACAGATGAACCCGGCGCGATCAGCCGCATGTTCGATCACCCAGCGCTGATCCAGCTCGAATGCCGTCTTGTAAACATCCTTTTCATCCTGCGTCAGGAAGTCGAGATGCTGCACAGAACCCTTGTTCAGGGTGATCGATGACCAAACCGCATCGTTGTTATACCCCTTCTGCTCCAGCAACTTGAGCAAATGGCGGTTGCGCACGGTGAACGAGCCCGAGAGGGTTTTCTGCAAAAACACATTGGCCGAGATCGGCTCGATACCGGGGCTGGCATTGCCTGCGATGATCGAGATCGAAGCTGTGGGGGCAATCGCCATCTTGTTCGAGAAACGCTCCATAATGCCGTATTCCTCGGCATCGGGGCATGGCCCGAGCAGCTCGGCAAGATGCTTGGAGGCCGCGTCGGCCTGCACCTTGATGTGCTGGAAGATGCGCTTGTTCCACACACGCGCCATCACGCTCTCGAACGGGATGCTGCGCGCCTGCAGGAAGGAATGGAAGCCCATGACCCCAAGCCCGACCGAACGCTCGCGCATGGCGGCGTAGCGGGCGCGCTCCATGTCATCGGGCGCGCGGTCAATGAAATCCTGCAACACGCGATCAAGGAAGAGCATGACGTCTTCAATGAATTGCGGGTTGTCCTTCCACTCATCCCATGTCTCGAGATTGAGCGAGGAGAGGCAGCATACGGCGGTACGGTTCTTGCCGTGGTGATCGAGCCCGGTGGGCAGCGTGATTTCCGCGCAGAGATTGGAGGTCTTGACCTCAAGCCCGGCAAGCTTGTGATGCTCGGGGCGCGCCTTGTTCACATGATCGGAATAGATGATGTAGGGCTCACCCTGCTCCATGCGGGCCGTAAGGATACGGATCCAGAGCTGACGTGCCGGAATGCTGCGGATGACAGACATGTCCTTGGGCGAGCGCAGGCCCCATTCCTCATCTTTCTCCACGGCGCGCATGAAGTCGTCGGTGAGCAGCACACCGTGATGCAGATTGAGGGCCTTGCGGTTAGGGTCACCACCGGTCGGGCGGCGCATCTCGACGAATTCCTCGATCTCGGGATGCCAGACGGGCAGATAGACCGCCGCCGAACCGCGACGCAGCGAGCCCTGCGAAATGGCAAGTGTGAGGCTGTCCATGACGCGAATGAACGGAATGACACCCGAGGTCTTGCCGTTCTTGCCGACATTCTCGCCGATCGAGCGCAGGTTACCCCAGTAAGAGCCAATGCCGCCACCCTTGGAGGCCAGCCAGACATTCTCGTTCCAGAGGTCCACAATGCCACGCAGGCTGTCATCGGCCTCGTTCAGGAAGCACGAGATCGGCAAACCACGTGACGTTCCCCCGTTGGACAGAACCGGGGTCGCGGGCATGAACCAGTGTTGTGAAATGTAGTCATAAAGGCGCTGTGCATGGGCGGCATCGGCACCGTAATACGAGGCGACACGACCAAAAAGGTCCTGATAGTGCTCACCCGGCAGCAGATAGCGGTTATCGAGCGTCGCCCGGCCGAAATCCGTCAGAAGCGAATCACGCGACCGATTGACCCGGACAGGGTGATGGCCCTCAAGCTGAACGACATCATCGAACATATCCGGCTCGGCTTCGATCTCCTGGGGAGCGCGGTCACAGGGCTCAGGCAGAACATCAGCCGTCGCTGAAACAGGCTCACGGATCGTGTCGTCTAGCAGGCTCACGGGCCATCTCCCCAGGATCAAATCGAGTTTGGTATCGCAATTTCCGAGTGTCCTCTTGGCGCAAGTCGCGCCTGCCAGACAAGCAATATATCGGGTTAAATTTTGCCCTCGGCACTACATATGGTGTTGACAGGGGCAGAAGCCCTTGGAGAACATGGAGTTCCCCCAAGCCGCTTTTTTTACGGTACGCTCCCGGCGTTGCGATGATGTCACAGCGTTACAGGTGAACAATTCCCCGGCCCCTGCGTTGGCTGAACAACCGGAGGCTTCTGCGTCCGGAATCCAGCAGGAGGACTTGCACATGACGATCAAGAAAACTGCCAGCGCCCAGTGGAGCGGTGGCCTGAAGGACGGCAAGGGTACGATCTCGACGCAGAGCGGTGCGCTCTCCAGCCAGCCCTATGGCTTCAACACGCGATTCGAGGACAAGCCCGGCACGAACCCGGAGGAACTGATCGGTGCGGCGCATGCCGGCTGCTTCACCATGGCACTCTCCATGATCCTCGGCGATGCCGGCCTCACGGCAACGTCGCTCGAAACCAAGGCAACTGTCTCGCTCGACAAGACCGAGGGCGGTTTCGAAATTTCTGCCATCCATCTCGACCTCAAGGGCACCGTCCCCGGCGCCGATCAGGCAAAGTTTGAAGAGCTCGCCACGAAGGCCAAGAATGGCTGTCCCGTCTCGCAGCTTTTCAAGGCTGATATCACCCTGTCTGCCACGCTGGTCTGAACCGTCGGGCTGGCGACTGCCAGCCTGACACCCCCTCCCTCGAGCTCCGATACGTGCGCGTGGTTCGCGACAACGCTTGGGTGAGCCCGGAGGTGCGCCGGAGCAGTGATGGCGGATCGTGGAACGCCTCACCTCATTCGGCTGAGTGTTCGATCGACCTGCCATCGGACTCGATCTACCCCACGTGTGGGGTTAAGCCCCGGCGTACAGCATCCGCTGGAGAGTGACCCCTAATCGCGGGCGCGATGCCAGCTGTTCTGAGCATGGTCACGCAGGATGTGGTCTACGAGCAGACAAGCCAGCATAGCCTCGGCTACGGGCACCGCGCGAATACCGATGCACGGGTCATGGCGGCCCTTTGTCATGACATCGATATTCTCACCCTGACGGTTGACCGAGGGTACCGGCACCAGAATTGAACTGGTCGGCTTGATCGCGAAACGTGCGGTGATAGGCTGGCCAGTCGAGATGCCGCCCAGAATACCGCCCGCCCGGTTTCCTTCGAAATGAAGCGCGCCATCACGCATGCGCATCGGATCGGCGTTCTCCTCACCCCGCAACGCCGCAACGCCCATGCCCTCGCCAATCTCGACTGCTTTCACGCCGTTGATGCCCATGAGGGCGGAGGCGATGTCGGCGTCCAGCTTGCCATAGAGCGGCGCACCAAGGCCCGCCGGGAAGTTCTCAGCAACAACTTCAACCAGCGCGCCGATGGACGATCCTTCCTTGCGCACGCTGGAAAGCAGACCCTCCCATTCGACCGCCGTAACCGGGTCAGGACAGAACAGGGGATTGCGATTCACTTCATTCCAGTCCCACCGCGCCCTGTCGATCGCAAGGCCGCCAATCTGCACCAATGCGGCGCGTATGGTCGCCATCTCGCCCAGCAGGGTCTCGATCACACGCCGCGCAACACCGCCCGCCGCGACACGACAGGCTGTCTCTCGGGCCGATGAGCGTCCGCCCCCACGATAATCCCTGTGACCGTATTTCAGGTCGTAGGTAACGTCGGCATGGCCGGGGCGATAGCGCGATGCGATATCCGAATAGTCTTTCGAGCGCTGATCCGTATTCTCGATCATGAGCGCAATCGGCGTGCCGGTCGTCCTGCCCTCGAACACGCCGGAGAGGATACGGACCTGATCCGCCTCCTGGCGCTGGGTGGTGAATTTGGACTGTCCGGGCCTGCGTCGATCCAGCCAGGGCTGGATGTCACCCTCGTTCAGGGTGATACCGGGCGGGCAGCCATCGACGACGCAGCCAATGGCCGGCCCGTGGCTCTCGCCCCAGGTCGTGACACGAAACAGCGTCCCGAAGCTGTTATCCGACATATCAGCCTTCTGAGGATGCGACAGCGATATCGGGCGCGGTCGGATTCTTCATACCCACCACATGATAGCCGCAATCGACGTGATGTATCTCGCCTGTTGTGCCCGATGAGAGGTCAGAAAGGAAATAGAGGCCCGAACCCCCTACATCCTTGAGCGACACATTGCGCTCCATCGGCGCATTAAGCTGGTTCCAGCGCAGAATGTAGCGGAAATCGCCGATGCCATTGGCGGCCAATGTCATGATCGGCCCGGCAGAGATCGCATTCACGCGGATGTTGTCCTTGCCAAGATCCGCGGCCATGTAACGAACCGAAGCTTCGAGCGCCGCCTTGGCCACGCCCATCACATTATAATGAGGCATGACACGTTCCGCGCCCAGATAGGACAGGGTCAGGAGTGAACCGCCATCGGTCATCAGGGCCGCAGCCCGGCGCGCAACCGCTGTGAAGGAGAAGCAGGAAATATCCATCGCCTTCAGAAAGGCATCGCGAGGCGTATCGACATAGCGCCCGCGCAGAAACTGCTTGTCTGCCCAGCCAATGGCGTGAACCACGAAATCGATCTTGCCCCATGCCTTTTCGATCTCATCGAAAGCACGGTCGATATCGGCATCGTCACTGACATCACAGGGAATAACCAGAGACGCGCCAACGCTTTCAGCAAGCGGTTTGACGCGCTTGCCCAGTGCCTCGCCCTGATAGGTGAAAGCGAGCTCAGCCCCCTGTGCGGCGCAGGCAGAGGCGATGGCCCAGGCGATGGAGCGGTCATTGGCGACGCCCATCACAAGGCCGCGCTTGCCCGCCATCAGCGTCCCTGTGGGGAGATCGAACGAAGCGGTGGACATGAGGCAGATCCCGGTTAATGTCAGAGAAAGAAATAAGAATGTTCCGCTACGTCGCACATGCCTGCCGCGCAAACAAGTGTGGAGATGGCACGTTAGGCGTGGCAACGAGAACGCATCGAAATGACACAGGAGAAACCCTGTCATGACTGATAACACCACCCTCCCCCTTATCCCGCTCGACGCAGACCCCTTTGTTCTCTTTGCCGAGTGGATGAAGGAAGCCGAGGCCAGCGAGCCAAATGACCCCAATGCCATGGCGCTCGCCACCGCATCACCCGAGGGTATTCCCTCCGTCCGCATGATCCTCCTCAAGGGCGCGGATGAGCGGGGTTTTGTGTTCTATACCAACCTCGAGAGCCGCAAGGGTGGTGAGCTGCTGAGCAATCCAAATGCGGCACTGCTCTTTCACTGGAAATCCCTCCGCCGTCAGATCCGCATCGAGGGTCCGGTCGAGCCTGTGAGTGCAGAGGAGGCCGATCGTTACTTCGCCAGCCGCAGCCGCAATTCCCGTATTGGTGCCATCGCCTCCGACCAGTCGCGGCCGCTCGCCGAGCGCGCTGATTTTGAGAAACGCATAGAGGTGGTGACAGCGCGTTTCGAAGGGAGGGAGCCCGAGCGCCCCGCAAACTGGTCTGGGTTCCGCCTTGTACCCCGACAGATCGAGTTCTGGCAGGACCGCCCCTATCGCATGCACGACCGCGCCACGTGGACGCGCGAGGAAAATGACTGGGCTGTGACCCGGCTTTATCCCTGACCCGACCTTTTGCGGGCGGATCAGCAGGGCTCCGCCCATCCCGCCCAGAAACATTCCTATGCAGTGAGATTACCCATGGCCAACGACGTCAGAAACATCCTCGTCCCGCTCAATGGCGCAGGCAATATCGATGCCGTTCTACGTGTCGGCCTGCTTCATGCACGCGCCTTCAATGCCCACCTCTCAACCGTACTTGTGGGTGACGATCCTAACGAGATGGCAGCGCTCACAGGCGAGGGCCTCTCGAGTGCGATGATCAACGAGATGATGGAGGCGGCCGAGCATGAGGCGCATCGCCGCATGCTTCAGGTTCGGCTCAAATTTGATGCGTTCATTCGCGACAATGACATCGAGCCCAAGCAGGGTTTTCTCGAGAACGACCCCCTCGCCCATTCGCGACTGAGCGCCTCCCTCGAATTTCTGACGGGATCGGAACACGAGGCCGTGACCTGGCGGGCACGCCTGTCGGACCTCACCCTTATGCCGCATCTTGGGCCTAACGATAACGCCCGTGCCTCGGAAGTCCTGCATGCGGTGCTTTATGATAGCGGCTGCCCGCTGGTTATCGCCCCTCCGACGCCACCTGTCAGTTCGGGCAAGCGCCTGTGTATTGCCTGGAATGGCACTGCGGAAGCGGCCTCAGCCCTGCGCGGGGCTCTCCCTTATGCCAAACAGGCCGAGGCCGTGCAGATCCTCACCAGCGTCGATTATCATCGGCGCGGGCCCGAAGCAGATACCGTGCAGGATTATCTCAAGCTGCACGGCGTGAATGCCGAGATCAGGAATTTCAAGGGAATCGAGCGTGATGTCGGCGCGGGTATCCTTGCCGCCTGCGCGGATTTTAGCGCCGACATGCTCACGATGGGGGCCTATTCACACTCCAGGTTGCGCCAGATGATCATGGGTGGCGCCACCCGTCACGTGCTTGAACACGCAGGCATAACCGTTCTCATGAGCCGTTGAGGCGTGATTTTTGCCATACCGCACCGGACATGCTACCGGCGCGGTATGGGTGACTTCCTTTCAGGCGCCGAATGAACCGTCTTGAGCCAGAGCTCCAGACCGAATGCCAGACCAGGCATCCGGGCCGCTCAAGCGCCGAGCGCCTCCTTCTGACACTGGCACGCACCTATCTGGGCTTCACCCAGGCCACCATACGCTGGTGTTTCAGCGGTGCGCCGGAATCCCTCCCATCCCTGCTTCAAAGTCCTGATCGACCAGTCGATGGCTGCATAACGGCCTGCTGGCACCGCTCCCTGCTCTTTCTGCCAGCCATGTGTCGCTGGGGACATCGCCAAAACCCTGCCCTCAATTTTGGGGTCATGATCAGCCGCAACCGCGATGGACGTTTCATCAACGACCTTGTGGCCCCTTGGGGGATTACCGGGGTCGAAGGGTCAAGTGATCGTCAGGGCAAGAACAAGGGGGGCAGTCGCGCCCTGCGCGAATCTGTCAGGGCGATCAAGAATGGTGCCGTCTTTGCCATAACGCCGGACGGCCCACGCGGCCCCGCCGAAAAGGTTCAGCCCGGTACCCCGGCTCTGATGCGATTGTCTGGCAGCCCCCTGATTCCCATCGGCGGGGCCTGCACTTCGCTTCGCCTGCCGAGTTGGGATGGGCTGCGTGTCCCCTTGCCATTCGGACGCGGTTACATGCTCTACGGTGCCCCCCGAAAGGGAGACGCTACCCCCGAGGCAATCGAGAGAGATCTGAAAGACCTTTCCGCAAGGGCTGAGCACTATCTCTCTGCCGGCCGTCTTACCCTGCCCGACCATCTCTGGCATTTGCTGGGCCTGGCTCTGACGCCGGGTTTGCGAGCGATGATGCTCATTCGCCTCAGGCGCGGCAAGGAGCGACGTGAACGCCTCCCCGAGCGACGAGGACGGACGAATCTGGCGCGTCCGGCCGGACAGGTTCTGTGGCTCCATGCCGCGAGCGTTGGGGAAACCCACTCCATCCTCCCCCTGATCGAGACGCTGGCAACGCGCAACCCGAACTGGCACTTCCTTCTTACCAGCGCCACGATCGGCGGCGCTGATATTGTCGCCCACTATCTTGCCCAGGCCGCACACAGGGATGCGCGCATCATTCATCAGTTCATCCCCTATGACACGCCTTTGTGGACGCGACGCTTTCTCGATCACTGGCAACCCGCGGCATTACTGCTGACCGATAGCGAACTCTGGCCGGGCCTGATCCTGTCCTGCACACGCCGCGCCATTCCTGTGGGTGTGCTTAATGGTCGCCTTTCGGAAAAGTCGCGGCAGCGCTGGCACAAGGCAAGCCGCATAGCCCCGCCCCTGTTTCGCCGTCTGGCTTTTGTGGCTGCGCGAGGCGAGGAGGACGGCAGGCATTTCCGTGCCCTTGGGGTGAAGGATGTCGTGTGCCTGGGTGACCTCAAGCAGGATGCGCCCCCGCCGCCAGTAGACCCCATCGAGCTGAACAGGATTGAACGCATGATCGCGGGGCGTCCGGTCTTCCTCGCGGCATCGACCCACCCCGGTGAGGACGAAATTATCCTGCGCGCGGCCCGCCTGGCGCAGGGGCAGTTTCCTGATCTCTTGACGATCATCGCGCCCAGACATCCGATACGAGGTGCAGACATTGCCACGCTCACCTCCCCGGCGGCACCGCGACGCAGCACGGGCGCCGAGCCCACTGCACATGATGCGTTCTGGATTGCCGACACGCTCGGCGAGCTGGGATTGTTCTACCGCCTGGCTGACTGCGCGTTCATTGGCAATTCCCTGACGGCCCCTGGTGGAGGGCATAACCCGTTTGAAGGGGCGAGGCTCGATGTGCCACTCGCAACCGGGCCTTACCATGACAATTTTCATCCCGCCTTCAGGCAACTGCAGGGGCTCGTTGCGACTATACATGACGATACGCAACTTGCTGACTGGATAGTAGAGGTGTTGACCGATCCCTTGTCGTGGAAAGACCGCGCCTGCCGCGCAAAAGAGACCATCGGGTCGGGACATGAAGTGGCGCTCAGGCTGGCCGAAAAGATCGAGACACTGTGCGCCTGAAACTCTCCCCCCCGGCATTCTGGCAGAAAACAGTGCCCGGTTGGCAGGCTCGCGCTCTCAAGCCGGTATCGCTCGTTTTCGATACCGTAGGCTTCGTCAGGGCATCACGCGCACGCCCCGCTACGGCGAGTTTGCCAGTTCTTTGCTGTGGCAACCTCAGCGTGGGTGGCACTGGCAAGACCATACTCGTGCGGGATCTGGCGGCGCGGCTCGTCGCTCGGGATGAGCGCCCGCACATCTTGAGCCGCGGTTACGGCGGAAGGCTGAAAGGCCCGCTGCGTGTTGATGTCCATCACCACACCGCGCAGGACGTGGGTGACGAGCCCTTCATGCTGGCGCAGGATTTTCCTGTCTGGATTGGTGGCAACCGAGCCGAAACCGCTCGGCTCGCCACGGAAGCTGGCGCGACATGCCTTGTCATGGATGACGGCCTGCAAAACACGACTCTGCGCCAGACCATGCGGCTCGTCACCGTGGACGGAGCGGTCGGGCTGGGTAACGGTCAGACCCTCCCTGCCGGCCCACTTCGCGAGCCTGTCAGCCGAGGGCTTATGCGCGCCGATGGCGTCATCATCATCGGGCGCGATGATGTCAATCTCTCGACCCTGCTGCCCCCCTCGATTACCGCTCTGACAGCACGGCTTATTCCATCTGCCGCCATAAGGCGGCTACAGGGCAAGCAAATTATCGCCTTCGCCGGGATAGGCCGCCCCTCGAAATTCTTCGATATGCTCCGCGAGGCCGGAGCCCCCCCTATGCGCAGCATCGCCTTCGATGATCATCACGCCTATACTGAGCGCGACTGCCGACGCCTGTCAGTTCTCGCCCGTCAACCGCGGACCGCCCTCGTGACCACACGCAAGGACTGGGTCAAATTGCCCGTCTGGCTGCGAGACGATGTCAGCGTGATCGATGTCGAACTTCTCTGGGCCGATCCGGAAGCTCCCGAGCGCCTGCTGGACCAGCTATTCGCAACTGTGTAGAGCCGCCTCATGAGCGACACTCCCGCGATCACATTCCTTCACCGTGCCGAATACGTGGTGGCCCGCCTTGCCCTCGCAGCGCTGTCCGCCCTGCCTGCCGCAATGGCGTCCAATTTCGCGGGATGGGTGGCGCGAACCATCGGGCCGCGCCTGCCTGTCTCCCGCGTGGCCGACAATAACCTGTCACTGGCTCTTCCCCGCCTCACGGCTGAGGAACGCGCCACTGTCATCGTAGATGTGTGGGACAATCTGGGACGCACGTTGGGGGAGTTTCCCCACTTGCCCCGATTGCAGCAGAACACTCCCTCCGGCCCCGGATGGAGCATCAGCAATGCCGAGGCGCTGGAGATCGTGCGGGCCACAGGCAGGCCTGTCATCTTTTTCTCGGGTCATATCGGCAACTGGGAAATGTTACCGCCAGTCGTCGCGCGGCACGGCCTCCCATTCGCCTCGTTCTATCGCGCAGCGGGGAATCCACTTATCAACCGACTCATCATCGCCCTGCGTTCACGCGCGATGGGGGTCGAGACACCGATGTTCGCTAAGGGCGCAAAAGGCGCCCGTCTGGCGCTGCGTCATCTCGCCCAGGGGCATCATCTCGGTATTCTGGGTGATCAGAAAATGAATGACGGCATCGAATGTCGCTTTTTCAATCTGCCTGCCATGACAGCCTCCGCAGCTGCGGCCTTTGCCGTGAAATACGACTGCCCGATCGTCACAGGTCGTATCGTCCGGCTTGGCCCCGCCAGATTACATCTGGAAGTTGGTCCCGTCCTGTATCCGGATCTCGAGGCGCGCCGTACCGATGAGATTGGCAGCCTCACGCAGAGGCTCAACGACCAGCTGGAACGATGGATTACAGAGAAGCCTGGGAGCTGGCTCTGGCTCCATCGTCGCTGGCCGAAAGAGTTGTATACAAGAAAATGGCGTAATTAACGGTCCAGACAGTCCGAAAGTTTCTTTTTTACCATCTGAACATAGGTGAAACGAAGCATTGCTTTTGTGCAACACCCAGCCATCACGATGACGGAAAACGTCATACAAACGCAATTTTACGTTGAGACCGTCCGCTTTTGCCGTTTAGCCTCAGTGTTGCACCAGAAATGAGGACGCAACGTATGGCCCAGACGCTGCCGTTTCCCAAGAACGAAACTCCAGCACCTCTCAGCAATGTGATTCCGCTGCGCTTCAATGTGCTGCCTCGTCATCGCGAGTATCTCTCGCAATGGCTGCAGGCAGGCCTCGCGATGGGGCTCTGCGACGCGGATATCGAGACGGAATGTCTGGATGGACGTAGCGAAGCTGTCGCCCACATCCTGATCTGGGTTCGCGAAAATGCTGACCCCGCTTATATGATCAAGCCACGCGGGCTGCGCTGGGTTCTAATCGACCATATCCGCGACCACGAACTTGGGGTTTTCCCGAGCCTCGAACTCGCCCTCAATACAGTTCGCCCGGTTCTGCCACTTAAATCCATCGCCGCCGCCTGAGCCTCATCAACTCGCGCCAGTAAGACGAAGCGTAGCCCATCACGACACTCAGGCCTGACCCGAGCGTTTTGAAAGCGTCCTGCCATTGTTGCGGGACGAGCCGGGCCGCCAGCGTCGCATTCGACGCGGCAGAGACCCGGCATAGACCTAGCGGGTCAGACGCCTCGGTGCGGCCGACGCCATCTTGGCCCCACCCCCTGGCAGAATTTCAAACAGAGCGAGGCCGCGTGCCACGGTGCCATCGCCTCTCAGCACGAACGTCCCATCGGCACCAGCGAATCCGTCCGGGCGCAGCAGCGAACCCTCGGTGAAACCGTCGGGCCGCTGGCTCAGCACAGCCGCCATCGTTGCTGTATCATAGGCAACATTCGCGAGCACTGACGGGGCATAGCCATAGCGCGCACGATAACGCTGCGCAAAATCGTTGCGGAAGGACGGATCAGGCGCGGCAAACCAGCCGCCACGCAGAGCACCGAGCTTAGCAGCAAACGCGTTCCAAAGCGCCGGCCCCAGGATACGGGTCTGCCGTGTATCGATCGCAGCCTGCTTGAGGCCATCAATCACATTGGCAAGTTGCAGCCCCGTATCCCCCAGAAGCAAGGCATCAAACGGCGGGGGAGCGAGTACAGGTTTCGCCGGGACCGAGGCAGCCGTGTCAGCGGGGGTCGTGGCAGGGGCGGAGCCCGTCGCTCCAGGTGCCGTACCCTTCGCAGGATCGGCTGCATTGCCGCCAGAAGCAGGCACGGGCGATGCCTCGCTACCCAAAGGATTGACGGCGTCCGGCTCGGCTGGGGCAGCAGCGGCTGCCTGTTTCGAGGCCTCGTCCTGCCGCGATTGCCAGTCAGACAGTGTCTTGAGTCCTGAGGTGATCGATTCGGCAGTACCATTATGAAAAGCGATATTCGGCTGTGCCAGTCCATGCGCGGCACAGGCCGTGCCCAGCGCATCGGCAAGGGCGTGGCCAAGCGCCGTGTCAGGAAGATAAGCGGCGAAGTTCTTGCGCCCTTCGGCGCTTGCGGCCTCAACCAGGCGATTGACCTGCTGCTCGACCGTCACACCCATCACCCATACGCCCGGCCTGGCCTGAACCTGATCACTCGTATAGGCAAATTCGGGGATACCTGCCGGCTGGACAAGCGACGCGACAGCGCTCGTCTGTGGGGCAGTCAGCGGCCCGAGGATCACGCGGTCGCCCTGATCGATAGCAGCACGTGCTGCGGTCTCGGCTGTCTGACCGGGCGCGTCAGTATCCCGTATGTCGAGCGTAACCCCGTGCCCTTCAGGAACGGCGATATGGGCAGCATTGGCCATCTGCTGACCAAGCTTGCCGAAACGACCACTCAGCGGCAGCAACATGCCAATCTTCTTGTTGCCAGTAGCGTCCTGAGTTGCCCCCTCCCCAATCTTGGCGACAGGTGGCGGCGTCTCGGGGCCGCTACAGGCAACAAGGGCAAGGGCCGCGACTCCGGCGAGAGCGGAAACCTTGCATGCAGAGGCCGACCTGAGCGATGTGAAGGAAACCACGCGCTGACGGGGACCGAATGTCCGACCTACCATCTTCCACCCATACTCCTGATGACGATTCGAACCCTGAGGGTTCGTCGTCTGCTTATGACACTTCCGGGAATTCCGCGACCCTGCCGCCCGGGAGCCTGACACTTGTAGCGACCCCGATCGGCAATCTGGGCGACATGAGCCTGCGCGCTGTTGCCACCCTTAGAGCTGCGGATGTGATCCTGTGCGAGGATACCCGGGTAACAGCCAAACTGCTGAAAGTGTATAACGTTTCCACCCCGACACAAATTCTGCACGATCACAACGAGCAGGACCGGGTGCCTGCCTTACTTGCCAGAATGGCGGAGGGAGCGCGTCTTGCGCTTGTTTCCGACGCAGGCACGCCAATTGTATCGGATCCCGGGTACCGGCTTGCTCGTGCGGCGATAGCGGCTGGGCTGCCCGTGAGCGCGGCGCCGGGGGCCAATGCTGCAACGCTAGCGCTCACGCTTTCGGGCCTGCCGCCCCATCCCTATCTGTTCAGTGGCTTTGCCAGCCCGCGCTCATCGGCCCGCCGCAGCCAGTTTGCGGTGCTTCGCGCCGCCGAGCAGGCGGGTTTCACGGCAACGCTTATCTGGTATGAGGCGCCCCACCGCCTGCTGGACATGCTGGATGATCTGATTGCTGTTTTCGGCCCCGAGCGTGAGGCGGCCGTGGCGCGCGAACTGACCAAGAAGTTTGAGGAGATTCGTCGCGGATCGCTCACGGAGATCCGCGAGCACTTCTCCGTTACAGCGCCGCGTGGAGAGATAACCGTGCTGGTCGGCCCACCGGGCGATGAGGCAGCGGATACCGAGCAGGATCTGGACGCCCGTCTCGTCGAGGCTCTCAAGACCCATTCCGTGAAGGACGCGGCGGCTCTGGTCGCCGGGGCGGTCGATCTGCCCAAGCGCGTAGTCTATGCCCGTGCGCTGGAGATTGGCAAAAGCTGATCAGCGACCAAACGCGAGGAAGGCTCTAGGTCGCGGCCACCTTGCGCAGGTGCGGACATCCTGCAGGCTCAAGTATACCCGCCGAAGCGCAGAGGACGACGTACCCCCGCGCTTCAGGGCGATCGTGTCAGTCCTGATCTTTCGGCAGTGCGAAAAGCGTCGCCGGGTTGCCGGGATTGGAAACGACGTTGAACAGGTCGATCTGTGTCTCGCGTCCTTGCGCATCCTTGACCACCCATGATTTCAACGTCAGGGGGGAGTCGTTGAAAATGAGTGTCAGGCTTCCCTCTGATGGTGTCGCAGTGCGAACCAGGGTGACCTGCACCAGCCCATGATCGTGCTGGAAGGCGGTCACCGTCACATCGCCAGACAAGCGCAGATCGGGCCGTAGCAACAGGCCGAGTGGTGTCCGATCGAGCGGGAGCGTCGTGACCTGTCCGAGTTCCCGATCCTGATAGACAACCTTGCCGTCATTGGCGATGAGCAGTAGCGGGCTTGGCTTATCGTAATCGAAACGCATCTTCCCAGGCCGGTCCAGCCAGGCCTGCCCTGTGGAGCGAGTGCCATCGGGCGCAATCTGCTGAAACCGTGCCTTGATCGTATGGATGGCGTTCAGTGCGTCTTGCACACGGGCGATCCAGCCAGCATCGGTGGGCTTGAGAACCGCAGCCTGAGGCGTTGCAGCAGCGCCTTGGGCCCGAGCCGTGCCTGGGGTAATGGCCAGGATGCCACCGAGAAATCCGCCCACAAGCAAGGCACGCATGGAAAATCGTCGCTGAATCGCGCTCATTTCAGATCGCCGCTTCTTCAAAAACGTGACGTACATCGCCCTGCCAGGCTCCCTTGAAACGCTCCACCCAGTGCTCGGCCTGTGTCGGCCCGCCATCAGCAATGATATGGAGCGGGGCAAGACAAACCTCCTCACCCAGACCACGCGCACGCAGCCCCTGCTCTGCCAGCGCAATGACGCGCCTGGCGAGCGCGCGTAGGCCGCCGGGGAAATTCGCGTCCATCGCCTTGCGCGGCACTTCGGCACGCAAGGCGCGATAGACCGACCAATCCTGCTCACGAACCAGTGCCTCGGCAGCGACCAGAGTGGCCGGATCATAGAGTAGCCCCACCCAAAGCGCCGACTGAGCCAGCATCATTGCCGGGCTACCCGCATCGGCACCGCGCATTTCAAGAAACTGCTTGAGGCGCACATCAGGGAAAACCGTCGTCAGGTGATCCTCGAAATCACCCATCGTCGGGGTGAATCCTGCGAGCGCAGGGGGCGCCTTACCTTCCAGCCAAGCGCGGAACGACGCCCCCGCAACATCGCGTATCTCGCCATCGCGCATGATGAAATACATGGGGACATCAAGAACCCAGTCCACATACTGCTCGAAGCCAAAATGGTCGTCGAAGCAACAGGCTGGCATGCCCGAACGCGCGTTGTCTGTGTCGGTCCAGACCTGCGCACGGTTCGACAACAAACCGTTCAGCTTTCCCTCATAGAAGGGAGAATTCGCAAAGAGCGCCGTTGCGAGCGGCTGCAGCGCAAGGGAAACGCGCATCTTGCGAGCCATGTCCTCCTCAGAGCCGAAATCGAGATTGACCTGAACCGTGCAGGTGCGGGTCATCATATCCAGCCCGAGTGTACCGACTTTCGGCATGTAGCGTCGCATGATCGCATAACGGCTCTTGGGCATGATCGGCATGGCATCACGGGTCCAGAGCGGCTGAAAACCCAGGGGGGCGAAGCCCAGACCAAGCGCCTTGGCCGGTTCTCTGATCGCGTCGAAATGCGCCTGCATCTCATCGCGTGTCTCGTGCAGCGTCGCGACGGGACGTCCTGACAGTTCGAATTGCCCCGCAGGCTCTAGCGAGAGGGATTCGCCTTTATGAGCGCCCTGCCCCTTGAGCCCTATGAGCTTGTCATGATCGGTGATGGCCTGCCAGTCACGCCCATCAGCCATGACTGCCTCAAGAAGCGATTCGATACCCGCTGGCGTATAGGCAGGTGCCGAATAGGCTACGCGGCCCGAATGATCGCCCGGCAGAACAAAGCCGAATTTCTCGTGCTCGGTACCGATGCGCCATGACTCCTGTGGCTTGGCCCCATCCGCCAGAAGTGCAACGAGCTGCGCCTTGCTCTCGATGGGCGCGTTATTCAGGTCACCGGGATTGGACATGGGCGGTACTGGAGCCTCAAAGGGAGATTTCTGGAAAAAGAAACTGTCGAGTTTCGTCCTATATGGACCGTGATGCGCGAAACGCCAACTGGGCAAGCCCGGCAATCACTGCCGTATCCGCCCTAAGGATCAGATTTCCCAGCGAAACCGGCCTGATCGCGCTATGCGTATTCAGCAGGCGGCGCTCGCTCTCCGAGAATCCACCCTCCGGCCCGATCAGCAGGCCATAATGCGACGGTACCGGCTCAACGCCCGGACACTGCTGTCGTTCCAGTGCTGCGTAGAGCGGGTAGGACTGGGGCCATTCATCAAGCAGCTGGGCCAGTGGCCGCAGCGGTTCGATGGCTGGAATATCAAGCCGTTCGCACTGTTCCGCAGCCTCTATCGCAATGGCGCGAAATCTCTCGGCGTTGATGCGGTGCGTATTGGTGCGTTCCGTGATCACAGGGGCGAAACGTTTGACACCCATCTCGGTCCCCATGCGCAGCACAAGATCGGTGGCGTCGCGCTTGAGCGGGGCAAACACCAGAACCGGCCCCGGCACCTCCACCGCAGGACGACTGAGCGTGCTCAGGACAGCCTGCCCCCGGTCCTTGCGCTGGATCTCGAGGCGCGCTGTCCATTCGCCAGCCCCTTCACCGAATACGCAGAGGGCGTCTCCTTCGTTCAGGCGCAGCACGGCGATGAGATAACGCATCTGACCCGGATCGAGCGCGATTGCTGTGCCCGCCCCCATGCCGGGAAGGAGCTGATCCAAATAGAGCCGGGGGGCGTCCTGCATGTCTGCCTCGTGATGCGTGATTGACGTTCCCTGTTCATAGACGCAATGAACCCTCATGACGACATGGAGACCTCAATGACGCGCGAGACCGTGCCCCATACCGACATTCGCGCTCATGGCTGGATCGCCCGTATGCCGCGTGCATGGCGGCCCTACTTGCTGCTGGCCCGCCTCGACCGCCCTGTCGGCACGTGGCTCCTCCTCTTGCCCGGCATCTGGGGGATCGCGCTCGCCGAGGGCGCGACATTCTCCCGCCGTGCCGTGCTGATCGCCCTTTTCGCCATTGGCTCCCTCGCCATGCGGTCAGCGGGTTGTGTCGTCAATGACATCTGGGACCGCAAGATCGACGCCCAGGTTGCCCGTACCGCAGGCCGCCCTCTTGCCAGCGGCGCCGTCTCGGTGCTTCAGGCCCTCTGGCTGCTGGCAGTCCTGCTCGTCATTGGCGCGCTGGTGCTGTTCCAGCTTCCCGCAATCTGCTGGGCGCTCGCGCCGCTTGCCCTGCTTCTGGTCGGTCTCTACCCGGCAGCCAAACGCGTAACGTGGTGGCCGCAGCTCGTCATGGGGTTCACCTTCGGTTTCGGCGCCCCCATGGGGTACGCCGCCGCCGCAGGGCGGGTCGATTGGGTCTGTGCCCTGCTCTACGCCGGCACGATCCTGTGGCAGCTTGGCTTTGACACCATCTATGGCTTTCAGGACATGGATGACGATGCCCGTATCGGGGTGCGTTCAACCTCGCGTCTCTGGGCAACGCAGGCGCGGCCTTTCATCGCTGCCTGCTACACAGGGGCGGCCCTCCTCCTGTCGGCAGCCATCGCACTGGCTGGGCTGCACTGGAGTGTCTGGCCTCTCGCACTCCTGTCCAGCCTCATGCTGGTCAGCCAGATCGTTCGTCTGGATATCCGCAACCCGGCGCTGTGCCTGATGCTGTTTCGTCAGAATGTCCCGTTCGGCATGGTTCTGGCCGCGGCACTGATCTGCGGGCGGGTGCTGTCGTGAGAGAAGCCGAAAACTTCATTGCCAGTCAGACAGTCATCGAAACCGCGCCCCTCGTCCCGGAGCTGAGGCTGTATCTGGCCACTGAAATCACCCCGATCTGGCAGGCGACAGAAGCCCACTTGGCCGAGATGAACATAGAGCCGCCTTTCTGGGCCTTTGCGTGGCCGGGCAGCCAACTTCTCGCCCGTTTCATCCTCGACAATCCAGCTCTTGTGCAGGATCGCATCGTGCTGGATTTCGCCTGTGGGGGTGGTCTGGCGGGCATCGCGGCAGCACGATCCGGCGCTGCAGAGGTGCTGGCCAATGATATCGACCCCCTCGCCCTCCAAGCCGCACAACTTAATGCCGCGCTGAATGGCGTTGGCCTCACCCCGCTGGAAGGCTCCATCATCGGCACATTGCCCAAGGCAGACCTGCTTCTTTGCGGAGATGTCTGCTACAACCAGCAGATGGCCGACCAGATCATTCCGTGGCTGCGTTACTGTGCGACCCATATGGAGGTCTGGATGGCTGACCCAGGCCGCCCCTATGCGCCGAAAGAGGGTATCGAGACGCTGAGCGTGATGCAGCTGCCCACGACGATGGAGCTGGAGGGCAGAACAGAGCGTGAAACACGCCTGTGCCGAATTCTGCCCCTACCAGCCTGACTGACTTCAGCCCGGTCAGGCCTTCGCCTTGAGTGACCGCGCCAAGCTCATTACAGCGCCAACCCAGGCAATCAGCATGGCGCAGAGCAGGCACAGCGTCGAGGCATGGGTGCTGAAGCGAAACACGCTTGCAACCAGTAGCGCGCCAAGCGTCTGCCCGCCCAACCTTGCGACCGACACGAGTCCGCTTGCGCTTCCCTCACGCCCACGTGGAGCCGCCAGCATCATGACACGGTTATTGGGGGGCTGAAACATGCCGAACCCAGATCCCGCCAGCCAGGTGCGCCAGATAATGTCCAGATTTGAGGCATCTGGCGGCAGAAGCCAGAGCAACGCAAACCCGCATCCGGTCACGGCAAGGCCAAGGCTGGAGAGCAGAACCGCAGGGACCCGATCGGTCCAGCGGCCTATGAGGAACGACATGGTAGCCACGCCTACCGCCCAGGGCGTGATCAGAAACCCGGTGACTGTCGCCGGGCGCTGGAACACCGTCTCAAGCGTGAAGGGCATGGCAATGATGAAGAAATTCGACGCGACAAACCCCGTCATGCCGACGATGAACGCAATCAGGAACGACGGCACACCCAGCAGATCGACCGGTACTACAGGCTCGTCTTTGCCGCGTTGATAGCGCAGAAGCGCTGCCCAGCAGAGAACACCTGCCCCGGACAGAAGCAATGCGCCCCAGAGCCCGCCATGCACCGCGTCATCAACGCCAATTACGGTGAAAGTAAAGGCACAGATGGTCAGCACCACGGCAGGCATATCGACCGCCTTTTCCGAGCGTGGCGTGACTGGCAGCGCGAAGCTGGCCAGCGCCAGGGCCGCCAGCCCAAGGGGCACATTGATCCAGAAAATCCACGGCCAATCGGCAACCGACATGACCAGAGAACCGACGGTAGGACCGAGCGCCACGCCGGTTCCGATAATCAGGCCGTTCAGGGCCAGCCCTTTGCCAAGCGCTGCCTTGGGGTAGATGAACCGTATGAGCGCAATGGCAACGCTCATGATGCTTGCCCCGCCAACACCCTGCAGAGCCCGCGCAAGGGCAAGCTCAAGCAGGCTGTGCGACAGGGCACAGAAAATGGAGGCGACAAGAAAGATCGCGATGCCCAGCCGGCACATGCGCGCAAAGCCTATACGCGCCCCGATCGATGCCAGGGGAAGCAGCATCGACAGCGACGCAAGCTGATACGCGTTGATGACCCAGATGGACTGGGATGAGGCGATATGCAGGTCATGCGCAATGCTCGGCAGCGCGACATTGGCCACCGCGTAATCAAGCACCGAAAGCAGCACGGCCAGCGCGACTGCCAGCATCGCCCTGGCGCGCTCGACACCATACAGCCCGTCAGGCTGCCCGGTGCCATCCCTGTCGTTATGCGAAATTCCGCCCTGTCGCGCCGCTTTCATGACTCAGGGCTGAGCCATGAACACGCGCTGATAGAGCCCGTTGGTCCAGCTCATGCCCTGAAGGAACAGCGTTGCATCGAAACGGGGTGCGCCATCGCGCAGGAAGGCATGCTGGCCATCGACCTCATGCCATTCCAGCGCCGTACCGGCCTGCTCGAGCGCATCGCGAATCTGGCGACGCCCCTCATAGGGCACATGCGGATCATGACGGCCCCATACCATCATGATCTCGCCGCGTATCTCGGCAGCGCGGGCCAGCGTACCATCATGGCGCTCGCCACCCAGCGTGCCGGTATGCAGATCGGTAGCATAGAAACAGGCTGTCGCTTCGATGTCCGGCAGCAGCGCTGCACGGAAGGCAAGGTGACCGCCCAGACAGACACCAAACGCACCAAAGCGCCCGCTGCACGCCTCATGCCCGCGCAACCATGCAACAAGCGCCACATTGTCACTGTCAAACTGTCCGATGGGCTTGGTGTATTTCAGGTCGTTCCCGCGATCTGTGCCCGGCTTGTCATAGGCCAGCACACAGCCGGGGGCCTCGTATTCGTGATAGACTTCCGGAACCGCTACCAGATAGCCCTGCCCTGCAATCATCGCGGCGAGGCGCTCGATAGGCGCGGTCACCTGATAGATTTCCGAGAACAGCAGAATGGCAGGGAAACGTCCCGCTCGTGTCGGACGGAAGAGCTGGACGCGCATCTCGCCCGTGGGTGTCTGGATATCGGCTGTTTCGTCGCTTCGGATCAGCATGGGGTTGCCCTCTCAGGATCTTATGGAGTCGTAAGCGCCACTGGCGAGTCTGTTTCGTGCATAGAACCTCATGCCCGCCAAGACCATGCCCGCAGCGTCAAAGCCTGACGGGTGATGCGACTCGTGTGCTGACTATGCAGATCAGCGGCCTGCCACGAGAAAACTTTGGATCGATCCATAATCAGGGGCGTATCGGAACAGGCGGGATCAGGCTTGTAAGATTTCTGCCCAATATGTGAACACGCAGCGACCTGATGACACGTTGACAGAAACCCCGTTAGCCCCGCGTGATCACGTCATGTCTGCGCTTTTTGCCATCTCCCTTGCCTCCGCCGCGATCCTCGCGATCGTCGTTCTCATTGCCTTCTTCAGGCTCAACCCGTTTATCGTGCTGTTTACGACGTCGCTGGCGCTTGCGCTTGCGGCGGGGATGCCAGCCGACAAGGTCGTGAAATCTTTCGAGGAGGGCGCAGGCCACGTGCTTGGCCATGTCGGCACGGTGATCGCGCTTGGCACGATGCTGGGCAAGATGCTGGCAGAGTCGGGCGGCGCGGACCGCATTGCCCTGACCATCTCCAACCGGGCCGGGCGCTCGCGCGTGGACTGGGCCATGATGATCATCGGTCTGCTGATCGGCCTACCGGTATTCTTCGAGGTCGGCTTCGTCCTGCTTATCCCCCTCGCCTTCGTGCTGGCTGCCCGCACCGATACACCGTTGCTGCGTGTTGCACTTCCCATGGGGGCCGCGCTGTCAGTCACCCATGCCATGATCCCGCCGCATCCGGCCACGCTGCTGGCGCTCTCGGCCTATCATGCCAATACGGGCCATACGATTTTCCTCGGTATCCTGATCGGCACGCCCATCGCCATCATCGCCGGCCCTCTCTTTGCCCGCTTCATAGCCCCCCGCGTTCCCCTGACCGAGGCCAACCCGCTGGCAGAGCAGTTCGTGAACCGCGAGCCGCCCAAGAACATGCCCGGCTTTGCCATCACCGTTTTCACCATCCTCTCCCCGGTGGTGCTCATGCTGGTGGCTTCGATTGCCGATCGTGTCTCGGCACCGGGAACGACGCTGAATACGGCCCTGCATTTCATCGGCAATACCGATATCGCCCTCGTGCTGGCCGTCATTCTTTCCTTTTACGTTCTGGGTCTCGCTCGCGGCTTCTCCCGCGAGACAATCCTGCGTTTCACCAATGAATGTCTTGGCCCGACCGCACTCATCATGCTGCTCGTTGGCGCAGGCGGCGGCTTTGGCCGCGAACTGGTCGATAGCGGTGTCTCGAAGGTCATCACCGACACAGCGCTTGACTTCAATGTGCCGATTCTCGTTCTGGGCTGGCTGCTGGCGGTCATCGTGCGTGTAGCCTGCGGCTCGGCAACGGTCGCCATGAGCACCGCCTCCAGCATCGCTGGCCCAATCCTGCTCAAGAGCCACGGCGTCTCACCCGAACTCATGGTTCTGGTCACGGGCGCAGGCTCGGTGGCTTTTGGCCCCATGAACGATGCCGGATTCTGGCAGATCAAGGAATATCTCGGCCTGACCGTGCCGCAGACCATCAAGACCTGGTGCGTCATCGAGACGCTGATCGCGTTCCTCGGCCTTGGTTTCTGCCTGCTGGCGTCGCTGTTCATATAAAAAAAGCGCGGGACATTGATCCCGCGCTTCTTGCTTCTGCGCCGACAGGCGCATCCTGTGAGAGCGTCAGAGCGTATCCAGAAAGGCCTCTGACGTCATAGGGCGGGAGAACATCGGGTAGGTGTACTGGATGGCTGCCTCATGCTGCGCTTGTGAAAGCGTGGCGGTGCAATCGGTCAGGGTCACCACATCATAGCCCAGTTCGTAAGCCGTGCGCATAGTGGACTCTACACAGCAATCGGTCAGGAAACCACCGAGCGCGACACGCGTGATCCCGTTATGCCGCAGCACAAAATCAAGATTGGTGCTGGCAAAACTGCACAAGCCACGCTTGCCTGAAATGACGATATCATCACTCTCAGGCAACAGCGCATCGATAATCCGAGCGCCCCATTCCCCTTTCTGGAAAGCCTGCGTCGCCTTGACGCCCGCCAGAATTCCGTAGGGCTCGCTGGCAAGCTCCGGATAGCCCTTTGCGAACTCGATGGGCACCCAGACAATCTTCACGCCCTTGGCACGCGCTGCTTTGACGAGAGCGATTGTGCGATCGATCATGCCTGTGCGGGCGATCTCGGCCTTCACGCCGTCATGCAGCGCTCCGCCCTCGGAGACGAAATCGTTCTGGAATTCGATCAGCACAAGGGCGGTCTGGCTCATGACTTGTTCTCCGCATAGGGGTTCTTGGTGCCCCTCAACTGCAAACGGATCGGCGTACCCGGCAAATGGAACGTTTCGCGCAGCCCGTTCACCAGATAGCGCTTATAGGCATCCGGCAGCAGCTCTGCGCGCGTACCGAACAGGATGAACGTCGGCGGGCGCGACTTGGCCTGCGTCATGTAGCGCAGCTTGAGACGACGCCCGTCAACCAGAGGCGGCTGATGACGTTCGAGCGCGGCCTCGAACCAGCGGTTGAGCTCGCCGGTCGTCACGCGGCTGTTCCAGACTTCATGAGCCCGACGAACAGCGGGTAGAAGCTTGTTTACCCCAGCACCCGTCAGGGCCGAGAAGGTAACCACCGGGATACCGCGCATCTGGGCCAGCGAGGTCTCGATACGGTCAGCAATCGCCTGACGCGTGGCCGCACGGTCCTCGACTGCATCCCACTTGTTCAGAGCGAGAACACAGGCGCGCCCTTCGCGCTCGATGAGACGGGCAATCTGCAGATCCTGCTCATGCACACCCAGCGTGGCATCGAGCGTCAGCACAACCACCTCGGCCATTTTCAGCGCCTCGATGGACGCCGAAACCGACATACGCTCCAGATCCTGCTCGATGCGCGCCTTGCGACGCAGCCCGGCCGTATCGACAAGCTGGATCGGCCCAACCTCGTCATGCAGCGACACCGAGATTGAGTCGCGCGTCAGACCCGGCTCCGGCCCGGTGATCATGCGCTCTTCACCCAGCAGGCAGTTCAGAAGCGTTGACTTACCGGCATTGGGGCGGCCCACAATGGCAAGACGCAGCGGGCCCGCTGGCCGTTCCTCGATCTCCTCGCCATCCTCGTCAAGCACCTTGGCACGCGAACGCGGCTTTTCACGCACACGCTCACCTTCGGGCAGGCGATCGGCAATTTCGCCCATCAAATGCGCAATACCCTCGCCGTGTTCGGCAGAGAGCGCCAGTGGCGTCCCGAGACCCAGAGAATAGGCCTCGAGCACTTCGTTACCAGCCGCCGCACCCTCTGCCTTGTTGGCGAGGAGCAGCACTTTCTTGTTCTGCTTGCGCAGCCAGGCAGCAAAATGCTTGTCGGCCGGCGTCACACCGGCGCGGGCATCGATGCAGAACAGCACGAGATCTGCCTGCGCCACGGCCGATTCCGAGGACGCGCGCATACGACCAAACAGTGTGTCCGGCGCAGCCTCTTCAAGACCTGCCGTATCGATCAGGCGCACCTTGCGCCCACGCAGCAACGCCTCTCCTTCCTTGCGATCGCGTGTCACGCCCGGCATGTCAGACACAATGGCCTGACGCCGCCCTACCAGCCGGTTGAAGAGAGTCGATTTACCGACATTGGGACGCCCGGCGATGACAACGAGCGGAGGAAAAGAAGAGTCAGTCACGGATCAACCATATGCATTCAGGTTACCATCGGTCGACAGCACAAGAACCTTGCCGTCGCAGATGATGGGTTCAACCAGGGTAGGTTTTTTTGTTTTCAGGGGTGCGTCAGCCTTGCCCGTGACCGCGTCGATCACCTGGAAGCCGTTTTCCTCGAGAGAGGAAACACACACAAGCTTTCCATCGGCCATGACGGGGCCAAACCACGTCACGGCATATTTCTGCTTGGTCTCGTTCTTGAAACGGCGCAGATCGTGAATCCAGCGCACATGGCCGGACAGACGATCAAGACAGGCAAGCTGCTGATCCGATGAGATCAGATACAGCCAGTCACCCACAATAAGCGGCGTATTCTGCCCGCTGGCCTCACGCTCCCAGAGGCGGCGGCCCGAGCGCATATCGATGGCGACCAGAACCTTGGAGAGCGAAACCGCATAGGCTGTGCCGTCCTTGACCACGGGTGCGCCACGCACACAGGCCAGATCAAGCATGGCGCCGCGACCGTTCGAGCCGCCAAGGCTGTCGCTCCAGACAAGCTCACCGGACTCCGCACGAAGCGCCACAAGGTCGCCACTGCCAAAACCGGCCACGACGACGCCGTTATATACCGCCGGGGCGGATTGCCCGAACATGACCGTATCGGCCTCGGTGGCCTGATAGGTCCAGATCTGCTCGCCCGTCTCGGCGTTCAGCGCAAAGAGCCGCTCATCGATCGTGCCGAAGAACAAGCGTCCATCGACGATGGTCGGTGCCGAACGCCCCGGCACAACCGTTTCAGCACGCCATTTGACCTTGCCGGTCTCGGCAGCCACCGCGATGACCTGCCCGACACCGTCGACGATATAGAGCGTGTCACCGGCAAGGCCCAGGCCGCCACCGATATCGCTCGAACGTGCCTTGTTGCCCTTGGGAATGAATGTCCAGAGCGGGCTCATGGCAGGCCAGTTCCAGGCTCTCACTGTCCCGACACCATCGCGGGTGTAGATGCGACCTGCGTCAATGACGGGTGGCGACTGGATGGCGCCGCGGCCATTGGGGCCAAGGGCTACGAAATGCAGAAAAGCAGGTTCGGAAATGCCGTGACCGATCGAACGCGACCAGGCGAGCTGCGGGCCGGCCCAGTTGGTGTTCAGCGAGAGATGGTCCGGCACGCGCCCGACCAGCGGCCACGCAGTGATGGGCTGGGCCGGGGGCAGAACGATCGGCGTATGGTCCTCTTCATCCACAACCAGACCTGCACCGGTCGACAGCACATCGTAGCGCTTGCCCGCAAGGATCTGCTTGGGGTCGTCCTTGAAGATGCCGCAACCACTCAGCATGGCCGTGGTGGCAAGGGTCGAACCGAGAAAGAAGCGTCGCCCCGGCTGGCGCGGAGATGTCTTGTTCGTCATGGGCATCAACCGGCTCCGCCGAAGGTTTGAAGTAGAATGGAAGCGCGCTGGCGAACACCGTCCGGCGCATCGGGTGACTGCGCGAGCCCCATGAGCAGGCTGCGCGCCTCGTCATGCTGCTTGGCTGTGGCATCCGCCCGCAAATCGAGCGCCGCAAGGCCTTCCTGGGCGAAGGCACGCCAGGGACCAGCGCTGGCGGCCAGCACCTCGAACCCCTTCCGGGTCTCGGTCGGGTTCGCGTCATCGATATGGCTGTTGAGCAGAAGCAGACGGGCCAGATCACGGAGCGAGGCATTCTCGTCCTTGTCGTCAATCACACCCTGCCAGGCCTTACGCGCGCCATCGACATCGCCAGCCTGAGCCCTGAGCTGGGCCAGCCTGATGGCCGCAAAGCCACGTGTAGCGCCGGGGGCCTTGCTGGCGAGGTCAGCCAGGACGGCCTGATTGGCCTTTTCGGACTGGCTGCTTGCGGCCGCATCGGGCTGGGGCGCCTGAAGCGCCTCCATAGCCGTATAATAGCGGCCCGAGGCCTCTGCCTGTGCCTGATGGTGGCGATGGATTTGCCATTGCCATCCGCCTACACCGATCAGTGCGACAAGCGCCACACCGACCGCAACACCTCCAAAACGCCGGGCGGTTGCGCGCATTTCAGCTGCACGCATCTCCGCCTGGGCCTGACTGAAAAACTCGTCTGCCACCGTGATCCTCTTGCGACACTATCGCCCCAACCATACAGACGCCTGCACCCTGCGGCAAATTGCTTTGTCATTGCAGACATGCATCGGACAAACTTCAGCCACAACCGCGCGTCAGAACAGCGTTTTACATTGAATCAGAAAGTCCTTCATGCGCCCAGATCCCGTTGCCCCACTGGCGAGACGACGCCTGCTTGTCGGCCTTCCCCTTCTCGGGATCGCCGCCCGATCAGCACTCTCCCACAAGGCCCTGGCTCAAGCGGCTCTGACCCAATCGGCCCCCGTTCTCTCTCCCGCAACCCATCAGGCCCTGTCCGACATCGCTACGCGCTACGAGAAGATCTCGGGCGGGCGCCTTGGCGTCCACATCTTCTGTCCCGAGAACGGTACAGCGCTCTCATGGCGAGGCGAAGAACGTTTTCGTATGTGCAGCAGCTTCAAGGCGTCGCTCGCCGCCTGTGTGCTTGCACGCTGCGACCGGGACGAGGACGATCTGACGCGACGCATCGCTTTCCGCGAGAGCGACTTCAAGGAGCCGTTCTGGGCCCCGGTGGCTAACCGGAACCGCGATGCCGGCAGTCTCAGCCTCGCGGCGCTCTGCGCCGGGGCGGTGACGATGAGCGATAATATCTGTGCCAACATGCTGCTGCGTCATATCGGCGGGCCAGCAGCCCTGACGCGCTTCTGGCGAGATAGCGGCGATGAAATCACCCGCCTCGACGCCTATGAGCCGGAGCTGAACCGCCCCTCTGCCAACCCAGATGACAACACGACCAGCCCCGTCGCGATGGCACGGACGCTGCATCGTCTGATCCATGGGACATTGCTTCATCCCAATTCTGCAGCACTGCTGCGCAGCTGGATGATCAACTGCACCACCGGTACTCAGAGACTGCGCGCCGGGCTGCCTGCGCATTGGGTGGTGGGCGACAAGACGGGAAATAACGGCAAGGATATTGCCGCCGACATCGCCTTCGCATCGCCGGACAAGAACGCCGGAAAGTCCGTCATCATCGCCACCTACACCGCGGGCGGCACGCCGGACGAGACACAGTTTCGCCGCGTCTTTCATGACATTGGCGCCCTCGCCCCGGCATTGCTGGGTTGAAACCTGCGCCGTTCAGAAGGGGCGGAACGAAAAAGGGGACGGGCTTGCACCCATCCCCTTCTACTCTAAGCCCGAACAGCGCGGGTCTTACTTCTTCGCGAGCTTCTTGCCAGCGGCCGTCAGTTCAGCCGAGATATGGCTGAAATTCGCAGCGATACGCTGCTGAACGCCTGTGCTGACGGCATGCACCTTTGCGATACGTTCGCGCGCATCCTCGCTGATGGCCTGCTCTTCTTTCTGTGACGCACTGGCAACACAGCTGTTATAGGCGCGCGCCTCTTTTTCATAAGCCTGGAACTTGTCCACGCTCGCATTGTAATGCGCGGTATCGGTCGCCGTGATGGAGGGGGCACTCGGCTCCTGACCGCATTTGGCACGAGGATCGGCCTTTGCGACAGTGGGGAGCGACCCGATTACAGTAACCGAGGCCAGAGCGATCGAGGCAAGAAGCGAAGGTAAAGCGATAGGTTTCATGATCGTGCGATCTGCTGATGTGAAGTGAAAGACGCTATTGCGCAGGAATTACGGCGCAAATCGGGCCAGACGACCGATTGGTGCCGAGGTAATTTCATCATCACGCATGACGATATGCCCACGCACGATCGTCCCGACAGGCCAGCCCGTGACCTGTTTGCCGTCGAAAGGCGTCCAGCCAACGGGGCTCGCAATCCAGTCGTTACGGATTTCGCGTCGGGCCTTCATGTCCACGAGCGTGAAATCAGCGTCGAACCCGACGGCCATGCGTCCCTTGGTCTGCAAGCCATAGATACGGGCCGGCCCCGTCGCCATCAGATCGACCAAACGCGGCAGAGACAGGCGACCTGCATTCACGTGATCGAGCATGACGGGCACAATCGTCTGAACACCGGTCAGACCGGCAGGGCATTGCGGCCAGGGCTTTTCCTTGGCCTCGCGCGGGTGCGGCGCATGATCTGACGACACGACATCCACTCGCCCGTCACGAAGGGCGGCCCAGCAGGCGTCATAATGGCGCTGGTCGCGAATAGGCGGGTTCATGACGGCATAGGCACCGAGCGTCTCGTAACATTCCGGTCCTACCTGCGTCAGGTGATTGACCAGAACCTCCACACTCACATGGGAACGATGGGCAGCAAGCCAGTCCAGTTCCTCAGCGGTCGAGGTATGCAGGATATGGACCGGTCGGCCCGTCTTGCGGGCAAGTGCCGTGATCCGTCGTGTGCCGAGAAAGGCACATTCTTCATCGCGCCAGATCATGTGGTTTACATGAGGCATTCCTGTCTCGAACAGGGGCTTGCGCGCTTGCAGGCGGTATTCATCCTCGGAATGAAAGGCCACGCGACGGTGCCCGCTACGCAACACAGCCTCGATGCCCTCATCATCCTCGATCATCAGATCGCCCGTGGATGACCCTGCAAAAACCTTGATGGCGCAAACGCCTTCCTCCTGCTCCAACGCGACCAGTTCAGGCGTATTGGCGCGGGTTGCCCCTACGTAAAGCCCCATATCGATCAGGGCGTTCTCCGCCACGGTCAGGCGCTTGTCGGCAATCGTGGCGGCGGAGGTGATGGAAGGCGACGTGTTGGGCATATCGAACACCATCGTCACGCCGCCAAGCGCCGCAGCGCGGGTGCCAGTTGCGATGGATTCGATTGCGGCATTGCCGGGGTCACGCAGATGCACATGCGCATCGATCAGGCCAGGCAGCACATGCAACCCGGTCGCATCGATCTCCTCCGCAGCGTCGTCCCGCGCCGTCACGGCCAGGCTCGCAATGCGCCCGTCTTTCACGCCCAGATCGGCCTTGGCCTCACCCCAGGGGAAGACGCAGATCCCGCCTCTGATGATCAGATCGTAATGCATGGGTTTCTCCTATTGCGGGTGATGGAAATCAGGGAAAGATCAGGCGGCGAGCGTGTCGAACACATCGCCATGGCAGGGGATTTGCTCAATATGAATCCGGTACCACAGGGCATAGAACAGCAACGCCCAGGCAGCATGACGCTCGCGCCGCCCCTCTGCGCGGTCGAAAATCCGACGAATGTCCTGCGCCTCCAGCACGCCCTTGAACGCTTGCGCCTTAGCCACCAAAGGCCCGAGACGGGCGGAACGGGCGCCAATCCACTGCCCGACCGGCACCGTGAACCCCTGCTTGGGCGCAAAAGGCGACGACCCAGGTACATTCTTCTCTACCCAGCGTCGTAACAGATATTTGCCGTGGCTGCCCTTCACCTTGAGATGATCGGGCAAGGACCAGGCCAGTGCGCTCATGACCGGATCGAGCAAGGGGGTCCTGCCCTCGATGGCATGGGCCATGAGGCAACGATCGAGCTTGACCAGCAGGTCATTCGGCAGCCATTCATCCAGATCGAGGCCCTGTACAGATCGCAGACGCGTCTGCTCAAAGGGTGGCGTGAAGTCCTTCTTCCACTGCCCCCCCGTAGGCAGACGGCAGAGCCCGTCCATAATGCCGCGCCGCCAGGGCAGACGCCCGCCCCGCCACCAGGGGCGCATGGCGCGGCGATAGCGGCCATAGCCGCCAAAGAGCTCATCACCCCCCTCACCGCTCAGTATGACGGTCACATCCTTGCGCGCCTCACGCGCCAGAAACCAGCTGGGGATTACGGCATAATCTGCCACCGGATCATCCAGGTAAGCCACGATTTCAGGCAGATGGCGCCAGACCGTGCTTTCGCTAATGGTCAGCACATGGTGCTCGGCGCCCAGCACACGGGCGGTCTCCGCCGCCTGCGCACTCTCATCGACCGAGCCGGTGTCGAAACGCGCGGTCCACGCCAGAGGCGCCCCGCGGCCAAGGCGCGTCATGGCCGCAAGAACCGCCGTGCTGTCTATGCCGCCAGAGAGAAACATGCCGAAAGGCACATCGGCCCGCTCATGCGCCTGCACACTATCCATAAGGGCATGATCGAGGCGTGAGAGCGCCATCTCCTCGCCCAAATCCCGGTTGATCGTGCCATGACGGGCGGGCAGTTTGCTGGCGTGATCCAGTGCGCCATTAACGAAACGCAGGGTTTCGCCGGGCAGGACGCGCTTGATGCCGGGATAGATCGTCTCACGCCCCGCAACGAACTGCACCTGAAGCAACTGGTCGCGGGCGGCGTCGCGCACGCCGCGCGTGACGAGCCCGGTTGCGAGTAATGCCTGCGCCTCAGAGGCAAAGATCACCCCCTGCTCGATCTCGGCGTAATAGAGCGGCTTGATACCGAACGGATCACGACTGAGAGCCATAACTGTATCTGGCCCAGTCTCGTCCAGCAGCGCTATGGCGTACATGCCGCGCAGCTCGAACGTATAGGCGGTATCGCAATCGGGCCAGAGAAACAGGGGCGATTCACAGTCGCTGCCCGTCTTGAATGGCGCATCGGCAAGCGTCGCGCGCAGGGCCGGATCGTTGTAGATCTCGCCATTGGCAACCAGCGCAATCGGCCCCTGAATTAGAGGTTGCGCGCCCCCTTCCAGGTCGACAATCGAAAGACGGCGATGAACAAGCGCCGCTGATCCTGTCTCATGGAATCCCTCGCCATCAGGACCGCGGTGACGCAGCGCCTGAGCCATGATCTGAAGGATTGCCGGGTCAGGCGCATACCCGGGACGACATGCCACGCCAGCGATACCACACATGGCCTAACGCTCCCCGCTATGCCGCGAGGCCAGCGCATGCAGGAAATCATCCCAACGCGCCAGCACGACCGGGGCGGCAAACTCGCGTTCAAAACGTGCCCTGCCATTGACGCATAGCGATGCCGCCAGCGCAGGCGTTTCAAGTATCGTAGCAATTTCCCGCGCAAAGGCCTCGGGATCTTCGGTGGGCGCAAGCAGCCCGTCCTGCGTTCCGGCCAGAACCTCCTCCGGCCCCTGTATCGCGCTCGCCACGACAGGACGCGCCGCCGATAGCGCCTCGATCACCACATTGCCCAGAGGTTCGATTCGCGACGGACAAACCAGCAGGTCGCACGCCTTCAGCCAAGGGCCGCTGTCCTGCACCCAGCCGGGCATATGCACGCGGTCAGACACGCCCTCACCACGCGCAAGACCGGTAAGGGCTTCGCGCTCCGGCCCCTCACCCGCAATGACGAGATGGACGCCGGGTAACCGCTTCATGGCGCGTATCAGAATATCGAAGGCCTTGTTGCGATGCAGCCTGCCCAGAGCCAGAATGAACGGTCGCCCCTCTGGCACGCAATCGGGGCGCTGTGGCTTCACATGGGCCAGATCATTGGCGAAATTGGGCAGATAATGCACCCGCCCTGCATCCCAGCCCTGGGCGACCATCCATCGTGTCAGCCCGTGGGTATTGCCCACGAGGTCGGAGCATTTCCGGTAATTGGCAAGGTCGTAATAGCCGCCCAGCCTTCCCGCGACAGGCCACGGCCCTGCCGGCATCATACGGGCGGCGCGGCTCATCCAGGCGATGGTTACGTCAGGCTGAAACCGTGTGAGGGAGCGACGCAGGCGCCAGGGCGTCAGCAGATCGAGCCGCCCACCGAAACGCATGGCCTCAGTGGTGACGTGTCGAGCACCCAGCCGCGCTTCGCGCGCAGGATCACGACGAAGGATCGCCCTGACATCATGACCGGCCTCATGCTGGGCCATGCACAGGCGTTCATAGAAAAGTTCGGCACCGCCACTACGCGCACCCGCCATGACGTGAGCGATGCGCAGAGGGGTGAAATGTCGCTCCGACAGGCTCATATCGCTCTCCCGCCCGCGCATCGCCTGACTGACAGACGCCGATCCTGCACCCGCACCAATCGTCTCAACCGTCATGATGCGCCTCTCCCTCTCCCGCCAGCAGGGTCTCGATTTCGGCCAGAACGGTCGCGACAGCCAGCCCAGCGATTGGGGCCTTGCCCTCCGGGCCGGGTGCCGCCACGAAATGTGCCTTCCTGCCCGTCGGCGCATATTCCGAGGCGCGACTGGGGCCGAAGAGACCAAGTGTTGGCGTACCGGCCGCCGCCGATAGATGCATCAGCCCCGAATCATTGCCGACAAACAGGGCGCAGCGGCGCAGCAAGGCACCTACGAGGCCGAGGCTCCCTTCTCCGCCAAGATCAATGGCGCCTCTCCCCTTTTCTAGGCCGGATGCCGCAAGCGCCTCGATGACAGGTTGTGCGAGTGCCTTCTCTGCCTCGCCGGGGCCATAGAAAATGACAGGGGTCAGCCCTCGTGCCTGCATGGCCCGACCGACCTCGATGAAGTGCGGGGCGGGCCAGATCTTGCCTTCCCAGTTGGCGGTCGGCGCGAGGGCGCAATAACGCCTTGTCGCCGGCAGAATTTCGGCAGCAAGATCCACCTGTTCCGGACGACACCAGATTTCGGGCATGAGCGTCTTCCTGCCCCGAAACAACGCTGCCAGATGGCCGATACGCGCGCCCGGCCGACGGCCACCGCGCAGGATACGGCGATGCAATGTCGGCAGGAAAAGCGAGACGCCCGAACCGCGCAGATCGACAATCCGGGTCCAGAACGTGCCCACACAGCCCCACCACAGGCCAAGCCAATGCAGGTCGTAGCGCTTCTTGCTGACCACGATCACCCGATCGACCGAGGGGCACGGCTCGAAATAGCTCGCTGCGACAGGCCCGCAGGCCACGGTGATGCGGGCATCCGGGTGAAGGCGGCGCAGTTCGGCCAGCACACCGGAGGAGATGACGGCATCACCCAGACGGTTGGCCGTGATGAACAAGATGCGTTTCATTGCAGCCAGATCGGCTCTTTCAATCCCGCTATGAAGGCTTCATGAGCCGCTTTCGTCGCCTCATCCGGCGGGGACATGGGTCGGGGTCTGCGATCGGGGTTGCCGCGATAGGTGGCAACTCCACCGCCACTCCCTGATACCGCGAGACCCAGCCCGCGCTGGCGACCGCCCATCAGCTCCAGATAGACCTCGGAAAGCAGCTTGCAGTCGAGCAGCGCATTATGGGTTGTACGTGCTGACAGATCGATGTCATGACGACGACACAACGCATCAAGCGAGTTGGGCAGACCGGGATAGCGTTTCTTGGCCATCTCGAGTGTATCGATCATACGCGCACGATCGAGGGGCGCCTTGCCGCATGCCTTGAGTTCGGCATTGATGAAGCCGAAATCGAACGGCGCGTTGTGGGCAATCATCTCATCATTGCCGATGAAGGCCAGAAAACCGTCCACAATTTCGGCAAATTTCGGTTTGTCGAGCAGGTCGTCGAGCGTGAAGCCATGCACACGGCTGGCCTCGGGCGGCACGTCACGCTCGGGGTTGATCAGCACATGGAACGCCTCCCCGGTCGGGAGATCGTCAATCAGTTCGAGCGCTGCGATTTCGATCACGCGATCGCCGGTCGCCGGGTCGAGCCCTGTGGTTTCCGTATCGAAAAGGATGGACCTTTTCATGCTGCGTTCTCCAGGGTTCTCATCATGCGTTTCATCTGCTGCGCGGTATGGCCGCGCGAGAGGCCATTACGCAACAGCAGATCGGCGCGCCGATTGCGTTCGTTATCGCTCATCTGACGTGACAGCAATGCACGCGCCTGGGCCTCGCTCATTGAGCGTCGGCGCATGATCCGATGCAGGCGCACAGGCAACGGCGCCGTCACCACAACGACCCGATCGCAGTCACGATCGGCTCCGGTTTCAAAAAGAAGCGGAATATCCAGCACACAAAACCGCATTCCGCGCCGGCGCATCTGCCGCAGGAAATCCTGCCTCGCCCTGCGAACGAGCGGGTGGATAATCGCCTCGAGGGCTGCAATGCGCTCCGGATGCCCGATGACGGTCTGGCGCAAGGCTGCGCGATCGACCGCCCCTTCTTTCACCGTTTCCGGCCAGAGCCAGGCAAGGGCCGGAACGGCCGCGCCATTTTTCGCCTGAAGGGCGTGGACAGCGCGATCCGCATCGAAAACCGGCCATCCAGCCCTACGAAGAAATCGCGCGACCGTGCTCTTGCCTGCTCCCATACCGCCCGTCAGGCCGATCACGACGGTACCTGCACGTTGAGGCCGCCAGTCCTTGCGAGGGCGAACAACCCCGATGCGCGCTTTCGAATTCAATACGGCACCCCTGACGCAGCCCTGCTCAATCGATCGTCTCGATCAGACGTGCCCGCAGCGTATCGTCCACCTGCGGCTCGTGACCGAACCACGCAGCAAAACCCGGCCGTGCCTGATTGATCAGCATGCCAAGCCCATCGACCCCCTGGAGTCCGCGAGCACGCGCCGCAGCCAGAAGGGGCGTTTCGAGCGGCATATAGACGATATCGGACACCACCAGATCGGACGACGCCAAAGCAAGTGTTGCGGCCCAGTCGTGAGTTTCCTGCCCTGCCATACCCAGCGACGTGGTGTTGGTGAGATGCCCGAAAGAGGCGAGAGCTTCGGGCCATTCCTGCCACTCCAGAACGGTACCGCCCCCCAATGCCTCGACCAGCGACTGGGCACGGCTGCGGGTACGATTGGCAATGGCCAGGTCGCATCCCGCATCGAGCAGTGCCGCACAAACGGCCCGCGAGGCCCCTCCGGCGCCAAGCACCAGTGTCTTGCGCGGCAGGGTGATCCCTGCCTGATCGAGCGAGTCCAGATATCCCGTGCCGTCGGTGCAATCGCCGAGGATGGTGCCATCGGGTGAAAAGACCAGCGTATTCACGGCCCCTGCCCGTCTGGCCTGATGCGTGTGCCTGCCAGCCAGACTGTAAGCGGCTTCCTTATGCGGGATCGTGACATTGAGGCCTGCAAAGCCAAGCGCCTGCAATGCGTGTACCCCGGTCTCGAAGCGCTCCGGCGCCAACGGCAGACGCAGGTAAAGACCGTCGATTCCGTAAGCCGCGCACCAGTAATTATGCAGGATGGGCGAGCGCGTATAGGCGAGCGGCCATCCCGTTACAGCCGCCAGAATAGGCTGGCCCTGCGGAAAAAGCGCCGCAAGTTCAGCCTTCGCATCTGCCAGGTTCAGTGCGCCGTCGAGATGGCGTTCCAGTAGAGCGGCAACAGCCGCGCCAGTCTCTGTGCCCAAGATATCTGTCCTGCCTCGTTTTCAATCAGATCCTGACGGATCTCTATCTCCAGATAGGGCAAACCGCCCTGCTCTGCATGATACGGCACGGTATAATCCGATGTCGCGGTCAGGACATAGGGTTCATTATCCCCCACGCACAGATCCCCCTCCTGCCGCAGCAGATCGAGCATGATCCGTGCCGAGCGCGTATCCCGATGATGCAGTATCCCCACATGCCACGGACGATCCGTCCCGTTCATGCGCGGCGTGAAGCTGTGCAGGGCGATCAGGGCCACGGGCGTTTGCCGCTGGCGTAGCAGTGCCGCGATCTGGTCGTGATAGGGATGAAGTATTTCGCGCTCACGACGCGTCCGACATGCCGCGCTCAGCGCCACGTTCGCGCCTATGGTTGTGTGGTCCGACACTGCCGGAATGGATGTCGGATGACCGGGTGCGCGATTGCTGTCGATCACGAGACGGGAATAGACCTGCTCGACCAGATCAGCGCCGAGCAGCGCCTGCAACTGCACACCAACCCCGTGGATACCGATATCCCAAGCGATATGTCGCCCCCAATCGGTCTCCTCCACCCCAAGACGCCCCAGCGCTCTGGGTACCTCACGCCCTGCGTGGTCGCTCACGAGAATGAACGGCGATGCACCCGTGGCTTTCGTTACCCGGTAGGGCAGCGGATCTTCAGGGCCGAGAAGAGGGGGAAGCTCGCTCATGAATTGCGCGCACCTTGCTGACTGACTAGGTTAGCCCACCTTGACCACAATCCCCATGCCATGGACAACCCCGTGACCGAGACCAAGCCCCAGCCATCGAGCGATACTCCCACCCAGACCGAAGCGCGTCTGGCCAACCCGCAATGGGGCGGGCGCTTTGCGGCCGGTCCGGCTGCCATCATGGCCGACATCAATGCGTCCATCGATTTCGATCGCAAGCTGTGGCGTCAGGATATTCGCGGCTCGCTGGCTCACGCTGCCATGCTCGCCCGCGTGGGTCTGCTGACGGCGGCCGAGGAACAGGAGATCCGCGACGGGCTTCACGGCATTGCCCGTGATATCGAAGCCGGGAATTTTCCTTTCTCGCAGGATCTTGAAGATATTCACATGAATATCGAGGCACGCCTGTCCGATCGTATCGGCGAGGCTGGCAAGCGCCTGCATACAGCGCGCTCACGCAATGACCAGGTTGCCACCGATTTCCGCCTGTGGGTGCGCGACGCCATTGACGGAATAAGCGGGCAGGTCACCGCGCTCATGCGCTCTCTGGCGACACGGGCACTGGAACATGCTGCTGACGCCATGCCGGGCTTCACCCACCTGCAGGTCGCCCAGCCTGTCACCTTCGGGCACCATCTGCTGGCCTATGTCGAGATGCTTTCGCGTGATCGCGACCGCCTGCGCGACGCCCGCGCACGTCTTAACGAATGTCCGCTCGGCTCTGCGGCGCTTGCTGGCACGTCCTTCCCAATCGACCGGCGCTTCACAGCAGCTCAGCTCGGCTTTGACCGCCCCACAGCCAACTCGCTCGATTCGGTGTCCGATCGCGATTTCGCGCTCGAATATCTTTCAGCTCTGTCGCTGCTCGGTATGCATCTGTCGCGCCTGTCGGAAGAGCTGGTGCTGTGGTGCTCGGCACCGTTCAGCTTCGTACGGCTTTCAGACGGCTTCACCACCGGCTCCTCCATCATGCCGCAAAAGAAAAACCCTGATGCCGCCGAGCTGGTGCGCGCCAAGGTCGGGCGCATCACGGGTGATTTCATGGGCCTGCTGATGGTGATGAAGGGCCTGCCTCTGGCCTATGCCAAGGACACGCAGGAGGACAAGGAGCCGGTATTCGATGCTACCGAGGCCGCAACCCTGTCTCTTGCCGCCATGGATGGCATGATACGTGACATGACCGCCAACACAGACAAGATGCGCGCCCTCGCCGGTGCCGGTTTCGCGACCGCGACCGACCTTGCGGACTGGCTGGTGCGCGTGCCGCGTCTGCCCTTCCGCACGGCGCATCATGTCACGGGCCGGCTTGTCGGTATGGCCGAAGCCAAGGGCTGCGATCTGGCTGATCTCACGCTGGAGGAAATGCAGAGCGTCGAGCCGCAGATTGATGCCAGCATTTTCGATGTACTGACCGTCGAATCCTCACTCGCCTCGCGCACCAGTGAGGGTGGCACGGCGCCGGAGAACGTCGCCCGCGCAGCAGGGCTCTGGCTGTCGCGCCTTGAGGAGAACGCAGCATGACCCGCTCGACCCGAATTCTCGGCCTGGCCCTGGCAGGCGCGCTCATGCTCACCGGCTGCGGCAAGAAGGGCGCGCCCCACGCCCCCGGCCCGGCCAGCAAGATCACCTACCCGCATAACTACCCGCCGGAGTAATCCGCCCTACCGTTGAAGGGCGTCCGGGCAATGGATGAGCGCGCCAGAGCAATAATGGCAGCCGCGCTCATCCCCTTCTCCCGCAAGGCACGCAGGCTCTCGGCACCATCCCGCTTGGACAGCTTGCGCCCGGTTTCATCGCAGATCAGCCCGTGATGAGCATAAAGCGGGGCCACAAAACCAAGCAATTCCTGCAATACACGATGCACCGAGGTCGCCTCGTAAAGATCCGCGCCTCGTGTGACGCAGTTAATGCCCTGACGGGCATCGTCGCAGGTGACGCAAAGATGGTATGAAACGCCATTATCGCGTCGCCCCAACACAACATCCCCAAAGTCCTGCGCCCGCCCTTCGACGCGTTGCGCGCCTTCCTGCCAGGAGGGGATACACCCGAGCCGCTTCAATGCTGCGTTCATATCGAGACGCCAGACATGCGGCTGATCCGGCACAATCTGGCCATAACGACCACGGCAATGACCGCCATAGACGGCGCTCCCATCCGGCGCGATGCCCTTCGCACCCGCCTGCATTTCGGCCCTTGAGCAGGTGCAGGCATAAACCAGCCCCTGTTCGCGCAATCTATCCAGCATGGACCGGTAGTAAGGCAGATGGGCTGACTGGCATATGACAGGCTCCGCGCTTTCGAACCCCAGCCACTCAAGATCGTCCAGAAGTGCCTGCGTGAAGGCAGGCAGGCAGCGCTGCGGGTCGATATCCTCAATGCGGATCAGGAATGTTCCGTCATGCCCTGCCATATCCCGCGCATGACAAGCCGAGGCAACGTGACCCAGATGCAGAAAACCCGTCGGGCTCGGTGCAAAACGTGTGCGAAATCCTGTCATCAAACCTTCGCTTGCCCTGCTCACGGAAAGCTGAAATAGTCAGATCCATAAGACAGACGGCGCGTATCTATAGGCGCTGGTTTCCCGTCGCGCTTGAGATAATCCGATCGTGCCGCCCTGTAAAAGAGGATGCGATCGATGCTTGCCAGCGCCCAGCATTTCCCCGCCCTTGTTCTGAATGCGGATTTTCGTCCGCTTTCATACTTCCCGCTATCGCTATGGTCCTGGCAGGAAAGCGTCAAGGCGGTGTTTCTCGACCGGGTTTCGGTCCTGAGTGAATACGACGATATCGAGGTCCATTCGCCGAGCTGCGTCATGCGCGTGCCCAGCGTTATTGCGCTGAAGGAATATATCCCCACAGCGCGACGACCGGCTTTTACGCGGTTCAACGTTTTCCTGCGTGACAACTTCTCCTGCCAGTACTGCCACGACCGATTACCCACGCATGAGCTGACCTTTGATCACGTTATCCCTCGTGCCAAAGGCGGCCGCACCACCTGGGAAAACGTCGTAACGGCGTGCAGCCCCTGCAATCTGATCAAAGGATCGAAACTTCCCGCCGAGATCGGCATGCACCCGCGCATCAGGCCTGTGCAGCCCTCGACACGGCGCCTGCAGGAGAATGGCCGCAGCTTTCCGCCAAACTACCTGCATGAAAGCTGGCGTGACTATCTGTACTGGGACAGCGAGCTGGAGGGCTGAGTTTCGCCCTCCCTATCCGCTTCCCCCTCAGGGCTTGGGCGCAAAAACTGCCGCATAGAGCTCGGGCTTGAACCCAAGCGTCACCGCTCCGTCACGCACCAGAACAGGGCGCTTGATAACGGTTGGATGCGCGAGCATCTGCGCCATAGCCTGAGCTTCCGTGCTGATCTGCTTGTCCGCCTCAGGCAGCTTGCGGAATGTCATCCCCGATTTATTGAGCAGTTTCTCCCACCCGACAGCGCCAACCCAAGACGCCAGTTCCTCAGCGCTCAGCCCATCCTTGCGCAGATCATGGTAGCGATAGGCAACACCCTCGGCATCCAGCCAGCGCCGCGCCTTGCGCACAGTGTCACAAGTCGTGATTCCATAGATAGTCACCCTTTGCTCCAATTACCCCTCCTCGTAAATGTCTATACCCAAATCTGGGCAGTATCATACCATGGATGGCGGCGCTTACCGGTAGCGTTCGACATTATCGCAAAGCCGATGATCGCCTTCTTTTCGCCCCTCAGGAGTACGGATCAAATCCACAGCCAAGCAAAAATTCGTAGACCTCGTCATAGGCGTGCTCCGGCCTGGTGACATCCTCTGGGGACCCTTTAGGAACAAAGACGATCATGCCTTGACGTGCTCTGGTGAGGAGAACCCGGTAGGCATTCGCCACGTAGCGCTGTCTCGCAGAATCATTAACCCGCTGCCAACGAGTCCCTTTGAACTGGAAGCTCGTCCATGCGTGGCCTTCCCGGCGATAATTGAGGTCCCAGCAAACGCAAGTCCAATCCAGCTCTAGCCCTTGGGTCTCAAATTCTGTGCCCACGTCCTCGAGCGCATCTGAAGATCGGACATCATCATGCGGCCCAAGAAACCAATGTTGCGGCTCAATCTTCGCTTTTACAAATAGCCCACAGGGTCGAAGTCTCACAGCGTTTGACGACGCCAGCAAACCGCTTCGCTCCTGCCCCCGACGCTTAGCGCGGAGCCAACGCCGCGCAGCCTCTAAATCACGGGTCACCAAAAGCGGAAAACGAGTAAGCCCTTGTCTCACCTGCCGTGCACGCGCCGCCTCCCCGGCGACGACATACGATATGAATTCTGATAGCCGCTCAGCGCGGAAGGATCGGATAGACGTCGATAAATGCAAAGGAGCAGCCAGCTCCCGATTAGGCAAAACGCTTTCATAGGTGAGTTCTGGGGAGAGATGGACCCGCCAATGGGGGAAAATCCCCTCAAGCGCGCGCAGCCACTCATCGATGCCTGCTTCGCCCGTATTGATCTCTTGCCCGTTACCAATGAGGCAAACCACTACGCACCAATCTGGATGCCGATCCATGACCGAAAGGAGGAACGCAGGCTCTGACATTGAGAACCCCGGCTGCCCTCGCTTCTGTTGCATAAACTTTGATGTTTGCTCGACGTCCCAAGCGCGCTGCGCCTCATCAAACACGACGACCTTTTCGGCAGGCGGTGAAACACAATTCAAGGCCTCGTCGCGGAAATGATGGATGTTCTGAATGAAAGTCTCGGCGCGACGGCGCTCCCGGACTTTGCTGCTATCCTCGTTTTTTTCTTTCGCTGCTTTCACTGCGTCAACCGTCAGGGCTTCCCGTAACACCTCGACTAATGGGCCGTTGCCTGACAGGAACACGGCATGTTCCTCAGCATGAGCGCGTTGACGATCGGTGGCTAGGTTAAGACCGGCCAATGTCTTGCCTGATCCTGGTACCCCCGTGATGAAACAGATCATTTTGCGATGCTCGCGCTTCGCGTTTTCGATCACGCGCGCAACGTATTGAGCAGTCTGCGTCAGGTTTTCCGCGCCGGCTTCCGAACGCGATATGCTGTGGACCGAATGACCATGATATAGCGCCTGCGCGGCTTCAATAATCGTCGGTGTCGGCTGATAGCGACCAGCTTCCCATCTCACTGGGTCGATAGCAGGGGTTGTGTTTAGGTTGGAAATTTCTCGGATAGCCCGTTCGAGATCATTCTCGCCTAACGCGATGGGTTTCATCAGGCCGTCATCATCGAACCGATACTCAGGTGTCGAGGGTGCTTGCCACGATGTTGCTACCGCAATGGGAATGACGGGGAGAGTATGGCTCGTTTCATGAAAGTTTTTAAGATCCAGCGCGTAGCCGTAAACTTGATCAAGATCCCCGCGGCTTAGATATTTCGCGCCGATCTTATATTCGATCACGAATACGATGCCATGGAGCAACAAAACCAAATCGGCCCGCCGCCCCATCCGAGGGATGAGAAATTCCATAAAGGCGTGGGCCTTCGGAAACGCCTGAAGCACTCTCCGGAGATGTCCGATTTGATAGACCCAAGCTCCGCGTTGTGTCTGCTCAACGCTGAACGGCAATTCCGATGCCAGCCGACCAAGCAATGCCTCGTCGGACGCCGCATCAAGCTCGGTTTTGTCGAGAGATAGGTAAGCGCGTGCCATAAATGCCCCAAGGCGATCAGCTATCGAGTAGTCGAGTTGAAAAGCCTGTTCTCGAGCCAAGCATCGTGCAAACAGAACTGCATGTGCCGAGGCCTAGCCTAATGTAAAAGAAGCGCCCCATCTGAACAGGGCGCTCCTTTCAATTTCGTCGGATCAGCGTGGTACCAAGATCGTACGGGATCACTCCCACTCGATCGTGCCTGGCGGCTTCGAGGTAATGTCGTAGGTGACGCGGTTGATGCCACGCACTTCGTTGACGATGCGGCCCGCAACACGGTTCAGGAAGCCGAAATCGAAGGGGTAGACCTCAGCCGTCATGCCGTCCGTGCTGGTTACGGCGCGCAGGGCACAGGCCTGGTCGTAGGTGCGGCCGTCACCCATCACACCCACGGTGCGGACCGGAAGCAGCACAGCAAAGGCCTGCCATATGGCGTCATAAAGCCCGGCATTGCGGATTTCTTCGAGATAGATCGAGTCCACCTTGCGCAGCAGATCGAGCTTTTCGCGATCGATTGCGCCCGGAATACGGATCGCAAGGCCCGGCCCAGGGAAGGGATGACGCCCGACAATGGCTTCTGGAATACCGAGTTCGCGACCCAGGGCGCGCACTTCGTCCTTAAACAACTCGCGCAGAGGCTCGACCAGCTTCATGTTCATGCGGTCAGGCAGACCGCCGACATTATGATGCGACTTGATCGTGACCGAAGGGCCGCCGGTGAAGCTGACGGACTCAATCACATCCGGATAAAGCGTGCCTTGCGCAAGGAACTGTGCGCCGCCCAGCTTGGTGGCCTCTTCCTCGAACACCTCGATAAACAGACGCCCGATGGCCTTGCGCTTCACCTCCGGGTCCGTCACGCCAGCCAGGGCGTTCAGGAAGAGATCAGACGCATCGCGATGAACAAGGCTGATGTTGAAACGGCCACGGAAAGTCTTGACCACTTCATCTGCTTCGCCCGCGCGCAAAATGCCCGGATCGACGAAAATGCAGGTGAGCTGATCGCCGATGGCATCATGAATCAGCTTCGCCGCCACGGAGGAGTCAACACCGCCTGACAGACCGCAGATCACACGACCGGAACCTACCTGCTCGCGAATACGGGCGATTTCGAGGTCACGGAAGCCGGCCATGGTCCAGGTGCCCTTACAACCGGCAACCTCATGCGTGAAGTTCTTGATAAGCGCGGCACCATGCGGGGTGTGCACCACTTCCGGGTGGAACTGCACACCATACAGGCGACGCCCCTCATCGGCGATGATGGCAAACGGTGCCCCTTCCGACCACGCGACAGCGCGGAAACCGGGCGGAAGCGCCGTGACGCGATCACCGTGGCTCATCCAGACCTGCTCACGATGGCCGCGCGACCAGGCACCACGGAACAGGGCACAATCTTCGGCAATCTCGATGTGAGCCCGACCGAATTCACGGTGCTCATGGGTTTCGACCTTGCCACCGAGGCGCGCGCACATGGCCTGCTGGCCATAGCAGATACCCAGCACGGGAACGTTGAGGTCAAACACGACATCGGGGATCTGCGGTGCATTGTCGTCATGAACGCTGGCCGGGCTGCCTGAGAGGATGATGCCACGCGGGTGGAAACCGCGGATCTTCTCTTCTGTCGCGGTGAAAGGCCAGATTTCGCAATAGACGCCACTCTCACGCACGCGGCGGGCAATGAGCTGCGTGACCTGACTGCCGAAATCGAGGATCAGGATACGATCTTCATGAAGCTGCAGGTCAAGGTTATCGGCGTTTTGCGGGGCGGTGTCGGTCATGGCGCTCTTTCAACACGTCGTGCATGGGCAAGTTCTGTGGGCATCGTATAGGATGTTCGTCGTGCATCGTCATCCCAAACGACGCGTTATGCCCGCCTAAATGTCACCATTCCTTCATTCAGACGAGACCGATATGTCGTATTCCCGCTTTCGCCCCCTGCCCTGCGTGGCGCTCCTTGGTGTGATCGGGGCGCTTTCGGCCTGCTCCTCCCCCCAGCCTCCCAGCAAGGACCCTGTCGGCCTCTGGACCGGAGCGCTCGTCACCGATGAAGGCAGCTGCCCTACGAACACGGATTCGACCTTACAGATTGGCAGCAGGGCCATCAGCTTCACGCCGGGCGATAACGCGCTCGTTCTGAAGGGTGTGCGTGGGGCGGACCCGCACCACTACCATGCGCAGCTTGACCTCAAGGACGCACAGGGCAAGCCGTACAGCATCGTGTTCGACGGGTATCCGGTCGGCAATGCCATCGGGGGCATCTATGGTGCGCCAACATGCCGCGCCCATATCGTCATGACCCGTCCAAATCATTGATTGAAAAAAATTCTTTTTCCCTCTTGCGGGGTTTGGAAACTCGCAGTAGAACCCGCCCCACGACGCACCCGTAGCTCAATTGGATAGAGCACCAGACTACGAATCTGGGGGTTAGAGGTTCGAGTCCTTTCGGGTGCGCCAGTATACATCGTGATCAGTCAAATGATCACTTCGCACCCGTAGCTCAATTGGATAGAGCACCAGACTACGAATCTGGGGGTTAGAGGTTCGAGTCCTTTCGGGTGCGCCATACTCCAATAAAAATCAACGCCCACCGGAAACCGTCAATACGGTTCCTGTGATATAACGTGCCTGATCCGATGCCAGGAAAAATACTGCATCGGCGATATCACTCGGCTCGGCAATCATTCCCATCGGCACAATCGCACTTGCTCGCCTGCGCATCTCATCCGTGACGTGAGCGGTACGGGTCATGCCAGGCGCCACCGCGACTACCCGAAGCCCGTCGGCTGCCACCTCATCTGATAGCCCCTTGGTCAAACTTTCGATTGCCCCCTTGCTCGTCGCAAGCGGGACATGCCCCGGCACGCCCCCGAGGCGCGCTGCGATAGATGAGATATTGATGATGACCCCACCTTTGCCACCAGCCTTGGTGGACATATGACGCACGGCTTCCGCACTTACGAGCATTGTGCCCAGGATGTTGGTATCAATGACATCTTCAATCTCGGGAGGCATCGTGTCCGTCAGTGCAGCGGCACGGCCAGCAATACCCGCATTATTGACGACAACACTGATCGGACCCATCAACTCGATGGTGCGGCAAAAAACACTGGCAATCGCTTTGGAGCAGCGTATGTCGAGCTGCATCGCCAATACCGAGCATCCCGCGCGAACGAGGACTTGCGCCAGGTCTCGCGCGGCGGAGTGGTCGTGCGCGTAGGTAAAGGCAACATGACGCCCGGCAAAGGCAAAGCGCTGGACGATCGCCCGACCAATTCCACGTGAGCCGCCTGTCACGAGCACAGCCCCTGGAGGAGTGCCGGGCTCACGAGAGCCATTCCAGATGGAGTCCGGAGGAGCCGGATCCACCTGTTCGAGATTTTTCATTCTGAGGTCCCGTTATTATTTTTATTGGTCGGGATTGTCTTGCTGGCGCAGAAATGAACGGATTTTTCTCCGCTCAGAAATTTCGTAGTGGTGATGCTGGCCTTAATGCACCAACTGCGCCAATGCCGCGCAAACATCGCTTTCAAGGAAAGGCTTGGAAACAAAGAGGCTGCGCGGCGGCAACGCAAAGCTCCCCGGTGCCTTGCGACCCGAGGTCAGGACGAATGCGACATCGGGGCGTGTACGGGAAAGGTGATGACCAAGTTCCAAGCCCGTCATCGTGCTAGGCATCTCAAAATCCGAGAAAACAGCGCGGATCTGGGGATTTTTACGCAGAACCACAAGCGCCTCGTCAGCGTCTTCGGCTGCAATAACGGTGTAACCCGCCTGCTCAATCATCTCCGAGACATAGAGACGCAGCAATACCTGGTCCTCAACGACCAGAACGGTCGGGGCTGCGACGCCCTGCGTAGCGTTGATGGATTCCAGGGATGAACTCGCGAACATGATGGCTACGTCTCCTGAGAGAGCTTTGAGCCATAACAACGTAAGTGGAGGCGTTTGGTTTTGAGCCCCCCTATCGCGTTCTACCTAACGGTTTTGTTAACAATCAGTTCGTTAGCGAAACCTGCTGCCGTACCACCCTGCCCTTCGTGTGCCGTGACATCAATCCCGGCGATCGCCCAGATTGCCCCCTTACGGACCAGAAGTGGCGCGCCACTTGCACCATGAGTCGCCGCACAATCATGGTCCACCAATTGCCCCCGCACACGAATCACATGGCAATCCATATCACCTGTCGCAAGTTCCATACGGTCCTGCTGGTACCCGGCCAGCATGGCTGCCTGACCGGGTACCGCCGCCACGATCGGCAACAGATCCTGCGACTTCATGAGAGGCTGATCCAGTATGACCGTCGCATGATCAGCCTGACTGGTGCGCAGCGGGTGGAACGGATCATAGGTCGAGGGAATGATGAATTTTACCCCTCGCGCCGTGCCCCGCCATGCCCCCGTGTCATAACCAAGCATGAAGTGCACACTTGAAGGCTGTATGAAATTGGCAGCTTCATCGCGCCACAGGCAATGAGCCGCCGTCATGATGACAGAGGGCGCGACAAGAAATCCGGAACATTTCACGCCGAGTTCAGTCTGCACGCGCCCCAGAATACGCCAGGGCGGCCGGTTGACATCAACAACATGTCGTGTGCCAGACCCCACACCCACCAGTGAGGGCTTCTCGGCAATCGCCGCTAAGGCCGCCTCAGGCACGACGAAAGCCAGCACCGCAAGAGCGATGCTCTTATATCTCATAACGAGCCCCCCGCCCTATCAAGACCGTCATGACGCCGTTCCGTCTGACACCTCGTCACCATTCTGGACGAGATGATTGGGACCGAAAGACCATGGGAGCAGGGCTTCAAGCGTTGTCTCGAGCAAGAGCACGCCCTCTGTGTTGACGATCTTGATGTCCAGATCCGGCGCGCCGAATTCCCGCAATCTCTGGCGACAGCCTCCGCATGGGGTGCAGGGCGCTTCACCCGACCCGACAATCACGATCTCGTCGATCCGGCGCCCACCGGCCATGACCATTGCGGCAATCGCCCCCGCCTCCGCACAACTTCCCTGGGGATAGGCTGCGTTTTCCACATTACACCCGGCATGGATCACCCCATCACAGCGCAGCGCAGCGCCGACATGGAAGCGCGAATAGGGTGCATAGGCTCGCTTGCGCGCGGCCAGGGCCGCCTCGATCAGGTCCCTACTCATCAAATATCCTTCTCCCTTGCATAATCGCAGCTTGGAAGCCGCAGATTGCCCTTGTAGTCTGTCATTCATGACACGCCACGACCCTGATATCATGAACCTTCTCGCCTCTCGCCCCTCGTTGCATATGGATGGGCAGGATGGTCTGCTGTTTGAGGGGGTTCCCCTCCAGACAATAGCAAGCGCGGTTGGCACACCATGCTGGGTCACGGGCGCAGGGACGCTCAGACGGCGTACCCGCAATCTCAGGAAAGCCTTCACTGAGCGTGGCATCGACATATCGCTGCATTATGCGCTCAAGGCGAATGACCATCTCGCGACCCTGACCGTTCTGCATCAGGAGGGTTGTGGCGCCGATGTCGTGAGCGGTGGCGAGTTGCGCCGCGCTCTTGCCGCCGGAATCAGCCCGTCGCAGATCGTGTTCTCAGGTGTCGGCAAGACAGATGCCGAGCTCATGCTCGCCCTGCAGGAAGATATCGGCCAGATCAATGTGGAGAGCGTGGAGGAGCTACGGCGCCTTTCGCACCTTGCCCGCGCCTCCAGCCTCACGGCCCGGGTGGCCCTGCGCGTCAACCCGCATATCGATGCGGAAACCCACGACAAAATCAGCACGGGGCGACTGGGCGACAAGTTCGGAATCGACTGGGCCGATGTCCCGGCCCTCTACCGCGAAGCCAGCACCCTGCCGGGTATCGATATCCGCGGGCTGGCGACCCATATCGGCAGCCAAATACTATCGCCAGCCCCGTTCAAGGCCGCCTATGCCCGTATCGCCGAGATGGTGGTCGGTCTGCGCGAAGAAGGTCTGAGCGTTTCGGTGGTGGACTGTGGCGGCGGTCTGGGTGTGCGCTATCGTGACGAACTCGCTCCGCCCCCGGCCGCGCTCGCCGGGGCAATTGCCGAGACACTGGGCCATCTCGATCTGAAACTCGCCATTGAGCCCGGTCGCTGGATCGCGGCACCGGCCGGCGTCCTTCTGGCCTCGGTGATCGATCTCAAAGCCCAGCGCGAGGGTATTTCGGACTTCGTGATCGTGGATGCGGCGATGAACGATCTGGCGCGCCCAAGCCTTTACGGGGCCTGGCACGGCATCATCCCGCTTGCGCCCGATCTTGCCTACGCTGAAACGGCCCCCCAGACCGTTGTGGGGCCCGTTTGCGAGTCGAGTGACGTTCTGGCCAAGGACCGACTTTTGCCTGCGGTACGCACGGGCGATCAGATCGCCATTCTCGATACGGGTGCCTATGGCGCCGTCATGAGTTCGACCTACAATAGTCGCCCCCTGGCCGCACAGGTCATGATTGAAAACGGCCAGTGGCAAGTGGTGCGCAAGCGGCAACGGGTCGAAGCGCTTTGGGGTGATGACAGCATACCGGAGTGGCTGGATAGCGAATGAGCATGGCGCCGCCCGCACCGTCTTCCGGCTCCAGCCTCACGCCCGAGATGCGCGTCCACAAAGCGCGTCATCGGGCAAGACGTGTGCTCTGGCTCGAATCTGCCTGGTCTGCCGTCCAGCGGCCTCTGGCGCTCGTAGGTGCCTACGCCATATCGGGGTTGCTGCGCCTTCCGCAGTCCCTGCCGGACACGCTACACGCGTTTCTGCTGGCGGGCGTTGCGGGAGGGGCCATCGCCCTCGCTGCCCGCAATCTGACGCGTTTGCCCCCGCCCTCGCCCGCCCTCATAGACAGGCGCATTGAGCGGGCTTCCGGATTGGCACATCAGCCTCTCGCTGCGCTTGATGACTATCCGGCTGATGGCGAAGAAACCGCCCTGTGGCGCGTGCATATGGCTCGTCTGCGCGACAGCGTTGGGCGGTTGCGCACGGGCTGGCCACGACTGATCTGGACCACTGGCCGAAAATCCGGTTGGGCAGGGTTCGGGATATGCCTGATCGCGACACTCGCTCTGTCGGGTCCGGCGGCACCCTCGCGCCTCGAGGCCGCCTTCCTGCCGGGCGTGGATGATATCGATGTCCCGTTGCCGCAGATCGAGGCCTGGGTCGACATGCCGGATTATGCCCCCGGCGCACCCGTTTTCCTGACGAACACCACCACGCCGCCGCGCCTCCCGCAGGATGCGAAACTCACCATCCATGTCACCGGCGCACGCTCGGGTCCCCATCTTCTGGGCATCGAGACGAGCGATGTCGCCACGAAGCAACTCGATTCCGGAAGCTGGAGCTTCACCGCCAAACTCGCTCATAGCGGCAGGATCTCCGTTCGCTCGCGTGGCCGGACGGTTGGCGAATGGCAATTCGAGATCGACCCCGATCTTGCCCCCGAGGTTGCGTGGACATCACCGCCAGCGCCTGCAAAAGACGGCACCGATCTCGCCATGCCCTGGAGAGTTGCTCAGGCACATGGCGTGGCGGGACTGCAGGCTGAAATCACACTCAAGGCCAATCCGGACAAGCCTGCGCTGAACGTACCCATTCCTCTCAAAGGGGTGCCCAACAAGGCGGACGGCACGTTCCAGAGCGACCTTACCGCTTCGCTATGGGCGGGAGAGGCTGTCGCGCTGCGGCTCAAGGCCACGAGCCGCAGCGGCAGGACAGCCTACAGCAAATCCGAGACGGTGACGCTCCCTGTGAGGGTTTTTCACGATCCTGCAGCCCGCGCCCTGGTGAGTCTGAGGCATCGTTTCGGGCTCGACCGCGAAACTGCCGCACAGACTGCAGACGAACTGAGGGCGATTGCGAGCGCATTGCCGCTGCAGGAGAAAGGCAGCATCCTCGCGCTCCTCTATGCCGCCGCCCAGCTTGAGGATCAGGATTCAGACGGAGCCAGAGAGAACACGATCGGGCTTACCTGGGCTGTCGCGCTGTATCTGGAAGATCTGCGCAACACGGACCGTGACACCGCACAGGCTAATCTTGAGATCCGCGCGGCGCAGAAGGCCGTACAGGACCAGATCGCCCATATGCGTGCGCTGGGCCCTGCCGGGCATAGCGAAGCCGAGCAGCAGGAACTTGCCTCGCGCATGAAGACGCTGCGCGAGGCCCTGAGCCGACGCATGCAGGCCCTGATGCAACGCAGCATGCAGCTTGGTACGGTTATTCCCGACATCGGTGACTCACCCGATGATGGATCGGACCCGGTATCGAGGCTCATGCGCCGTCTGCAATCGGACGCGGCCAATGGCAATGCCGATCAGGCGATCAAAAGGCTGGACGACCTTTCGCGAATGGCCGAGCGTATGCGCACGGCCACCCCGGAGGACCTGGCGCAGATCGCCCAGCAGCTTCAGGCGCAGGCACGGGCGCGAGCCCAGAAAGCGACCCTGCATGATCTCGTCAGACGTGAAACCACCCTGCTCGACCATGCCCAGTCCCGCCTGAACCCTGGCCAGCGCGCCGCGCACGAGGCCATGCTGAACCAGAATGCCCCGGGGCAGGATGTCAGTGCCATGTCCACCGCTGAGTTACTCAAGCGCCTCGGGATGGCCCCGCCGCCGGATATGGATGAGGCAACGCCCCCCGCCCAGCCTCCATCTCTTTCGCCAGACGAAATCGCGCTGCAGCACGAGGAGAGGCGCAACGACCATGCTGTCCAGCGTGCCCTGCAAATGGTGGCCCGCCTGCTCAATGACGACATAAAGGGCTTGACCGGCAAGACGATGCCGGGCCTGACCAAGGCCGATCAGGACATGAAGGCGGCGCGTGCAGCCCTGGCCGCCGCGCAGGACGGACCTGCTGAAATCGCCATACGCAAGGTGCTCAAGGATCTCGCCGAAACTGGCCAGCAGATGAGTGAGGCACAGAAAGGCAAGAACCATGGCGGTGGACCGCTCGCCTTGCTGCCCACAATGGGAAGCTCGGGCCACGCCCAGGGTGGCAAGGACAAGAAAGGCCAGAGCCAGGCTGATAGCGACGATGACGACAACGGAGACGGCCAGTCCGGTGACAAGAGCGACCGCGATCCCCTCGGCCGGAAAACCGGCAAGGGCCATTCTGGCGCTGACACGGACGGCACAGTGCCGGAAGCAGACAGCCGCGAAAAAGCCAGGGAAATCGAGCGCGAGCTTCGCCGACGTGATGCAGATCGGACACGCCCCCAGAGCGAGCTCGACTATCTGGACAAGCTGCTGAAATCCTACTGAGCCACACGACCAGCGTTTCTGGAATGCGCGCTTCACCCGGCGCGGCAAAGGGATGCGCTGGCCCGCGCTATCCCGGCGGGTCCTTAATGAAATCTGGAGGTTAAGGGACACCGTCGCCGAATCGCGTGATGCTGCTGCCGATCGTCTGTGTCCCAAGCTTGTACACTAGCCCGCCTGCGCAGAGCACCTGCCCAAACCCTGTTGGACACCTCAACCCTCGCGCGATGAACTGGAGGCAGACCGCCGTTGTGGCAACAAAACGATGCAATTTTGCAACATCGACCGAGTGCTTTGCAGAAACGTAACGTCACAGAACGATAACGACCTTGCAATAAAAAGATAGAAAACGCAGCCTCGTGAAACCAAGTTATTCCGAGGGCAAACTTTCATGAAAATCGTTAATTTGCAGAGACGAGGGCGATTGCTGCTGGGTGCGGCCATTATCCTTTCCCCTGTCGTAACGAATGTCGCAGCCCATGCGCAGACGGCTGCAGCGACCACGCATCATCGCAAGGCGGCCAGGCACAGCACGGCTCGCAAGACCACCACTCGTCCGGTCAACGGACCGCAGCTCGGCGCCCAGACAGCGCCCGCAGCCACGATGGTCCCCACACGCTCGCAGAACGCGCTGCGCAATGTCGCGCCGGCAAGCGCTGTATCGTTCTCGCAGGGTGGCAAGTCTGAAGAGCTCATCGTCGTCGGTTCAGCCCTGAGCACGGCCCATAATACGAGTGCCAATCCGGTACAGATCGTTACAGCCAAGCAGATCCAGCAGACGGGCACGACCAACCTCAACGACTACCTGTCGCGCCTCCCTTCGATCGGTTCGAGCGGCACCACCAACAACAATACCAACGGCACAGGGGGCGCTGCCTGCGTCGATTTGCGTAACCTGGGCCAGAACCGCGTTCTGGTGCTTGTCGATGGCAAGCGCACCACGCCGAACGGCAATAACAACTGTATCGATCTGAACACGATCCCGGTACAGATGGTCCAGTCGGTCGAAATCCTGAAGGATGGTGGTTCGGAACTCTATGGTGCCGACGCCGTATCGGGCGTGCTCAACATCAAGCTTCGCCACGACCTGAATACTGGCAGCATCACCATGCGCGGCGGTATTACCGGTCATGGTGACAACCGCACCGGTATGCTCTCGGCCATGAAGGGCTGGAACTTCGATCACGATAAGGGCAACATCACCCTTGGCGGCAGCTACATGACGCAGGGCGGTATCCAGCAGCGCAACCGCTCATGGTCCGCTACATCTCTAGGCGCGCCTGGTACCTATCCGAACCAGCCAGGGCTACAGGTCGGTTCAATCATCACGCCGGGCGGCACCTACGTTGGTCAGGATACCGGCGCCACTTATGTCGGCAACATTGATAACGGCTCGCTCAGCCCCTACAGCAAAAGCAAGCGTTACAACTACGGCCAGAACACGTCGCTGATGAACGCTTTGCAGGATTCGACCCTTTCGGGCGATCTGCATTACGAGATCAACAAGCATTTTGACCTCTATTCGAACGTGCTTTACGCCCATCGCTCATCCAAGACGAGCCTTGCCCCTGAGCCTGCAAGTGGTAGCGTACCGCCCTCGCCTCTGCCCAATTCGATCATTCTCGGCGCCGATTATCCTGGCAATCCGGCGGGTGAGGATCTGCAGCTCTATCGCCGCCTGAACGAGTTCGGTCCGCGTATCGACAATAACGTCAGCGACACGGTCACCGGCATGTTCGGCGTGCGCGGCGATATCGTGCGCGACTGGAAGTACGACCTGTCCTACACCTATGGTGCAAGCCAGGTGACGGATGAGATTCAGGGCGTCGGCAACTACTCAAAGCTGCTGCAGGAATGGGGCCTGGAAAATGCGATTGATCCGAACGACCCTTATGGCGCGCTGATCTACAACCCGAACAGCTGCGCGGGCTCACCGGGCTGCGTGCAGTCCAACGCTTTCACGCGTCTGTCGCCGGGTGCCGCGCAATACGCCAATTACACCACGTACCAGCACACCATGTATCAGCTGCGCGACCTGAACCTGCGCATCCACAACAACCACATCTTCCATATGCCCTGGAAGGGCGGCGGCGATTTCGGCGTGGCGCTCGGTATGGAGCATCGTGGCGAGCAGCTCTCGAACAATCCCGATCCGCTGGTGCAGAGCGGCTACTCGCTCACCAACACGGTGCAGTCGACCTCGGGCGGCTTCAACGTGACGGAAGGCTATATCCAGGGCCATGCGCAGCTCCTCAAGGACGTTGCCTTCGCCAAGGATCTGTCGATCGACGGTCAGGGCCGTTACTCGTCGTACAACACCTTCGGCGGCGCCAAGAACTGGAAGGTCGGTATCGACTGGGCACCGACACGTGACATCCGCTTCCGCGGCACGCTGGGTACGTCCTTCCGTCAGCCGAATGTTTACGAACTCTATGGTGGCGTCGGTCTCGGCTATCCCGCAGCATCCGATCCCTGCGCTGGTGCAGCGAACCCTATCCTGATCGCGAACTGCATAAAGGGTGGCGTTGCCAACCCGCAGAACTTCAACTCGGCCAATTCCGGCCAGGTACCCACCCTTTCGGGCGGCAACAGGGCGCTGCAGCCTGAAACCGGCCGTACCTACACGTTTGGCACGATCATCACGCCGCGCTGGGTGCCGGGTCTGTCTGCCTCGGTTGAATACTGGCATTACACGATTGGCGGCCTGATCGGTTCGCTTCCCACGCAGTATATCCTGAACCAGTGCTATCAGGAGAGCGTCCAGTCCTATTGCAGCGATGTCAACCGTCTGCCCACCGGCCAGATCAACACGGTTTCGGCGCTTGACCAGAACCTGGGCGACCTGATCACCAGCGGTATCGATTTCGATCTGAACTATCGCTTCCGTGTTACACGTCATGACTCGTTCATCGTCGACAATAACTTCCAGCAGCTGGTCAAGTACAAGCAGCAGCAGCAGCCCGGCGGCGCGTATCTGAACCAGACGGGCGCCCTGTTCTATCAGAACGGTATCAGCCAGCCGCGCGTACGTGACTACGCCACCCTGACATGGCAGCATGACGCTTTCCGTGTTTCCTACATGTTCCAGTATATCGGTGGTGCAAACTGGAATGACGGTAGCGCCTTCCTCAGCGAGGAAAATCCGGCAGCCAACGCCCGTATCAAGACACCTGCAATGGTTCAGCAGGACATCTCGATCGGGTACACTTGGAAGCGCTGGAACTTCGAAGGCGGCGTGCAGAACATCGCTGGCAAGAACCCGCCTTTCGTCCTCAACGCAGCCTCCAACTCGGCTGACAGCACCTATGGCGGCTTCTATCTGGGCCGTTACATCTTCCTGCAGGCTGGTCTGAACTTCTGATCACCCCAGACGCGGAGCTCTGCTCCGCGTCATGGAAGAAAGACGACCAAAAAGGGAGAAGGGCCTGCGCCTTTCTCCCTTTTTTCATGCGCATCCCGCGCCATACAGAATGACGCGTATCAGCTCCCGCGATAGGTCGAATAGCCGAAGGGCGAGACCAGCAAGGGCACGTGGTAATGCCCGGTCTCCGTCATGCCGAAATCGATCTGCACCACATCCAGAAAAGGTGGCTCGGGCAGATCATGCCCACGCGCCCTGAAATAGGCCGCCACGCCGAAGCGAAGCACATAAGCGCCTGCCCCAACCACGATATCCTTCAGGCCGGGACAGCGGCCATCCTCATTTGTCGCTCCGGAAAAGAGCACGCGATCATCATGAAGCAGGGTGATCGTCATACCCTGTGCGGGCACGCCCCCTGCCGTATCGAGAACATGGGTGGAAAGGCTGGTCATGATGCTATCCTGTCCTTGAGTCTGAGCAACGCAATCTGGTCGATCTGACCGAGGGCCTCCGCCAGTTCCTCCTGCGGTGACTGCGCCAGTCGACGTTCGATCTCCTGACGCATACGCTCCTTGGTGGCCTGTCGGACACAGATGACGAAAGGCATATTGAAACGTGCCTGATAGGCTTCGTTCAAAGCGCGGAAGGCGATGAATTCAGCCTCGCTCAACCTGTCTAGACCCGCCCCCTCCTGCTCGGCAGCCGAGAGCCTGCCCAGATCGGGGTCTACACCAAACTTACGTGCGAGCTCCGGATGGGCCTTGACCAGTGCTTTCTGCCTGTCGTGATCGGCATCGCGTATGATCTGCGATGTTGCGGCGATCATGGCCTCCGGGCCTGAAAAGGGCGCCTGAGGCCACGCCTCGGCCACGATCCAGGGCGTGTGCTCATAGATATCGCCATAGGCCGATACGAATTCTTCCCGTGTGTTCGCGGTGATCATGCGGGGTGATGCTCCTGCCAGTGACGGGCGATATCGAGCCGTGTCGTAACCCAGGCGTCCTGATGGGCCTGCACATGGGCGATGAAACGTTTGAGCGCCAGCGCACGGGCGGGCCTGCCTGCAAGGCGACAATGCAGGCCGACAGACATCATACGCCCGCCCTCCTGATACAGCATGTCGAACGTATCACGCAGATAACGGAAGAACTGCTCGCCTTCGGTAAAACCATTGAGCGCGACGAGCTTCATGTCGTTCACGTCAAGCGTGTAAGGCACGATCAGCTGCGCCCGGCCATAACGACGGTCGTAATAGGGCAGATCATCGGCATAGGAATCGGCGTCGTAGACGAAGCAGCCTTCCTCGGCGACAATCCGGGCGGTGTTCGGGCTTGTACGCCCCTGATACCAGCCCAGCGGAGCCTCGCCCGTGACCTCTTCATGCAGCCTGATGGCTTCCCGGATATGCTCGCGCTCGATTGCTTCCGGGATGTCCTGATAATCGATCCATCGATAGCCGTGGGACGCAATCTCCCAGCCTGCCTGCTTCATGGCCGTTACAGCATCGGGATTGCGGGCAAGGGCCATTGCCACACCGAAAACCGTAAGGGGTAAACCTGCCTCGGTGAAAAGCCGGTGGAGACGCCAGAAGCCGGCGCGAGAGCCGTATTCATACAGGCTTTCCATCTGCATGCAGCGCGCGCCGATGATCGAACGGGTACCGACCATCTCCGACAGAAAGGCCTCGGAACCGGCATCGCCATGCAGAACGTTGTTTTCGGCGCCTTCCTCGTAATTCAGAACGAACTGGACGGCGATGCGGGCGCCGCCAGGCCATGCAGCCTCGGGGGGATTGGCACCATAGCCGAGCAGGTCGCGTGGATATGCCTGTGTCATGCCTGTTCGTTCTCTCCCATTCAAAGCGCTGCCACGCCGCCATCGCTGCGCGGGTCGGTGGCCCCTTCCATTGTGCCATCCTCATAGCGCCGAATGGCCCCGGCATGACCCATTGCCGTGGCAAATGGCGTCAGACTCTCGACGTCGTGACCAAGCGCGCTCAGCCCCTCCAGGATTTCCGGACCAAAGCGCGTTTCCATCTTGAGCGTTGTGGTAGTTTCGCCCCAGGTGCGCCCCAACAGCCAACGCGGTGCCGTGATCGATTCCTGAAGGCTCAGCCCGGCGATGACATTGCGCGCCACGATGGCCGCCTGGGTCTGCGGCTGTCCCTCGCCGCCCATCGTGCCATAGGCCAGCAAGCTCCCATCATTGAGCGCGGCCATGGCGGGATTGAGCGTGTGGAAAGGCCTGCGCCCCGGCACGAGGCTACGCAGACGCCCGGGAACGAGGTCGAAACTGGCACCGCGATTCTGCCATACCAAGCCGCTCTCCGGCAGAACGATGCCCGAGCCGAATTCGAAATAGAGGCTCTGGATCATGCTGACGGCCCAGCCCTGCGAGTCCATCACGCCAAACCACGTGGTATCGCCCTGCTGGGTCTGATGGGGCCAAGGTGCCGCTCGGGTCAGATCAATGGAGGCTGCCATATCATCCAGAGCAGCGTGATCGGACAAAAGCGCCTGTGGAGAGGTTTCCATGATGGCAGGATCGGCAATCACGCGATCACGCCAGATGAAGGCGGCCTTTGTCGCTTCAACCCAGCGATGAATGTCGTCAACCGTATCAGCCCCGGTCACGCCCAGCCGTCCGGCCAGAGCCAGAATCAGCAGGGAAGCCGCGCCCTGCGTGGGTGCGACCATGTTGAAGAAACGACCATGATGCAGCGTGGTCTCAAGCGGTTTCGTCAGGAGCGCTTCATGGTGGTTGAGGTCGTCGCGGCTGACCGGCGAACCACAGGCCGCAAGATCAGCCGCGATCTGATCGGCCAGCTTGCCATGGTAAAAATCGCCCAGACCGGCATTGGCGAGACGTCGCAACGTGCGCGCCAGCGCCGGATTGCTGTGCACGGCGCCCGCAATCGGCATATCGCCTTGTGGCAGGAACAGGCCACTGAAATTGGGCATGTAGCTCAGCACGTCAAGATGGGCAGCCATAAGCCCGGCCATGCTTTCCGTAACCACCATGCCACTCTCGGCGTGATCGATGGCGTCGGCCAGCAATGTCGAGAGAGGCAACGCCCCTCCCGCATAGGCAAGCGCTCGCGACCAGCCCGCAACCGTACCGGCAACCGTGTTGGCTGCCAGCCCGCCACGCCAGGGCACACTGTCACATTCCGCATAGAGTTCGGGAGTCGCGTTCTGGGCGAGCCTGCCGCACGCATCAATGGCCACGGTTTCGCCATCAGGGCGGCGAATGAGCCAGAAGCCATCTCCCCCAAGGCCGGTCATATGGGGGTAAACCACAGACAGGGTTGCAGCCACGGCCACGGCTGCCTCGACCGCGTTGCCTCCCGCCTTGAGAATGTCCCTCCCCGCCTGCGCCGCAAGATGATGCGGGGCGGTAACCATTCCCTTGCGGGAGCGTGCGCTGAAAAGCATCAATCCTCCAGAATACGGGCGCGAGCGACGCCAGCGCGTTCCAGCGCCTCGCCGAGCGCAACGAGACGATCTTCACGCCCCGGCTGCGCCACGAGCTGGACGCCAAGCGGCATCCCGCTGCCGACATTCGCGTCGATGGCCAGAGGCACTGTCAGGACAGGGAAACCGGCCAGAGTCAGGGGCTGGGTGTAAAGGCCGAGATTGGCACGCGCAGAAACCGGTTGACCACCAATTTCGATGACGGGCGCATCAATCCGCGGAGCGGGGCCGACCACGGCGGGTGCAACAAGAATATCTGCCTCGAGAAAAGCTTCGTGCATGCGCTCACGAAACCAGTGGCGGATCTTGTGTGCTCTGAAAACATGCGGTGCAGGCACAAGCGCCCCTGCGAGCAGGCGATCACGCACCGCCGGATCATACTGCTCCGGGCTGTGACGCAAGCGATCGAGATGCAGCCCTGCCCCTTCGGATGCGCTGATGACAAATGCCGCGGCACGCGCCCTTGCAACCTCTGGCAGAACGATCTCTCTGCGTATCGACAGGGCCGTGCAGAAAGCTGCGAGAGCCGCTTCCATCTCCCGCGACATATCCTGGGCGAACCAGCCGCCAAGCCGCGCCATTTTCAGCCCTGCAACATCCACCCGCGCCAGAGGTGACGCGCTCAGCACCTCCACCATCACCCGCATATCGGCAGCGCTTGCCGTGAAAGGCCCGACCGTATCGAGACTGGCGACAAAAGGATAAGACCCCGATACCGACAGCAGGCCCTGTGTGGCGCGCAGGCCCCACACACCACAAAGCGATGCCGGCACACGGATCGAGCCATTCGTGTCAGAGCCGAGGGAGAGCGGGAAATATCCCGCAGCGACGCCTGCCGCAGACCCACCGGAAGACCCACCGGCGAGACGCGCGCTGTCATGCGGATTTTTCGTTATGCCATAATGGGCATTGTCTGTCGCAAAACCGTAGGCAAATTCATCCATATTGGTCGTGGCGAGCGGTATGGCGCCAGCCTCGATCAGCCTGCTGACCAGCAGCGCATCACAATCGGCCGGCGCTTCGCTGGCCAGCACCTTCGACCCAGCCGTAGTGACCAGACCTTGCACATCAAACAGGTCCTTGATGCCAAAAGGCACCCCTGCCAGCGGTCCGGGGTCGATCCCCTCGGCCACAAGAGCATCGATGCGGCGCGCCTGATTGAGCGCCCGCTCCGACAGCAGGCGCGTGACGGCATTGACGGTGCCATCGCGCTGGGCGACACGGTCGAGGCAGTTCTCGATCAGGCCAAAAGCGCTGCGTTCGCCCGACCTGACAGCGCGCGCAATCTCGGTGGCGTTCATGGATGATACTCGAAAGCGGGCTCCGTGCGCTCGGGCAGATCGAGCGACAGGACGAGATTCTGGTACCGGGCGAGCAGGGCGAGATTCTCCAGCACGCCGGGTTGGCAATCGACCGGAATCGTCAGATCGAGCGCAGCCGCACGCGCATTGAGCGTGGCCTCGTCAATCATGCCTGCTCCTCACCCTCCCGACCGAGACTGACGAGTTCCTCCGCGTCATAGGCGAGCAGGCTCTCAAGGTGCTTTTCACCATCCTGGACAAACAGGTCGCAAGCAATCGAGCGGGCCAGGCGGTCCACGCCATAGCGCATGCCGCTGATCGAGGCGCCCGAAAGTCCCATGCTCGGCGTCGCCGCAAAGGTGAAGTTATAGATCGCCCCGAGCATGGCGGCATCCGGATGAGCCGGGTCGCGCGGCAGGAACTGGCTCTGCGGGCCAAGATAGGGATAGGAGTCCAGAACGGCGCTTTCCTCGCCCTGTGGGGCCTCGAAACGATCGCGCCACAGCGCAACGTTTCCGGCAAACGAGGCTGTTTCCGGCCGCTTGCTGAAATCGATCACGAAGCCGGTGCCGATGATCAGGAAGTCAAATTCCATCGTCCCGTGAGGCGTATCGACGGTAATGGTCTCACCCTCGCAGCGCGCGCCAAGCCAAGGGGTATCACCATGGAAGCTGAACCCGTCATGACGGCTGCAACGCCAGAATGTGTCCTGCGGCGGCGGCTGATTGAGATCGAAGATGCGGCGCATGAAGCGCCAGCGTGTCAGATCGGGCAGCGCCGGGAAATGGGCCAGAAACCCCGCATTTTCCATCCAGCGATACGGGTTGATGCGCGGCAGGGTCTTGCGGCGTATGCAGACGGCAACCGAACTGGCACCGGCTTCTAGCGCGGTCGCCGCATTATCGAATGCGGAGGCGCCGCCGCCGAGCACACCGACACGCTTGCCACGCATCGCCTCGAAATCGATCGGCTGATGCGTGTGCGCGTAGAGATGGCTGGGAACCGCCTCGCGTATGAATTCCGGCACATGCCATGACCCGCTACCCTCAATGCCGGTCGCCAGCACAAGGCGGCGTGCCCAGACGTGAGAGATCTCTCCCTCCTGCGAGCGGAACTGCAGATGCAACAGGCCATCCTGCCACACGACATCGACCAGTTCACGGTTGTGCTCCACTGGGAGAGCAAGTGTCTCCTCATACCAGTCGAGATAGGCCTGCCAGTCGCGCCGGTCGATCTTGCCCAGCGACTCCCATGCATCCTTGCCGTAACGCGCCTCGAACCAGCTTCGCGGCGTCAGCGAGGGGATGCCGAGATCAGGGCCAGTCACGTGCTTGGGTGTACGCAGCGTGATCATCCGGGCAAAAGTAACCCAAGGTCCCGCCTGCCCCTTTTTTGCGCGCTCGAATACCCGAACGTTATGCACGCCAATGCGACGAAGCGCGAAAGAGGTCGAGAGACCTCCCTGCCCGCCACCGATCACCGCAACATCGAGCACTGGCTCACCATGATGGGTCAGGGTGGACGAGACCCAGGGACCCGACGCATAGGCGATTTTCTGAAGATCCTCATGAACCCGGTCAGCGAGGTCACGGAGCGCTTTGTTCTGCATGTCAGGGCACCCGGTAAAATGGATTGGGGAGAAGGAAACCACGTTCGGCATGGCCACCTGCGAGATCGGACGGCTGATCACCAATATTGGCGATGATCTGGAAACCCTTCTGTTCAATCTCGCGACGGGCCGCCGCCTTGTAGTCCGAGGCTGATGGCGTATGGCTGCCCTCGGGCCTGAGCACGAGGCCAGACCAGCCAGTATAACCCGCAGTCTCAAGGTTACGCGCCGTATCGGCACGCTCGTTCTCACTGCGTCCGGTCACGAAAAACACCGACACGCCATGCTGCTGGGCCATACGATAAAGAGCGAGTGTGGAGGGAAAAGCCTGCGCCTTGGCGCTCATTTCCCAGGCCATCACGCCGCACGGTCCCTTGGGCAGGACATCGCACTGACCATCACGAAAATAGGCAAAATGATTGGCCTGAATCTCGGGCCAGTTGGAGAGCGATGTCTCGTCGATATCCAGGACAATGGCCGGCTTGCTCACATGCGTGGCACGCAAACGAACCCACTCCGATGCCTCCTCGACCACGGCAGCGAACTCACGATCATAGGCCCCGCTATCATGGTAGGTGGTAGCGGCAATCTCTGCATCACCTACATTGGCCGGTGCCGCGTGGGCAGAGCCCGCTGCCGGTGCCCCAAGCAAAACCGCAAGCGCCAATGCGCGCCCGAAACGATTTAAGCGCCGGCGAGAAACCGAACAGACGACAGACGGATAATTCATGGTAGGCGGCGCTCCTGTGAAGCCAAGATACAATTGCACCATCTTCACAGCTGTAGAGACGGCTCACAAGACCGGTGCGCAGGAGCATGTCCTTGCCTCAAACAATCGTTTTTCATACCTGCCCCGTCCTGTATTGATATCTCGTTCCCCAAGTGAAACAGAACATCTCCTCTTCGTCTATCCCTCTTGTGCACAAACGCATCGAAAGCCTATTTTGTAAATTCTGGTTCAGGTGGCCCGAATAGGGATGCAACTACTTGCAAATACCCCAATACCCGCCTAGACACGGTCGTATACAACGAAGCAGTCAGGAGATGATTTTGGGCGCGCCTCGGGAAATTGCGGTCGTGACCATTCTGGAAGCCGCTGAAAAGATCTTCTCCGAACATGGATTCAGCGGTGCAAGCATTGCTGCCGTGGCCCGGGAAGCTGGTATTCCCAAAGCCAATATTCATTATTATTTCTCTACCAAGGAGACCCTGTATCAGGAAGTGCTCCGGCGCACCGTGCAGGAATGGCTTCGGGAATGCGAAATCTGGCTTCGCCCTGAAAATAAAGCCTCTACGGCCCTACGCGCCTATATCGGCTCCAAGCTCGCCTTCTCACGTGCCAATCCCCATGCGTCACGCCTGTTCGCCCATGAGATCATCGGAGGGGCGCGCTACCTGCATGATTATCTCTCGACAACCCTGCGTGAGGCGATAGCGCCGTTCGGTGAGACATTCGGGGTCTGGATGGAGCGGGGCGAGATTCCGCAGGTCGATCCGACGCATTTCCTCTTCTGCCTCTGGGCCATGACCCAGTGGTATGCAGATATGCAGCCTCAGGTAACCGCCCTGCTCGGCAAGGAAACGCTTGAAGAAAGTGATTTCAATGTTGCCGCGGAAACAATCCTCGCCCTCGTTCTCGCCCGGAAGGACATAACAGCCTGACGTCTGGCCTGCCGAGAAAGCCCTGCCGGTGGTTTATCCTCGGTCCATTGACGGAACACGAACGAGCAGAACAATCAGGATAGCAAGCGCGGCGAGTGCGGCACCGCTCATCGAAACAGCACCATAGCCTAGCCCCTGATACAGAACCGCGCCGCCCAGCCAGGCACCAAGCGCGTTACCAAGGTTGAACGCGCCGATATTGACTGACGACGCCAGAGCCGGGGCGCGCTGTGCCGCCTGCATCGTGCGCATCTGCAACGCGGGCATGATGGCGAAAGAGGCCGCACTCCAGACCAGAATACCGAGTATTGCACCGATCGGCGTGACCGCAATAAACGGGTACATCAGCATGATGCCACCTAGCATAGGGAGCATCAGCAACAGGGCAAAACGCGTGGAGCGATCGGCCAGACGACCGCCAAGCGCTGCGCCAATGCTGAAACCGACGCCGATCGTCATGAGTGCGAGGGTGACGAGTCCCTCACTGGCATGGGTGATGCTATGCAGGAAGGGCGCGATATAGGTGTAGAGAACGAACATGATCCCCGCACCGAGCGTGGTGACGGCAAGGGCCAGCAACACCTCACCGCCCGCCAGAACGCGCAATTCGCCAAGGATATCCGGGAGTGGATTGCTGCCCCGTGGTGGCAGGGCGAGGCTGAGGGCCAGCACGGCCAGGGCGCCGAGCAGCGCCGTCACCAGGAAAGCGCTGCGCCACCCCATGGTGTCGCCCAGCCAGGTTGCCGCAGGCACCCCGAAGATATTCGCGATGGTCAGCCCCATGAACATCGACGCCACCGCCGAGGCACGACGCTCGGGTGCCACGACACTCGATGCCTCGACAGCCCCGAGGCCGAAAAACGCCCCGTGTGACAGGCTGGTGATCACTCGCCAGATCATCAGAACGGCATAGCTATGGCTGAGCCCGGCACCGAGGTTGCCGATAATGTAAAGCCCCATCAGCCCAACCAGGGCGGCCTTGCGCGATACGGCCCCCAGCAGCAGCGTCATGATGGGGGCCCCCAGCATGACACCAAAGGCATAAGCGCTCACGAGCGACCCGGCCTTGGGCACGCTGATGTGAAGATCCTGGGCAATGACCGGCAACAACCCCATCGGGGTGAACTCGGTCGTGCCTATGGCAAAAGCCCCCACTGCCAGCGCGAGCAGCGCCCCTCGAGCCGAACCCATCTTACCCCCTGCCGAATTAAAGCTTGCGCAAGTTCTTCTTACTTTCCAGATCCTGCGCCCCGTGCCACGATTTTCTCCTGATGTTTCCACAAGGAGCCGGATCGAGACAATGACCACACCATTTGCCGACAGCAATCACGACGCCCTCTGGCTGCCCTTCACGGCCAATCGCCAGTTTCGCGATGCCCCGCGCATGCTCGTTTCGGCAAAAGGTATGTATTACCGGGATGATAAAGGCCGCGAAGTCCTGGATGGTTGCGCCGGACTCTGGTGCGTCAATGCAGGCCACGGGGCACCGCGTATCGTGGAAGCCGTGCAGAAGACGGTCGCGACACTCGATTTTGCCCCTGCTTTCCAGATGGGCCACCCCCTGGCTTTCGAGGCCGCAGACCGTGTCGCGCGCCTGGCCCCGAATCCGCTCAACCACGTTTTCTTCTGCAATTCCGGCTCTGAAGCAGGCGACACGGCGCTCAAGATCGCCATCGCCTATCATCGCCTGCGTGGCGAAGGCACACGCACCCGCCTGATTGGGCGTGAACGCGCCTATCATGGCGTCGGGTTTGGCGGCATTTCGGTTGGCGGCATTTCGGGCAATCGCAAGCTCTATGGTTCGCTGCTGACCGGGGTGGATCATCTGCCCCATACGCTCGATCTGCGTCGCAACGCTTTCTCGCGCGGCCTGCCGGAACATGGCGCGGAACTGGCTGACGATCTGGAGCGCATCGTCGCCCTTCATGACGCCTCGAACATTGCGGCTGTTATCGTCGAGCCCATGGCTGGCTCGACAGGCGTGCTGCCAGCGCCGAAGGGCTATCTCAAACGCCTGCGCGAGATCTGCACCAAGCATGGCATCGTGCTGATTTTCGATGAGGTCATCACCGGTTTCGGCCGTCTGGGCGCGTCTTTCGCCGCCGAGAAATACGGCGTCGTGCCTGACATCATGACGGTGGCCAAGGGTATTACCAACGGTACGATCCCGATGGGTGCCAATATCGTATCCGACGAGATTTTCGACGCGTTCATGCAGGGACCGCGCGAGGCCATCGACCTGCCGCATGGCTACACCTATTCGGCCCACCCCGTCGCCTGTGCTGCTGCCATTGCCACACTCGACACCTACGCCGAGGAGCATCTGTTCGAACGCGCAGCCGCGCTCTCGCCGTATTTCGAGGAGGCTGCCCATTCGTTGAAAGGTGCGCCTCATGTGGTCGATATCCGCAATGAAGGGCTTGTGGCCGGTATCGAACTCGCCCCCCGTGGCGCCAAGACGACGCGCGCTTTCGAGGTGTTCGAGCGTGCTTTCCATGAAGGGCTGCTGCTGCGCTACACAGGTGACATCCTCGCCATTTCACCGCCGCTGATCATCGAAAAGAACGAGATCGATCGCATCTTCGAGACGATCGGCCGCATCCTCAAGACGATCGACTGATCAGGCTGGGCTCCGGCGGGATACGCCGGGGTCTCACCCCCATCGCGCAGACTTTTCGATCTCCCGGCAATCCGGTCAGATCGAGCCTGTTTGGGGCCAATAGTGCGACAAAGCTTCGCCTCGGCCCAAGACGTTCAGCCAGTTACCTTGCGCATCTCAAGGAACAGATCGGGGATCACTGTCGAGAACATGGCAGGCATGGTCCTGCAGCTCTTCACCAGAGGCATGGTCATCATCATGCGCCACGTCATCAAGCAACGCATAACCGGCGCCGAGCGGCACGAGGACGAGGGTATGGTCCCCCATTTCCTGTTCGGGATGGGCCAAGGAACCCGCAAGTATCCTGAAGGGCGAGCCGTTCAGCGTCGAGAGATAGAGGGCGCGGTAACGATGTGCACCCAGCGGGACGGGTAGAAATGACCAGCTTGGCCCGATACGGTCGCCGTACCGGTCCAGTGTCGCCCTCACCTCAGGGTCCACGCAATCCAGATGGATGTGGAGCTGGTTCTGCGAGCGCCCGTGTGACGAGTTGATCGAGAGGGCAAGCAGCCGGTCCGGAACAGGGTGCCCATAGGCCGCGCCAACGCGATCGCGAAAAGACCAGGCTTCGGCGAAGTAATTGGGCGTTTCGGGACGGAGCAGGACCGTGCTTTCCATCCCCGCTACCTTGTCCGTCGGAATCAGAAGATATTGCCCACGCCCCTCAAGCGAATGCAGCAGGGCAATGCCCCGCGCGTGGTCATAGATCACACAGGGCTTCGTCCCTTTGGAGCACTTCGCGCTGATGAGCTTCCAGAGGATATCCGGATCATGATCCTTGTGGATCACCGTGGCGGCGCGGGAGGCGGGTGCAAGACCGACGCCCAGCGCCGCAACGGCAACACCCACCCGCCACATTCCGCGCCTGATGCCGCGCGGCAAAGTACGACCCGATCTGGGAAACAGGGATAGACCCCGACCGCCTCTCAGCATGCACGCGTCGCCGCCGAAAGAGCCATACTCTGACCCAGTCGCTCAAGGCGACGCTTGACCCCGCCACCCGCAGCAAAGCTGCTCTGCTCATTATGGCTCAACCAGAGAATCCCGTCCTCGATCGAGAGCGAGGTATTCTTGAGAAGCGCCGACGTGCCACCGCAGATCGTATAGGCAAGGCGAAGCGCAAAGCCGAGCTGCACGGCACGGTCGCAATCATCAGGTGAGAGCAGACGCCGCGAGACTTCCATGAGGGGATCGGCCGGGTCGGCCTCGTAACGCACCGCCAGCGTCAGAGCGACGAAGGCGCGTGACTGGTGGTCGAAGCCAACGCCATGCATACGCATGATACGCAGATAGGTCTGGGCTGCGCGATATTCGGGATGATCGAATGAGCCGATGTCGGACATACGGCAGGCCATGTCGCGCAATGCCGTTTCGGACGGCGTTTCATGCTGGAACAAGGGCTCGGTCCAACGCACGAGATCATCAGGTAGCTCCATGCTGCGGCTCAGACGATGCGCGGTCTCATCAGCCAGCGCACGACAGGGGTCGAGTGCAGCAACCTCCTGCCCGACCTTGCGCATATACCAGCCCTCCCGCAGGCCATCGACGCTGAATATGATCTGTGATGGCTGCACGATGCGCATCAGGCGCCGCAGGACGGTGGCGGAGAACGGGACATCGTCCAGACGCTTGCGCGGAAAGCCGGGTACTTTTTCCAGCATCTTGCGCGGGGTATCGATCAGCCACGTCACCATCTCGCGCGCCTCATCGGCACCCAGCGTGTAGAGATGAACGATATTGAGCGGGTAATGCGTGCGGGCAATCTGCAACCGGGCCAGGGCGCGGAAGGCGCCGCCAACCAGATAGAGCGGCTTTCCTTTCAGGGCAGGCAGCCACGCCACACCATCAAGATCGGCTTCCACAACCTCACGCGCACGTTTGAGGTCACCGCCGGAACGGTCAGACAGTCGTATCACCCCAAGCGGCTTGGTGCAGGCCTCATGATGCCGGCCCCCTGCCACGCGGATTAGTTCAAGCGAGCCACCGCCAATGTCAGCGACAACGCCATCTGCATCCGGCAAACCACAGAGCACACCTGTAGCCGCGTAATCCGCTTCCTCCTCACCCGAGAGAATACGGATCGGCACGTCGGGCATGCACTCATGCAGCGTCTCGACAAATTCGCGCCCGTTGCTGGCATCGCGAACGGCAGCCGTCGCCAGTACCTCAAAAGGTTGGGCATCCATTGCGCGTGCGATGGCATTGAAGCGGGTCATGACATCGCGTGCGAGTCTCAGCCCCTCCTCATTCAGGCGGCCCGTCTGCTCAAGCCCTCGCCCCAGACGGAGCGTGGCTTTCTCATTGAAGATCGGGATCGGATTACGGGTGACGCCCTCGAACACGACCAGCCGGACCGAATTAGATCCCAGATCGACGATGGCGGCGCGATGATGGCCCTTTGGCGCGTCAGTACCCGTCACTCTACCCTCTTCCTCAATCTTCGCGGATACGCTCGGGCCGTTCACGACGGCCCGCATCCTTATCCTGCGGTTTCTCCCTCGCTGCCGAGCCACGCCCGGAGAGCGAAGGGTTATGCATGAAATATTCATGCGCCGAGAAGGGATTAGCCCCCGGAGATACGCGATGCCAATCCCCACGCGAGGAAAGCACCCAGCTTTGAAGTGTGTCACGTAAATCCATGGTCATGATCTGACCCAGGATCTGGGCATGGACGGTCGAATTGAAGATCGGCACCATCGCCTCGACACGACGATCCATGTTTCGTCCCATCCAGTCAGCCGAGGAAATAAAGACCTTGGCCTTGTGCGACGGCATCCGATGACCATTGCCGAACGCGAAGATACGCGCGTGCTCCAGAAACCGACCGACGATCGAACGGATCTCGATATTTTCCGAAAGGCCCGGCACACCGGGGCGCAGGCAGCAGATACCCCGGATGATTCCAACCACCCTCACCCCGGCGCGTGAAGCCCGGTAGAGCGCATCGATCAGGGCCGGGTCGACCAGTGAATTCATCTTCAGCCAGATCTTGGCAGGGCGTCCGGCCTTGGCATGAGCGATCTCCCCCTCGATCAGGTCCATGAGCGTGTCACGCAGCGTGATGGGGGCAAAAGCGAGCGCCTCCATATCCACCGGGGTCGCATAACCCGTCATGTAGTTGAACAGCTTGGCCGAATCGCTCGCGAGCTGGGGATCGCAGGTGAAGAAGGAGAGATCCGTGTAGATACGCGCCGTGATCGGATGATAATTACCCGTACCGAAATGGGCGTAGGACCGCAGACCACCAGCTTCTCGCCTGACGACAAGGCTGAGCTTGGCGTGCGTCTTGAGATGGGTGAAGCCGAACACCACCTGGACGCCTGCCGATTCGAGCGACCGCGCGAGGCGGATATTCGCTTCCTCGTCAAAGCGCGCCCGCAGCTCAACCATCGCCGTGACCGACTTGCCCAGCTCGGCGGCCTCGATCAGCGCCCGCACAATGGGGCTGTCCCGCGAGGTGCGATAGAGCGTCTGCTTGATCGCCACCACATTGGGGTCAAGCGCTGCCTGTTTGAGAAACTGCACCACCACATCGAAGCTCTCGAAGGGATGATGCACCACGATATCCTTGGCGCGGATCGCTGCGAAGCAATCGCCGTCATAATCGCGGATTCGCTCAGGGAAGCGCGGCGTATAGGGTTTGAACAGCAGGTCGGGGCGATCCGATACGATCATCTGCTTGAGGTCGACCACACCGATGATGTCGGGCTGAACCACCACATCGTCACGTGCCACGTCGAGTTCTTCAGCGAACTCACGCCCCATGCTCTCCGGTATGGAGGCGTCGAGGGCAAGATGGATACCCACACCGCGGCGACGCTGCTTGAGCGCTGTCTCGTAGGACAGCACCAGATCCTCGGCTTCGTCCTCGAACTCGACATCCGAATCGCGGATGATACGCAGCACCCCGCCCTCGGCAATTTCCATCCCGGGGAAAAGACGCGTGATGTGCAGCCGTATGACGTCCTCGAGCGCCACGAAGCGCACATCGGGGCGGATATCCGGCTCCTCCTTGTGCGGCGCGGGTAGACGTATGAAACGGTCGATCTGCTGGGGCAGCAGAATGAGCGCATCCATCGAGAACCCTGGGATCGTCGGGTCATTGAGGCGTAGTGCCAACGCCATTCCAAGATTCGGAATGAACGGCATGGGGTGCGAGGGGTCGATGGCGAGCGGCGTCAGAACAGGATAGATCTCGTTCTCGAATTTGGCAGCGATACTCTCGCGCTCGGCGTCTGTCAGTTCCTCACGTGTGCACAGGCGAAGCCCCGCCTGGGCCAGTTCACCGCGCAACAGGCGCCAGATGCGCTGCTGTGCCGCAAAGAGCTTTGCCGCGCTGCGGCGCACGCTCGTCAGCTGGCGCGCTGGTGTCAAACCATCAGCCGAGGGGGCGACCAGTCCCTCGCGCACCTGACCAACAAGCCCCGCCACACGCACTGAATAGAATTCATCCAGATTGCTGGCACTGATCGACAGAAAGCGCAGACGCTCCAGCAACGGGTGGCGGCTGTTTTCTGCCTCCTCGATCACGCGCTGGTTGAAATCGAGCCAGGATAATTCACGGTTGATGAACCGCGTCGGTGAGGTCACGATTCCGGGGTCGGGAATACGGGCCACGGCACGCGTGGCACGCGTCGCCCTTGGAGCTTTCGCCCGGGTGGCGCGTGGTGCCTTGGAGGGGGCGGGCCTTGAGTCCTTTTCCGAAGACGACGTCACGCGCTACGTTTCCTGTTTCTGTCCAATGAGAAGTAACAACATCGGCCCGTGAGCAGCGCGCGTCAAACCCCTTAACCCAATCATCATAAAACGTTCCGGCCCGGTGATGGCCTGAGCGGTCAGGTTCAGCGTTCGCCGGGGGCTGGCTCATCCAGCAGTCCCGACAGGGCCTGTCGTGCAAGGCCCCGCGTGAGTGGCCTGTTATGAGCAAGCCCAGCCTGATCGAGCCGGTCTACCGCGCTCACAATCGCATCGCAGGTGCGCGGCAGATGGTGCATGAGCCAATCGAGAATCGGTTTGGAAACAATCATCTGGCGCTCTGCAATCAGGCGCAGAAGCAGGGCAAAACGCAGGGAATCCTCAGGAGCCAGAAGCGGCACCACCGTAATGGCCCGCAAGCGGCTTGCCAGATCAGGCAGAACGATGGGCAGACGGACAGGCGCAAAACGCGAAGCGATGAGCAGGGTCGTGCGTTGTTCACGCGCCAGATTGAGCAGATGCAGCAGGGCACGCTCGGATGTCACACGCTCCAGATGATCGAGCGCCAGCGTGGTGTGGGCTGCCCCCGCGATCTCGACCACCTGCGCCATATCCAGCGTCGCCGCATCCACAACGCGCGCCTGACGCCTCGCCGCCCAGATGTGCAGAAGATGCGACTTGCCACAACTGTCGTCACCGCAGAGCAGCAGCCTGCGATCGGGCCAGCCGGTCTGGTTCAGCCAGTGGCGCGCCTGTGCGTTGGAGGCCGACGGAATGAAGTGACGGGCTGCAACGCTTGCAGGCGGCCGCAGCGCCAGCGCGAGTTGCGCGGCGGCGTTGCCCGGCGCCAATCCGTCAATTCCCGCTTCTTTGTCCATTCAATAGCCGTTCCGGTCCTTTCCGAGCCGGGTCGGCTCCATTAGAAGGACAGATACTAACGCAACCGGCCAGGTTTTTCGAGCGAGGCGACAGCATGACCGATCCGATTTCCCCTTCAGCAAGCTATCGCGATTCCGGCGTCGATATCGAGGCCGGTGATGCGCTGGTCGAGGCGATCAAGCCTGCAGCAAAATCGACCGACCGGCCGGGCACGATGGGTGGTCTGGGCGGCTTCGGTGCGCTGTTCGACCTCAAGGCCGCTGGCTTCACCGACCCGATCCTGGTGAGCTGCACCGATGGTGTGGGCACAAAGCTCATGGTCGCCATCGAGAGCGGCCAGCATGATACGGTCGGCGTCGATCTGGTCGCCATGTGTGTGAATGATCTTGTGGTGCAGGGCGCTCAGCCGCTTTTCTTCCTTGATTATCTGGCAACTGGCAAACTGGCTGTTGAAGATGCTGCCCGTGTCGTGAAGGGCATCGCGCAGGCCTGCCGCGATACGGATTGCGCACTGGTCGGCGGTGAAACTGCCGAGATGCCCGGGATGTATGACTCCGGACATTACGATCTTGCTGGCTTCAGCGTTGGCGCAGCCGAGCGTTCCGCTCTGCTCCCCGCCGGCATCACCGAAGGCGACACATTGATCGCCCTCCCCTCCACCGGCGTTCATTCCAACGGCTATTCGCTGGTACGCAGCATCAAGGCGATGAGCGGTCTGCAATGGAACAGCGAAGCCCCCTTTGAGCCGGGCAGTACGCTCGCCGAGGCCCTGCTGCGCCCCACCGCGCTTTATGTGCGCACGGTCATGGCCCTGCATCATGCCGGGTTGCTGCATGGCTGCGCCCATATCACCGGCGGTGGCCTGCCCGGAAACCTGCCCCGCGTCCTGCCTGAGGGTCTGGGTGTACAGATCGAAGCCGATACCTGGCCTGTGCCGCCTGTCTTCCGCTGGCTGGCTACCACGGGCAATGTCGCGCATGACGAGATGCTCAAGGTCTTCAACTGCGGCATCGGCATGGTTCTGATCACGCCCGAGCCCGAGAAGGTTCTGGCCATGCTCGAAGCCCGCGGTGAAAAGGGCTATCGCATTGGTGACGTAACCGCCAATGGCCCACGCTATGCACTGGATGGCCAGGTTGATTTCGCCCTATGAGCGAAACAATGGCTGTCCATAAAACCCCCATCGCGGTTTTCATCTCGGGGCGCGGCAGCAACATGAATGCCCTGATCGAGGCCTGTGCGCGACCGGATTATCCGGCGCGCATTGCCCTTGTGCTGAGCAATAACCCTGATGCACCGGGGCTCGAGACGGCACGAAACGCAGGTCTTGAAGCGGTAGCGATCGATCACCGTCTCTTCCCAAAAGACCGTGAGGGACACGAGAAGGCCATTGAGGCCTGTCTCGAAAAGGCAGGGATCGAGTTGATCTGCCTCGCGGGCTACATGCGCGTCCTCACCCCTTATCTCGTCGGGCGATGGGTCGGCCGCATGCTCAACATTCACCCAAGCCTGCTGCCGGCCTATCCCGGTCTGGATACGCATGAGCGTGCCCTGGCGGCGGGCGATACCCGTCATGGCTGCACGGTCCATCTGGTCACTGATGGTGTGGATGAAGGCCCGATACTGGGCCAGGCCGAGGTGCCGGTCCTGCCGGGCGATACACCCTCCGCGCTTGCGGCACGCGTTCTGGAGCAGGAGCATCGCCTCTACCCCGAGGCGCTCGCAGCGTTTCTGAGAGCCCGATAAGGCACCCTCTCACGACATAAAGAAGCCCGGTCAAGCCGGGCTTTTTTTATTGAGCATCCATAGGTTCGGGGAGCAGGGGGCTCCCTTACCAGAAACGTGCGGCCAGAACGCTCGTGAGCGTTACAAGGTCGAAGCAAAGGAAAGCGGTCATACCCAGCATGGCCCAACGCTGCGTGCTTTCCGACGGGGAAAGCTGGCCTGCTCTTGGCATGAGGGGAAACAACAGAGCCAGAAAGGGCGCAATCGGCAGGAAGTAGCGGCCCTGAACGCCATCGATGATCGGCGCACCCACCGGGGTCCAGATCACATAAAGCGAGAAATAGACGGCGCCCACCGCAAGCAGCACGGCAAGCACCGTCACGAAAACCGTTCTACCGTTTTGTGCCAAGGCCCGGTTTCTGATCGCCGGATAGGCGCAAAAGCAGAGTGTAGCGAGAATCGTCGCATAGACAAGGCGATAGAACCACGCCGGAAACAGCGTATCCAGCCAACCAAGCACCCCGATGAACTCGTGAATGTTGTGACCGAGATTCACCTTGAGCGTCGTATAGGCGAGCATCGGCAGCGAGAGAGGATGGGTGAGTACCCAATGCACCTGACCACTATCCGACGTGCCCGACCCATCAAGGAACTGCACTTTGGTCGGGGTCATGCCGAAATGCTGCCAGACAAGAAACGCTACGATGCTGGCGACAAAAGGGGCCACAGCGAGATATTTGCGGCGCCCCACACCCAGCCATTCCCGCGCCGGAAACAGGCCAAGCGGGATAAGGCTGCACAGCAGCAGTGGGGGCTTGCTGACCGTCAGAACGGCGAAAAGACAGGCGATACCAATCCAGAAGCGCGTTGATCCCGGATCAAGCGTATTGATCCGGGTAAGCAGCGAAGCCGTAAGAAGGGCGAGCGCGAAGATCAGGCCATCCTGCGAGCATGACGCGTTGAGCGCCATCACCATGGGCAGGCTCGCAAGCAACATCAGATAAAGCACCCCGCGACGGGCCAGCGCGATGGCGAGCGTGCACAGAGCAATGCTGATCACCGCATTGATCACATGCACCATGATGCTGGTCTGGATGATCGTCGCCCGCGTATGGCGACCGATAAAGGTGACGACCGCGCCCGGCAGATAGGTGATGGGAGCGTAAATGACCGTATTGCCGAAAGAAGCCCAGCTACGGTGATTGTCCCATTGCCGCTGCGCAAGAGCGGACAGCTCGCCCATATCCACCTTTCTCTCGGCGTGGAAACGCAAACTGTCCAGTAATTCCGCCTCCGAAGGAAAGTTTGCAGGCAAATAACCACCCGCCTGCCCCGCATCGAGCTTGATGCCAACAAACCCGCCCTGGGCGATCTGAACGATCCGCGCAAAGTGGTTGCGCTCGTCCGGCATCTGCCCGGGGGGAATGAGCAGGATGCAGGCGAGCCCCATCATGGAGGCAAAGAACATGAATACGCGCACGGGCGAGAGCGCCAAGGCTGATCGCAAAGTGGAAAGCAAGACTTCATCCCCCGGGGGAAAACGCGATGAATGCCCGGAAGAAACCGGGCTGGCGGGAAGTGATGGCGAGACCTGTCAGAGATCGACGCAGGGAGGTGCCTGAAGCGCCAGATAGGCCAGACGCTTGTTCTCCTGACGGCCCAGCGCAACACTGTTCAATATCAACCCGCATACCAGCGAGAGGGCCGCCAGCAACTCAAGCCCGGTGGCCAGCACAGCCGAAGGCAGATGCGGCACAGTGTGGGTCTCGATAAAGTCGAGGACCGAACGCAGACCGATCAATCCGCCAAGCACAGCGAGAACCAGGCCGATCGCACCAAAGAACAGGAGAGGACGCTCCTGTTTGAGCAGGTTCAGAATTGTCCCAAGAATACGAAAACCGTCGCGATAGGTGTTCAGCTTGGAGAACGATCCTTCGGGACGCTCGATATAACGGGTCAGCACTTCGCCCATCGACATATTCAGCTGCAGGGTATGGACCGTAAATTCTGTTTCGGTCTCAAACCCGGATGACAGCGCCGGGAAGGATTTCACAAAGCGGCGACTGAAGACGCGGTAGCCCGAAAGCATGTCTGACTGACCGCGACCAAAAAGGCTAACGACCAGCCCGGTCAGCACCTTGTTCCCAAGCACATGGCCAGGGCGATAGGCAGCAGCGTCCTGATGCTCACGAACGCCCATCACGGTATCATGCCCGTTTTCCAGCGCCATACGCACCATCTGCGGCGCCGCAGCCGCTTCGTAGGTGCCATCGCCGTCGATGAGCACATAGAAATCAGCCTCGATGTCCGCAAACATTCGTCGGATGACATGGCCCTTGCCCTGCAACCGCTCGCGTCGAACGATCGCACCGGCTTCCTTTGCCAGTTCAACGGTCCGATCGCTGGAGTTGTTGTCGTAAACGTAGATAGAGGCATCCGGCAACGCGGCGCGCATATCGTGCACCACGCCGGCTATGGTCACCTCCTCGTTATAGCAGGGAATGAGGACCGCAATCCGGCAGATGCCAGGCGGCAATGCGGTTGCTGTGACGATACCTGCCGGATTGGGGTCTACCTGCATTACTCTCTCTGCGGAACGATCCTGATCAGCCGCTCCTAGCATCTCGGATGCAACGAAGCCAGATCATGCCTGTCGCCCCCGAGGCTTGGGCGTCACTCCTGCCCAGAAGCAGCCGCCCGGGAGCAGCCGGTCGTCATATAGCCACGCAACACGCCCTGTAGACGCGGAAGCAGGAAAGCCGGGTCGCACTCCCACAGTGCCGGGCTGATCAGCTCGACCGACCACGGCCCGGCATAGCCACTGCGCCTGACCGCGTCGCACCACCCCGAAAGGTCGATTTCCCCCTCTCCCGGCATGCAGTCACGGAGTACGGTCTCGTCCCACGCCTCGCCGGGACGTGGAAGGCGCCCATCGCAGAAATGCACACCAAAGATCCTTGCAGGGTCGAGGGAATCGAGATCAGCAGGGATCGCTCCCGACCCGTGGAAATGCCAGAAATCCACGACACCCCCCACATTGGGGGCCCCCACACGGGCAATAACCTCTTTTGCCTGGGTCAAGGTCCGGAAACGGGTGAAGGCCGGCAACTCGATCATATATCGCACACCCCAATCGCCCCCGATCGCGGCAATTGAAGCGATATTCTGCACCATGACATCCATGAGCGCAGGATCTGACAGATGGTCGGCACCGTTGCGCGGAAGAACCATGACTGTTGGTGCGCCCAGATCATGCGCCTCGCGCGTGATCTTTACCGCTTCCTCCATCAGAGCTGCGCGCCCAGACGCATCATGACGCTCGATGTGATCGAGCGCGCTCACATGGCTTATGCCCATCCCGGCATCGCGCACCATGCCTTGCACGGTATCGATAGTACCGCCGCAGGAAAGATAACGGGCAAGTTTCGGATAGAAAATTTCCATATCGTCAAACCCCGCCTCATGCGCGAGACGGATATCAGTCAACAAATTCGAGTGGAAACTCGTAATACCGTGCAACGCGGTGCGCATGACGACCATCTCCTCCTGACAAATCAGTCAACCTCACCGGACAGAAATCTGCCCCGGTGATCCTGTGCCGATCCTGTCGCGGGCGGTGACAGGGTCGCAGTCCGTCCTTGATGTGAAACCATCGGAATTCGCATTCGCTTCCGCAGGCGCATGGCTAGGCTTCGGACGTTAACTTAATGTCATCTTGGGGTCGCCCTATGATCATTCCTTCGATTCCCTCCCCTGCCTTGCATCGTCGCTCCTGCAAGACCCATCGCGCGTCTGCAATCGAGACCGCTTTCCCGGCAAACGGAGGACGCGCATGAGACGGATTCAGTCACTCGTTGGCGTCACGTCCGAGCGCCATGATGTTTCCTATGTACTTCGCATCTGCGCGGTTGCTGCGCTGGGCGGTATTCTCTTTGGTTACGATACCTCCGTCATATCGGGGGCCATTGGGCCGATACGGGCCCATTTCCATCTGAGTGACGCCGCAACCGGCTGGGCTGTCTCCAGCGTGATACTGGGCTGTATCATCGGGGCCTTCGGATCGGGGTGGCTCGCTCACACGCTCGGACGCCGGATGGCCCTGTTCATCTGCGCCATCCTGTTTTCCGTGCAGTCGGTGGGTGCAGCCCTTGCACCTGATTTCACCCAGTTTGTCATCTATCGGATCCTGGGTGGGCTGGCTGTTGGCATCGCTTCTGCGGTGTCGCCCATGTACATGTCTGAAGTATCGCCAAAGGACATGCGCGGTCGGGCCTTGTCGATGGAGCAGTTTGCCATCGTTCTGGGCGCGCTGATCGTCTATGTCGTCAATTACCTGATCGCCGCCCGTGCTAGCACTGCCTGGCTTGAGGAAATGGGCTGGCGCTGGATGCTTGGATCGGAGATTGTTCCGTGCCTCGTTTTCTGCGCAACGATTTTCCTCATTCCGGAATCACCACGCTGGCACATGATCCGTGGGCGCGAGTCCCATGCCCTCAAGACGCTGAGCCGGATATCAAACGAGGCCCATGCGCGCTCGCTCATCGCAGAGATACGGGAATCCATGACGCAGCATACCCGCCAGGGACCTGCACTCATGACGGTGCTGCGCGACCGCCGCGCAAGATGGATCGTCTTTGCGGGCGCCATGGTCGCAGGCCTGCAGCAATTCACCGGCATCAATATTGTTGTCTATTACGCACCGATGCTCCTGAGCACGACAAGCGGCAGCCTACAGAATGCCCTGTTTCAGACCATCTGGATTGGAGTGGCCAATCTCGTTGGTGGCATGATTGGTGCCTGGATTGTCGATCGAAAGGGAAGACGTCCGCTGATCCTGTGGGGGTCGCTCGGCATGACCATCGGCCTTCTGGTGTCGTCCGTCGCCCTTTACAGACAGGATTCCGGACTTCTCGCCCTGTTCGGCCTGCTTTTCTACATGCTCATGTTTGGCCTTTCATGGGGGCCTGTCGCATGGATTCTCGTTTCGGAAATCTTCCCGAACCGCATCCGCTCGATTGGCATGAGTCTTGCCGTCGCTTCAAACTGGGTGATGAATTTCGTGGTGGCGCAAGGCTTCCCAATGCTGGCAGGCAACCACGCCCTGAATGAGGCTTTTCACGGTGCCTTTTCCATGTGGCTTTTTGCGGCGCTCTGTCTCGGATCAATGGTCTTCGTGTTGCGTTATATCCCCGAAACAAGAGGCGTCTCGCTTGAGAAGATTGAAGAGACCATGATGGCTGGACCCGACTACAGTCCGAGCCGCCTGGGGAACAAGCCGCTCTCCACCGGACGTCCTGTCGATCACACGTGAACCGGGCGCGGTGAAGCGTGATAGAAAAACAGGCTGACATAGGCGGTGCCTCATTGGATGCCGGCATAATGCCTCCTCACAATCCCACGTGCCGACAGAACTCATCGACGGCACGAGGTGTCGGGAGGAAGCATTTTGGCAAGCGCGATCGGGCGTAGATCGTTCGATAGCGCCGCCTGTTCATTCTCGTCGGCCCGACGATATGGCCCAGCATCGCGACACTGATGGGCTCGCGGGTGTCGCGCGCAAACCCTCCTATACGCTGGCCGGGACGTGCACAGCGACGCAGGTAACGATACAGGCTGAGGCAGGTTGACGCGTCCAGCAGGATCAACCCGGTCGCTCGTGCCAGACGATCTTCCATACAGGAGGAGTAATTTCCCTCGATCACCCAGCTTTCGCCCGAAACCGCCCGTGCATGATCAGCATGGAATGCGTCGAGCGGCCTCAATGTGCTGAAATCGCCATAGTGGTAGCGCAGAAGGTCCAGATGAACCACGGAGAGACCATAGGCAGTGCCTATACGCAGCGCGAGAGTGGATTTCCCACTATTGGAAGGGCCGATGATACAAATGCGGCTCCCTAGTCTGGCTGTCAGCTTCATTGGCTCAAGGTCCCCCATCAGAGTAGGCGCTTTCGTTGCGCTAAAGTAGAACGGGAAATCTAGACCTCACCGGGGCTCGCCGGTGGACAATCCCCTTATGGAGGATGCGGCTGACCCTTACCCGTGCCACAAGACGGATGAAACGATTTAGAAAGAGGGACGATCCGTGCAGGAGCAACATCAGAATCATATGGGGCCAAAAGAATGGTCGCTCCTGCTGGTCCTGGCTCTTCTTTGGGGAGGCTCGTTTTTCTTCTTCAAGATTCTCGTCTCTGTCGTACCTCCCTTTACAGTCGTACTGGGGCGGGTCGGGCTGGCGGCTCTGGCCCTTAATCTCCTTCTGGTCATCCGCGGCACTTCCCTGCCACGCGATGGCGCTCTCTGGATGCGCCTCCTGCTACTCGGACTGCTGAATAACGTGATACCCTTCTCGGCCATCGCCTTCGGTGAGTCGCGGATCTCCAGCGGTCTGGCGGCCATCCTGAATGCCACGACTCCTGTTTTCACTATCATCGTCGCGCATTTCATGACCCATGATGAGAAAATGCGCCCAGGGAAGATTCTTGGCATCCTTCTGGGGTTTTTCGGGGTCGGCATCCTGATTGCGCCTGCCCTCACAGGAGGAAAGACTCAGGGTTCCCTTGCTGGAGAACTGGCCTGCCTCGCTGCGGCGCTAAGCTATGGGTTTGGTGGCGTGTATGGGCGCAGGTTTCGCGGCCTGCCACCCTTGCAGATCGCCACCGGGCAGTTGACTGCCAGTACCGCCCTTATCTTTCCGCTTTCCATACTCATCGACCGCCCATGGACCCTGCCTACGCTTTCCTGGAACGTCTGGGGTGCCTTTGCCGGGATCGCCCTGCTCAGTACGGCTGGCGCCTTCATTCTTTATTTCAGACTTCTCGCGACCGCCGGTGCCACCAATCTTTCTCTGGTGACATTCCTGCTGCCGATCATGGCATTGCTGCTGGGGACCCTGTTTCTGGGAGAGCATCCGGGCTGGACGGCGCTTGCTGGCCTCCTCCTTATCGGCACTGGCCTTGCCGCAATCGACGGGCGACTCTTGCCCATTTTCTTACGCAGCAGGCCTGGCGCCGACTGAACGCCCGGAAACAATCATTTGGGTAGTGGTAGATGTGAACACTTCTGAAGCTTTATCGACAGCATGGCCACATCATCAGGCGACTGACGGGCGAGATAAAGGGTTCGCCCCGGACTGATCCAGTGTGTCAGCTTCTCGCCTCCGATTCCAAGCCGCCGACCGCGATCCTCGTCCATTCCGATCTCCGATACGGCATCGCTTTCGGACAGGATGACCCGCACAGGCATAATCTCTGACACGTCACTCGCTTGCGCTTGCGACGACACGAGCGCTTCGTCTTTTTCCAGGGAGATCACGCTCACAAGGGGAGGCAGGATGTAGCAGCATTCATCCTGGGACATCCCGAGTTTATCGAGCTTGCGACCGTCTTCGGTGGTTACGATAATATTTGGGTCAGGCAATACATGGGCCGTATCGAGCAGCCTATCGGCGCGCTTGGGGAACTGAATGACATTGTCAGACATCTCCGTCATGTTTTCATTAGATATTATATCGTTATTATTACCGATCTTAATCATTGAATTCTCTACTTCATGTAATTTTGAGCCGATTTCGCGGACTCAAGCTCCATAACACTACGCTTGTTATGGGACTTATCAAAACAGTTGTAATCGGTCAGATCCTTCATGTTTCTGTTACAGAAAGCGTTAAAGAGCGGCATATGACCGAAAACCCCTGCATGGTACGATACGTATATTTGAGAATGGTCAACGAAAACTGATCCGTGGATCAGGATCGGAACTATGAATAAAAAAAGGCGGCCCGGAGGCCGCCTTTTCGATCTGCATCGATGCAAACTGCCTTACGGCAGGATTTCCGTCTCGGCAAAGAAGAACGAGATCTCGTTCTTTGCATTTTCGAGGCTGTCGGAACCATGCACCGAGTTGGCTTCGATGCTCTCGGCATAGAGCTTGCGCACGGTGCCCTCAGCAGCCTGGGCCGGGTTGGTTGCGCCCATGACTTCGCGATGATGTGCCACAGCGTTGTCACCCTGCAGCACCTGCACGACAACCGGCTCGGACAGCATGGAAGCAACAAGGCTGCCATAGAACGGACGCTCGGCGTGCACAGCGTAGAAGGCCTTGGCCTGGTCTTCAGTCAGCTTGATGCGCTTCTGGGCGACGATGCGCAGGCCTGCGCCTTCGAACACGGCATTGATCTTGCCGGTCAGGTTGCGGCGGGTTGCATCGGGCTTGATGATCGAAAGGGTGCGTTCCAGGGCCATGAGGCATCTCCTGCATTAAAAAAGAAAAGCGGTGAACGCCCTTCCCCTAGAGCAAAACAAGACTTCCTGATAGTCCGCTTGGCATCAAAACGCCTCCATATTGCCCGGGAAGAAACTGTGAGCCTGCTGACCATCACCGACCTGACCCTGCGCATTGCCGGTCGCGTCCTGCTCGACAATGCCTCACTCAGTATCGACCCGGGGCGCAAGGTGGGGCTGATCGGCCGGAATGGCGCCGGTAAATCGACGCTGCTTGCCGCCATTGCCGGTGATCTGCACCCCGATGGGGGCACGATACAGCTCTCCAACCGGGCCAGCATGGGGCGCGTCAAGCAGGAGACGCCTGAAGGGGATGCCTCCCTTATCGACACGGTTCTGGCCGGTGATCTCGAGCGCGCGCGCCTGCTGCACGAGGCCGAAGCGGCCCATGATCCCTCTCGCCTTGCCGATATCCATGAGCGGCTGCTTGTCATCGACGCTCACACGGCCCCGGCCCGCGCAGCAAGCATCCTGTCAGGGCTTGGTTTCGATCATGCAGCCCAGCAGCGCCCGGTCTCGTCATTCTCCGGTGGCTGGCGCATGCGCGTGGCGCTGGCCACAGCCCTGTTCCTAAACCCCGATCTGCTGTTGCTGGACGAGCCCACGAACCATCTCGATATCGAGGCGACAATCTGGCTCGAAAACTGGCTCAAGACCTTCTCGGGCGCAGCGATCGTCGTGAGCCATGATCGCTCCCTGCTCGATAGCGTAGTCGATTCCATAGCACATCTGGACAAGGGCAAGCTGAGCCTCACCCCTGGCGGGTATAATGAGTTCATCCGCATACGCACCGAGCAGGCCCTGCAGCAGAACAGGGCGGCCGAACGCCTTGCTGCACAACGCGCGCACATGCAGTCTTTCGTCGATCGCTTCCGGGCCAAAGCCACCAAGGCCCGACAGGCTCAGGCCCGCCTCAAGGCATTGGCGCGTCTGCCTCAGATCGACTCTGTTGTGGAGGACAGTCCCACCCGCTTTTCCTTCCCGGAGCCAACGCCTCTTCCCCCGCCCATGCTGTCGCTGGAAAATGTCAGCGTTGGCTATGGCGGGCGCGCTGTCTTGTCCAACCTCTCCTGCCGCCTCGATCTTGATGATCGCATCGCGCTTCTGGGCCAGAACGGCAAAGGCAAATCGACCTTCGCCAAATTGCTGGCAGGGCGTCTCGACCCCATCTCAGGCCGCGTCAACCATTCTCCAAGGCTCCGCATTGGCTATTTCGCCCAGCATCAGGGCGACGAGCTCGTGCTGGGCGATACACCCATCGACCATATGAGCCGCGCCATGCCTGACGCAACGCCCGTCGCCGTGCGCGCACAGCTCGACCGGTTCGGGCTCGATGCCGGCAAGGCCGAGTCCCGGGTGGGCGACCTGTCAGGCGGTGAGAAAGCGCGCCTCCTTCTTGCCCTCGCCACGCGCAACGCCCCTCACCTCCTGCTGCTGGACGAACCGACCAACCATCTGGATCTTGATGCCCGCGACGCACTGATTCGCGCCCTTTGCGATTTCGAAGGTGCTGTCGTGTTGATCAGCCATGATTCTCATCTGGTGGAATCCGTCGCTGATCGTCTTTGGCTCGTCGATGAGGGAACAATCACGCCGTTCGATGACGATATGGACGGCTATCGCAGCTGGCTGATCGAACGGGCACGCAAGGCCGCCAGTGATGGCCGGGGTGAGAGCGAGCCGGACAGCGCCGGCAGGAAGGACCAGCGCCGCGACCGTGCGGAACAGCGAAAGGCTCTGGCGCCCCTGCGCAAGGAAGCGAAAGCCGCCGAGCATTTGCTGGAGCAGCTTGGCAAGGAACGTCAGAAAATCGAGACGCGTCTGGCCGATCCGGCACTTTATGCAAAAAGCGATACCGCTGAAATCACGAAGCTGAACACAAGGCTGGCCGCATTGCGCCTTGAGGAGCAGGCGGCTGAGGAACGCTGGCTGGCCGCAGAAGCCGAAATCGACGAGGCGAACCGAAGCTAGGGCTCTCCGTTACAACGAGACAGTTTTTTGAAAACAAGAGAGACGATGTCCGAAACCCATCCTGACGACGCCCACGGCGCGGGGCGCGAACTGACACGGATCTTCCGGATCCTGCGTTTTACTCTCATCGTTACGGTTGCCGTGCTCGCCATCTGGCTCATTGGCGACGTGCTGATGGTCGTTTTTGCCGCCACGTTGTTTGCTGTGATCCTGCACGGTCTGGCGCGTATTCTGCGTGACAAGGCCCGTATGCCTTACCAGCTCGCCGTGGGTCTGGTGGCGCTGACAATCCTCCTCGCCATCGCCGCTCTCTTCTTCTTCAGCGGCCCGCAGATTGGTGACCAGTTCGTCAAGCTGAAGCAGGCCCTGATCACGCAGTATGGTCAGATACGCGAGCAAATGGGCTCCAGCACATGGGGCCAGTTTGCCCTTGATCACTTGCCCAAATCGCTTGGTGGGAACGAGGCTGGCAGCGGCCCGTCCCTCGGTGCCGGTCTGGCCAATTCGGTAACGGGTATCCTGAGCAGCGCGTTCGGTCTGCTCGGCACGATTGCCGTGATCCTGATTGCCGGACTCTACTTCGCCCTGTCCCCCGCCATCTATGTGGACGGTCTGCTGCGACTTGTGCCCGAGGGCCATCGCCCGGAGGCCCGCAAGCTTCTTCTGACGGCGGGCACGGCGCTGTGGTCATGGACAATCGGACAGGCCTTTGACATGCTTGCCGTTGGTCTGGCCTCGGGGATCGGGCTGGGCTTTCTTGGCGTTCCTCTGGCGATGGCCCTTGGCGTTGTTGCCGGCCTCTGCAATTTCATCCCCTATATCGGCGCGATTCTCGGGGCGATACCCGCTGTGCTGATCGCCCTTTCCCAGGGCACACGCACCGGCCTTATGGTGGCGGGGCTCTATTGCGTCATCCAGTTCCTGGAGGGCAACGTGCTCGCCCCCCTGATCCAGCGTCACGCCGTTCATATGCCGCCAGCGCTGGCAATTCTCTCCCAGACCGTGTTTGGCACCATTCTGGGCGTGCCCGGCCTCATTCTTGCCTCTCCCCTCACCGCAGCTCTGCTTGCCATTGGTGACAAGGGCACGGCACCGCTCGCCGATGATATGCGGACGGGCGAGACCATGGGTGATGCGCCGCTTTCGAGCGAGAGCGGAAAACAACAACACGCCTGACCCCTAAGTGACGGGGCGTATTATCACCCCGTCAGTCCAGCCTGCCAGCCGGAGTGATGCCACGGGCTGCGCGCGGCTCTGCCTTCAAATACCAGTCTCAAACATAGCGTATTTACCTCTTGCTCCTCACACTGTGTCAGCATCGCATGGTGATGCCGGACGATAGAGAGGGGCATCGTGATGCGTGATCGATCAATTGGCGAAATGGCTGCCCAAAGCGGGCTATCAATACGCAGCTTGCGCCACCTTGAGGAAAAAGGGTTGATCGCTCCACGCCGAACCGAGGCAGGTCGTCGTGTCTACGGCGCGCGGGAAGTGAACCTGATCACCAAGATTCTCCTGCTTCGGCAGGCAGGGTACCGGCTATCGGCAATCTCTGCGGTCATGATTGCCCCCTCTCTGGACGCCCGGAGCCTGATCGAAACACAGATCCTGCATCTTGGCGCGAAGCAAAGAGAGATCGAGACCATGCTGCGCCGTCTGCGGCATATGTCCGATCTGCTCGAAACACGCGAAACACCTGATGCTGACCGGCTCTGTTCCCTTATCAAGGAGGCACAGACCATCATGACACAACAGGATCTCAGAACCGTCGCAAAGCAGTATTTCACTGAGGAAGAATGGAATCGCTGGCAGGCGCTCGGCGCCAGACTTTTTCCGGGAGACACACGCACCGCCTATGAGCAGGACTGGGCGGCGCTGATCACCCGTGTTGAAGACGCCATCAGACAAGGTGTTGTACCGGGATCGCCCAAAGCCCTGTCGCTTCTTGGTGAATGGATGACGCTTCAACAGCCTATGGTTGATGCGTTGGGCAAAGACCACTGGAACAAGGCAGCAAAAATGTATGCCGATATGGAAAACTGGCAGACAGACACAGCCAGGGCACCGTTCAGTGCCGAGGTCTATCGCTTCATCACGGAGACCGGCCGGCTCTCACGTACGGGGGAGAAGCAGGTCTCGCAGGGCCAGCCCTGAAGGCGGGCATTGCTGGTCCGGGATGGATGCTTTCATTCCGGGCCATGGGTGTCGTAATCGCAACGCCTGACACTATGCCTGCACACCGTCACAAGTGTCGGACCAGAGTGCCAAGCACGGGCCCGAACACCTTTGCAGGTGAACAGGCCACGAGGCTTCTCCTCAGGGAACGTCGGTTTTCTCGAAGCCCTGCCCCTCGATCAGTCGACGCAGCGGCGCCCAACCCTGATCATCAAAGCTCTGCACCTTGAAGCGTGCCTTGGGGTTCACGCGCGTAATGGCTGTATCATTCCAGTCAGCTCCGCTGATACCCGTCCAGAGCGCAAGCTCGAACGGCTCACCATCCGGCAGATGGGCCTTGATTACCACATCACCGGTTGAAGGGGCTGGCGAGGTGAGCGGGGCCCAGCCATGCGTATGGCTGTGAAGCCATGCATTCAGCTGAGCCGTTTCCGCCTCATCGAGCTTGCGCGTCTGGTTCGTCTGCTCGATCGTCAGTGTCACATCCGACACGGTCTCGAACCGTACCGGACGCAGAGCCGGCCATGCGAAATACCAGATGAGCGCGACCGTCGAGAGAACAACCGCCAGAAATCCGAAAACGAGAAGGGTCTCTTTTCTCACGCGCCGCGCTCCTGCCCGGCATCGGCTGAACCGGCCTCACCACCTGCCTCGGACGCTGCAAAATAGGACGAGACAGCGCCGATCACACGGCTGACCTCTTCGTCAGTCAGTTCAGGATGAAGCGGCAGGGCCAGAATACGAGAGCCCAGCGTTTCTGAAACTGGCAGCGATACCGTTTCGTCATGATGCTCGGCATAAGCTGGCTGCTCATGCAGCGGGCGCGGATAGTACACGACGCTTGGCACCCCGTGGCGGCCAAGATGTGCCTGCAAGGCATCCCGCGTTGCGGCGTCCGGCAGCAGGATGGAGTAAATGGCCCAGGCGCTTGCACTGTCCTTCACCCGTGCCGGAGTCTGCACAATACCGGAAAGCGCCGCGTCATACGCCTGTGCAATGGCTTCGCGGCGGGCCAGTTCCTCTTCAAACCGGTCGAGCTTCGCCAGAAGAATAGCCGCCTGAAGCGTATCGAGACGTCCATTGAGGCCGATACGCAGAACTTCGTAGCGCGTGCGCCCCTCACCGTGGGTGCGCAGCGAACGGTACAGCTCCGCACGCTCGGCATCGTCAGTGAGGATGGCCCCCCCATCGCCATAGGCCCCCAGCGGCTTGGACGGGAAGAAGGACAGGGTTGTCGCCATTGCCTCGCGGCCCAGCTTGTGACCGTTCAGAGAGGCGCCAAAAGCTTGGGCGCAGTCAGCAACAAGCAACAGATCCTCCTGCGCGGCAATATCGCGCAGGTTCGCCCAAGGCGCAGGCTGACCGAACAGGTCAACGCCGATAATGATGCGAGGCTCAAGCTCCTCCTGCGCACGTATCGACGCTATGCGCGCGCGCAGATTATCGCAGTCGATCTGGAAACTTGCCGGATCCACATCCACGAAAACCGGGGTGGCGCCAAGCAGCAGCACCACTTCTGCGGTAGCGGTATAAGTGAAGGCCGGCAGGAACACGGCGTCGCCCGGACCAATCTCCTCGGCCATGAGCACCATGAGGAGCGCATCGGTACCGGACGAGACGCTTACGGCATGCGCCGCACCGCTATAGGCGCAGAGCCGTTTTTCAAGCTCCTCAACCTCCGGCCCCATCACGAATTTACAATGATCGAGGACTGTGTCGATCCGCTGCTTCAGCGCCGCGCCGAGGCGCGCCTGTTGTCTGGGCAGGTCGAGAAAGGAGATGGGGGCTTTGTCGCTCATGGCACCTTTTTTTCCATTGACGGCCGCATGAGGCCGGTCCCGTATCACTGGAGGTTCCGTCAATCGCGGCATAGCCCGAAAGACAGTTTCCATTGGCCGGGCGCATGAAGAAACGCGCCCGAACGTTCACGCCGGGACTATGACACAGGGTTCGTGTTTTCCGAAGCCTCCAAGCTTTCAGCTTTCAGGATCGGTGGGGCGGAATAACGTACCTCGCCCAGTGGGTTATGCGCGAACTCCGGCACGAGTTCCTGTATGATGGCAAGCGACTGCGCGATATCATCGGCATGACTGGCCGCCTCAAGCTGCTGCAGCAATGTTCGGGCAGCTTCCAGATCAATCATCCGCGGCGTTGCCATTTTCAGACCCGGCGCATCGGTCGGAACCGGCGCCTCGCGGCCATGAAACAGCTCCTCATAGAGCTTCTCGCCCGGGCGCAGTCCGGTAAACCGTATGGCGATGTCCTCATCGGGCCTCAGCCCCGCCAGACGCACCATCTGACGCGCCAGATCGAGAATGCGAACCGGCTCGCCCATATCGAGAACAAAAATTCCGCCGCGTTGCAGACGTTGGTCCGTCTCGTCGGCCTCACGCCGAGATGCTGTGCCACGCACACTGGCCTGAAGCACGAGACCTACCGCCTCTGGTACGGTCATGAAATAGCGTGTCATATCAGGATGCGTGACGGTAAGCGGCCCCCCCTGTTCCAGCTGGCGTCGGAACAAAGGCACGACCGACCCCGTAGATCCAAGGACATTGCCAAAACGCACGGTCACACAACGGAAATGTGAGCCCTTTGCCTCAGCCTCGCCCATGAGCGCCTGACAGTAGATCTCCGCACAGCGTTTGGTTGCCCCCATGATGCTCGACGGATTGACGGCCTTGTCGCTTGAAATGAGGACCATCGCCCGCGCCCCGTGGCGAATAGCGGCATCGGCGACGACCCGCGTCCCGATCACGTTTGTCAGCACGCCCTCGCAAGGGTTGGCTTCAACAATCGGTACGTGTTTGAGCGCCGCAGCGTGAAACACGAGCGCCGGACGATAGCGTGCGAACACCTCGTCGATACGCTGGGCATCGCGGATATTGGCCACGACGACCTGACGCTGCACATGGGGGAACAGCTCTGACAGTTCCAGATCGATCTGCCAGAGCGCATATTCGCCGTGATCCAGCAGGAGCAATGTAGCGGGACCAAACTGGGCAACCTGTCGGGCCAGCTCTGAACCAATCGTCCCACCCGCGCCCGTGACCATGACCACCTGCCCCTGAATCAGGCGTGCCATACCTTCACGATCCAGCGGGACTTCCGGCCGGTTCAGGAGGTCCTCCAGCGCGATGGGACGCATCTGGATTTCCTCGGCCGGCGTAAGCCTTGTGAGCGAAGGGGCACGTTGTACCGCAATGCCGTAGCTCTGCCCGGCATCGAGCACGACGGAGAGCTGCGACCCGCGCCATTCAGGATCGGTCACGATCACGCTATCTGGCAGGGTGTCGTTCTTCTCCATCTCCGCCAGCACGGAGGAAAGATCCTCGGTCACACCAAGAATCGGTACGCCATGCAGCCGCCGCCCCTGCTGCCCGGGCGAGCGGGTAACCAGTCCCATCACCAGATAATGCGCGTCCGATACGCGCTCCAGCGCGCGAAGAAACAAGTCAGCGCTCAGATCAGAGCCCGCAAGCAGAACACGGCGCCTCTGCCCCTGCGCCTGCTGTCGCACCGTACCGTAAAGGCGCGTGGCAACACGGCCACCTCCAAGGCCAACAAGGAGAACGAGCGCGTAGATCAGGGGAAAGGTGGGCGATGGCAGGGGAAAGCCGGAAACCCAGAGCATGAGCGAGAAAAGGGTGGCACCTGCGATAGAGGCGGCGGCTATACCGCGCAGATCCGCAACACCCGAAAAACGCCAGTATTGCTGGGGGATACGAAATGGCAGGCCACTGACGAGCAATGTGATGGCACCGCCCATGACGAACCAGAGCGGATGCAGCAACCCGTCATGGGGGGCGGCCAGAAATCGGGCTACCGGGGCAGCGAGTCCTGATATCAGACCGTCAGCGATAACATTGACGGCGATGCGCCCGCGTGATCGATGACGCCGCGTCAAGGATGAGGGGACCGGGCTATGAGATTGTTGCTTCGCGTTCACCCGACACTTATAGCCGCAAAAAAACTTTTGTCGCGATGGGCAGTCGTCACGTCAGCCCCTGCCCGCTGAGAAATTTCCGGATCCGATGATGATACCCCTGATCCTCTGTTGTGCTGCCACGGCCTGTATCAGTGCTGCCCTTGTCCTTTACATGATCCGCATCGGGGTCATGGACGTGCCGGGGCATCGCAGCTCGCATACGCGCCCTACCCCCAAAGGTGGCGGCATTGGCATCATCACGGGGTTCCTGCTCGTCTTTCCCCTGTCGCAACTCTGGACACAGGGCGATCTACCGGGCCCAGCGCTTCTTCTGCCTCTTCTCGCCGTGGCCTTGCTCGCTTTCTTTTCCTGGCTTGATGATATCCACTCCTATCGCGCCTCGCTCAAGCTGGGTGTTCAGGGTGTGGCAGCCCTGATGACGCTGGCGGGCGTGGCGCTCACCTCACTCCCGGGTTCCGACTCTGGCGTAATTGGTCAATTAATCCTGGGCAGGAGCGCTCTCCCCTTCATTCCTGCCTATCTCATGTCAGGCTGGGTCATCGTGGCTCTTGCTATCGGCATCGGCTTCTTTTGGCTCGTTTTTACGACCAATGCCCTGAACTTTATTGATGGCCTGAATGGCCTTGCGTCCGGTGTGATGGCCATTACGGCTTTGACGCTTTCGCTCCTGTTCAGCCACGCGGGGCGACCCGGCTTTACCCATGCAGCACTTCTTCTGGCTGTTGCGCTCCTGATATTCCTGCCCTTCAATTTTCCCAGGGCGCGTATCTTCATGGGTGATGTGGGCAGTCAGGGTGCAGGACTGACTTTGGCATGGCTCGGTATAGAGGCCGCCTGCACAACACCCTGCCCCCTGATCGTACCCTTCATGCTGGGTGGGGTGCTCTATGACGTTGCCTTTACGCTGATCCGTCGTGCGATCGCCGGTGACCCGCTGGCGCAGGCCCATCGAAGCCATCTTTACCAGCTCGCCGCGCGCAGCGGCGTCTCACCAACGCTTGTAAGCCTCTTGCACTGGGCCTTCGCCCTATGGGGCGCAGCTGCCGCCGTGACCCTCTCGCCTATTGCCGCTCAGTTGAGCCTTGTCCTGGCCCCGCAGCTGCTCTGGACAGGCTTTACCCTGCACCGGGCACGGGCACGTGATCTGGGCAAATGGTGACGCCGCACCGCTGACGTTCAAGGACGTCGATAGCAGAGCCCAGATACTGGGTCCGGGCCAGCGATGTGAAGCCATATCGCCTCGCCAGCTTCATTGAGGCCAGATTCTCCGGATCGATGATGCAGCGTGCGACCCTATGATCGGTCCGGGTGTCGAGCCATTTCAAAGCTGCGGCCACACCCTCACCCCCATACCCTTTGCCGTGACACCAAGAGGCGAGCACCCAACCAGCCTCGGGATAGCCATCGAGGGACGGCTCGATACCCCGTCTTGCCTCGCCAAACCCGATCGTACCCACGAAACGCCCGGTAAGGCGCTCCTTCACGCACCAGTAGCCGTAGCCAAGTATTCCCCAGTATCCACGATACCGTATCAACCGGTCCCAGGACTCATTGCGCGATGCAGGCTGACCGCCAGTATAGCGTGTCACAACCGGATCGGCGCGCATGTCTGCAAGCGCCTCGAAATCCTGCCGGTCGGGAAGCCGGAAACACAAATTCGCCGTGTCGAACTCGTGCGTCATGACCTCAACCCTTGCTGACTGCGTGGAATGCCGCTGCCATAGGACATAGCGGCTGCAGGAATTTAGCAGAACATCCGATCGCTCGCACCTGAACAAAAAAAACCGCCACCCTTTCGGGAGGCGGCTTTCAAAATCCTCTGCTGGCGCGAGCCCGTCAGACGATCGGGCTCGTTCAGCCTGCGATGCGACGCACCGTCATGCGCTCTACGGTGCCACGACCAGTCTTGGCAGCCGGCTTGACCGTGCCCGAAGCCTCGCTCATGAGCGAACGCATTTCGCGCAGGAACGCGGAGCCCTTGAGGGTGCGCTGCACGAGAACCGAGCGGCGATCGAGCGGATCGACCTTGCGACGCGCCAGATCGAGCTCACCCAGACGATCAAGAGCGCGGGTGATGGCAGGCTTGGAGACATTGAGTTCCTGAGCCAGGCCACGAACTGTGTGGGCGCCATCCTGCAGATAGCAGGTCAGAAAAACACCAAGCTGACGTGCGGAGAGATCAGGGCCGTCCTTGCGCACGAGCGAAACGATCGTGTCACGAAGAAGGTTGAGCATCTGGTCATTCTGTGCCTGGGCCATCGAAAAAACTCCTCAATGCATCGCGCATCCGGCGCGGCTAATGGTCTTACCCGTCGCCCAAGTAAGCCACCCTGAAAACACCTTGCGGATATTTCAGGGATGCCACGCCTTGGGTGCGTGTCCTGAAGGCGCTTGCTTTAGGAACGGAGCGGGTTACATCCCGATTAGCGTTGCATTCCTACAACATGCGTCGAACGATACGCATCCATATAGGTTCGTTTTTGTAATCGGTTTAGTATCTTTTTGTTGAAAGTCAGTGACTAAGCTGGTCCTGACCCTACCCTTTCATTAATCATTCGTAATGTTGCCTCGACCAGAGCGCGTAATGCGAGCGTCTCTCCCCCCTCGGGACGCCCTTTTCTCGGTCCATCATTCCAAGCGTAGGTGTCGATATGTGCCCATTTTACAGTGGGTTCGACGAAATGCTGAAGGAATAGGGCGGCAGTGATCGCCCCCGCCATTGGCTTGTCCGTCACATTGCCAAGATGGGCATTTTTGCGGCGGAGCCATGCGTCATAGCCATGCCAGAGTGGCAATTGCCACATGGCATCACCGGCCTCATGACCTGATTCAAGCAGAATCTGCGACCATTCCGGGTCGTTACAGAACAACGCAGGCAGGTCAGGGCCCAGCGCGACACGGGCCGCACCCGTCAGAGTCGCCGCGTCCAGCAGCCAGTCGGGTCGGGACTCGCAAGCCTCGGTCAACAGGTCGCCAAGCACAAGACGCCCCTCGGCATCGGTATTACCCACCTCTACCGTGAGGCCTGCCCGCGTGGTCAGAATATCGCCCGGCCTCATGGCATGGCCGGAGATGCTGTTCTCAACGCAGCCAAGACGCAATTCCAGACGCAATGGCAGGTCCTGCGCCATGATCACATGCGCCAGAGACAGCATCAGGGCAGCGCCACCCATATCCTTTTTCATGCGCAGCATGCCGCTGGCGGGCTTGATGTCATATCCGCCAGTGTCGAAGCATACGCCCTTGCCAACCAGAGAGAGCAGCGGCGCATCGGCTCCGGCAGCGCTGCCCTGCCATGTCATCCTGAACACTTGCGCCGGGCGATCCGACCCAGCGCCCACAGCCGCAAGGCAGGGATAGGCCCGCTCCAAGGCCTCTCCGCTCACAATCTCACTCGTGGCGGCGTGAAGTCGGGCCACCGCCTCGGCCCTTTGCGCGAGCTCTACTGGCCCCAGGAGATTGGCAGGCATGTTCACCAGATCGCGGCCGAGCCATGTCGCCTGAGCAAGCGTAACGGCGCGACCTGTATTGCACTCCGGAGGCAGAACCAGGCGCACCGTATTCTCGCTCGCCGGGCCTATCGCGTAGTGATACGCCCCCATGCAAAAGCCCAGCACCACATCCTGCATAATCCCCAGGCGCGACCCGGCATAATCGGGTGCGACAGAAGGAACCCAGTCACCAGGGGGCAAGCCCGTGGCCAGCACACCGAACCGCGCGGCATCGCATGATTGCGGATCATCCAGATAGACCGCGTGACTGACGCCCGCCGCTCCGGGGACGAGATAAAGACGTCCTGCCACCGGCTCCCCGGCCATTTCGCGCAGGGCGGCGCCGTGTCCATGAAGCAATGCCTCGAGATCCTGCCCGACAGGCACGATATGGAGGAGTCTCGCCGCGTCGGCCGTCGTCGTCAGGCAAAGCTTTTCGGGATTACGCATGGTTATCTGCCTTTCTGCTGATCTTCCGGTAGAGGATCGGGTCCGCACAAGCTGTGCCAGTGGCGGTGGCGTCTTGCAATTCGGTCGCTCATGCACAAGCATCGTATCATGAAGTCCCAGCTCCATCTCATGCCCCGCCGAATTCGTGCCGTGCTGGGACCGACCAATACCGGCAAGACCCATTATGCGCTCGAGCGCATGCTGGCGCATGAATCTGGCATCATCGGCTTCCCCCTGCGTCTGCTGGCGCGCGAAAATTACGAGCGCATGGTGCGCCTCAAGGGCGCGCGCCATGTGGCGCTCATCACGGGTGAGGAAAAGATTGTTCCCCCCGATGCAAAGTGGTTTTCCTGCACGACTGAGGCCATGCCACTCACGCGCAAGGTCGAGTTCGTGGCCGTGGACGAGATCCAGCTCAGCAGTGACCCCGATCGTGGGCACGTCTTCACTGACCGGCTGCTGAATGCGCGTGGCAATGTGGAGACCCTGTTTCTCGGCGCCGAGACCATGCGCCCCCTTCTGCAACGCCTTGTGCCCGGCATCGAGATCGACACGCGCCCTCGCCTATCGAGTCTGGTCCATACGGGTCATACCAAACTCTCGCGGCTCCCTGCCCGCTCGGCCATCGTCGCGTTCTCGGCTGCCGAGGTCTACGCCATTGCGGAGATCATACGGCGTCGACGGGGTGGCTGCGCGATCATCATGGGGCAGCTCTCGCCCCGCACCCGCAATGCACAGGTCGAGCTCTATCAGAACAAGGATGTTGATTATCTCGTTGCGACCGATGCCATAGGCATGGGGCTGAACATGGACGTGAACCATGTCGCCCTGGCATCGCTCACAAAGTTCGACGGCGCCTCGCTTCGGCCACTGACAGCCCAGGAATGTGCCCAGATTGCCGGTCGCGCCGGGCGCGGCATGAAGGATGGCACATTCGGCGCGACCGCCGAGGCGCGTCCGATGTCAGAGTCGCTTGTTGATGCGATCGAAGCGCACCGCTTTGACCCGGTCGAGCGTGTGAGCTGGCGCAATGCGGCTCTCGATTTCACCTCCCCCGACGCCCTTTATGCGAGCCTCAACGCGTCACCACCCAAACGCGGTCTGGTGGCGGGCCGTCCTGCTTCCGACGTGCTGACGCTCGAGAGCCTTTCAGGTGAGCGCGAAATCCGCGAGGCCGCGCGAGGCAGGAAGGCCACAGCCTTGCTATGGGAAGTGTGCCAGATCCCCGATTTTCGTAAACTGGGTGACGATTCCCATGTGCGGTTATGCCATCGTCTCTTCATGCATCTCCTGCAGGATGGGGGCATCCCCGGTGCGTGGTTCGACTCCCATATTGCGGGGTTTTCGCGCCTAGATGGCGATATCGACACGCTGATGCATCGCCTGACCGGAATCAGGATCTGTGCCTATGTGGCGGCGCGCAGTGACTGGAGCGACCGGGCAACCCATTGGCAGGAACGTACCCGGGAAGTCGAGGATCTGCTGTCAGATGCGCTGCATGAGCGCCTGACGGCCCGGTTTGTCGATCGACGTGCCACATCCCTCCTGCGTCGTCTCGATAGTGATGGCACACGGGACCTGCTTTCTGCCGTGACCCGTGAGGGGCAGGTGATTGTCGAGGGCCACGCCGTCGGCACCATTGAGGGTTTCACCCTGAAGCCCGATCGTGAAGAGGCCCTTCCCGAACGCAAACTTATGCTGCGTGCGGGACGGCGTGCGCTGCTGCACGAAATCCCGCGACGCGTGCAGGCTCTTGTCTCGGCCTCCGATGATACTCTCTCGCTGGATGCGACCAATGGCCATATCGCCTGGGACGGCGTGGTCATCGCGCGCCTTGCCCGTGGTACGGCCCTCCTCGCGCCTGCCGTACAAATTCTGGGTGGGGAATTTGCTGACACGAAGCAGCGCGATCTCGTTCAGGAAAGACTGATCGCGTTCGCCTTTGCCCATATCCGTACGACGCTGGCCCCGCTTTATGCGCTGGCTGCGCAGCCCCGCCCCACACCTGCCCTGCGCGGCCTTACCCATCGCCTGATGGAATATGGCGGTGTCGCTCCCCTCATGCCTGGAGAACCCGCCAGCCACGGAACGCAGGTGCTCAGCCATCTGCGACGTTTAGGGATACTGTTCGTCCCGCAGGGCGTCTTCATGCCTGCCCTCCTCAAACCTGCCGCCATGACCCTGCGCTCGTTGTTGCTCAGTCTGTGGCACCGTCATGCCAGTCAGAACCCTGACGGCCGCCAGATAACGATTGCCCTCCCGGGCACAGCGCCAATCGCCTCTGCGGGCTGGGCTTGGGCTGGTGGAAGCTGGATGCGGCTGGATCGTGTGGAGAAGCTGCTAGGTGAAGTGCATCGCCTGACACGACACGGCCCCTGCCCCGTACCGAACGATCTGGCGCAGCGCTATGGGCTGAACAAGACACAGCTACCGGAGCTTTTATCCGGTCTGGGCATACGCCTGCGTGTGGCAGCGCCGCTATCGGCCGGTCAATTCGGGCCGCCCGTGCCCCTCATGCTTTTGGCATTGAAGCCACAGGCAGAACACCGCCGTCATTCGGGCAAACGAGCGCCCGCAAGGCCCGCTCCCCCCTCTGACAGCCCCTTCGCTGCGCTGGCCCGGCTGGGTCTGGGCGGGAGATGATCTCATGACTGATGCAGAGCGTGATTATCAGCGGCTCGATCTGTGGTTGTGGCATGCCCGTGTGTGCCGCCAACGTCAGGACTGCGCCGCCCTGGTGGAAAAAGGACGCATCAGGATCAATCGTCAGGTAACGACCAAGCCTCACAGCAAGATACGTGTGGGCGATGTGTTGGGATTGCCTGGTCATCCGCGCCCCGAAGTCCGTATCTGGCGTGTTCTCGGCCTTGCTGAGCGCCGGGGATCTGCCATCGAGGCCGCCCTGCTTTACGAGGTTATCGGCGAGGACTGAGCCCACAAGGCAAATTTGCCGTGGCTTGCCGTAAACATATGCTTGCCACGGACCGAAACTTCCGCCTATCTGCGGCATCCCTTATTGGAAAATCCCAGACGGCGTCTCTCTATTGCCTCCCGGGATCCTCTCGGGCCTCTGGCCCCAGCTTAAGATCGGAGACACCAATGGCCTATGTGGTCACCGAAAACTGCATACGCTGCAAATACACGGATTGCGTTGAAGTCTGTCCGGTCGACTGCTTCTATGCAGGCGAGAACTTCCTCGTGATCAACCCCGATGAGTGCATCGATTGCGGCGTTTGCGAACCAGAATGCCCTGCTGAGGCCATTGTGCCTGACAGCGACGACCGTGCGACGCCCTGGCTTGAAGTCAACAGCAAATACGCTGCCGTGTGGCCCAACATCACACGAAAGATCGACGCCATGCCGGACGCCGATGAGTGGAAAGACAAGCCCGGCAAGGATGCCATGCTCTCGCCGGAGCCGCACAAGGACTGAAGCGCGTCACGCGTTGCGAAAGAAAAAGCCCGATCAATGATCGGGCTTTTTTTGTGTTCGCTCTGGGTGTAGCGAGCGCTGCAATGCGTTGCTGCTTCTCCATTCGTCGCCGGACAATGCCCGCGGTTTTGTCACCACAGGCGAGATTGCAAAACACGCCGTAAAAAAGGCCCGAGGGATTTCTCCCCCGGGCCTTTCCTTTTTCACCAATATGATCGGCTCCCGTCAGACTTCTCGCGAAGCGACGCCGGGAGCCTGACCGTATCAGCGCGACATCATGTTCATGCTGACGTCGTGGATGATGAAGATCGTTCCACCGACAATGATCAGCACGCAGATAACTGCGAAGGCAAATGCCGTGTTGTTCCAGGACTGGCTCGAGCTGCTGTTCATGTGCAGGAAGTAAATCAGATGCACAAAGATCTGAACCACTGCCAGCGCGGCGATGACACCGAAGGTCACGCCGGGGGTCATGAGGTGCATCTCGACGATGGCGAAAGCCGCTACCGTCAGGATGGCCGCAATCACGAAGCCGATGATGTACGAGGCGAAGCTGCCGTGAGACTCGCCTTCGTGTTGATGGGTCGATGCTTGGCTCATCAGATCACACTCAACAGATAAACGAAGGTGAACACGCAGATCCAGACGATGTCCAGGAAGTGCCAGAAAAGGCTCAGGCACTGGAGCTTGTCCATATAGCGTGTGCTGAAAACCTGCGAGCTGAAGCTCTGGACCATGATAACGGCGATCCAGACCAGACCACAGGTGACGTGAAGACCATGCGTCGCCACCAGCGTGAAGAATGCGGAAAGGAACGCAGAGCGATCCGGACCGGCACCTTCATGGATGAGATGAGCGAATTCACGGACTTCGAGAACAAGGAAGCCGAGGCCGAGCACGAAGGTGATGGCGAGCCATGCAAGCATGGCACCCTGCTTGCGGGCATAAGCCGAAAGCATACCGAAACCGAAGGTGATCGAGCTGAGCAGGAGGAGGGCTGTTTCCAGCCCCACCCCGTTCAGATCAAACAACTCCTTGCCCGTTGGGCCACCAGCGAACTGGGTGCGCATGACAGCGAAGGTGGCGAACAGCGTCCCGAACAGGAGGCAGTCCGTCATCAGATAGATCCAGAAACCAAACACGTTGTTCGTGTGATGGTGTTCGTGATCATCAATGCCGTGTGCGGTGCCGTGTGGCGTTGCTGAGATATTTGCCATTGTTATTCTGCCGCCTGTGCTGTCAGCGAGCGGACATAGTTTGCCTGGTCGCGTTCGATTTCGCTGACCGGGACATAGTAGTCCACATCATTGTTGAAGCTGCGCAGGATGACTGTCGCGAACACGCCAACCAGGGCGAGTGCTGCAAGCCACCAGATCCACCAGATCGCTGCGAAACCGAGCACGAAGCTGAAGGCACCGACAAAGAAGCCGGCAGCCGTGTTCTTCGGCATATGGATCGGTGCAAGCACCTTACCCTCATAGCTGCGACGGCCCATCTGCTTCTCGGTATGGAACGTATCGATACCGTGAACATCAGGGAGGACGGCGAAGTTATAGGCGGGCGGGGGCGAGGACATCGACCATTCGAGCGTACGTGCGTTCCACGGATCACCCGTGAAGTCACGGTTCTCGGCCAGATTACGATCGCGGATCGAGACATAGATCTGCATCAGCTGGCAGACAACGCCCACTGCGATGACGGCAGCGCCGGCAGCAGCGATGAGCATCTGAACATGCCAGTCAGCATTGTCGTAATGGTTCATACGACGGGTCATGCCTTCGAAGCCGGCAATGTAGAGCGGCACGAATGCAAGATAGAAGCCGACGAACCAGCACCAGAAGGCGCGCTTGCCCCAGGACTCGTTCATCTTGAAGCCGAGAACCTTCGGCCACCAGAAGTTCAGACCTGCGACGTAACCGAAATACACACCGCCGATGATGACGTTGTGGAAGTGAGCGATCAGGAACAGCGAGTTATGCAGCACGAAGTCGGCTGCCGGCATCGCCATCATGACGCCCGTCATGCCACCGATGGAGAAGGTGACCATGAAGCCAACGACCCAGTACATGATGCCGTTGAACTGGATACGGCCCTTGTACATGGTGAACAGCCAGTTGAAGATCTTCACGCCCGTCGGGACGGCGATGATCATCGTGGCAACACCGAAGAAGGCGTTGACGTTCGGGCCTGCGCCCATGGTGAAGAAGTGGTGAGCCCAGACGATGAAGGACAGAACGCCGATCGCAAGCGTGGCGTAAACCATCACGCGGTAGCCAAACAGGGGCTTGCGCGAGAATGTCTGGGTGATTTCCGAGAACACACCGAAGGCCGGCAGAACCAGGATGTAAACTTCCGGATGACCCCACGTCCAGATGAGCGAGAGATACAGCTGAACGCTGCCGCCGCCATCATTGGTGAAGAAGTGCATACCCAGATAACGGTCAAGCGCGAGCTCGGCCAGGGTAACGGTCAGAACCGGGAAGACTGCCATGATCAGAACGACCGTGACGAGAGCCGTCCAGGTGAAAACGGGGAGCTTCATCCAGCCCATGCCCGGAGCGCGCATCTTCACGATGGTGACGAAGAAGTTCACGCCTGTCAGCAACGTACCGACACCGGCAAGCTGCACGGCCCAGATGTAGTAATCCACACCGACGCCAGGGCTGAACTGCTGCTCTGACAGCGGCGGGTAGACCAGCCAGCCGCACTGAGCGAATTCACCGATAAAGAGCGAGACGTTGATCAGGACTGCGCTGATCGTGGTCATCCAGAAGCTCAGCGAGTTCAGGAAGGGGAAGGCCACGTCGCGAGCGCCGATCTGCAGCGGCACGATGACGTTGAGCAGACCCGTCATGAACGCCATGGCCATGAAGAAGATCATGATTGTGCCATGGGCGGAGAAGATCTGGTCATAATGGTGCGGGGGCAGATAGCCCGGGTTACCATTATAGGCCAGAGCGAGCTGACTGCGCATCATGATGGCGTCCGCAAAGCCGCGGAACAGCATGACAAGGGCAAGCACGATATACATGATGCCAAGGCGCTTATGGTCGACCGAGGTCAGCCATTCACGCCACAGATAGCCCCATTTGCCGAAATAGGTGATAGCACCCAAAACGGCGAGCGCGACGATAACAACACCTGTGAACGTGCCGACCAGAATGGGCACATCCAGCGGTATCGCCGAAAGTGTTAACTTACCTAGCATGTGTCCCTATTCCTTCATCTGCATGTCGGACATGGCGGACTGCATGTGCATGACCTGACCTGTCGACTTGTCGATGACCGTACCGTTATTGTACTTGGCCACGATGCTGTCGAAGAGATTAGGCTGAACATGCGCGAAATACTTCACCGGCGCTGCTTCCTGAGGAGCGGCGACCTGCGGATAGTCGGCTGAGTCGAGCGAGTCAGACGCGCCCTTCACCTTCTCCACCCACTGATTGAAATCGTCATCCGTCATGGCGAGCGTACGGAACTTCATGTCAGAGAAGCCACGGCCCGTGTAGTGCGCTGCTTCACCCAGGTAATCACCCGGCGCGCTGGCCAGAAGATGGAGCTGCGTCTGCATGCCAGCCATGGCATAGACCTGCGAGCCCAGACGCGGGATGAAGAACGACGTCATGACTGAGTCAGACGTGATGCGGAAGTTGATCGGCGTATTGACCGGCACGGCAAGCTGGTTGACCGTTGCAATACCCTGATCGGGGTAGATGAACAGCCATTTCCAGTCGAGTGCGACAACCTCGACATTGAGAGGCTTGCGCCCGGCTGCCTCGGCCGAATGCAGCGGGCGATAGGGGTCGAGCGTATAGCTCGTCCAGATCGCGATTGCACCCAGGATAACGATGACAACGGCAGGAACACCCCAGACAAAGAACTCAATCTTCGTCGAATGATCCCAGTTCGGCAGATATTCGGCCGAAGTGTTGCTCTCGCGATACTTCCACGCGAAGTACAGTGTCATGATGATGACGGGAATGACGATGCAGAGCATCACACCCAGTTCGATCAGGATGACGTTGCGGTTCTGAATGCCTACCGGGCCACGCGGATCGAGAAGATCGAGCGTACATCCGGAAAGGAAAAACGCCGGCGCCAGCGGCAAGAGCCGCCGCAACTTCGGCAAGAGTCTATTGTTCATTGTCTGCCCCGCTCGTTGAACCGACCGTCAAGCTTTTCGGCTGCGCTACGCTGCCGCTAAACCCGACCACGGCTTGGTCGAACATGGCGACAACACCTTCAGGGGATGTCATCCATCTCTCCTATTCCAGTGAATGGTGCGCATCGCGCCGCACCGTGACATCATCATACGGCTGGAGCCGTATAAAGATGTAACGTTACGTCTGCCGGTGATTTCGACCATCCCGACCACGATCCGCCTCATCCTTGCCTCGCCTTGCTTCAGCAGGACGGCTGATCTCATGATCGGCCATCTGCCTGCACGCTGGGCATCAGTGCCCAGCTCTGTTCTGTTGTTTCCGCCCGATTGGTCTGCAAAGCAAGCACTGATCCTGAATTTTCACGCACCTGTTCACAATTTGAACACAGACATTAGCTTTTAGATTCAGTCTCTTAGGAGACATTACCGCTTTTCTGCCGCATTTCATTGCGGATTTTTTAGATTCAGTTCAGCTAGAAAATACAAGTTAACTAGACTGAAATAGTCTGAATACACAAAACGGGGCGTGCCATGGACACACCCCGCGAAATAAAAAGTCGCAACAGGTCAGTAGTTACCCGTTGTTATTATTACGAACCCCCATGAACTGGAGCAAAAAGGTGAAGAGGTTGATAAAGTTCAGATAAAGCGAAAGCGCATCATAAACACTGCGCTTGCCCATTTCCTCTGGCCCCACATAGGACAGGTAGTATTGATACGTTGCGCGTACGCGCTGCGTGTCGAACGCTGTCAGGACAGTAAACAGCACCACACCAATCAGGCTTACCATGAACGACATGGCCGGGCTGTGAAGGAACATGTTGACCAGGCTGGCGATAACGAGACCAATCAGTCCCATCGACAGAAACGAACCCATCGAACTCAGATCGCGGCGGGTCGTGTATCCCCAGAGCGACATCGCAGCGAATGTTGCTGCCGTCACAAAGAACGTACTTGCCACAGAGGTATGGGTATAAACGATCAGAATATTTGACAGGCTGGCTCCCATCACGGCGCAGAAAGCCCAGAACAGCCCTTGGGCTGCCTGACGCGACAGGCGGTTTACGCCAAACGACATGACCATAACGAAAGCAAGAGGGGCAAAGATTGTGAGCATTCCCAGCCCTGTCGGACGGGTAAGGATGCCACCCGGCGTCAGAACCTGCTGAAAGAACAGATCACGCAACGAGGTTTCGGCCACGGCATAGGCCACGAAACCGGTCAGAACCAGCCCCGCTGTCATCCAGTTATAAACGCTGAGCATGTAGGCGCGCAAACCGGCATCGACCGTATCGACCCTGGCGGCTCCGGTGTTACCCGAGGTATTACCAGATCGAGAATTTGGAACGAAAGCCATGACACCCTTTCCTGAAATTTTGGCCAGATTGGCCTTTTGTCTCTTCAATGTGGCGCTTTTAGCATAGTGGTCAAGGCAACCTTGGGGAACGACATCCTAAGATACATTCGCCATACTGGCCGAAACCACCGCGACTTGGTGCGTTATAAGGCCTGATGATACGACATAAGTGCCCCGTTGCGCCATCGAATTCACCACCCGAGCGCGGGGGTGCATCGTTCCCGTCAGGTCTTTATCATCAGGACGTTCCCGCATCTGCACGGGGCTTGGGGCCCTCCGGCGTACGGAACTCAGGAATTCAACCGCCCTCTTCTTTCCCGTCAGGAAATATCCATGCGTCTGTTCATCGCACTCGATCTGGCCAGCGAACACAAACGCCTTCTTTCCTCCCTGCGTCGCCCTTATTCGGGGGTCACCTGGTATCCGCCTGACACGTATCATCTTACCCTTCGCTTTATCGGGGATGTGAGATCACGCCCCATCATGGAAGAGCTGGATCATGCTCTTGCCGCTGTAACCACCGAGCCTGTGCTGATTGAGCCATGCGGCGTGGGCATCACGACGCAAGGTCTGCGCTCCCGGTTATGGACCGGGGTCGCACCGTCCCGCAGCCTGAACGTTCTGCAGGGCAAGATCGAAACGGCTCTCCGGCGATGCGGCTTTGCGCTGGAGAAGAAGCGCTTCATCCCCCACATATCCTTGGGGGCCTTTGATGGCGAACCGGGTTCCGACATCGTTCGCTGGATTCAGGCAAACAACCTGCTCAGGGCGAGAGCCATAACAAGTGAGCATTTTGTATTGTTCCGCTCTCACAGGGGGGGCGACGCCCCTCACTACGAAGCCTGTGCTGAATATCCGCTTACTTCAGGCGCCCTGCCGTCACTCGAGGCGTGGTCGCTCTAGAGTGCAGAGCTCGAAATCTGGTGAAAGCCTTGCGGATCTGGTCACACGCGTCAAAGCCTGCCGGATCTGCGAGGCGTCGCTGCCCCTGGGCCCCAAACCTCTCATTCATGTCTCACCGACATCGCGTGTTCTCATCGCAAGCCAGGCGCCCGGCACCATTGCCCATGAGAGCGGCAAATCATTTTATGACCCCTCGGGGCGACGGTTGCGGGAATGGATGGCTCTCTCCGAAGAGGATTTCTATGACACGGGCAAAGTGGCCATCCTGCCCATGGGGCTGTGCTATCCCGGTCGCCTGCCGAATGGCGGTGACAGGCCACCTCGTCCGGAATGCGCGCCTGCATGGCGCGATCAGGTTCTGGGGCATCTGAAGGAGCTGCGGCTGATCCTTCTGGTTGGCTCCTACAGCCAGCATTACACGCTGGGGCGTGGATCCGTAACGGATCGCGTGCGTCACTTTCGGGATTACCTGCCCCGTTACTTTCCGCTCCCGCATCCGTCATGGCGAACGGGTGTGTGGGAAAAACGGGCGCCCTGGTTCCGGGAGGAGGTGATCCCAGCATTGCGGGAGGAGATACGTATCGCCTTGGCCTGAACGCCCTGCCCGTTTGCCCAACTCGGCTCAGTTCAGTTCAGCAAATTGAGCTGTCGCATATGCTTGAGTGTCGAAACAACGAACCCCTCCAGCCCCGCGAACAGGATCTGGATACCGATACACAGCAGGATGAGGGCGGCAAGACGGCTTACGATGCGCGCGCCGGTGCGACCGAGTGAACTGACGATCCGCTCGGCATAGGTGTAGAAAATGACCACGGTCAGGGAGACAGCAAGTACCGCAAGGGACAAGCCGATGATGTAGCTGGCAGCCGAGGCCCCGAGGGTACGACCCGAACTTAGGGCAATGGCCACGGCAATACTGCCCGGCCCCACGGTGAAGGGCATGGCGAGCGGAAAGAACGCCCTGTCCCCAAGGTCGTTATCCGCGTTGGCAGTGTCATGGTCGAAAACCTGACGCTCCTTGCGTGCCTCGCTCTCCTCCGGCGCCAGCAACAGTGCCCAAGCACGAGAGGCGACAACGAGGCCACCAGACACGCGCAGGGCATCAATGGTGATTCGAAAGAAGCTGAGGATCCACCCACCCAGCCACACCGACACCATCAGAATGATGAAGGAATAGAAGCCGACGGTCCGGGCCAGACGAACCACTTGTGCTCGTGGGCGACCCAGGGTCGTCTGCGCAAAGATAAGCGAGGCCCCAAGTGGATTGACGATCGAGAACAACGCTGAATAAGCCATCAGCCAGATGGCCGTAACGTCGCTGATCCTGACCTGTTGCGTCAACACATGGGGCAGGTGCATCACCCGGCCCGATCGGCACGGGCCTTGACCGACAGGAAACGTCTCGTGTGCAGAAGGCGTTTGAGCCGTCTGTGCTCACTGCCCAGCACCGCCTTGACCGCCTGCAGATCCTGCGCGAGGCAGCACAGCGCCCCGGTTTCACCCGGACCGTTGGGGCAAACCGTCATGCCGATGTCATGATAGACCCCAAGAAGCGCCTGACCGACCTTGATGAACACGGGATGACGCCCCTCTTCAAGGGCGAGATCGCGCAGGCGCCAGATCGCAGCAATACACTCGGTCTCCGCGCCGGCAGGATCTCCAACACCAATAATGAACTGACCCGTGCGCAGAAACGGGATACCGGCACGGCCATTGTCATTCAAAATCAGTCCGCTCGGGCGACGGGGGCCAAGCTCCTCGAGGGCGTGAGCCAGGTTGCGGTAGAGCGTCTCGCTCTCCTTGTCCCACGGACGCACCAGAACGTGGCTTCGACGCAGCATCTGGATGACGGCCACAATGCCGAGCAGAGCCGAAATGCCAAGCGCCCAGCGAACAACTGAGGTATGCGCATCATAGATCAGCGACCGCCACCATGCATGGCCGAGATGATGACGGAGGGCGAACAGTCCTACGCTGCCGAGGCTGATGATCCAAAGCGTGACCGGCGCCATGAGTGTCGGGCTGAGCGGTTCGGCAAAAAGCTTTGCCTTGCGATAGTAGCATGACCGGAACGGCGCGATGAGAAACATCACCATCATCAGACACAGCGGAATTGCCAGTGGCCCCTGCCGCAGGATGACAAGTGGAATGGCAATCCCCAACAAGGTAAGTGCCGCCCGCCAGGCCGCAGTCACGCGCTGCGCCAGTCCTGCTGCAACTCCCACAAGCATCACCCCGGTCAGGCACAGAAGAAACTCTGCCAGCTGCAACATGAGATGGGTGAATGGCGTGCCAAGGAGAGGCGCAGGAACGGCCACGGCGTAGAACACGAGCAATATCCCGGTCCCGGCCACCACACCTGTCGCGACCGTCACCGAAAAATCGGCCTCGGACTCACGCACCACCTGACTTGGCCGCCGTGCAAACGCACCCGCTGCCGCTCCGCCGCGGCGCCGTGCCCAGGCCGCATCACCACGCAAAAACAGCTCATGAACGGCAAACATGCCACCGGCCAGAAAGAGCGGAATGATGTAATAAAACAGGCGGAAGGTCAGAATAACGCCAAGGATCTGCGGGGTGGGCAGATAGGGCCCAAGCGCCAGAAGCATTGCGCCGTCGAACACGCCTAGCCCACCCGGCACGCTCGCGACCAGACCGGCAGTGTAGGAGGCGATGTAGATGGCGAGAAATGCCGGAAAGCCGATTGCCGCTTCGGGAGGCAACAGGACATAGGCAATCATCGCTGTCATCGCCATGTCGGCGGCGCTGACAATGACCTGTGCCACAGCCACGCGAAAACCCGGCACGTCGAGCGTGTAACGCCAGATACGCATCTGGCGATATCGCAGCGACACGCCGAGATAGGCGAGCACGCAAAGCCAGGCCGCTGCACCACCCAGTTGCAGGAACAGATGGGGCAGATGCGCCACAAGCGGGATATGGCCCGGCTCGAACAGGAACACGCCGCCTATGAGCGCCATCGCACCAAGCAGATAGGTGGTGGAACAAAAGGCGATAATCTGGGCGATGCCGCCGGGCGACACCCCCCAGTTTCGATAGAGCCGAAAGCGCACGGCAGCGCCGGAAATGGCCGAGCAGCCTAGATTATGTGACAGCACATAAGAGCAGAACGCCGCAAAAGCGGTCCGCAGGAACGATTGTCTCGATCCGATATGGTAGCAGGCCAGCCGGTCGTAGAAAGACAGGATAAAATAGGACAGGAAGGTGCAACCTACCCCAGCCAGCAATGCCTGTGCCGGTATGGCCTGAAGAGCCCCCCTTATCTGGGCAAGAGAGAGCGATTTGAGCTCTTTCTGGATAACGTAGATCGCCGCCACCAGAAGAATGAGCCCCAGCAGCGCTGGAAGACGACAGGCCACGCGTCGCCAGGGGCTCGCATGTTTGGCCTCGCCTTCCTCACAGCACGGTGTTGTCTGTTCCTGAACGGTCATAAACCCTCAATCAAGGCTGCTGATCGTCTCTCCACCTGTCAGTTATTGGCATCAGCCACGGCAACATCGCGGGCAAGGGCATTTTCGATCAGCGCCACCGTTTCCGGCAGGCCGAAAAGCGAAGCGAAGATGCCAAAGCGCGGTCCCTCGGTCTGCCCGAGCAAAACCTCGTAGAGACACCCGAACCACGCCTTTAGCGGCTGGATCTGATGTTTCTTGCCAATTTCAAAGACGATATCCTGAACCTGAACAGGAGATAGTCCGGGGTCTGCCAGTTTCAAGGCGTCTGCCAGATCCTGCAGGGCAACGCGCTCCAGATCGGTCGGGGCACGGAACGTTTTGGCCGGACGGACGAACTCCTTGAAATAAACAAGAGCATGGCCGACCAGACGATCGACATAGGGGTGTGTTTCCGGCGAGAGGCTCGGGTCGTAACGGCGCAGGAATTTCCAGAGGGTATCGCTGGTCTCGGCATTGGCGACCGAGGCCAGATTCAGCAAGGCTGTGAACGAGACCGGGCTGGAAAGCCCCTTGTCGAGCGTGCCGCCATGAATGAACCAGGCCGGATTGGCGCGCAGCGTGGTCTCGTCTTCCGTCTCGACAGCCTTGTCCAGATTGGCCAGATACTCATCCATGGCCCGCGGGATGACATCAAAGAACAGGCGCTTGGCGCGTGTCGGCTGGTTGAACATGTACTGCGCCAGACTCTCGGGCGGCGCGTAATGCAGCCACTCCTCGATCGACAGACCATTTCCCTTGGACTTGCTGATCTTCTGGGCGTTCTGGTCCAGAAACAGCTCATAGGTCAGGCCCGCGGGCGGGGCCTTGCCAAGAATACGGCAGATCTTGCTGGACAGCTTGACGCTGTCAATCAGGTCCTTGCCTGACATTTCGTAATCCACGCCGAGCGCATACCAGCGCATGGCCCAGTCGGCCTTCCACTGCATCTTGGCATGACCACCCAGCACGGAGGTCTCGAAATTCTCGCCCGTCTCGGGGTCCTGCCACTGCACGGTTGCGGCAATCGGATCGACCTTGGTCACGGGCACCTGCATGACCTGACCTGTGCGCGGGTGAATGGGCAGCACAGGCGAGTAGGTCGCGCGACGTTCGGCACCCAGCGTGGGCGCAATGGTCGCCACGACCTCGTCATGCACCTCAAGCATACGGCGCAGCGCCGCATCGAAACGACCCGATGTGTAATAATCGGTTGCGGACGCAAACTCGTACTCGAAGCCGAAACGGTCGAGGAATTCGCACAGCATCGCGTTGTTATGCGCCGAAAAACTCTCGAATCTGCCAAACGGATCGGGGATACGGCTCAGTGGCAGGCCGAGATGCTGCGCCAGCATCTCCTGATTGGGGACATTGCCCGGAACCTTGCGCAGCGCATCCATGTCATCGCTGAAAGCCAGCAGACGCGTCTTGCGTCCCGTCAGGCGTTCGTAGGCCAGACGCACCCAGGTCGTACGCGCAACCTCACCGAAAGTGCCGATATGGGGCAGGCCGGAGGGGCCATAACCGGTCTCGAGCAGGGCTGGAGCATCGCCGCCTCGTGCCTCGACATGGGCTACGATTTTTCGCGCCTCCTCGAACGGCCATGCTTTTGGCAGGTCGAGGGCGTCTGGAGTGAGGGAGGCGTTGTTTTTTGCAATGCTGGACATGATTGGTCGAAAACTAGAAATAGTTCCGCCCCGGGTCAAGCAAGTTGGCGTTAGCCCCTCATCTTCACAGGCTGCCCAACGCGCCCATTCCACCCCGCTCCAGGCCGCATATGGCAAAGGAAACGCGCTGCTGGCGGGCGAGCGCGAGTGCGTCTATGGTCAGTGTGATGCCCACACCCTCCCGCGCCTTACCTTATGATGCCCCTGCCCTTGTAACGACCAGAGCGCGGGCGTCGGTTCTGACACCGGATGGCGAGCTTCTCTCCCTCGACGCGAATGAGGCGGCACAGCTGCTGGCGACGCTCCCCCCGCCGCTGCTGATTCACGGTCCGGCCACAATCAGACGACTGGGTCTCACGCCACCGGGTCAGGTCGTGCCGTGGTTCGATCTGCTCGAACTGTTCCTGTTTCTCTTTCCCACACGCCCTGTCGTGCCGACCCCTCGGGGTATGGCGTTGGCATTGGGGATTATGGCCCCCGACCCGTGCGAGGCCGATTTTCTGCATCAGCTTCTCGAAATGCTGCGCCAGAGCCTCACCCGTCTGGCAGAGACAGGCGAGGCGGACACCATGCGGGCCCTGCTTCCGCTTCTGTCCCGTGCAGGCTGGGCCTGGGCGGCGTTTGTCGAGACGGAACTGGCGGCAACGTCTTCAGCACAGCGCCATCCCTACGAGGCGTTGCGCGTCTGGCGGCGTCTGCCGCGCTGGGAGGAGATGGCGCAAAGACCACCGCCGGGAAGCCGCCCCGTCAGCCCCGTCGAGGCGCGTGCACGCCTCTCGGCCATACTGGGTGACAAGGCCGAGACGCGCCCGGGACAGGCCGATTATGCCTCGGCTGTGACCCACGCCCTGACCCCACGCGAAGGGTTCGGGATACCGGAAATTGTGCTGGCGGAGGCCGGAACCGGGACAGGCAAGACACTTGGCTATATCGCCCCGGCAAGCGTCTGGGCCGAACAGAATGATGGACCGGTCTGGATCTCCACCTATACGCGGCATCTGCAACGGCAGATCGAGCAGGAGCTGCACCGCCTCTATCCCGATGATGCCGAACGCCGAAATACAGTTGTTCTGCGCAAGGGACGGGAAAACTATCTCTGCCTTCTGAACATGGAAGACGCAGTCAACACGCTGGCGTCGAGACCGAACCCCTCACCTGCTGCCCTTGTCGGCCTGTCCATGCTGGCCCGCTGGGCTGAAGCGACCGAAGATGGCGATCTGATGGGGGGCGACCTGCCAGGCTGGTTTGGCGATATCTTCGGTACCAGCACGATCTATGGCATGGCTGACAGACGGGGCGAGTGTATCCACGGCGCCTGCCCGCATTATCAGACCTGCTTTGTCGAACATTCCATTCGTCGGGCACGCAGCGCCAATCTCGTGATCGCCAATCATGCTCTTGTGCTTTCGCAGGCAAGCTGGGCCAGCCTTGCACGTGACGATGTGCCTGATGAGGACCAGCTTCCAACGCGCTATTTCTTCGATGAGGGGCATCACCTGCCTGAGGCGGCGGATAGCGCGTTCTCTCTTGCTCTTTCGGGGCTGGAAGCGGCAGAGCTGCGACGCTGGCTGCTCGGCGCCGAGGGCAGCCGCTCGCGGGCGCGCGGATTACGCCGAAGGCTGGAGGACCTCGTTGCCACCTCCCCGGCGCTGGAATCGCCGCTGGATGCCATTCTTTCTGCGGCTCATGCCCTGCCCGCACCGGGTTGGCTCGGTCGCCTCAATGGGGAGAATGACGCGACGGAGCCGGAGGTGCCGGAGCTGATCACCAACAGCGCCGAACAGTTTTTCCGGGCGCTCAGAGCGCAGCTTGAAGCGCGCCGTATTGGCGCAGCGGGACAGGACACGTCCGAATGTGAGCTTCACCCGGCAGGTGATATGCTCAGGGGGGCGGCAGACCCTTTCGATACGGCGCTACGACGCCTGCTCACGCCACTCGAAACCCTCGTCGAGCGTCTCAAGGCCCTGTTGAGCGAGCCGGATGACGCGCTGGAAGCGGCGCAGAGGCTGCGTATCGAGGCCATGATACGCTCGATCCGCCGGCGGGCCATTTCCCGCCTGGAGGGCTGGATCGCCATGCTCGACACCGTGCTGGGCGATACCCCTGAAACGGGCAGCGCATTCATCGATCTCATCAGGCTCGAATATGTCCCCGGCCGCCCGGGCGAGCGCGATATCGGTCTGCACCGTCACTGGCGCGACCCGACCATTCCCTTTGCCTCGGTCATGCAGGGGCCGGCGCATGGCATACTGATCACCTCGGCCACATTGCGTGACCAGACGCCCCCGCAGGGTGAGAGCGGCCCTGATCCCCGTCTGGTCGAACAGGGATGGCAGGCAGCCGAGACGCGACTGGGTACGCCGCATTTCATCAAGCCGCCCATGCGGGCCTCGCTGCTCAGCCCGTTCGACTACGCCAGCCAGACACGCGCGCTGATCGTCACGGATGTTCCACCGAACGATCTCGATGCGCTGGCAAGCGCCTACAGGCTGCTTTTCATGGCGGCGGAAGGCGGTGCGCTGGGGTTATTCACCGCGATCTCCCGCCTGCGCGCCGTGCATCAGCGGATTGCGGCACCGCTGGAGGAAGCAGGCTTGCCGCTTTACGCGCAGCATGTCGATACGATGGATAATGCCACCCTGGTCGATATCTTTCGCACCGAGCTTCATTCCTGCCTGCTCGGCACAGATGCGATGCGCGACGGCGTGGATGTGCCGGGTCAGGCGCTACGTCTGGTCGTTTTCGAGCGTACAACGTGGCCGCGCCCCGATATCCTGCATCGCGAGCGGCGCAAGGCGCTCTCCCCCGACGACCCGCGCGATTACGACGACCGTCTCACGCGTATGAAACTGCGTCAGGCTTTTGGTCGGCTGATACGCAAGGGCGATGACTGCGGGGTATTCGTCATTCTCGATCGACGCATGCCCTCACGCCTCCTTTCCGCTTTTCCTGAAGGCGTCGCTGTCGAGCGTGTGAGCCTCGCACAGGCGGTGCGGCAGATCGGGGAGTTCCTCCCTCGTGAGCCCCACGCCGTAACGAAAAGTGATACGCACGATGTCTGACACAGCCCTCGTGACCATGTTCGGGGATGTCCTCATCCCCAACGGGACAGAGACTCCCGATATGGGGGCGACCGGGCCAGGAACGCCCGGAATGGGGACAAACGGAACAACTGATAGCCTCACGCCGAATACAAACAGTCCCATTCGCGGCACGGTTCTGGAGGGCACTGGGCAAACCCTGCTCGGCATCGATACGCAACGCCGCCTGTTGCTCAATGCACCTGCCGGGTGGAACCTGCATCAGACAGCGCCCGCCGTGTATCAGCTGCGCGACGCCTCTGGCGCGATCTGGTCGCACGCCCCTGACGGCTCACGCGACCGGGTCATGGAGCGCGCCAGCTGGAGCGATCTCGTTTGCCTCAGCCTGCGCCGCTTTCCGGTCATTGCGCCAGCACAGATATCATCCGAGCCCATGCCGCGTCTGTTGCATTACATCTGCAATGATGTGGCGACACTGGACCCCGCCATTGCAGCCAATATCGAGCGCACGGCCCAGATGAATTCGGGATGGTCGCTCAGGCTGTGGGACGAGGCTGCACGTTTCGACTTCATATCCGAGCATTATGGCTGGGACATGCTGAAAATATACCTGATGATTGGCGGGGAATACGGCGCCGCCAAGGCCGATTTCTTCCGTTATCTGCTGATCTACAAGCTGGGTGGGGTTTATCTCGACCTCAAATCGACCACATCGCGACCGCTGGATATGATGATACGCGCGGACGATGCGTATCTGCTCTCGCAATGGAACATGTCAGGCTCCGGGCTGCACAAGGGATGGGGCATTGGTGCCTCAATCGCCCATGTTCAGGGTGGAGAATATCAGCAATGGTTTCTCATCGCCCGGCCCGGTCATCCTTATCTGAGGCGGGTGATCCAGCTCGTGATGACCAAGATCCTGACCTACCGCCCCGAGGTGCATGGCGCGGGCGCGGTCACGACATTCAATATCACGGGCCCGCACGCCTATACCAAGGCGATCTATCCAATCAGAACCGCTGACCCACACAGGGTATTCGATGCTGAAAGCGAGGGGCTGGTCTACTCGGTCATCGAGGATCATCGTGCGCGCAGTGGCAGCAACTACCGAGAAGCCCGGACGCCCATCGTGACCGGTAACGAGTCCTATCGCCTGTAAGGCAGCCAGCCTTCGCGCAGCCGGACATGCAACACTCAAAACGAAGCAAGGCCGTCGAACGCAGGGTCCGACGGCCTTTTACACAAGGCGTTCGCGCCCCTCACACGAGGCGCATCACCCTTGGGGCAGGATCAGAAATTGACCCCCGCCTGAAGGAAGACATAGCGGCCATAATAAAGATCGCCATAAAGACCGGCAGCGCTGTTGGTCGAGGCATCGGCCACGAAAGGCGGCTGCTTGTCGAACAGGTTGTTCACACCGGCCTGGAACGTCCACTTGTTCAGACGATAATCAATCGTCAGATCATGCGAGAACACGCCGGGAGTCTTGTAGCGCCCATAACCAAGGGCCGTGCTCAGATCCTGCGATCCGTTGTTCCACACCATGCCACCCGTATATTTCATCATATAGGTGACACCCCAGTTGCCATGCTGCCAGTTGACCGTGGCGTAATCGCGCACGCGCGGCTGGCCTGTGCCCGACTGGTACATCAGACGACCGGCATAGTTGTACCACTGTCCGCCCGGCTCGTTCTGCTGCAGATAGCTGATGAGCTGCTGGAAGTTGTTGCCCAGCGTCACCACATCCCTGGGTGTAACACGAATACGATAATCAAGGTCGAAATCGATACCGCTCGTGCGCAGACCGCCAATATTGGCATAGTAGTCCGTCACAGAGTTCAGCTGGCTGGTGCTCGAGACGCGTGTGATGTTGTTGCAGTAATTCGTGCTGGCCCCTGTGTAGCACTGGTCAAGAATATACTGTGAGCTCAGATACGAGATCATGTTCTTGATCGTGTAATGCCAGTATTCCACCGAAGCAGAGAGACCCGGCACCCAGCGCGGTGTGATCACCGTACCGATTGTGTAGGTGCGGCCGGTTTCCGGCTTCAGCGAGGCGTTACCGCCATAAAGCGTCGGCACCTGACCCGAGTTTGCCGCAACAAAGGTTGAGGTATTGATGCCCTGCTTGGCGCAGTTGGCTACGACATTGGCCGAGAGCGATCCATAGGAGCTGGCCTGGGCGCAGGGATCGGTTGCCGAGGCATAACCAAGGCTGCCACCTGAATAGAGCTCATACACATTCGGCTGGCGATAGGAGCTGCCAATCGTTGCGCGGAAACGGATATCGCGGATCGGCGCCCAGTTGATCGAGGCCTTCCAGTTCTTGGTGCCACCAAAGGTGCTGTAGGACGAATAACGCCCCTGCGCATCGATGGTCAGATCCTTGGCGAGAAAGACGTCTCGCAGAAGCGTCGCCTTGCCTTCGAGATAACCTTCCGTGACGTTGAATCCACCACCGGTATAGGAGGCCGAGTTGGTGAGCGTGTCGCCTGACGCCACAACAGCATCAGGGTGATAGGCAAGCTGCTCGCCACGATGTTCCATGCCCAGTGCAAAGCCCAGATCGCCGCCGCCCTTCCAGGGCATGGTGGCAACATGGTTGTTGTGCATACGCAGGTTCAGGTCGCGCAGCTGGTAATAGTAATGATCATGGCTCGTGTAGTTCGAATAAGCCGCAGCCGCCGAGGAAAGGGGCTTGAACGGATCGGACAGTACACAACCGGCAGAGGCCTGACAGACCGACGGGTTATAGACGAGCGCAGAACTTGAATCGGTCGGATCGACCTGCTGCAGACCGTATTCCTGCAGAAGCTTGGCATAGTTGCCCACACCCGACATCTGCGATGTCACCTGGTTCCAGCCATAGGTGTAGGACAGATCGTACATCCAGCCATGGGTGATCTCGCCCTTGGCGCCTGCAATGGCGGTGTAGGTATCGGTCGCTGTCTCGGTACGACGGTTACCCCATTCGCCGTAACGCTTGTACATCAGCACGTCTTCGCCAAACGTGTTGTATGGCGCATCAGCCGGGATCACGAGGCTGGACGGCAGGTTGGACGGGTAGATGCTGCCCGTCATCGGCTCCGGCGCCAAGGTGGTGCTGGAGGTACGGTGGCTGTACTGGAAATTGGCATAGGGCGTGAAATGGCTGTTCACGTCATAATGCGCGTCGAAAGACAGCGTGGAGTTCTGCAGCGAGTTGGTCAGGGATTGCTGCGAGCCATAATTATAGCGATCTGCAGAGGTGGCCGTGTGGTAGCCGGTCCCACTGGCATTGGGGATATAAGTCCCTGAATCAGTAAAATACTTGCCCGTTGTCGGGATTGATGAACCATAGAGCAGGTCGGACGCGTCGGTCGGATCGTTGATCTGCACATTGCGTGACCAGGCGCGGTTGCGCTGCATGATCCCGCTCTTGGTCATGTATGACCCGAACAGTGTAACGTTGCCCTTGCCGTGATCGAAATTCCAGCCCTTGTAGCCGGAAATCTGACCCGTCTGGCCGTCACCGACATCGGTGATCCCGCCGCGAACGGTAATGTTCGCGTCATTCAGGTCATGGCGCATCTTGATGTTGATCACGCCTGCAACGGCGTCGGCACCATAGAGTTCGGAGCCGCCATCCTTGAGGATTTCGATGCTCTGAACCTGATAGACGTTGATCGTGTTCAGATCGACGCAGCTGTTATTGCCGTTGAGCGTGGTGCGCTTGCCATCGATCAACACCAGCGTACGGTTCTGGCCAAGGTTACGCAGATCCACGCAGGACGATCCGCCCGTACCGTTCGTCTGCGAATTATAGGTACCCGACGAACCGACAGAAGGCAGGCGCTGTAGATAATCGCCTACCGTGGTGGCGCCTGTCTGCAGGATCTGCTTGGACGTCACGATCTGGACCGGGTTGGCATTGGCGTTGTTCGAGGTACTGAGCGCCGAACCGGTCACCACAATGTTTTCACTGCCACCCCGCGCCCCACGACCGGAAACCGGCGCGAATGTGTCGTTGCTGGCCGAGATCGAGCGGACACCGGCACCCTGCGCAGCCGGACGAACGAGCGGTGCGGCGGAGGCTGCAGGAGCGGTGGTTGCCTGGTTGCGCGCAGCAACGGGGGTTGTCTTTCTGGCCGTGCGCTTGTGGGCCTTGTGTGAGGGTGCCGTTGCAGACTGGGCGGCGTGGGCCAGCTGCGCCTGACCAAGAACCAGACCTGCACCAACTGTGGAGACAAGAAGCAATCGCCGCTTGTTTCTGATGATCTTCATAGTGTTTTCGACCTCCAAAAGGCGTTCTGGGAGCGAAAAGATTTCACAAACGAAATCACGTCCAGAGGCTTATTGCAGATCAAATCGCGCAGACACTGATCATTGTATTTTTATCACAGAGTTACTTACGGTTGTTGTAAACTGAACTCATATCTTACCTTTGGTTATTCGAATTACACTTCTGAAATAATCAGAATCATTCGGAAACGTCGCGCGATATGGCAGTGTCGGGGGCAAAAGACGACCAGCAGGCAAGTGACTGATCTGCGCGCAAGCCAATCGCCGTGAGGCACGGCACCGTCGGGTGTGCTGTATCCCGCCTTCAGGCGACCTTCTCCCTGGCATGGAACGCTTACGCGCTTGGGATGCGGAAAAACGCCGTGAAGGCTTTCAGTGCAGCCGGGACGTGCCTTCGGGAGGGATAATAGGCATGAAAGCCCTCCCCCAACGACGCCCACTCAGGCAGAACCAGTTCAAGTTGGCCATTATCGAAAGCAGGCTGGGCTCTCTTTTCGAGACAATAGAACAACCCGCCCCCGGCGGTGGCGCAAGCCAGCGACAGTTCGCTATCGCCAAGAATGACCTGCCCCGGCACGTCGAGCACGCATTGCCTCGACCCCTCACCCAGTTCCCATGGATAAAGGCGACCTGTGCCGGTGCGGATACGGATGCAGCGATGCTGCATCAGATCCTCAGGCTGCTGCGGACGACCCATTGCGTCGAGATAAGCCGGCGCGCCGACGACAACCCAGTTCAGATCGCCCGTCAGGCGGGTCGCAATCATGCCCTCGGGAACAGTGCCCCCGTAGCGTATGCCTGCGTCAAATCCTTCCGAAACGATATCCACCACACGATCATCAACCACGATATCCAGTTCAATTGCCGGATACTGCGCCATGAATCCCGCCAGTCGGGGCGCCAGCAGCAGATTGGCCGCATCCCGCAGCGTCGTGATCCGCAGCCGGCCGGAAGGCGACGCGCGAAACGCATCAAGTGCCGCGAGAGTGGCATCAATCCGCGCGAATTGCGGAGCAATTTCTGCCAGGAGCATTTCGCCAGCGCCTGTCAGCCTGACCTGACGCGTCGTACGGTGAAACAGCCGCACCGCGAGTTTGCGCTCAAGCTGCGTCATGGCGTGACTCAATGCTGATCCCGTCACGCCACGCAGCGAGGCAGCCCGTGCGAAACTGCCCGCCTGGGCAATAGCGATAAAGCTTTCGAGACTGTCCTTACTCACACCGCTCGCGGCCATTTATGAGCTATCCTCATCACTGCACCAAGTTTGACTCAACAAACTACTGAGGTGTGCACCTGTTCCATATCCCCGTGATCAATCGGGTTACTTTCAAGGACAGGATTTTCATCATGACCCATCGCCCACTCGCCTTCGTTACCGGCGCTTCCTCGGGTATCGGCCTCGAACTCGCTCTCGAATTTGCGCGGAACGGGTATGACGTTGCCATTTCCGGATCGAGCGCACAGATCTTCACAGCAGCCACGAACATCGAGGCCCTGGGCGTTTCTGCGTATCCCCACCGCGCGGATGCAGCGTCGGCTGAGGGCGTGGATAGTTTCTGGCAGTTCATCATTGAACTGGGGCGGCCTGTCGACGCCGCGGCCCTCAATGTCGGGATTGGTCTGGGGGGTGCTTTCATCGACACCGCCCTGGAAGACGATCTGCGAGTGATCGCCATCAACATCAGTGGCACCGTGCGCATGGCGAAGCATGTGGCACGTCATATGGCCGCGCAGGGCCGTGGCCGCATCCTGATCACCTCGTCGGTTTCAGCGACTTTGCCCACGCCTTTCGAGACCGTCTACGGGCCCTCGAAAGCTTTTGGCTTTATGTTCGCAGAATCCCTGCGCGAGGAACTGAAGGAAAAAGGCGTAAGCGTAACGGCCCTGCTGCCCGGCGCCACCGATAGTCGTTTTCACAAGAATGCCGGTATGGCCAGCAGCGCCATTGATCAGGGTCACAAGAATGACAAGACCCTAGTAGCCCGGCAGGGTTATGAGGCTCTCATGAATGGCCTGGACCATGTGGTAGGCGGCGATGAAGAGACGAAGCGGGCGGTAGAGGAAAACCGCGTGACCCCAGAGCCCGTCAAGGCAGCGCGCCACGCCCGACTGACGCGCCTGCATTCCTGAGCACCCAGGAGGGCTCATGCGCCTTCCCCGGGATCATAAACCCCGGTGGAGACTGAGCCATGACTTCTCAGAGCGACTGGCCGCCTGACACCTCGATGCGCTGCGCGTTGACCCAGCGGTTATCGTCCGAGAGAAGCGAGGCGATCATCGGGCCGATATCATCAGGCTGGCCGACACGCCCCAGCGCCGTGTTCTGGGTGATATGACGGGCAATCTCGGGGTTATCCCGCACGGCGCCACCGGAGAAATCGGTCTGTATGGCGCCGGGTGCCACGACATTGACCGTAATGCCTCGCGGGCCGAGTTCCTTCGCCATATAGCGCGTCATGGTCTCGACTGCGCTCTTCATCGAGGCATAGACGATGCGACCCGGAAAGGTGAAGCGTGTCAGGCCGCTGCTGATATTCAGAATACGTCCGCCATCCGCCAGAAGGGGCAAGAGCGTCTGTGTCAGGAAGAACGGCCCCTTGAGATGTTCGCCATACATGCGGTCGAACTCGGCCTCGGTGGTATCTGCCAGGCCGCCATTATGGGCACTGCCAGCGTTATTGATCAGATAGTTAAAATGGGACAGGCCCCATTGGCCCAGAATGTCCTTCACCTGCCCGGCGAAGACGCTGAAACTGTCGCTGCTGCCCATATCGAGTTTGAGCGTGGCAGCCTTCACACCGGATTGCTCTGCCAGAGCGACAACGGCCTCCGCCGCCTCCCGATTACCCTGATAGGTCAGAATGACGCCAATGCCTCTCCGGGCAAGAGCCTCGACGGTGGCTCGGCCCAGGCCACGGCTACCGCCCGTTACAAGCGCGATGCGATGAATGGAAGTCATGGTGATATCCCCTCGTTTCGATACGCAGAGGAGACCATGCGCGCTGGCTTGCGATAAGCCGCGCATTCCTGTCATCATTATTCACCATAACAGAACAATCGGCAGGGCGCGCTCATGGACAGACTGGCCAGTATCGAGCTTTTCCTGCGCGTCATCGAGCGCGGCAGCTTCAGCGCAGCGGCCTCTTCCTGCGGTGTTTCACGACCCGCTGCGAGTGCTGCCATACAGGCGCTGGAACGGCGTCTCGGCACGAGGCTGTTGCATCGCTCCACACGTCACGTTCAACCCACAGAGGAAGGCAAACTCTACTACGCCCATTGCCGCTCGATCGTCGCTTCACTCGAGGAGGCCGACCGGTCCATCGGCTCAGCGCTGAGCGGCGTGATCCGTCTCGATACGGTCGGGCATCTTGCACGCACCATTATCCTGCCCGCTTTGCCCGATTTCCTGTCCCGTCATCCGGGGCTTACCGTGCATCTGGGCGAGGGCGAGAGGCTCGTCGATCTTTTGCGTGAAGGCGTGGATTGTGTGGTACGCGGCGGCCCCCTGCCCGATAGCGACATGATGGCCCGCCCGCTGTGCCTGCTTCCGGAAATCACGGTGGCCAGCCCTGATTATCTTGCCCGTCATGGCACGCCCCGTGACCCGGACGATCTGGACGGGCATTGCATGATCGGCTTTGCCTCGTCCCGCACGAAGCAGGTCCTGCCGCTGGAATTCAGCGTTGGCGGCCAGCTTGTCGAGCGTATCCTGCCAGCTCGGCTTCTCGTTTCCGGCGCGGAATCCTCAGCGACAGCAGCGTGCCTCGGGCTTGGTCTGGCCCAGGCGCCGCGTTATCGCTTCGAGGCTGAACTGGCACGCGGTGCGCTGGTCGAGGTGCTTTCTGCATTTCCTCCGGCCCCGACGCCCCTCACGCTTCTCTACCCCAGCAACAGGCAGCTCCCACCGCGCGTACGCGTTTTCATGGACTGGCTGATCGACATCTTTTCTGCGTTCGACAGAAACAATCGCAAACAGGCAGAAAAATGAAACGCCCGTTTTCCGGCCTCACGTTTTGAACGGAGGGGTTAGGGTGATCTCATGCTGTTCGATCTTCCCTCCCATGACACGCTCTATAAGGCGCTTCTTGCGCGCGATCCCCGATATGACGGACGGGTTTTCGTGTGTGTTGGAACGACGGGAATATTCTGCCGTCTGACATGCCCGGCACGCAAACCCCTCGCCACCAACTGCACCTTTCGCGACAGCGTGCGCAGCTGCATCGAGGCCGGGTTCCGCCCCTGCAAGCGATGTCACCCGCTCCAGGGCGGCGCCGCTCATGACCCCCTCATTGCCGGGTTACTTGACAGGCTCGAAGCCAATCCGGGCCGGCGCTGGAACGAGCAGGATCTCGTGGCCCTCGGGTTGGACCCTTCAACTGTCAGGCGCAGCTTCAAGCGGCATTTTGACATGACCTTTCTTGATATGGCCCGGCAGCGTCGCCTGCGCGACGGCTTCCTGACCCTCTCCCAGGGAGAGTCAGTCATCTCCGCCCAGCTCGATTCAGGATTTGAGTCGGCCAGCGCCTTCCGTGAGGCCTTTTCCAGACTGATCGGTTGTGCGCCCGGCACGCTGCAGCAGGGCGGTCTGTTGCAGGCCAGCTGGATTGCAACGCCGCTGGGCGACATGCTGGCGGTATGCTCGACGCGTCACCTGCACCTTCTCGAATTCATTGATCGCAAGGCCCTCCCGCGCGAGCTCAAAGCCCTGCAAGCGGCGCTCAAATCACCTCTCGGTCTTGGCGGAACCCGGGTGACAGAGCAGGCACACGCGGAACTCAACGCCTATTTCGCGGGCGTATCAGCCCGTTTCGCGACACCCCTCGCCCCCCAGGGATCGGAGTTCACACGCCGCGTTCATCGCGCCCTTCAGGACATCCCACCTGGCGAAACACGCAGCTATAGTGCCCTTGCCCGTACCATCGGCCACCCGGGTGCAGTCCGCGCCGTGGCACGCGCGAATGGCGCCAATTGCATCGCGCTCATGATCCCGTGCCATCGGGTGATCGGCGCAGATGGCACCCTGACAGGCTATGGCGGCGGATTATGGCGCAAGCAACGCCTGATCGAAATCGAGCGTTCATTCAGCGCCCGGATCACAGCATAGGTTCCGCCATCTCATTTTCCTGCCGGTGAAGCCTGCTGCCCCAGCCAGAATACCGGCATCATGGCAGCGCGGCGAACACAGGAAATCCATGACAGGCGCGTTATCTCTGCGCTCGACTAACCTAAACAGCGGCAAGGCTGACAAATGAGACTGGCGCGGCCTTTCGAAAACAACCTGCACAAGAAGCACATCAAGGTCGTATACGCGTAGTCGACTGGCAACAGCGATACAGTGACGGGCGATGTGCACTGGACGTGCCCCGCCGCTCCGCCCTTTCGTTACGATAGTGTTACTTGATGCGACACAGCGTGGCTGTAACAGTAACGTCGCTCTCGCAACGACGGGACGAATACTGCACAGGGATCCGCAGCAATATGTCTTTTCCTCAGCCGCCATCCAGACTGCCCGTTCAGCTGCCTTCAGGAGCGATCAAGCTTGGCGTAGTCGCACTGGGTGCTGTCGCGATTATCGCTGTGCTCAATCCATTCTACCAGATCGCTTCAGGCTATTGCGGCATCCTGACCAATTTCGGTTCAGTCCAGCCCAACGCTCTCGAGCCCGGGCTGCATATCGCCATACCGGTCTATCAGAAGATCATCTCAGTCTCGACCCAGCCGCAGACCATTACCTCGCATGAGCAGGCTGCCACGCACGACCTTCAGGACGTGCGCACATCTGTCTCGGTAACGTTCCACATCGCACAGGCTGATGCCCCGGGTTTTTATCGTGATTTCCGCACGCTGGACATGCTTGCGCGCCGTATCATCGAACCCACGGTCTCGAATGACGTGAAGGCCATTACGGCCAATTATAACGCAGAGGAACTCATCACGAAGCGTGATCTGGTTGACGGGCAGATCAAGGATCTGATCATCCGGTCGCTTCAACCCTACCACCTGACCATTCATTCTGTGAACACAGCGAATTTTGCGTTCTCAACAGCCTATGCACAGGCCATTGAGGCCAAGCAGGTCGCCCAGCAACAGGCGCTTCAGGCCCAGTACACGTTGCAACAGACGCAGATCTCGGCGCAGGCGCAGGTCGTACAGGCCAAGGCGCAAGCCGACGCCGCCATCGCCACAGCGCAGGGACAGGCGCAGGCACTATTGGTGACCTCGCAGGCGCAGGCAAAAGCCAATAGCCTGGTCTCGCAATCCCTGACGCCGGCGCTGTTGCAGCAGAAGGCGCTTGATCGCTGGTCGGGCACCATGCCGACCTATCTGAGCGCAGGCGCTCCCCTGCCCTTCATCGGCACCATGGATGCGGTTCAGAAGTAAGGAGACGACACCTTGTTGATGACGGGACTTTCTTTCGAAAAAGGCCCCTCATCACGTCGACGCTCATCCGGCCTTCTCTCCAGGCTGGAACACAGATCGGATAGGCCATCGACCGGGGATCACTCCCTGCCTGATCTGGCACGTTTTCTGCCCCCGCGACCATCAAGGGGATCAACGCTACAAATCTGACTGGTCATGTCCAAAGCTGCGATCCCGACCCGTTTACCTGTTCTCCTAAGATGACGAAGCCTACGGGCAGTGATCTCACCAATACGCCGCCCATAAAAAAACCGCCCTGTCTTGCGACAGGGCGGCTCTTTCGTAACCTCGATGGAAAGGCGCTGGATCAGAAATCCATATCGCCCATGCCACCCATGCCACCCGGACCACCGGCCGGAGCGGCCTTCTTCTCGGGCTTTTCGGCAACCATGGCTTCCGTGGTGATCAGCAGGCCAGCAACCGAAGCTGCATCCTGCAGAGCCGTACGGACAACCTTGGTCGGATCGATGATGCCAGCAGCCACCAGATCCTTGTACTCGGCGTTCTGAGCGTCGAAACCGTGCGTGTACTCGTTGATCTCGAGCACCTTGCCAGCGATGACAGCGCCATCTTCACCAGCATTGAACGCGATCTGACGCAGCGGAGCCTGCAGGGCCTTGCGGATGATGTCCGCACCAACGCGCTGGTCGTCGTTCTGGAAGGACAGGTCCTTCAGGGCAACGGAAGCGCGGGCAAGAGCCGTACCACCACCCGGAACGATGCCTTCTTCAACAGCGGCGCGGGTTGCGTGCAGCGCGTCATCAACGCGATCCTTACGCTCCTTCACCTCGACTTCGGTGCTGCCACCGACGCGGATAACGGCAACGCCACCAGCCAGCTTGGCCAGACGTTCCTGCAGCTTCTCACGGTCATAGTCCGAGGTGGTTTCCTCGATCTGCGCGCGGATCTGTGCACAACGGCCCTTGATGTCGTCCGTGTTACCGGCGCCTTCAACGATCGTGGTGTTTTCCTTCTCGATATGCACCTTCTTGGCGCGACCGAGCATGTCGAGCGTGACGGTTTCGAGCTTGATGCCGATGTCTTCGCTGATGACCTGGCCGCCCGTCAGGATGGCGATGTCTTCCAGCATGGCCTTGCGACGGTCACCGAAGCCAGGAGCCTTGACAGCAGCAATCTTGAGGCCACCGCGCAGCTTGTTGACGACCAGCGTGGCCAGAGCCTCGCCATCGACGTCTTCCGCGATGATCATGAGCGGACGGCCGGACTGCACAACGCTCTCGAGCAGCGGCAGCATGGGCTGAAGCGAGGACAGCTTCTTTTCATGGATCAGGATGTAGGGGTTATCCAGATCCGCCATCATCTTTTCGGCGTTCGTCACGAAATACGGCGAGATATAGCCGCGGTCGAACTGCATGCCCTCGACAACGTCGAGCTCGGTGTGGAGGCCCTTGGCTTCCTCAACCGTGATCACGCCTTCGGAACCAACCTTCTGCATGGCCTGCGAGATCATCTCGCCGATTTCATGCTCGCCATTGGCCGAGATCGTGCCGACCTGAGCCGTTTCGGCCGGGGTCGTGATCTTGCGGGTGTTCGCCTTCAGCTCTTCAACAACGGCTGCAACAGCCTTGTCGATGCCGCGCTTCAGATCCATCGGGTTCATGCCAGCGGCAACAGCCTTGGCACCCTCACGGATGATGGCCTGTGCCAGAACGGTCGCGGTGGTCGTGCCGTCACCAGCGATGTCGTTGGTCTTCGAGGCCACTTCGCGCACCATCTGGGCGCCCATGTTCTCGAACTTGTCAGCCAGTTCGATTTCCTTGGCGACGGAAACGCCGTCCTTGGTGATGCGCGGTGCGCCGAAGCTCTTGTCCAGAACAACGTTGCGACCCTTCGGGCCCAGCGTGACCTTCACAGCGTCAGCCAGGATGTCTACGCCACGCAGCATACGCTGGCGGGCATCAGCGCCGAATCTTACGTCTTTGGCAGCCATAATCTTTTCTCCAGTAGAGGTTCAGTGTGCGAAAATGGGGAGGCTGGAAATCAGCCGATCACACCCATGATGTCGCTTTCCTTCATGATCAGCAGCTCTTCGCCGTTGATCTTCACCTCGGTGCCGGACCACTTGCCGAACAGCACGCGATCGCCAGCCTTGACGTCCAGTGCTACCAGCTGACCCTGCTCATTGCGGGCACCCGGACCAACGGAGACGATTTCGCCTTCCATGGGCTTTTCCTTGGCGGTGTCCGGAATGATGATGCCACCGGCCGTCTTCTGCTCGCCCTCAAGGCGGCGAACGACGACACGGTCATGCAAAGGCCGAAAATTTGTCATAATGGATCGCTCCACTCTATCTCTAAGGCGGCGCCCTTGCTCAAAAGCAACGCCGCCGGTTTGCGCGCCCGCTAAGCCGCAGCGCGTTAGCACTCCCGTAGCGAGAGTGCCAAACAGGTAAGAGAGCCCCCGCCCAGCGTCAAGACCCCCGCCATATCTGCCACCTGAATTTCATCAAAAAATCAGTAAGCCGGCGCTTGTTCATTTCCCGGCCGGGAGACGTTCGATCAGTTGCCCTCATCAGGCAAATGCGGCGCCTCCTCAAGCCGGGCGCCATCGATCTCGCGCTTAACACGGTTCTTCTCCTGCGTTGTTCTGGCGCGCTCGCCCTTGCTCTGCCCGAAGAGATGCCGGTTTTCATCAGCCTGCCGAGCATCCTTCTCACGCGCCAGACGTTTGCGTACCCGACGCAGGTTGACGATCTCTGCCATGTTATCGTTGCTCCTGATTAAGATGAACAAGCAAGAAGGAGGGCCGTTCCATGGGACGCCTGATATCCCTGACCGCCTCGGATACGCATCATTTTTCTGCTTATGAGGCAGGCGACGCCAAGGCACGTCGCGCTCTCGTGGTGGTTCAGGAAATCTTCGGCCTTACCGATCACATCCGTGCCGTGTGCGATGAACTCGCAGAGCGTCATGGCTATCATGTGATCGCCCCTGCCCTGTTTGATCGTGCAGAGCGCGATGTGGTTCTCCCCTATGATTCCGAAGGCATGACCGAGGGCCTCGCCTTGCGCGAGAAAATCAGCCCTGATGCATTGCAGGCCGATATCACCGCGGCTTGCCATGCCCTGAATCATCACGGTCACTCGAAGGTCGGCATACTGGGTTTCTGCTGGGGCGGTCTCGTAGCATGGGAGGCCGCGACCCGTACGCGCAACTTCGCGGCTGCCTGCGCCTGGTATGGCGGCGGAATTGCAGCGCTCAGCCACGAAAAGCCCCATTGCCCGGTGCAACTGCATTTTGGCGGTGAGGACGACCATATCCCCCACACCGATATCAACACCATTCGCGAAAACAGGCCCGAGGTCGAGATCTTCGTCTATGACGATGCTGGCCACGGCTTTGGCTGCAATGATCGTCCGAGCTTCAACAAGCCGGCCCGGGACCTCGCTTATGAGCGCAGCATGGCGTTCTTCGAAGCCCATCTCTGATACCTTACACTCTCAGTCAGGAAATCCATCATGTCCGCAGACAGCACCAATCCGCTCGTTGACAGTCCTGAACGCGATGCCCGCATTGCCGCCAAGGCAAAGGAACTCTGGGAAGCCGATGGCAAGCCTGGATGCGGGCCTGAGGCCTACCATGAGAATGCCTCGGAAATTATCGGCATGGAGGAGCACCCGCACGCGGGAGAGATTCCCGTGAAGGATCTGCCTGACCCGCAATTTGCTGATGTTCAGGTAGAGAACGCTGAAATCCAGCAGAATCTCGGAGAGTTTCCCGAGCGTCAGACCGACCAAGGGGACCGTGAGCATTTCCCGGAGAAGCAGGATCAGGCCTGATCACGCCGGCCTACATGGAAATTGGGCAGATGCTTCCGGCAGTAAGACGCGGGAAGTGCTTCGCTCCAACGAGACAGGTCAGTTCTCAGCGCAGAACGCGGCCTGCAACGGCATCCAGCTTTGCCAGCATGGCAGGGTCACGTGATGCCGGAGCTGTGATGATCGCATGATCCAGCGCCCGCTCTGCACCCGAGGGGCACAGGCCGCGCTTCTTGCCGAGTTCAGGAATGATGGCCTTGACCAACGCCTTCGCCTTGGCGGCGTTCTGGGTCATGACGGCCACAACCGCATCGACCGTCACGGAGTCATGGTCGTCGTGCCAGCAATCGTAATCTGTCACCATGGCAATGCTGGCATAGCACATCTCGGCTTCACGGGCGAGTTTGGCCTCTGGCATGTTGGTCATACCGATGACCGAGCAACCCCACTGACGGTATAGCTCGCTCTCTGCGCGGGTCGAGAATTGCGGTCCCTCCATCACGAGATAGGTTCCACCACGCACCATTGGCACGCCAATCTTTTCGGCCTGTTCGGCAATAACATCGCCCATACGGCCCGAAACCGGATCGGCCATGCCGACATGGGCCACGCAGCCACGACCAAAAAAGGTCTTTTCACGCGCAAACGAGCGGTCGATGAACTGGTCAACCAGAACGAACTGTCCCGGAGGCAGATCCTCACGCAGCGAGCCGACAGCGGAAAGCGAGACAATATCGGTCACGCCAACGCGCTTGAGCGCATCGATATTGGCGCGGAAATTGAGTTCTGACGGCGGAATAGGATGACCACGGCCATGGCGCGGCAGGAACACGCAGCGCACACCGTCCAGCCGGCCAAACAGCAATTCGTCGGAGGGCTCACCCCAGGGAGTTTCGACCCGACGCCATTCCTTTTCTTCCAAACCGTCGATGTCATACAGCCCAGACCCGCCAATAAGGCCGATCACGGGTTCGATGATCACGTTTTCAGTCATGCCGAACTGCCTTTGCTCTGTGTCGGTAAATGTCGCGTTCAGGAACACCAGAATGGCTGGCTTCGCAACCTGTCAGTGTTTTCATTCTGCCCTGCATGGCTCTGTTCTGACGATTCTGATATGGGTTCAGGCTATCAGGCTGGCGCAAGACCGGCTGGAACAGAATGTGGAGCTTGCCATGAGCGAGACCTTGGACCCCAAGACATTTGGCACCCTCATCCGGGACGACGTGCCTCATGACTCTTTCAAGGAAAAGGCGCGGCACTGGTTCGAGACCCTGCGCGACAAGATCTGCGCTTCGTACGAAGCCATTGAGGACGAGGCAGTCGCCAACAACTCGCCGGTCCTGCGCGATAAAGCCGAGGCCGGTCGCTTCGTGCGCACGGCGTGGAACCGCAGCGAAGACCCGGACAGCGCCCTTCAGGGTAGTGGCGTCATGTCCGTCATGCGTGGCCGCGTCTTTGAGAAAGTCGGCGTGAATGTCTCGACAGTCTGGGGCGAATTCTCACCCGAGTTTCGCAAAAACATGCCCGGTGCCGATGTCGACCCCCGCTTCTTCGCGACCGGCATCTCGCTTGTGGCCCATCCGTGCAACCCGCATGTGAGTGCAGCCCATTTCAACACTCGCATGATCATCACCAGCAATGGGTGGTTTGGTGGCGGGGGTGATATTACCCCCATGTTCCCCGACAGCGCCGAAGCGCAGGAAGATGCTGCTGCCTTCCATGAGACGTTTCGCAAGGCTTGCGAGCCGCACAACCCTACATATTACGAGAAGTTCAAGGCCTGGTGCGACGAGTATTTCTTCCTTCATCATCGTGGTGAACCACGCGGGCTTGGCGGCATCTTCTACGATCACTTCAATAGCGGTGACACCGAAAAGGATTTCGCCTTTACGAAGGATGTCGGCCTGGCTTTTTATGAAGCCTATCCGCGTGCTGTTCGCGCGCGCATGATGCAGCCCTGGACCGAGGCTGAGCGTGAGGCACAGCTTATAAGACGTGGTCGCTATGTCGAGTTCAATCTGATACATGATCGCGGAACCGTGTTTGGCCTCAAGACCGGCGGCAACACGGAAGCGATCCTCATGAGCATGCCACCCGAGGTCAAATGGCCCTGATGAAGGGTGCTTCGGGGCAAACGCCCCGAGGCGTGGCGACACGATTTAGCCGCAATCATCTGGCTTACCAGCCCGTGCTGGCCAGACCGGCGGTGAAAGGGAAGAAGTGCGCTACAGGTTGACGTCTCATGTGACGGGCAAAAAGACGACCCGACGCAGCTTTCTATCCGCTGTTGTCGCGACAAATCTAGCTACCATCCTTCCGGCCTATGCCTGGGAGGATGACGAACGGAGTGTCACGACATCGTCACTGGTCGACTCACCTCGGCTCATTGTGGGTGGCGGTCCGGACTCCCTTCCCGGACAGGTTGCCCCGCTCGTGGCAACCGCTCTCGCAACCGGCCTCAATACGCCTCCCCCCATTGCCGTTCATTATGACATGGGACGTGACGGCGTCACGGCTGCCAATCTGTTCGATAATGTCAGCCCCGAAGCCGATGGCGGCACCGCCATCCTCGCACCCGGTGCTGCGCTGATCGCCTCGCTTTCCGGCGACGCCCGTGTGCATTTCGATTTTTCGCGCTGGGCCGCTCTGATCGTGGCACGCCGCCCGGTTGTAACGCTGGCGCGCGCGGAGTTGCATCGCACCATACGCACGCGCCTGAGCGGGCTGTTCCATGATCGACCCGTCAGAGTAGCCGTGTCCCACCCTACCGGCGTGGAACTCTCCAGCCTGCTCGGGCTTTCCCTTCTTGGGCTTCACCCCCTGCCTGTCGCTGGCTATGCGAGCAAGGCTGAAGCGATGGAGGCTCTCAAATCGGGTCAGGTCGATGCCGTACAGCTTACGCCCGGTCCCGGAGATGACCTCGCCACCGATATCGCGACCGCACCGGAGGGGATCAAGCCTATCTTCTACTCGGGCCCTACCGTAGCCAACGTACCGAGCTTCGAAGCGACATATCTCATGGCCCGTGGTCATGCACCGGCAGGTGCCCTGTTCGAAGCATGGCGTGCCGTCTCCAGCGCAGCCGCGTCAGCGCTTGTCCTGGCATTACCCATGCTCACACCGCCACTGGCCATTGCGCGCTGGCGCCACGCCTCGCAGGAGGCGATTTTGGACAGCGCCTTGCGAAGCTGGAACGACACGCAGCATCTTACGGTGGTAGCCGGCGCCGACGCCGCTCCCCTGCTGAATCAGTGCATGCCGGAACTCACCTCGCTTCTGGCACTGCGACGCTGGATCAACAACAATCAGCCGCGCTGGCGCCAGGGTCAGGAAACACGCCCCACCTGAGGGCACATCCGGACATGATGTGAGACGAGACAGAGCCGCAGATATCCGGCTCGAGTGACGTCGCCTCAAAGGCGGTGACGGGCCCTGAGCAGGATCCGTACCGCTCCCTTATTGCGCTTATGTGTGTGGACCACCGCAAGGATGAGGGGTCGCAAGTCGCCCCGCTCCAGCCAATGGGGCAACTCCTGACGGATAACGCCGCCCTCCTGACCGCTGCCGAGCCCCGTAATCACCTCAACACAGCGAATACCCTGCTTGCTTGCGGCGTGCAGAAAATGATGGAGCTTGTAAAAGGCATCCTGAGCAAAATGCCCGTGCAGGTCGAGCCGCTTCTGCGGCTTCATCTTACCGGTCGCCAGCGCGTTCCATGACGTCGTATCCAGACCCGGCTGCCGGCCATTGATTTCGAGGCGCTCGTGAATCATGGCTGGTTTTGCAGCGGGCGTTGCCACGCGCATCACCTCACGCACCACATAGCGCGGCGCTGGCGAAACCCCGCCGGTCCCAGCGCCCATAGCTTCGACGAGGTCACTCGAGGTGCCGCGCCCCGATGCGACGGCGCCCTTGATCCTGCCTCTTGGCGCGGCACCTGAGCGCCGGCCAGCGCGCCCGGCGGCCCGGAGAGGCATGATCGTACGCGTAAAAGCCTGCCACAACGTTTCGTCTTCAGAACTCAGATCACGTCGCGACACGGCTCTTCCTCGATGACGCGCACGGATACGCGTTCAGTTCTCAGGGCAGTGCGCCCTCATGGCGCATCCTGTTGTGTTTCTGGCGTCTTCAGGGGTGGCTCCGCAACGACCTGTTGCAGTGGCACGCCCTGATATTTGCCTGTCAGGGTTTTGAGGAAAGCAACGATATCGTCAACGTCCTGCTTCGACAACGTTGCATAAGGCGTCTGGTAACGGGCCATCTGACGCACGGCATCCGCCAGAGTTGCGGCACTGCCATCATGAAAATAAGGGGCCGTCAGCGCAACGTTGCGCAGATTGGGCACCTTGAATTTCTGGTGGTCATCAAGCGCATGGGTAAACCCCTCACGCCCTGAGTCCACATCGGTCAGCTCGGCCTTGCGATCCGTGAAATACGGACCTTCCAGTCCCATGACCTCATAAGCATCGCCACCCACGGCCACGCCGCTGTGACAGCCCGAGCAACCAATCGCCTTGAAGCGCTCATAGCCCCGCTTCTCCTGCGCCGTAATCGCGTTGTTATCCCCCTTGAGATAAAGGTCGAACGGGCTGTCAGGGGTGATCAGGGTTTTTTCGTACTCGGCAATGGCATTGGTGACCGTGCGCTGATTGACAGCGTTGGGGCCATAAAGAGCCTCGAACGCCGTATGATATTCCGGCACGGCGGCAATGATGGCGGCCACGGCGGGCCAGTCATGCGACCCCATCTCCACCGGATTGGTCACCGGTCCCGCCGCCTGGGCTGCGAGGTCAACAGCACGCCCATTCCAGAACTGTGCCACGTTGAACACGGCATTATAGACGCTGGGTACGTTGATCGGGCCTTTCTGGCCGTTGATTCCCGTTGCCGTGACGAGATTATCCACGCCCCCCTTGTCGAGCCCGTGGCAGCTCGCACAGTTGAGCTTGCCATCACCCGAAAGACGACGATCAAAGAAAAGCTGCCGACCCAGCTCGGCTTTCGTCCAGTCCACCGGCAAGCTTTCCGGGATAGGCTGAATGACCTCTCCCGCAAATTGCGGCGCGACCCCGGGCGTTGCGTAATAGCGACGACGCTGGTCAGCCACCCAGGCCAGCACATCGCCACGGGCCTTTTCGGTCATGTAGGCATGCGGATGCATGAGCAGATAGGCTGCTGGCGGCATGCGGTTCTGGCTGATCACCTCCTCGATACGCGACAGTTGTTCAACCGAAGGCGGCTTGCCAGACATGAATGCCGCAAGGATAGGCTCAAAACGGAAATGCCTCTGCCCCGCTACCAGATCGCGCTCCATGATCTGGTTGGCAAAAGGCAGCTTGAAATAGAACGGGAGATCCGCATTGCGCGTATGGCAGTAATCGCAGCGTGTTTCCTGAAATGCCTGAAACGCGGCCAGTGCCTTCGGGTCATGCCATGTGGCGCTGTTCGTCGGCAGACGCGGCGCACCCTGATGATCAAAGTGAGTCAGATAAGCGATCGTAGCGCCATAGGCCGCAATCCCTGCGACCGCCAATCCGGCAATGGTTCTTTTTATAAGTCTTCTCTTCCCGGCGGCATCCGACAACCGACAATCCCCCAATTTGTGCAGATTGGGGCAACATGTCCAAACAGGTTGCGCCTGTCAAAGTATTGTTACCAATGATGCTGATAGGTATCGCCGATAGTGTTAATCTATTTTAACGATACGTCATCTCTGCATAAGCGCTACGTGCACGATACATCGGCTCCGGCTTCAGAGACTATGGCAGTCATTCAAGGTCGTCCTGCTGTGCGATCGGGATGCGAGGCGTCGCAGGATTGCCCCTCAGGAAGCTTCATCATCCGTCTCGCCAAGAGCCTCGCGCAGTCGACGCCGTGCGACGGAAACATAGCGGGTATCGATATCAATCCCGATCCCGCTGGCTCCGAGCTCATGCGCCGCCACCAGACTCGTTCCCGTCCCCATGAACGGATCAAGCAGCACGGTGCGCTCGTCATAGCCATGAAGGGTCATGCACGCCGTCGGCAGCGCCACAGGGAAGGTTGCAGGATGGAGGAATTTCTCCTTGCGGTGGCGCACCGTCTCGTACGGGATGAACCAGGTATTGCCCCGGCACCGCCGATCGACCGCGTGGCGCCTGCGATTGATGTTCGACTTGTCAGTGAAGGGAACACCCGCAGCGAGACGCTGGAGCGGCACATCCCCCTGATGCGTCAGGTGAAAGACGTGCTCGTGATTATGGTTGATGAAGCGTGTGGAATTGACCGGCTTGAAATGACCATAGGTCTTTTCCTCGATCGAGACAGACTTGATCCAGACGATATGGTTCTGCAGCACGAAAATATCACGCAGCTGCGTGATCAGTTCGAATGGGAGCCAGGGCTGTGCCGATGAGCCGGCAATATTCAGAAAGAACGAGCCACCCGGTTTGAGCACGCGGGCAATCTGGGTGCAGATGATCTGCATCCAGCCGATATAATCCTGCTCGTCCAGACGGTCATTATAGGTGCGGTAGGCAAGACCGATATTATAGGGTGGCGATGTCACGACAATATCGACCGATGCCTCCGGCATACGGCGCATGACATTGAGCGCATCGCCACGTATCAGGGCGTGGGGACCAATCGCCTCCCGACGCGCCCTGACCTTGTCATGCTTCATCAGGCGGGAGGATGCGGCAGCAGCACGACCATTCGGCCGCGACTGCGCAGTTTTCCAGCCAGCGCCTCCGCCTCGGTGCCCCAGCCAGTGAACAAATCCGTTCGTCCGACACCCTTGATGTCGCTGCCGACATCCTGCGCGAAGACAAGATGCGTCCAATGCCCCTCTGCCCCGTTTGCCTGCGGCAGATGCGTATCGATCCAGAGCGGCACGCCCAGCGGCAATACACTGCGGTCCACAGCAACGGAACGACCGGGCGTGAGGGGTATACCCATCGAGCCGGGGGCGCCGCGATCAAGCGGCACCGTATCGATACGCCGGAAGAACACGTAATTGGGGTTTTGCTCCATGACGCTCTGGGCACGATCGGGATGCGCAGCAAGCCAGGCCCGCAGCGTAGCCAGAGACACATCCTGCGCCGCCATCTGACCCTGGCTTACCAGCACACGACCGATCGGCACATAAGGCTCGCCATTCTTGGCCGCGAAGCCGACGCGACGCACGGAGCCATCGGTCATGACCAGACGCCCTGCCCCCTGGATCTGCAGAAAAAACAGGTCCTCGGGCGAACGCAACCAGGCAATTTCCAGACCGCGCCCCTCAAGCGCGCCACGGTCGATTTCGGCACGGCTGTAATAGGGAACGAACTTGTCGTTCTCCCAGCGCCCTGTCACCCAGTCACCCGCCGTGTCCTTGGTACGAACAAGGTCGGCAGGCTGTCCGTAGAGCGGTGTCTGGAATTCGCCGCCCTTCTGGGCTGAAGCATAAATCTGGGGCTCGTAATAGCCGGTGATCAGACCATCGTTCGCGACCAGATAGGGCGCGAACCATGTCTCGAAATAGCGTCGCGCTTCACCAGGCTCACTCCCGACCGACTGAAGGGCGGTGCAGGCGCCGCTCCAGTCCCCGGCGAGGCTGCCATTGGGAATCGTCCCCTGCGCACCACCGAGATGTGTCTCAGGAGGCAACCTCGTGATGCGCTGGCACTCTGTACGTAGCTCGGGCAAAAGCGAACCAGGCGTTTCCGCTGACCAGCCATCGAGCATGGCATAAGTGACCGGGGTCAGATCGAGGCGGGCTTCTTCCTGTTCCGGCGTGGCGCAGGAGGCCAGGAGGGCAAGGCTGAGCCCAAATGAGAGGCGGGTAATTGTCTTCATGGCAAACCGATTTCGTCATACGCCCTGCAAGCCCCACGACCCGATGAGAACATCAACCGGGCGGTACAGGTCTGCAGAGTGCACATTCATGGGCCAGCCGGAAGCATGATACGCGTTCCGACAACGGAAAGGCTCAGCAGATATCAGGCTGCGCGCGCGGCCGCCAGATGCCAGGCAGCGACTGGCTGGTTCGGGCCTGTTTCACTCTCGAATTCCCATAGATCAGAAAACTCGGTAACGGATTCCGTCCCGATCAGCGGCTGCCCGCCAACATCGTTGAGAATGCTGATCTGGCGTGAGACGATCTGCACGTCGATACGTGCCTTCTCGCCGCCTTCAAAGCGTGTCAGCACGGCGTCGACAATGGCCAGCGAGTTGATGCCGACAATCTCGGTGCGCTGCTGCTGCTGCGCCTCCTCGCGGGCCGTAATGGCAGCGTCAAACCCGGCAAAAGCTTCAGGCGTCAGATAAACACGCAGTTTTTCGCGATCTCCCGTTGCGAAGGCCGTCACGACATCGCGGAAAGCCTTCTGTGCATTTTGCAGAAAGATTTCCGGTTTGAACCCGGGCTGCGCTGCCGCAATCTCGGCCAGAACCTGCCCGACCCGCGTGGCGGGCTGAGGAATATCAAACTTTGCGCCGGGTTCTTCCACGGGCGCCGGCGCGGCCGCCGCAGGCTGCGGGCGAGCAGGAACAGGCGCAGCTGTAACGGATGATCCGCCAACATCGACGCGACGACCGAGCACAGCACGCAGCCGCCAGACCAGAAGGGCCGTCAGCAAGGCAAAAATGACGATGTCGTAGGGGATATGCGAAAGGACGGACATCAGGACTTCAGCTTCCCGCTATTTTTTTCTCGAAGGGCATGTTGCCTAGGTAGAGCGGGTCGTGCGGTGGCACAACTCCCTGCCAATGCCTCACAACCCGAAATATGGTCACATTTGCGCCGGAACCATAGGCTGTTGGCGTGAGTCATCGATCATGCTACCGCCTAGAGGTACGCAATGCAGCTCTCATGGGCTGCATGTTCACAACCGCCCATGCGAGCAATGCGAGGCTTTATGTCCGATACCGTCCAGAACCCGGCCAACGACCAGGGCAACCCGCCCGCCCTGCCCCTGTCGGTCAATCTGCAATACACGAAGGACCTTTCCTTCGAGGTCCCGGCCGGTGCAGCGATTTTCGCAACGCTGCGCTCTGCACCCCAGATCTCGGTCAATATCGACGTGCAGGCCAATCGCCTTGAAGAAGCCCAGCCGGTTTTCGAGGTTGCACTCGCCATCCGCGCCGAAGCGACCGAATCGCCGGAAACCGAGGGCGGTGCAGCGGGCCGCACGGTATTCATCGCCGAGCTGACCTATGCTGCCATCGTCACGCTGACCGACGCCCCCGCCGAGCTGATCGAGCCGATCCTGCTGGTTGAAGTGCCGCGTCTGATTTTCCCCTATGTCCGCAGCATCATCAGCGACGTAACACGCGATGGCGGCTTCCCGCCGATCGTTCTGCAGCCAATCGATTTCGTGGCACTGTGGCAGGCCAAGCGCGCCCAGCAGTTCCCCGAGACCGCAGGCAACGCCTGATCATGCGCACCGGGAGGGCCCACCCCTCCCGGTACGCACGCGCATCACGCGCCTGCAACGGCTGACGCGCCGAAAAACACCTGACATCATGGATATCGCCATCGGCGCCTGATCAGCCCGGCGTCAAGCCGGTCAGCGATCGTCACCTCTCGCTTCGTCGATGATGAAGTTGCATCCCCTGAACGCGTTATGGTGCACGACGTCCTGCCTCTGGACAGATCGGTATCATAACTGGAAATTTCTAAGGGAAATGGCGGAGAGGGTGGGATTCGAACCCACGGTACGCTTACACGCACGGCGGTTTTCAAGACCGCTGCCTTCAACCACTCGGCCACCTCTCCTGCGCTCATCAGGGCATGACCCCTGCGGCGAGAGCCGCCTCTTTGCCCGGTTTTATGTCGGGACGCAAGAGGGCGAATACCTCGGTCCCCTTCCGGATGCCCGGAAACGATGCACCGTCCCCGCACACCAGAAATTCCGTTCTGCAGCATCGTGCCTGATTGACACGTGGCCGACGCGAGAAACATCCGGCGCGGTTTCCTCAAGGTGCGATCGGCAGCCCCCTCACCCCAACAGGTGGAACCATGAAATGAGAACCCAGAGGGCACCTATGAGGAAAATCCCCATCGCAATGCAGGGGAGGACAATCGACCACAGGAAACCACGGGTAGTCTGGGCTGGTTCAGCAATACCGGCCTGACGCTCGAGAGCACTGGCCTGCTCATCAATCGTGAACCAGGCATCATCTTCTTTGCTCATTGCGTTGACCTTTCCTTTTTTTATCGGCTTCAGCCAAGCATGAACAACGCGTTCGGTCCAATCAGTTCCTGGTCAACTTTCGTGGCAGCTTTCGGATAGTGCAGCACTACTATTGCCGGGCCTGAGCCTTGGCTTCTCCTCCTGCAGGCGAAATATCGCCCAGCGGCCATCGAGGCCGTGGTGCGGCCGCAATGCCGTCCTCCAGCATCACACCCGCCTGCTCATGCGCCCGAATCGTTTCGATGGCTGCCCAGCCCACCATGACCGCGTTATCTGTGCACAGGCGTAGTGGCGGTGCGACGAACGGAATATGTGCCTCCTGCGCAACCTGCTCCAGCGCGACGCGAATGGTCGTATTGGCAGCGACCCCGCCGGCCACGACAAGAGAGATGGCCTCTGGCAGCGCCTGGAGGGCATGACGCGCCCTGTCTGCCATCACATCGCAGACGCATTGCTGAAAACTGGCGGCGATATCCGCCGCAACCTGCCGTGGCAGGGCCGCCATGCCATAGGGCTCGATCTGTCGGGCGACTGCTGTCTTCAGTCCTGAAAAGGAGAAATCGCAACCCGGCCGACCGATCAATGGACGTGGCAGGCTGATGCTTCCTGCATTGCCCTCAGCCGCAAGCTTTTCGAGGGCCGGACCACCCGGCCAGCCCAGCCCCAGAAGCTTGGCCACCTTGTCGAAGGCTTCGCCCGCTGCGTCGTCGATCGTTCCGCCAAGCTTTTCGTAATGCCCCACACCGTACACTGCGACGCATTGGCAGTGCCCACCTGACACTAGAAGCAAAAGATACGGAAATTTAATATCGGTCGCGACCAGCCCCGGCAGCCGCGCTGTCAGGGCATGGGCCTCGATATGATTTACTGCGATAAAAGGCCGGTCCATCGCCAGTGCCAGCCCTTTTGCATAATTGCTGCCCACAATCAGCCCACCGATCAGACCCGGACCGGTGCAGGCCGCAAAAGCCCCCATCTCGTGCAATGCAAGGCCCGAATTCTCAAGTGTTTGCCGGACGATATCAGGCAACAGGGACAGGTGCGCGCGTGCAGCAATTTCTGGCACGACCCCACCCAGCGCCGCATGGCCCGCCTGCGTATGCACGGTTTCGGCCAGCACCCGCCCTTCAGGGGAGAGAATTGCGCAGGCTGTCTCGTCACAGCTTGATTCGATGGCCAGAACCGGGGCCTTGAGTGAAAAACATGCCATCCCCCCTGATAACGCGATGGAACGCCATAAGCGAGCCGTCTCTTTTCATGGATCACGCGGTGGAGTAGCAAGATCAGCCATGAAACAGATGACGATGCCCGAAGCGCTCATGACCCAGAGCCTGCAATTGCAGCAGGTTGCTGCCGAAGCCATGCGCCGACAGGCCTCGCCTCATCCGCCGACCTCAAGGCACTCCCTGCCGCTCCGCGTGGGCACGCGTGGCTCACCGCTCGCGCTTGTGCAGACGAGGGCTTTCCTGACACGGCTGACCCGTTTCTGTCCGCTGCTGCGTGACATGGGCGCGTTTCAGGAACACCCGATCAACACGACAGGCGATCAGGTCCAGTCCCGCCTACTGTCGGAAATTGGCGGCAAAGGGCTGTTCGCCAAGGAAATCCACGAATCCCTGCTCGCACGGCAGATCGATTTCGCCGTTCACAGCCTCAAGGATCTCGAAACGGTTCTGCCTGCCGGGCTGACACTGGCCTGCACGCTCAAGCGTGAGGATGCACGCGATGTGCTGATCCTGAGCCCGGCGCTGCGCGACAAAGCAAAGGCGCTGGTCGCAGCTGGTCACTCCCCGCTCGATGCCCTGCCCTTTGGCGCCAGGATCGGCTGTGCCTCTGTGCGTCGTCAGGCCCAGCTGCTGCATCGGCGTCCCGATCTGCGGTTCGGGCTGATACGCGGCAATGTGCAGACGCGCCTCGACAAGCTTGCAGGCGGCGCTTGCGACGCGACCCTTCTTGCTCTGGCCGGGCTACGCCGTCTGGGTATGGAAGACCGGGCCGATATCGTGCTCGACACCGATTTCATGATTCCGGCGGCCGGTCAGGGGATCGTTGGCGTGACAGTCCGCGCGGAAGACCGTGAACTGCTCGACCTGCTGGCGGCCATAGAAGACCCCGAAGCACGCGCTGTTGCAACAGCAGAACGCGCGCTTCTGGATGTGCTCGATGGCTCGTGCCGCACGCCGATAGGTGGCTATGCCAGGCTGCGCCCCAAGGCCCAGCCGGGCGGGCGCGGTCATTTCGGAGATCGCGAGCTTGTCCTGACAGGTCTGGTGGCCCGCGAGGATGGCTCCTTCTTCCTGCAACGCGAGATCTGCGGCGAGCCGACCGAGGCCCTGCGTCTGGGGCGCGAACTCGGCCTGTCGCTCCATGCCGATTCCCCTGCCGATATCTTTGAGGATCATGGCTGATACGCCGCGCCGGACGGTCCTTGTCACACGCCCGGAACCGGGACTGAGCGATACGCGCCGTGCATTGGAGGCGCTGGGCTGGGAGCCTCATCTGGCCCCCATGCTGCGCATCATGCCTATGCCGTTGCGTCCCCTATCCCCTGTTGGTCGTATCGTCGTTACCAGCGGGCAAAGCCTCGACTCCCTGCGTGATGTTCTTCCACTGCAAACGCCGCTGACCGCAGTCGGCGCACGCACTGCCGAGCGCGCACGCGCCTGCGGCTTCAGTCATGTCGATCATGCTGATGGCGACGCCCGCTCCCTGTTGCAGCATCTCGGTCGCCCCCAGTCAGACCCCTCTCTTCTTCTCGCGACCGGACGCGGGCTCGGGGGTACGCTGGCGCGCGACCTGCGAAGCCAGGGCTGGCGCGTCACAAGACGGGTGGTTTACCATACCGCCCCTGCCGGCACGCTGGATGACGCTACTCGGGCGTTGCTAGCCAAACAGCGTATCGCCGCTGTTCTCTTTTACTCGGCCGCGACAGCCCGTGCGTTTCTATCGGCGCTGGGGTCAGACAGCGCACTTCTCTCAACGGTGCGGGCGCTTGCCCTGTCGGACCAGATTGGCGACGCGCTGAGGCCGTCGTCATTCGCCGATATCGCCATCGCCGTACGACCGGAGCAAGAGGCGCTGCTGGATCTGCTCGGCCCATCAAGCGCTTCAGCACACGACACGCAATTCAGGAAAGACGCCCGTTGAACTACCGTCACGCCTATCACGCAGGCAACTTCGCTGACATGATGAAACACGGGCTCCTGCTCGTTATCCTTCGCCATCTGCTGCGCAAGCCAGCGGGTTTTTGCGTGCTGGACACCCATTCAGGCTGCGGGCTCTATGATCTTGACGCAACCGAAGCGCAGAAAACCGGAGAATGGCGCGAGGGCATCGGCGCTTTCCATGACACCCCGGCCCTGCCGGAAACCGTGCCCGAGGAACTGACTGATTACCTCTCGATCGTGCGCAGCTTCAACGCGCCCGATGGTCCGGCAAACCGCTATCCCGGCTCACCCGCGTTGATCGCTTCGGTGCTGCGCCCTCAGGACCGGCTCATCTGCTGCGAACTTCATCCCGATGACGCCCGCATACTCAAAGGCAACTTTCGCGACCAGCCGCAGGTTGCGGTGCATGAACGCGATGGTTATGGCGCGCTCAAGGCCTTTCTGCCGCCGCGTGACCTCAAGCGCGGCCTCGTGCTTATGGACCCGCCTTTCGAAAAAACGGACGAGTTTGATACCCTCGCTACCGCCATGCGCAATGCACGGCGTGCTTTCCCTATGGGCATTGTCGCCGCCTGGTATCCCATCAAGCATCGCGCCCCGGTGCGCCGTTTTCATGATACGCTGCGCGATATGGGTTTGCGTGATATCGTCGATTGCAGCCTCTATCTGCGACAGCCCACCGATCCCGCCCGGCTCAATGGCTGCGGCCTGACCGTCATCGCCCCACCCTATCGTTTCGAGGATCAGGCCAGAGTGTTTCTTGACTCCATCGCGCCCATCCTTTCACCGGACGGTGAAGGCTACGCGGAAGTGACCCGGATCGTGGAAGAATGACAGCCACCTCCCCTCATATCGCCGTTATCGGCGCCGGGGCCTGGGGTATCGCCCTGGCTTGCGCCAGCGCCCGTGCCGGCGCGCGCGTGACGCTCTGGTCACGCTCCCCTGTGGTATCCGGCACGCGAACGCTGCCCCGCCTGCCTGCTGCCGTCCTGCCCGACGCAGTTGGCGTGACGTCCGACCTGCCTGAACACGCCGATCTGACATTGCTGGTAGTGCCCATGCAGACGCTCAGATCAATCGCGCCGCGCCTCAAGGGTACCTCACCGCTCATTGCCTGCTGCAAGGGGCTCGAACTGGGCACGGGAGATCTCCCGCTCGACATTCTGCGCGAAACTCAGCCCGATCGGCCTCACGCTGTTTTGTCAGGCCCGAATTTCGCGATCGAGGTTGCAATGGGCGCACCGGCAGCGGCCACCATCGCCGCGGCATCGCTTGATGAAGCCCATCACTACGTCGGCCTGCTCTCCTCGCCGCATTTCCGTCTCTACGCCAGCGATGATCCGATTGGAGTGCAGATTGCCGGCGCTGCAAAGAACGTGGTCGCCATCGGCGCCGGGATCGCCATTGGCGCAGGGCTTGGTGAGAATGCACGCGCGGCGCTGATCACACGCGCCATTGTCGAGATCGGTCGCCTCGCCGCAGCGATGGGGGGGCGTCCTGCGACGATAGCGGGCCTCAGCGGTCTGGGCGACCTGATTCTCACCTGCACAGGGGCAGGCTCACGCAATTACAGCCTTGGTCTCGAGCTGGGACGCGGCACAAGCCTGGCCGAAATCCTTGGCACACGCAGCACGGTTGCTGAAGGCGTCGCCACGGCGCCTGCCCTGGCTGCAAGGGCAAAGGCGCTCGGCATTGCCATGCCCATTACCGAAACCGTCTCGGCCTTTCTGGCAGGGGAAATCGACCTCGCCCAGGCACGTCGCCACCTTCTCGAGCGGCCCATTACCGTCGAATAAGAACAACGAAAAGGGACAGCATCATGTGGATGCGCAATGAAGCCATGCGTCGCCTCGTCAGCCGAAACCGTGTCATCCGGTTTCTGACATTCGGTATACACAGCATGATGCAGATGAAGCTGCTCGGTGGGCACAAACATCCGGTGACCCTACGCCGGCTCGACAAGGCGCGTGCAGGCACGGATTCACTCCTGAGCAGTGACGAGGCCTTCGTGCTTCATGAACTGGCGCAGGCGCAGGCCGTCTATGAGGGCGATATGGCCGAGTTCGGTGTCTATCGCGGCGCCTCGGCCGAACTGCTCTGCATGGTGAAGAATCACCGCAGGCTTCACCTGTTCGACACGTTCGAGGGTCTGCCCACACCCTGCGCGAAAGAGGGCATGGTCTTTGCCAAGGGTGAGTTCTGCGGAACGCTCGATTCCGTCAAACGCAAGCTCGCAGGGTATGAGAACGTCGCCTTTCACCCCGGCTTCTTTCCAGACTCTGCTGCCTCGCTTGGCGATGAACGCTACAGCTTTGTCCATCTCGATGTTGATCTGTACGAAGCGACACTGGCCGGGCTGACCTATTTCTATCCGCGCATGATCCCCGGCGGCATTATTCTCACGCACGATTATTCCATCATTGACGGCGTGGCGCAGGCTTTCGCCGAATTTCTGGCCGACAAGCCGGAGCATGTCATTGAACTACCCACCACCCAGGCCATGATCATCCGTCACCCCCGTCAGGACTGATCCGCGGGTATTACAGCAGGGGTGGCGCGCCGTGCTCCATGAACGCATGCGTTCATGGAGCGGGCCCCATTTCACGGCCCGTATGGGTCGATGGCTATCTGCCTCGTCCGGGCAGAATATTCCTTACGGCGCCGCGCAGGCGCTCGAAACGGGCCACCATCGCATCGCCGGGCCGATCCATGAAAGCCCATGCCATGAGCGGCATCCAGATCCAGAACTCCCAGAAGAACACCAGATTGATCAGCGCGATCATCCGGAAAGACGGATGACGGCGCAGCCCTGCAACAAGCGTCGGCAGAAACACCCAGACGAAACAGACAAGCCCCACCAGAACAAGAGCCAGCGGATCATGATCATGCAGCCGGTGCAGCAACGCGCTCTTATCCAACATGATAACGTCTCCATCCGTTTCGGTAAGATAACGTTAATCGGCATGGATAGATGACGCAATGCAACCATTCATTGCTTTGAGGTAACTATCTCGCTTCGTGGGACGCACGGCCCTTGTGCCTGAACCATCTCGACAGGAAAAACGGCGCCCGCCCTTCATGACCGAAATAGGCCAGACGCGCCTCGTGCAGATGAACCCTGCCAAACGCTTCGGCCCGTATCAGGACGATCATGATACTGGCCCCAGCGAAGGGGCCGAGCAGATAAACCCAGAAATGCTCCCATGATCCCGATATCAGCGCCGGTCCGACGCTCCGGGCGAGATTCGTACTATCGCCCGAAAGCCAGGCCTCGAAGGGATTAAGCACGAAAAACACCGGACCTGCCGCCCAGGCGGCAAACGGTCTCAGCATAGGCCGCGCACCGCAGAGCAGGACAACAGCAACGAGAATCGCCGTTGTATTGATCTCGCCTACAAAGGCCCACCATGGCGGCACAAATGGAGACGGCACGGTCGCTGCAAAGCGTGACGACTGGCACCAGAGCCCCCAGACTGGCCAGATCAGGCCACTCGCCGCAACCAGCCCCGTTCCCATGACCGCACCTGAAATCTGGGCGAGCATGTAAAACGCCATATCGGTCAAGGCCAGACGCTGGCCCAGACAAAATGCCAGGCTGATGGACGGGCTCAGATGAGCGCCGCTGACACGTCCAAAAGGCGAAAGCGCCGCCAGCGTGGAGCTCAGACCAAAAACGAGCCCTTCCAGGGCACTGAGCAGATTGGGCCAGTCAGCCAGCGCCCTGGCGACGGGGCTATGCGGTGAGCCTATGGCAACGTTGGAGCAGACACCACCAATCATCAGCAGGCAGGTGGCCCAGAACTCGCAAATATAGAGCCGCGTATGAAGGTTCTTGCCCGGCTCGGGCTTCCCCATAAGAGGGCGGTCATGGGGATCGGGATAAAGGGAGTGAAGGTCCTGCTTGCCGGGTGTGTCATCCACCATGCCTGAGCTGTCCCTCTTCCTCTGCCTTCCTGCGCCCTGCCATCCGAGGCGTGTCAGATTTGCGGGATCGGAAAATCCCGCTGCTGACAGGCAAGATCCCATGACGCCCCTGCGATAGCCGGGTCTATGCGAGGCTTTTGGGGGACACTGGCTCAGGCGGCAATAAAAAGCCCCGTGATCGTGGCACTCATGAGATTGGAGAGCGTCCCGGCAATCACACAACGTGAAGCGATCGTCGCGATTTCAGCGCGTCGCTCAGGAGCCACGCTGCCAAAGCCACCGATAAGGATCCCTACGCTCGAGAAATTGGAAAAGCCGCACAGCGCGACCGAGACGATCGCGAGGCTATGAGCAGAGAGTGCATGCGCATGGATAAGCGGCGATAGACCGACATAGGCGACGAACTCGTTGAAGGCGATTTTCTGCCCAAGGAGCCCGCCAACGGTCAGGGAGTCAGCCCAGGGGATACCGATCAGCCAGGCGAGCGGAGCCATCAGCCCGCCCAGAAGCGTGGAGAGGCTCATCCCGGGCAAATGGAGCCACCCGCCCAACCCGTGAAGGACGCCATCGACCAGTGCGGTGATGCCGACAAACGCAACAAGAACGGCACCCACGGCAAAGGCCACGCGGGCACCGCTCATCGCGCCCTCGGCCAGCGCATCGAAAACACCGGATGTCTCGAGCACGGCGCTTGGCATGGGTTCTTTTGCCAGCGCGGCATCCTCCGGGGTGGGCCAAAGAATTTTGGCGAAAAGCAGTCCGCCCGGTATTGCCATGAAAGACGCCGCCAGCAGGTAATGCATGGGCACACCAAGCCCCGCATAACCTGCCAGAACGGAACCGGAAACCGAGGCTGTGCCAGAACTCATGATCGTGAACAGTTCGGCGCGACGAAGCTTGTTCACATAGGGCCGCAGCACCACCGGCATTTCGCTCTGCCCCAGAAACACGGTCATGACGGCAGAAAAGGATTCGATGGCCGTTGTGCCGAGCACACGGCAAAGGCCCTGCCCGATGATACGCGCCAGCGCCTGCATGACGCCCCAATGATAGAAAATGGCAATCAGCGCCGAGACATAGACAATGGCTGGCAGCACCTGAAAGGCGAACACGAAACTGTCTTGCCCGAACAGAGCGTCCATTTTGGGCCCTGCAAGACCGCCGAACAGAAAATGCGTGCCAACCTGCCCATAGGCCAGCACTGCCCCGACGCCATCGGCCAGCGCCCCGAAAAGCCTGCGCCCCCACGGCACGAAAAGCGCCAGGGCGCCGATGCCGCATTGCAGCGCCAGAGCAATACCCACCTGACGGAAATTTATGGCTCTCCGGTTACTCGAAAGCAGAACACCCAGCGCGATGAGCACTGCCATACCAACCAAACCGCGCAGGAACATCAACGGCCCTTCAGTTCATTCATTCCCTGCCCCCTCAGGGCATGAAACTGCGCCCAGGCGGGTGAGAGATGCGAGGAGTTACAACACGATAGAGCGCCAGCGTCGAGACTTGACCTGCGGGAACCGTTCTACTCGCGAAAGGTTTTACTGTGTCGGGATGCTTGCACGCTGTCCAGCGGAAAGCCACAGTGGCGATCAGGCTCATAACGAGGCATGACGGACTGACATGACGACCAGTTTTTATGATTTGCAGATACCCGCCCTGTGCGGCGAGCCGATCTCGATGGCCGATTTCAGAGGCAAGGCGGTCGTGATTGCCAATACGGCCTCGAAATGTGGCTTCACCCCGCAATATGAAGGGCTGCAATATCTCTGGAGCCATTACGGCAAATCCGGCCTTGTGGTGCTGGGAGTGCCAAGCAACGATTTTGGCCAGCAGGAACCGGGAACAGCTTCCGAGATCCAGACCACCTGCTCGCGCAATTACGGCGTCAGCTTCCCTATGGCGACCAAATCGACCGTCAAGGGCAAGGAGGCCACGCCGCTTTTTCGTTGGCTGGCCAGTCGGGGCGGGATCCTGTCGCGCCCGCGCTGGAATTTCTACAAATACATCGTCTCGCGTGAGGGTGAGCTGCTCAACTGGTACACGCCGCTCACCGCCCCCGACTCAGATCGCTTCAAGGCCAGCGTCATGCGTGCTGTGATGGATCGGTAATAATCCTGCCTGACCCTGTGGCGTGTCGGACTCTCTGATGCAACTGCGCCAGAGGCTTTGCCCCAAGCGCATTGAGAAAATGGCTCAGCCTTGGCGCTCGAGGGCAAGGCGCAGGCCGAATGCCATGAAGATACCCCCCGTAGCACGGTCAAGAATCCTTACAGTGGCGGGGCGGGACAAAAACGCCCCCAACCTGACGGTCATGAGAATGAGCAATGTGAACCAGCTCAGCGTCAGCAGCACCTGAATTCCCGCCAGCAGCAGTGAAAATGCGACGAAATTGACCCCGTGCGGGATGAATTGCGGCAGGAAGGTAATGAAGAAGATACCGACCTTAGGGTTGAGCAGATTGGTCGTCAGCCCCTGACGAAAGCTCTGCCAACCAGACAGGGTGACCCCGCGCAACGCGTCACCGGGTGTGGCCTTGCCACGGGGCTGGAGCAGCAGGCGTATTCCGACACTGAAAAGATAGATGGCGCCTGCCCATTTCACGATGGTGAAACCGAGTTTTGAGGCTGCGAGCAACGCTGTCAGCCCGAAAGCGGCGCTTGCTCCCCACACGAAAAGCCCGAGCGTGATGCCGAGCGCCGCACAGAATCCTGTGCGAGTTCCGGAAATGGTCGTGCTGCGCAGAACGAATGCCGTATCGAGCCCGGGGACGAGGGTAAACACCCCCGCAGCAAGGACAAAACTGGTCAGTGAAAGCACTATAGGGCTCATCTCTCGCTCGCCTTGTTCGACATCCGGCTAACCGGGTCCATCCTCTTTTGATGCCGGGCCGCTTTTTGAGGCTAACAGGAAAAAATCCCGCCAACGTGCGGCCCGAGGGGCGTTCTCTAGCCCCGGGAGATAGCTGCCCACAAGAAAAAGCTCGTAGGAGCAGCCATGCCTTTTCTGCACGATCGAACCGTCAGATAATTTCGCGCAGAAGAGCGCGGCCTGTCGGCATGGGGGACAAACTCAGGATATGTCTGGCATTGCAGGCTAGGCTGGCCATACCTGCGTGTGGTCATGACGTAACGACACCCTTTTTCGCCGCGCTCATCCACCGCCACAGGAAAGCCACTCTCTGCCCCGATGGCTGGGCGCCGTCATGCTGATGACCCCGTAGCCAATCCTCCCCGACCCGATGGCGCTCCAGCGCCGTTGCGTCTAAAGAGGCGCGTTCAATTTTAGCTTGTTCTCTGACTGGAAGCCCGGAATGCTCCGAAACCTGATCACCGTCGGTGGTTGGACCATGCTGTCCCGTATCCTTGGTCTGGTGCGTGACCAGCTTCTTGCAGCGTTTCTGGGTGCTGGCCCGGTGCAGGACGCCTATCAGATTGCCTTCAGGCTGCCGAACATGTTCAGGCGGCTTTTTGGCGAGGGGGCTTTCAACGCAGCCTTCGTACCGCTCTTCACCGAACGTCTGACAGCGCATGGGCAGGAAGATGCCTCGCGCTTTGCCTCGCAGGCCCTGAGCTGCCTCAGCGCATGGCTGCTTGGCCTCACAATCCTGGGCGAAGTGTTCATGCCCTGGATCATCGAAATCATCGCACCGGGTTTCAATCATGCCGGGGGCCGCTTCGAGATGGCGGTCACTCTCACGCGCATCACCTTCCCCTATCTGATCCTGATCTGCACAGCCGCTCTGGTGGCGGGCGTGCTCAACGGGCTGCATCGTTTCTCCATGGCAGCCGGGGCCTATGTTTCCTTCAATATCGTGGGCATCGCCACCATCCTGCTTGGCGCGCTGGTGTTTCATGATACCGCCACCTGGACCGCCATCGGAATCACGGTTTCAGGATTCGTCCAGCTTGGCCTTCTGCTCTGGTCGGTCAGACGGGCCGGTGTGCGATTGACCCTGCCGCGCCCCCGCCTGACGGGCGAGATGCGTGACATGCTGCGTCGGCTCTGGCCGGGACTGGTTGGCTCTGGCGCCACACAGCTCAATCTGACCGTCGATACGCTGATTTCCACCCTGCTCCCTGCAGGATCGATCTCGTGGCTCTACTTTGCCGATCGCGTCAACCAGCTGCCACTGGGTGTTCTGGGGGCCGCTGCAGGAACAACGCTTTTGCCCGTACTGACCCGTCATGCAGCCGAACACGACACGGCAGGCGGACAGAAAACGCTCAATCAGGCCATTGATTATGCGTCTATCCTGACTTTTCCAGCCTGTTTTGGCCTGCTGGCCCTTGCCCCCGAAATCATGGCGACGCTTTTCGGCTATGGAAAATTCACGACCGAAGACGCGCTTTCATCAGCGCAGTCGCTACGAGCCTATGCGCTTGGCCTGCCCGCTTTCATTCTGATCAAGGTGCTCTCGCCCGGCTTCTTCGCTCATGGTGATACCCGCACGCCAGTGCGTATCGGATTTCTCACCCTTGCGCTCAATCTTGCGCTCAATCTTGCCCTCTATCGCCCGCTCACCCATGTCGGGCCGCCGCTTGCGAGTACGATTGCGGCTCTGGTCAATCTTGGCTTCCTTGCCGTCATCCTGCACAGGCGATCCGTATTCCGTCCGGATGCGGCTCTGGTTGGCCGCCTGCTGCGTGTCATCGCCGCCTCTTTTCTCATGGCGCTTGTCACGGTCACGCTCGCACGCCTCATCGCGCCGGGTCTGGTCATGTGGCATGCCCTCATGCGGGCGATGATGCTTGGCATCCTCATGGGGCTGGCCGGTGTGGTTTACCTCGCCGCCCTCTGGGCCTTCGGCGTTGCGCAGCCTGATCGTCTGCTTCGTCGTGTGCTGCGTCGCGGGCGGGCCCGCTGAGACAATACCAGGGCCCTGAATTCAGGTCGGGGCGTGATGGCGCCCCACGCATTGCGTCTCTCCGCACCTGCATGATTTACACGGCTATAGGTCGCTGGCTTCCTGACCGCACAGTCAAGCGTTGCAAAATAATCATGGCTCTAAAGCGATTGCGTCCGGTCCCTTAACAGAGAGTTCACAGGACCGCGCTGTAACGTTAGGATTTGTGTCATGTGGCGCGACATACAGATCCGATATCCAGCATGACGACCCCCGCGATTACGGGTGCAATCCCCTGTGCCGAGGGGGCAACACCTGCCATGGCGCAGTGGTTTTCCCTTAAGGCGCAGGAACCCGATGCGCTGCTGTTTTTTCGTATGGGCGATTTCTACGAGCTTTTTTTCGCCGATGCCGAAACGGCGTCGATGGCGCTCGATATCAGCCTGACCACACGGGGAAAGCATAACGAAGAGCCGATCCCCATGTGCGGCGTTCCGGTTGCGGCCGCCCCGGCGTATCTCACCCGCCTGATTCGTCGCGGCTTCCGTGTGGCTGTGGCGGAGCAGACCGAAGCGGCACGGAAGGCTGGTGATCTCCCCCAGAAAGGCCCTCTTTCGCGGGCCATCGTGCGTCTTGTCACGGCAGGGACGCTGACCGAAGACGAATTGCTCGAAGCCGGGCGCCCCAACCTTCTCTTCGCCCTCTCCGCCCCCGCTCGCAAACCGCGCGTGAGCGACGCGTGCGGCGCGGCGTGGATCGATATCTCGACCGGATCGTTTGAAACAACGACGCTGCCGCGTAACCAGATCGAGGAGTTGCTCGCCCGCCTCGACCCCTCGGAAATCCTTGCTGAGCCGGCGCTTGTCCCGGAGCCCTTCGCGCTGCGCATCGCACCCAACATGGTCCCGCCCGGCATCGACTCAGCACAGACGCGCATGGCGCAGATTTTCGAAGTTCCTCAAATCAATATTCTGGGCGACTTCACCGACGAGGAGATTCGTGCTGGCGCCCTGGTGCTCGATTATGTGCGTCGCAGTCAGGCCGGTGCGATGCCCCGTATCGCCCGCCCCCTCAGACGGGATGATTCCGAAACGCTGGGCCTCGATCCTGCAACCCGCGCCAGCCTCGATCTCGTGCAGGCCAGAGACGGCACGACCACACATACGCTCTTTGCAGCAGTGGATCGCTGTGTCAGCGCAGCCGGGCAACGTCTACTCGCCCAGTGGATTGCAGCCCCCTCTACCGATCTGACGCTCATCCAGAGCCGCCAGGAAGGCTGGCGCTGGATTGGTGCCCAGCCGGGGCTGATGGAGGCGATAACGCCTATCCTGCGGCGCAGTCCCGACCTTGCCCGCGCCTTGGGCCGCCTCTCGACGGGGCGCGGCCTGCCGCGCGATCTGGCTGCCACACGTGATTTGCTGCAAGCGGCTGATGCGCTCGTGGCGTTGCTCGAGCCGGTTTGCGATGATGCAACGCCTTCGCTCATCCGGACGCTTTTCGCCGGGCTGTACGGCCGTGCCGATGCCTTGCTGGAAACGCTGGAAAAAGCCCTATCAGACTCCTTGCCCGCCCGTATTGAGGATGGCGGGGTTATCGCCACCGGCTACGATGCCGATCTCGATCGTTACCGTGGCCTGCGTGACGACAGCAAACGTACCCTAGCAGCGCTTCAGCAAAGCTATGCCGAGAAATTCGGCGTTGCCACGCTCAAGATAAAACATCACGCGCAACTGGGTTATATCATCGAGACCTCGGCACTGCACGGGGCGAGGCTCCGGGATTGCCCCGAGCTTTCCTTCAGGCAGGGCACTGCCAATCTGGTGCGGTTCACCACCGAAGAACTGCTCGACCTCGACCGGGCTATTCTGGAGGCTGCCGACCGCGCCGGTGCGCTGGAGCGTCGTCTGTTCGGCGCGCTGGTTGCCGAGACTGTCTCCCATCCTGCCCTGCCGGAACTGGCGGAACTTTTTGCGCTGGCCGATGTGCTGACTGGCAGTGCGCGCCTGGCGCAGGGTGGCACCTGGTGCAGTCCCGAAATGACGCAGGATCAGAGCTTTGCGCTCAAGGCCTGCCGTCACCCTGTGGTTGAGGCTGCCCTGGACCGCGCCACGCGTTTCATCCCCAATGACTGCCACCTGCCCCCCGATCAGCGCGTGATGCTGCTGACCGGCCCCAACATGGCCGGCAAATCGACTTTCCTGCGCCAAACGGCCCTCGCTGTTATCCTCGCCCAAGCCGGTCTGCCCGTTCCGGCTGAAAAGGCCCGTATCGGCATCGTCGATCGCCTGTTCTCACGCGTGGGCGCTGCTGATGATCTCGCGCGCGGACGCTCGACCTTTATGGTAGAAATGACCGAGACAGCCGCCATCCTGCGTCAGGCCGGTCCACGCTCACTTGTCGTGGTGGACGAGATCGGCCGTGGCACCTCCACGCTCGACGGACTTGCCATCGCCTGGGCCACACTTGAGGCGCTTCACTCGCAGCTTGGCTCACGCACCATCTTCGCCACGCATTTTCATGAGCTGTGCAGCCTGTCCGATTCGATGCCCCGGCTGACACCTTTCACCATGGCGGTGCGCGAATGGCAGGGCGAGGTAATTTTCCAGCATGAGGTGCGCAAGGGCTCGGCGCGCAAGAGCTGGGGGGTGCACGTGGCCCAGCTGGCCGGCGTTCCGCTACCGGTCGTGCAGCGTGCCACGCGCCTGCTGGCAGCCCTTGAGCGCGATCAGGGGCGCAGTGGGCCGCAACTCCCACTATTTGAGGCCGCCCCACCTCCCCCTGTGGCGAAAGATCACCTGCGTGAAGCACTGGAAACGATCGACCCCGACACCCTATCGCCGCGCGACGCTCTGGAGGCCCTCTACGCGCTACGCAAACTTGCGCTTGAAACAAAGAACGATTTGACCTGAAGATAGCAAATTCAGGTATTCCTTAACGCCCCTGACCGACGGATCTTAATGCGCGAACCCATCTCCCTCCTTGAAACCGACATGCAGTCAGCCCTGACCACGGCCCTTGACCGTGTGCGTCAGCCGGATGGCTCTGTTTCACGCGAGGATGCCGTCAGCCTCTTCCGCCGTCATATCGGTCGTCATCACGGCGAGATCCGCAGGCTTTTCGAGGGGCGCCAGCTCAAGGGCATTGCTGCCGCGTCAACTCTGGCGCAGCTGATGGATGGAGCCATCGCGAGCCTTTTCGACCTGTCCCGCGCGGCGGCCAAGGCCCCGGCAGACGGCCTCAGCCTCTGTGCTACGGGTGGCTATGGCAGTGGCCTTCTTGCCCCCTATAGTGACATCGATCTGCTTTTCCTCACCGACGAGATCCCTGCGCCCGAAACGACAGCGCAGATCGAATACATACTGTATTTCCTGTGGGATCTGGGCGTCCGTGTGGGTCATGCCACGCGGTCCATTGAAGGCTGCCTGCAAGCGGCGGCTGAAGATCTGACCATACGCACCACCCTTCTGGATGCGCGACGGATCACCGGGGCAGAGCGGCTGTTCATCGAACTTGGTGCGCGTTTCAGCCGAAGCGAAGCAAACGCCCTGTCTTTCATTCATGACAAGATCGACGAGCGCGAGAAACGTCACAAACGCTTCGGCGACAACCCCTATATGGTTGAGCCGAACATCAAGGAGGGACGCGGCGGCCTGCGTGACCTCCAGACCCTGAACTGGATGACGCGGGTCTTTCAGGACAGCAGCGACATCAATCCCGCCCATCCTCACCGCCCGCACGAACCCGTTTTCACGACACTGGGGCTCCTGACCGAGCAGGAAGCCAATCGCGCACGACGCGCCTGGAATTTCCTCTGGACCATCAGACTGCATCTTCATTACATCGCCGGAAGGGCTGACGAGCGTCTGGCCTTTGACGTCCAGCCTGTGATTGGCGGCCGTATGGGCTATGCCGGTCATGGACGACAACAGGGCGTCGAGCGCTTTATGCGCCACTATTTCCTCACCACGCGCGAGGTCATGCGCCTGACCCGTATCCTCGAACCAAGCATCATGGAACGCCTGCAAGGCCCTGTTCGCGAGGCTCCCTATCAGGGAACGATCCTGACGCCCGCAGATGCCAGCCATTTCCGACTGATCAATGACCAGATCGCGCCCGCGGATGCGCAGTGCTTCGAGAACGATCCGCGCCTGATGGTCCGAATGCTCGATGCGGCATTCCAGGACAATCTGGAACTGCATCCGACCGCCATCCAGCAACTCATACGCAATGAGCGCCGGATCGCCTCGCTGCGTGACGACCCAATGACCATGCGGGTGTTTCTGTCGCTTCTCATGCGCCCGACAGAGATGAACAGGGAACATGCCCGCCCCAGCGGCGCAGACTGGCTTACCATTCTCAACGATACGGGATTTCTTGGCGCGTTGCTGCCTGACTGGTCGCGTATCGTCGGGCAGATGCAGTTCGATACCTATCATATCTATACGGTCGATGAGCATAACATCGAGGCCGTGCGTATGCTTGGCTGGATCGAGGCCGGGGCCATGGCGGATGAAATTCCGCTCGTTTACGATCTGGCTCGCGACATGCAGTCGCGTCGTGCCATGTATGTCGCCACGCTTTTGCATGACGTTGCCAAAGGGCGCGGTGGCGATCACTCGGTTCTCGGCGCAGAGGTGGCACAGCATGTCTGTCCGCAGCTTGGACTGGATGCCGAAGAGACCGAGACGGTCTCATGGCTCATCCTGCATCACCTGCTCCTGAGCCAGACCGCTTTCCGTCGCGATATTGACGACCCGCGCACCATTCTCGACCTCGCCGACATCATCCAGTCTCCAGAGCGCCTCCGCCTGCTGCTGTTGCTCACCATTGCCGACATGCGTGCCGTGAGTCCGAATGTCTGGAATGCCTGGAAAGCGACTCTGCTGCGCGAGCTCTACAGCCGCGTTGCCGAGGTTCTCGAAGGTGGCCTGGCAGCCACAGAACGCGACGAGCGTGTGAGCCATGCGAAGGAACTGGTGCGTGACGGCCTTCTCCAACAGGGTGTCGCCGCCGATCAGGCCGAGCACTTCCTGACATTGGGCTATGCCGGTTACTGGCTGGGCTTTGACGCCGATACCCATATCCGCCACGCACGACTGGTCCTGGATTCGGAAATCCACTCGGCACCGCTGACAATCGAAGCGACCCCGATCCCTCAGCGCGACGTGACCGAAATCACCATTTTCAGCGCCGACCATTCAGGGTTGTTCTCACAGATTGCCGGTGGACTCGCTGTTGCCGGTGCCTCGATTGTCGATGCCCGTATTCATACGCTCAGCGATGGCATGGCGCTCGATACGTTCTGGGTGCAGGACAGCAACGGACGCGCCTTTGACACGCCGCTGCAACTGGCGCGCCTGAACAGTCTGATCGAGCAAGCTCTTTCGAGCCGCCTCGCCATCGGTGCTGAACTCGACCGCCTTGCCGATCAACGCGCGACACGCCGTATGAGGGCCATCCATGTTCCGGCCCGTGTCGTGATCGACAACCGCGCGTCGGAGCGTCACACGATCATCGAAATCAACGGGCGCGACCGCCCCGGACTGCTATACGATATCACCCGCACCATCAGTGAGCAGTCACTGCAGATTTCCTCAGCACATATCACGACCTACGGCATGCGGGCGGTCGACGTTTTCTATGTGCGCGATCTGGTAGGGACCAAGGTCACCTCCGAAACCCGTATGGCTGAAATCCGTACTGCCCTGCTGGCAACCATGAATCAGGATGATACCACCCGACCGCTCAAGCCCGTCGCGGCCTGAGCGATAGCGCGCGCCTCAGGGATAACAATCAGGCGCGCCCATGTTCAGAGCGCCGGTTTTTCGCTTTCCCTGTCCCGCAGGGCCTGAGCGACACGTGTCACTACGACAGGCCACGCCTCAGCAGGCGGTGCGTGATCGGCAGGGCGGAACACCCGTGTCCTCGCGTACCAGTCAGGCCCCTGCCAGCGCCAGTCTCCCCCGACGCGGTCGAGAAGCCAGAGCTCCATGCCCGCCGATCCCGCCACATGGGCCAGCAGGCTATCCACGCCGATGATCATCTCGCATCGGGCCATTTCCCTTGCTGTGTCGAGCAGGGTCGGACCAACGCCCTGCACCATGCCAAATGACGGGGCCGCCGCACGCTCTCCTTCAGCCTGGAAGCTGACAAACTCATAACCGGGCACAGCGACCAGCGGCGCGAGCATCGAAACAGGCAGTGAACGACGCGCATTGAAGCGATAGGTCGGACTCCCCGCATGAAAAATACCCACGCGGCCTGGCTCGGGCGCAACCCCGAGATCAAGGATCGGCTTTGCGTCGATGTGCTCCACACCCAGTACGTAAGGAAGGCTCAGCATCGGGCTAAAGAGTGTTGCCTCGCCTTCAAGAACGACACGGCCCGATTGAAGGAGTGGTGTCAGGGATGGCATAGCGCGAAGAAGCCCCTGAAGCGGTGCCGGTATGGACAGAAGGAGCGGTGCCCGCTCAGCCGCGCAGGGCACAAAGCGCAGGAACTGCAACGCGTCCCCCAATCCCTGCTCGGCCTGAATGCAAACGCGTTGAGCGGTTTCCTCACCCGACCAGCGCGGCGGATCTGACGGTAGCGGTGTGAGAGCGAGCCTGTGCTCGAAATTGGCCCAGCCCTGCGCGTAATCGCCCCGGGCCAGCTGGAGCACGCCGAGATTGAACCGTGCACGATGAAAGCCCAGAGTCCCCGCAACATCGTGGGGAGCAACGCCAGTTAGGGGCGGCTGAGCCACGGCGCAGAAAGCCTGCTCGGCTTCATGCTCCCTGCCGGTCTCGGCAAGAAGCGTCGCATGGTTCCCCTTGATGCCTGCATCGTCAGGGGCATGAGAGAGCGCTTGCGTAAACAGGCTCTCTGCCTGAGCGAAAGCACCGAGCGCATGATAGACGAGGCCCAGATTATTGAGCGTCTGCGCGCTTGGCACATCGAGCGACAACGCTGTTTGCAGGGCGGTCAGCGCCTCGCTCATGGCACCGGCCTCGAAACACGCTGCGCCAAGATTGGCATAGGCTGCCGCCTGTGCCTGCCGCTGAGTCTTGTCAGCGTCTCTGGCATGGCCTGCATTGCTGTCGTAGCCAGCACCGACGGACAACCGGGCGATCAGTGCCTTGAACGTCTCGGATGCCGTCACGAAGTCGCGCTGCGCCATCAGGAAGGCGCCGCGGCGAGCGAGCAACGACGCCGGGTCGGCAGCAAGGGCGAGTGCCTCACGAAACTCGCGTTCAGCCTCGTCACCCTGCCCGCTGCGATATAGTAGTTCGGCGAAAAACGCCTTACCCCTGAAATCGCGCGGCTCAAGCAGGAGGGCCACGCGACAGGCCGAGACCGCTTCTCGCAGATGTCCGGCCTCATCCAGCGCCGCAGCAAGCGTGATGTGAAAGCGCGATTTCTCGCGGTCATTCTTTTCCAGCTGAAGGGCCTGCGCGGCTGAAGCAATGGCCACGCGGGGCTGCCCCAGGGCACGCGCCACGCAGGCCAGCCCATGCCACGCCCCCGCACACTCGACATCGACCGCGAGTATTTCCCGAAAGATGGCCTCCGCCTGCACAGTTTCCCCGCCTGCGAGAAGGGCAAGACCCGTATCAATCCGTGAGGCGTGAGCCCTTGAGCGCGTATCTGACATGATGCTGATCATGAAACGTCTGAGTGCCTGTTACAACCGCGCGAAGCGCCTGGTTCAACGCGCAATTACAGGACAAGCCCAAAGCGCGGCCCGATCCATGTCACTGCAAGGTAGAGTACGATCGTCAGCAGGCAACCGGCACCGAGTGCGGGCCAGAACCCGACCCCGTGCCGAAGCAGCGCCGGGATAAGAAGGAACATGGGCAAGGAGGGCAGAACGTACCAGAACGTCGCCTCCGCATGATCGGCCATGTTGGCCGCGTCGGGCCTGTCACGCCACAGCCAGATCATGCCCAGCACGGATACCAGCGGCAATGAGGCAATCAGCGCACCAAAACCGGGAAAGCGGCGGGCTACAGTCGAAGCGCAGGCAATCAACACACCCGACAGGGCTGATCTGACAAACAGGGCAAGCACGAACCGTTTCTCCCTTGCGTGATGGGTGCCCCCCAATCCGCAACATATCTTCTGGCTCTTTGAAGCATCCGCCAATCCGATGGCGGCAAAATGCTGCTCTTGCAACAGATGGTTTTGCAAGGGGGCCGATTGGCCTTAAAAGGAGACATGGTCGCCTTCTTACGCTCTCTGCCCAGCCGCCTCCTGCCCCCACGCCACCCGCTCAGATTCCGTTTCCGAGCGATCTCGGCCGTTGCCGGCCTTGCCTTGCTTGCCCATGCCGCACCGGCGAGAGCGTCTCACGAGCGCCCCTGGGTTGCCGATACCGAAGGCGCGCGCGTGGTTGCGACAATCGATCTGCCCGAGGCACGCCGCTGGAAACAGGCACTCCCCCTCAAGAACAATCAGATCGTCCTGCTGTGCGACGCAACGGAACACGACGCGGGGTCCGCAAATGACTGCCTGATTAGGCTGAGCGCAGATCAGACTTCGAAGCCCGTCGCCTCACCTCTGACACTTATCTGGCCGGATGGCGGCACAGAGCCTCACGTCAACACGTCTCTCTCGCCCGTTGCCCTCGCTTACGGCACTGACGGTACGCTGTGGTTGCTCGACGGGGGCGCAGACAAGACCGCGCCGCGCCTGATCCGTTTTGACCCGACGTCAGGGCAGGTTCTCCAGACGCAGGAGATCCCCGCCGAGGGGTACACGCCCCAATCCCGCTTTACGGCATTCGCCGTTCATGGCGACATGGCCTATCTGGCTGATGAAGGCGGCATTGCCCTGACCGTGCTCGACCTCAAACGTCATGCGGCCACGCGGTTTTTCGCTGGCTACCCCACATCTCGCGGGCATGTGCCCCTGACCATCGATGGACACGCCGTACCGGGCAAGGACGGACATCCCCTCACGCGCGACCTCGCCTATCTGGCACTCGAATCCAACGGTCAATGGCTGTACGAGCTGGCCCCTACCGGGCCGATCTACCGCCTCTCCGCCGATCTGCTGAACGATCCTTCCGTGACCCCGTCCGAACTCATGGAAGGGGTGACGCAATGGCGTGGCACGCCCACCGTCAGCGGGATCACGATCGATGACAAGGCCACGCTTTATCTGACCGATATCAGCGAGGGACGCGTCCTGAGTTTCGACACCGCACGGCATCCGCATATCCTGCTGTCATCGCATGAACTGGTCGGGGCCGGTATGCCGCAATGGGTGCCGGGCGACGCCGGGCACAGCACTACGGGCGCGGGGGAGCTTTACATTCCGGTCGGATCCAAGCTGTTGCGCATTGCCCTGCCCTGAAATACGGGCCATTTCTTTTTCTTCTGTTCTTTTTCGTCTTTTTCTCGCCCCCGGTTTTCCAGCCAAGCAATCATGAAGGCCATCATGCAGTACCGTTCCACCCGCGGCGATGCGCGCCCGCGCTCCTTTTCAGACATTCTGCTCGCCGGTCTGGCAGAGGATGGTGGGCTGTACATGCCGGAAACCTGGCCCCGCTTCACGGCAGATGAGTGGCGCGCCATGCGCAGCCTCTCCTATCCTGATCTGGCCGCAAAAATCCTCTCGGTCTTTGCCGCGGGCAGCATAGACCTGCCGACATTGCAGAAGCTCTGCGCGAAGGCCTATGCCGGTTTTTCGCATGCCGCCATCGCGCCGCTGGTAGAGGTCGAGAACGGGCTGTTCTCGATGGAGCTGTTTCACGGCCCCACCCTCGCCTTCAAGGACATGGCCATGCAGCTGCTTGGCCAGCTTTTCGAGCATGTCCTGACCAAGCGCAACCAGCGCGTGACGATCGTGGGCGCCACGTCGGGCGATACCGGCTCTGCAGCCATCGAGGCTTTCCGTGGCAGCCCACATCTCTCGGTTGCGATCCTTCATCCGATGGGCCGCACATCGGATGTGCAGCGCCGCCAGATGACGACTGTTCACGATGACAACATCCTGAACATCGCCGTCGAGGGGACATTCGATGATTGTCAGGATCTGGTTAAGGCCATGTTTGCCGATACCGGCTTTCGCGATGAGATCGGTCTCTCTGCGGTCAACTCGATCAACTGGGCACGTATTGCCGCACAGATCCCGTATTACGTGCGCGCTGCCCTCATGATGGGTGCGCCTGATCGTGAAGTCTCATTTGCCGTTCCGACGGGCAATTTCGGCAATGTGCTCGCGGCCTGGGCGGCCAGCCAGATGGGGCTGCCAATCCGCCGTCTGTGCATTGGCTCGAACCGCAACGACATTCTTACCCGCTTCCTGACCAGCAACGACATGAGCATGCGCGCCGTTGAGCCAAGCCTGTCGCCCTCGATGGATATCCAGATTTCATCCAATTTCGAGCGCCTGCTGTTCGAACTGCTTGATCGCGATCCGGTTGCCTGCCGGGAAACCATGCAGAGTTTCCGCCAGACAGGCCGCATGAGCGTCGATCCTGCCGTGTGGAACCGTGCGCGTGAGCGTTTTGGCGCTCTCATGCTCGATGATGAGGCAACGCTGGGCGAGATGAAGGCGCTGTGGGACAATTCGCTCTATCTGGCCGACCCGCACAGCGCGATCGGACTGGCTGCTGGCCGTCAGGAGCAGGAGCCGGGAATTCCGATGATCGTGGCCGCCACGGCCCATCCAGCCAAGTTCCCCGATGCTGTGCGCAAGGCCACGGGTATCGACCCGGCGCTACCGCCGCACCTGGCTGATCTGTTTGCCCGTGAAGAGCGTTACGAGACTCAGCCCAATGAACTCAACCTCGTTGAGGATGCCGTGAGGCGTCATCTGGCCAGTCACGTTCACGCCGCCTGATATCCGGGCTGGCGTCAGACACGCCCTGGCACGATCATCCAACGCGGGGGGCTAGGATTTTGCCCCCCGCGACGCCATCTCCTTTCACAAACCCCATTTTCCTTCGATTTCAGGACCATCACCACTCGATGACCGATCCGATTACCGTCACCACCCTTCCCAATGGCCTCACTGTCGTAACCGAAAGGATGGAGCGCGTCGAAACCGTGTCCTTCGGGGCCTATGTTGCCACCGGCACGCGCAACGAAAGCGCAGAGGAAAACGGTGTCTCGCATTTTCTGGAGCATATGGCCTTCAAGGGCACGCAGCGCCGTAGCGCCGCACGTATTGCCGAAGAGATCGAGAATGTGGGGGGGCATATCAACGCCTACACCGCTCGCGAGCAGACGGCCTATTACGTCAAGCTTCTGAAGGAAGACCTCCCGCTCGGTATCGACATCATTGGTGATATCCTTACCCACAGCACGTTTCTCGATCAGGAAGTCGAGCGCGAGCGGGGTGTGATCCTACAGGAAATCGGTCAGGCGAACGATACGCCTGACGACATCATTTTCGACCATTTTCAGGAAACGGCTTTCCGCGATCAGCCTATGGGGCGTCCGACCCTGGGCACCGAGGGGCTCATTGCCTCGATGAAGCGCGAGACCATGATGCGCTACATGCAGACGCATTACACCACGCGTAACATGGTCATCGCCGCGGCTGGCAATTTGCAGCATGATGCCGTGCTGGAGATGGTGCAGGAGCATTTTCGCGATCTGCCCGACCATCAGCCACCCTCACGTGAGGGATGCACCTATCTCGGTGGCGAGCATCGCGAGAAGCGCGAGCTCGATCAGGCGCATATCGTACTGGGCTTTCCCTCGGTCAGCTATAATGACCCGGCCTATCATGCGACCATGCTGCTCTCGACCGTCCTTGGCGGGGGCATGTCCTCGCGTCTGTTCCAGGAAATCCGCGAAAAACGCGGTCTTGTCTACTCGGTTTATTCCTTCGTCCTGCCCTTCCTCGATAGCGGGCTTTTCGGCATCTATGCCGGAACGGGTGAACAGGAGGCGGCAGAGCTTGTGCCGGTCCTGCTGGACGAGTTGCGCCGTATCGGCGATGGCATCAGCCCGGAGGAGATTGCGCGTGCTCGTGCACAGGTCAAATCCTCGCTTCTGATGTCGCTGGAAAGCACGGGCAGCCGCTGTGAGCAGATTGCCCGCCAGATGCAGCTTTTCGGGCGGATTATCGACACGAGCGAGACCGTGGCAAAAATCGATGCTGTGGATGAAGGGGCCATGATCCGCGCCGCCGAGACACTGTTTCGTGCCCGCCCCACGCTCGCAACCATTGGCCCAGTGGGGGCCATTCCGTCATTTGAGGCCATCAGCCAAAGGCTTGTTGCATGAGCAAGGACCAGGAGCGTCTTTCAGACCTGATCGAAGCCGCAAAGCGCGCCGGAGCCGATCGGGCCGATGCGCTCATGGTGGCCTCGCGTTCGGTTTCGGCTATGTGCCGTCAGGGCGTACCGGAAGGGCTGGAGCACTCCGAAACCCTTGCGCTTGGCTTGCGGGTGTTCGTGGGCAAGCGCGCGGCCAGTGTTTCGGCCACGGCACTCGACCCGTCCCGCTTTGAGGCGCTTGCCCAACAGGCCGTTGCCATGGCGCATGTGGTGCCGGAGGATGCCTGGGCCGGTACGGTCGATCCCGACCGGCAGGGCGTGTACGATATCGCGGCGCTCGATATGGTCGATCCGACCGAAGCCCCGAGCCTCGATGCATTACTGGCCCGGGCGCGCGAGGCCGAGGAAACCGCCCTCGGTATCAAGGGGATCACCAATAGCAATGGCGCCTCTGCGGGCTATAGCCGCGTCGAGATCACCCTGGCTGAAAGCAGCGGTTTCAGCGGCGCTTATGCCCAGACCAGCCATAGCAACGGCATCAGCGTGCTCGCTGGTGACGGACCAAGCATGCAGCGTGACTATGCCGGACATAGCACGCGCCATCTGACCGATCTGGATAGCCCGGCGCTGCTCGGACGCGAGGCGGCCGAACGGGCTCTCGCGCGCATGAACCCGGTCAAGCCGCGCACCGGATCCTTCCCGGTGGTGTTCGACCCACGTGTCTCGTCCAGCCTGCTCGGCCATCTGGCGGGTGCCATCAATGGCTCTGCCATTGCTCGTGGGACCTCGTTTCTGTCCGGCCACAAGGGCAAGCGTATCCTGCCGGAAGCCCTAAGCGTCATCGATGACCCGACGCGCGCACGCGGCCTGCGCTCAAAGCCTTTCGATGCCGAGGGCCTGCTGCCCAGACCTCTCGCCTTTGTTGAAAATGGTGTGCTTACGGACTGGATTCTGGATGGTCGCTCGTCCCGCCAGCTTGGTCTGGTCAATAACGGCCGCGCCTCGCGCGGGGTGGGTGGCCCCCCCTCTCCAGCGGTCGGCAATTTCTTTCTGACGGGCGGAACGGGATCGCGTGCTGCGCTGATGGCGGACATTGTCGAGGGCATCTATGTAACCGAGATGATGGGTTCTTCCATCAACGGCCTGACAGGCGATTACAGCCGTGGTGCATCAGGTTTCATGATTCGTAACGGTCAGCTTGCGGAACCTGTCGCCGAGTTGACCATTGCAGGTAATCTCATCGAGATGTTCGCGGTCCTGCGTGCCGCCGACGATCTCGTCTTCCGCCACGGTGTCGATGCCCCGACACTGAGGATCGACGCCATGAGCGTTGCCGGAAGCCAGTAAGGAGTTCCCATGTCACGCCGCCTGTTCCGCGCCTCTCTTCTGCTTCTTGCCCTTGCCCCGCTTCTGGCCGCCCCGGCCGATGCGCGCCCCGGTGGCGGTCGCTCCATGGGAAGCCGGGGAAGCCGCACCTATTCTCCCCCGCCCATGACCCAGACCGCGCCTTATCAGGCCCGGCCTATGGAGCGCAGCTATGCCCCCTCATCCCCGTCACCGGGCTATAGCAACCCGATGCAACGTCCGATGGGCCAGCCTTACGGCTTTGCACAGCGCCGCCCGTTCATGACCGGCTTTGTGGGTGGCCTGCTGGGTGCCGGCCTGTTCGGCATGCTGTCTGGCCATGGTTTTCTTGGTGGTATCGGCGGGGGGCTCTCCTTCCTCGGCCTGCTGTTCCAGATTGCGCTGTTCGGTTTCATTATCGTGATGGTGCTGCGCTGGCTCGGCAATCGTCGCCAGGGCGGTGCCAGTGCCCCTCAGAGCCCCGGCTTTTCCGGTGGTGCCGGGGCGCCGGCCGTGACACTGAACAACAACGATTACCAGAACTTCCAGCGCCTCCTGCTCGACATCCAGGCTGCCTGGAGTGCCCAGAACATGCGGGCGCTCTCCAGCATGGCCACACCGGAAATGGTGTCGTATTTCAACGAGCAACTGGCCGATTATGCCAGCCGCGGTGCACGCAATATCGTATCGGACGTGCAATTCATGCGCGGCGATCTCTCGGAAGCATGGCGTGAGGGCAACCTGACCTATGCCACCGTTGCCATGCAGTATTCGCTGTATGACGTTACGACCGATCAGCTTGGCAACGTCATTGATGGCAGCAAAACCGAGCGTCAGGTGGTGACAGAACTCTGGACCTTCGTGCGTGCCGATGGACGCGGCAACTGGGTGCTTTCCGCCATTCAGCAGGTTGGCTGAAACGGCAGCCAAGGCTGCGTTTGTGCCGGGCCAAGTCGGGTGATTGCTGACGCGGGAGGATAGGTAGCTTCCAGCCGCCTCCCACCGCCTCCAGAACTGAAGCCGGAGCCCCTGAAGGCTCCGGCTTTCATGTATGGGGCAGTCACCGATGGTGTCTTCTTCGGATGGCACGCGCTCTGAATGGTCGAGTGCTTCCGTCCCGCCATTGACGGGCCTGAACCAGCCCTTTGAGGCGGGGGACCCCCATTGGGCGGATTGTCGGGGCATCAACACTGATCTGTACCGGTTATATGATCCCCACTGATCCGTGTGGGGCATCCCGACCCGATGGCCATTGTACACATCTTCCCATAGGGTAGCCGTTCTTCTCGGATGCCAGATCGTCGTAAGTCGTATCAGCTGATCGTTATCGGGACGTAAGGCCGCACTCACCATTAGGGCTACACCGGCCCTTACCTTGCCCGTCTGCCTGTGCGTAATGATTTGCGGCAGCTTCTGCCTCGCAGCGCTGCCCGCGCTGTCTCAGACGCTTCTGAAAAGCCGCGCATTGTCTCGATCGGAGAGGTGGCAACGGCCAATCAAAACGAGGCTGGCCCCGGCCCTGTAAACAGGTCCGGCAGAGGGAGAGGCACCGGCATCAAAGGCGTTTCTGCAGCCCTATCCTCATTGTTGCCCAGAGGCAGCACTACAGGCTTGCAACCTGGGTAGCGGATCTCTCATGCCTCTCCGACGCGGGATCGGGCCGCAGTTGGGAAAGCTCCCGCGGGTCTCAGAGACGCAGATAGGTCAGGGCGAAAAGAGAGATCATGACCAGTGACAGACCACCCAGCAGGCCCATGATCCGCCCCTGACGGCGCACGGCGAGTTCGTTTTTCATCATGGAAACAACACCCGATCAATCAGCAGGGCTGAAAACAGGAAGAACAGATACGCCAGCGAATACCGGAAGGCATAGCGGGCAGGCTTGTCAGCCGTCAGGCTCACCCCGGTCTCGTCTTGTTTGTCGAGCAGAACACGCAAGGCAAATCCTACAAAGCCCAGCCCGAGAACCGTGGCGCTCACCGTGTAGATCAATCCGCAAAGATGCAGAAAGGACGGTACCAGAGAGACAGCCAGCAGGATCAGCGTGTAGATGAAGACATTCCAGCGCGTATGACGAGCCCCCTTCACCACGGGCAGCATCGGGATGCCAGCCTTCGTGTAATCCTTGCAGGCGTAGAGCGAGAGCGACCAGAAATGGGGCGGCGTCCACAGGAACACGATGGCAAACATCACCACCGGCAATACGCTCATGGAGCCTGTTGCGGCGGCCCAACCGATCATGGGCGGAAAGGCTCCGGCTGCTCCGCCAATCACGATATTCTGCGGTGTGCTCCGCTTGAGCCACATGGTGTAGATGACGGCATAGAAGAAAATCGAAAACGCCAGAATACCCGCAGCGAGAGCATTACTTGCCAGCCAGAGCAGAGCCACAGAAGCCAGCGACAGCACAACGCCATAGATAAGGGCGCCATCGGCATCCATACGGGAGTCCGGAATGGGTCTCACCGAAGTCCGCTTCATGATCGCGTCAATATCGCGGTCGTACCACATATTGATGGCACCGGCCGCCCCTGCCCCGACGCATATGCAAAGCATATCGATCAGACCGAGCGGAACCGAAGGCCATGTCGGTGCCACGGCCATGCCCGCCACACCTGTGAACACAACCAGCGAGATGACACGCGGCTTCAGCAGCGCAAGCCAGTCCTTGAGCGTCGCCCCTTGATGGCGATCGAACCCCGGCTCGACATGCGGAAATGATTGTGAGGCACTCATGAAAGGTCGACCTTCGCAGGCTCACGCAATGGCATGATCAGCCTGACGCCCAGACAGGCAACACAGCAGAGTGAGACCATCATGCCGGCCTCGCCGATATGACGCAGCATGGGCAGAAACGGAATCATGGCCAGCACCGCTATACCCATCGAAACAAGATGAAGACGACCAAGCCAGAGTGGTGCGGCCATATCGCCCAGCTGGGCCTGCCAACGATAATAGCAGCCAAACAACGCAAACACCGCACCAAACAGCATGGCGGAATGAAAGGCCTCCGGACGCGCGGGAAAGAGATAGAGCACCCACCCCGCGGAGAGCAGAAGCAGCGCCGGAAAGCTCCAGGAGAGCGCATAGGTCATGGTGAAGCTGCGACGCCACAGGGAAGCGCAGATCAGCCCCATGATCCCGAAACAAGGGAGTGCAACGCCTGCCCCCAGAAGCCACGCCTCGGAAAGCTCCGGCACGATAACTCCATGCGCCCAGACCACCGACACACCCAGCGTCGGTACCGCCATAAGCAGTGGCAGAACGATCTTGGCACGGGTTGAATGGAAGGAAACGAGGTTTGCAATCGCCCCGAGGGCAAGTTGCATGACAAGAGCCAGCACGGGAATCTGGATACGACCAAGCCATACGCCAGCGACGATCTGTGCATCCCCACCTGCCACAAGGTCATGGCTCAGGCCAGCCAGCACGACAGGGACGATGACGACCAGGCCAAGTGACGCCAGAAGTTGTGACCAGGTGAAGTGCGACAGGTCACGAAAGCGTACAACGCGACATTCGAGAGATTTGACGATTGTCGACAGCGCCAGCAACACAACACCAACGGACCAAAGCCCCATCGAGACGGCAAACAGGCCAGGCCGTGAGGCACCCCAAAGCGCGCAAAGCGCCCCGAGGAACAGGGCGACAAGAGCCACGCGGTCAAAACGGACCATCAGGGATGGAAGGGATGTCAGTTCACCCGGCAGGATCAATCGCCCCATACCGCCCAGAAAAGCCGGGATCAGGACAAAAAGATCAAGCAGCAATCCGTGGCCCAGCGCATGGGTTGGGCCGACATTCTGGGAGATAAACCCGAGGAAACCACCTGCGAGACCGCAAAAGAGCGCCAGGGCGAGAAAAGCGGCACCATCGGCGCGCAATGTCAGACCCTCGCGGTGTCTCGAAATCGGCAACTGTAACAAGACCCGTTCCTTATTCCGTCCTGGGGGTCCTCATGCCATCAGCATCGGAAAGGGACCCTGAGATCAAGGCCAGTCTGGTATGATTTGTCGGGCACAAACGTGTCAGGCAACCAGGGCCGTCTCTTCCTTACTATCCTTCTCGAGCGGCAATGTCACGAGCGTAAACAGTCCGGCAGGCGGGACTGGCGTGATGGTTGCACGGCTCAGATCTTCGGGTGGCAGCAGGGATTCCATAGCGAAATCCGGGTGCCAGCCGAGCGATCGGGAGGCCCGGGCCATACCGCGTTCGACAGCCAGCCTGACACCACCTGTCGCAAGAAAATGATTAACGAACAGGATATGGCCGCCCGGCTTCACGACGCGTTTGAGTTCACCCAGAAGGCGGCGTGGGCTCGGAACGACTGAGGCCACGAACATCGCCACAGCAATATCGAAGCTTCCTGCCTCGAAAGTGGTCGCTTCAGCGTCCATCTCCAGCAGATCATCGACGTTGCCGAGCTGCTGGTTGATCACACGCTGGCGCGCGCGCTCGAGCATGGCCTCGGAAAGATCGATGCCGGTGATATGCTTGTCGCGATTGTAATGCGGCAGCGCGAGCCCTGTGCCAACCCCGACCTCCAGAACGCGCTGGCCCGGCAAAGCATTGACAGCTGCTACAGCACGGCGGCGACCGAATGCGGAAATGCCGCCAAACACGGAGTCATACACCTTGGCCCAGCGGCGATAGGCTGCACGGACGGCATCCGCGTCCAGTGCAGAGCGCGGGCGGGGATGAGTATCGTCGAAAGAGACGGTCGGGTCGATCAGGGGGTCCGGTCGTGTCATCAGGCTTCGTTCGTCTGGTCGCACAAAATCATTGGTTTTGTCCTGAATACCTGTCCCGGGACCCGCGCGCGAGACCTGGGCGATACAAAATTGTCGCCCGACCGCAGCCAGTGTGGCAGGCATCGAACAGAGCTGGCACTCTTAGCCTATATCGCCAGAACTGGCGAGAGCCGGTTTGCATTTCGTCACAGCCAGAGCCTAGAAGATAGGCAATAACAACGGGAGAGAGCCTGCAGCCGGGCTATCTGCAACAGCCCGGAAAGAAGAGTTCAAGCGATGTCACTTCTCAATCTTAGCCTGATCCTAATCGCAACAGGTTTATGGTCATTAATCTACATTATCAAATTCAAGGAGAATATCGAACGGTGGTATCACACCAGATTTGATAAATCCTCGCCGCCCCTCCCCCCTGACGGGATCATGCCGGAGGTACCCCTCCCTTTCTGCTATGATCCGCCTACGGAGGACAACAGTGAGGAGACGAAACTGCCAGCCGCAGAAGCGCATGCGACGCAGCCCGGCAGTGATGCCGAGACATCAAAAGCCGAGCCGCACAATGTGGAAAACGCGGCAGACGATGTGAGAGGCAAAACAGCCTGACGCGCACTTAAGCCCTGCACCTCAGCCGAGGCGCTTTTCGATGGCGTCCCAGACCAGGCCCGCACTGTTCATGTCATTGAAACGGTCGAGTTCCTGCAGGCCCGTCGGGGAGGTCACGTTGATCTCGGTCAGCCAATCGCCGATCACGTCGATCCCGACGAAGATGAGCCCGTTTTCACGGAGATATGATCCGATACGCGCGCAGATTTCCTGATCGCGCGCCGTAAGGGCGACGGCTTCCGCCCGACCACCCACATGCATGTTCGAGCGGGCCTCACCGGTGGCAGGAACGCGGTTGATCGCACCGATCGGCTCGCCATCGACCAGAATGATGCGTTTGTCGCCCTTGCGCACCATCGGCTCGTAACGCTGAATCATGAGCGGTTCACGCGAGCGGCTGAAATGCAATTCCAGCAATGAAGCAAAATTCTCATCGCCTTCACGGATACGGAAAATGCCCGCCCCGCCATTACCGTAGAGTGGTTTGAGGATCACATCCCCGTAGCGGGCCCGGAATTCGGCCAGCGCCTCAGTGTCCCATGTGACCAGTGTCGGGGGCATGAGATCAGGATAATGCGTGACAAGCAGCTTTTCAGGAGCGTTTCGCACGGCTTGCGGGTCATTCACGACCAGCGTCTTGCCGGGGCCAACACCGTGGACATGCTCGAGCATATGGGTGGCGGTGATATATCCCATATCGAAGGGCGGATCCTGACGCATCAGCACCACATCTGTCTCACCCAGATCCAGACGCTGCTCTGCGCCGAAGGTCGCATGCCCCCCCTGCACGCGCTGCACCGAAACCGGACGCGCCCGCGCAGAAACCCGACCATGATGCAGCGTTTTCTCGGCCCCGCCTTCGCCAAGACATAGCGAGTCCACGGGATATACAAAGAGTTCATGCCCACGTCTCTGGGCTTCGAGCATCAGGGCGAAGGTCGAGTCCCCGTTGATATTGACGTGCTCAAGCGGGTCCATCTGTACGGCTATGCGTAGGGCCATCGTCCTCGTCCTTTCGGTATCTGCAAACCAGAATGTCATCGTCACACACCAGGCGCGATCCCTGGCTCTTGCCCTGCGGGGCCGTTTGCATCACGCCACACCCATATCATGAGCGAGCGCCCTGCCAAGCATGCGCAAAAAGAAAGTCTGGAGGGGCCTTACGGCTCCCCCTCAATGCGGATAGGCAATTTCCAGAATCTCCAGCGTGACCGTCCCGTTAGGGGTCAGCAGGCTCACTTCATCACCAACACGGCCGCGCATCAGGGCACGCGCGACGGGCGACACCAGCGAGATTTCCCGCCGGGTCAGATCTGCCTCATCGCAGCCGACAATGGTCACATCATGCCTGACATCGTCTTCATCGGCATAGGCAACGCGCGCCCCGAAAAACACGCGGTCGCGCGTTGTCTGGCTGGCGGGATCGACAATCAGTGCATGCTCGAGTCGCTTGCTCAGAAACCGGGCGCGGCGGTCGATCTCACGCAGCCGACGTTTGCCGTACAGATAATCGCCATTTTCAGAGCGATCACCGTTGCCCGCTGCCCAGGAGACAATCTCCACAATGCGTGGACGCTCAACTTGCATGAGTTCCCGTAATTCCTCACGCATACGCGCGGCCCCCTGAGGGGTAAGATACTGGCTGAGGGCAATACGGGAAGCGTCGGACACGGAAATTCAGCCGCGCTGCTCGGTGATGCGATAGCGTATGACACCCGATATTCTCTCACCCGGCGCGAGAACATGCAGCCCGTTTTCCAGTATCTCGGGATGGTTGATCGCGTTGTTCATGTTTGTCACGGCCTCGACCGCCACGAAAGGTTTTTCCGGCGCGGTGAAGACCACCAGATGCGAGAACGCCGCATCAGCCTCAATCGTCAGATCATAGCCAGCCGAGGGATAACCGAGCCTCGCCTTGCCATCCCACCCGGCAAAGCAATTGTCGAGACGTGTCGCCCCGACGAGCTTCGCCTTGTCGAAAAACTCCGTGCCCTCATAGGGCTGCAAAGTGGTGGGAAGCATGTCCGGCCCATTCTGCCACATCCCCCGCGCCCCGAATTGCAGCGTCATGTCGTCACTTCTCGCGAAGAACGGGTGAAATCCCATGCCGACAGGCTGTGCACGCGTATCGCGATTGGCGAGAAGGATTTCGACATCCAGCCCTTCACGATGCAGTACGAAAGAGAGAACGGCGCGGTAGGCAAAGGGCCATTGCGCCGCATCGTCCCCCTTGGCGGGATCATGGTCGAGATAAAGAATGGCCCGCTCGGCATCGTGCTGGGCGACTTCCCAGTTGCGTTCCCAGCCATTGCCGTGGATGGCATGGGGCTCACTGACAAAATTATGCGCCAGTTGGTACGGGATACCCTCGAAACTGAATGTGCCATCCCCGATGCGGTTGGAGAAGGGCAGCAAGGGATAGCCCGCAACGGGCGTGTTTTTCTGTGCGACAAGGTTCGGATCGGCGGTCGGCACCAGCAGATCGCGCCCGCGTAGCCGCCAAAAGGCGAGACTGCCACCAAGAGCGGGGAGTAATCCGAGATGGGCCTCGCCCAGTTTTAGCTCGATCATCCTGCTTTTCTCCTGCCACCGCCCCGTTTCTTGTTGGGGTCATAACCGCCGCCGCCCGGGCCGAGCGGTCGTGGCGTCTTGTCCTTGCTTCTGAACCCGCTACGCCCTGCGGTCGAACTCGGCAAGGGGGGAGGCTCAAGCCCGAGATCGATCGCTTCAAGCCGTTTGATTTCATCTCGCAAGCGCGCGGCCTGCTCAAAATCGAGGTCAGCCGCCGCAGCGCGCATGCGCTTTTCCAGATCCTGGATAGAGGCTGCGAGCGACTTGCCCACAAATTCCTGCGTGTCCCCGGCCTCATCAGGACCAACCGTCACGTAATCCTGCTCGAACACGGACGACAGCGCATCGCCAATACGCGAACGCACGGTCTGCGGTGTAATTCCGTGTTCCTCGTTCCATGCCACCTGACGGGCACGACGACGCGCCGTTTCCTCAATCGCGAATTCGAGCGAGCCCGTCATCTTGTCGGCATAGAGCAGCACGCGGCCATCCACGTTACGCGCCGCCCGGCCAATCGTCTGGATCAGCGATGTGCGGCTACGCAGAAAGCCCTCCTTGTCTGCATCAAGGATCGCAACGAGCGCACATTCAGGAATATCGAGCCCCTCACGTAACAGGTTAATGCCAACCAGTACGTCAAAAGCGCCAAGACGCAGATCACGAATAATCTCGATGCGCTCGAGCGTGTCCACATCAGAATGGAGATAGCGCACCTTGATCCCGGCCTCGCCGAGATATTCCGTCAGATCCTCGGCCATACGCTTGGTAAGCGTGGTCACCAGAACACGCCCTCCCGCCGTGATGGTGTCACGGGCTTCAGCCAGCAGATCATCCACCTGCCCTTCGACTGGGCGCACGATCGTGACAGGGTCGATCAGCCCGGTCGGACGAATGATCTGCTCGACAAACACGCCGGCGGTCCGTTCCATCTCCCAGGGGCCGGGTGTTGCGGAAACGAACACACTTTGTGGGCGCAAGGCCTGCCACTCCTCGAATTTGAGGGGCCGGTTGTCAAGGCAGGAAGGCAGACGAAAACCATATTCGGAAAGCACGGATTTGCGCGCATGGTCACCCCGCGCCATGCCCCCGATCTGGGGCACCGTCACGTGGCTTTCATCGACAATCAGCAGCGCATCCTCTGGCAGATACTCGAACAGGGTGGGTGGCGGATCGCCGGGGCCTCGGCCAGAGAGGTAACGGGAATAGTTCTCAATGCCCTTGCAGGCCCCTGTGGTTTCGATCATCTCGAGATCGAAAATCGTGCGCTGTTGCAGGCGCTCAGCCTCCAGCAGCTTGCCCGCAGCATTGAGTTCATCGAGGCGCTGGCGCAGCTCCGCCTTGATACCGATCATGGCCTGATTGAGCGTCGGGCGTGGCGTCACGTAATGAGAATTGGCATAGACGCTTATCTCTGTGAGATCGGCGGTCTTGTTGCCTGTCAGTGGGTCGAACTCCGTGATGGCCTCGATTTCATCGCCGAAAAGCGAGACACGCCAGGCGCGATCCTCGTTCTGCACAGGGAAGATATCGATCTGCTCGCCGCGCACGCGGAAGGTACCGCGCTCGAAAGCCGCGTCGTTGCGGCGATATTGCAACTCAACCAGCGCCTTGATCAATCGATCACGATCAATGCTGCCGCCCGCCTCAAGCTTGACCACCATGCGCGAATAGGTCTCGACCGAGCCGATACCATAGATGCACGATACCGAGGCCACGATGATAACGTCGTTGCGCTCCAGCAAGGCCTGCGTGGCAGCATGGCGCATACGGTCGATCTGCTCGTTTATCTGACTGTCTTTTTCAATATAGGTGTCAGAGCGCGGCACATAGGCTTCCGGCTGGTAATAATCGTAATAGGATACGAAATATTCGACCGCGTTATCGGGAAAGAACTGCTTCATTTCGCCGTAGAGCTGCGCCGCCAGCGTCTTGTTAGGTGCCAGGATCAGGGTCGGCTTCTGTGTCGCCTCGATGACCTTGGCCATGGTGAAGGTCTTGCCCGAGCCCGTGACACCCAGCAGAACCTGATCCACCTCCCCATCATTTACGCCCTGCGTCAGTTCCGCAATGGCGGTGGGCTGGTCGCCCGCGGGCTCATATTCGGATTTGACGACCAGACGCCGCAGCTTCTCCTTCGCGGGCTGTCGTTCAGGCCTGAACCCCATAAGCCGGTGCTCGGGGATCGCTTCCATCGTGGATCGTGTTGCTGTCGCCATGGCAGGAAAATGGGCTTTCAAAAGGGCTGTCACAAGAGCGCGCCAGATCGCGGGTTCAAAAGCGAGATTGTCGGCATCGGTATCGCATGACAGAACGCGTCATGGCAGACAGGGGTTCATGATGCAGGATATCCTCAATTCGCCCCGTCACAGGCAGATCGTGACGCTGGTCCAGGCCCATGGCTTCATGTCCAATGAGGATCTGGCGCAGCGTCTTGGCGTCACGGTCCAGACCATACGGCGCGATCTCAATGCCCTGTCCGAGGCCGGGCATGTGGCGCGCTATCATGGCGGGGCAAGCCCTGCCTCCTCCACCGAGAACATCGCCTATGGCGAGCGCCAGAGCCTTCACTCCCGTGCCAAGGAAGCGATCGGGCAATGTGCGTCACGGCTCATCCCCGATGGCAGTTCGCTCTTCATCAATATCGGCACCACGACAGAGGCGTTTGCCCGGGCCCTGACCAGCCATAAAGACCTGCATGTCATCACCAATAATCTGCATGTTGCAGTTGCCCTGTCTCCCCGGCGCGATTTCCGCACCGTGCTGGCAGGAGGACTGGTGCGCCCCCAGGATGGCGGCATTGTTGGCGCGGGCGCGACGGAATCCCTGTCGGGCTTCCGGGCGGATTTCGGTGTTATCGGTATCAGCGGCATTGAGGAAGATGGCACGCTGCTTGATTTCGATCTAGATGAGATACAGTGCGCCCGCGCCATCATGCGCCATGCAAGACGTGTGATTCTGCTGGCCGACCACACGAAGTTCACACGCAGCCCGGTGGGGCGGGTGGGCGATCTCTCCAGCATCGATGACTTCGTGACGGATCGTATGCCCTCCTCCCCATTCGTTGCCGCGCTCGAAGCGGCAAATGTTAGACTTCACATAGCCTGACCCACATTTTGCACACACATAACACGAACGCGTTATAGTTAACGTTTAATGTTCGCTTTCTTTCGTTTTTGATCTAGCAAGACTTTCGAGTTTGTTCCCCTCGAAAGGTCTCACCCCATGAGCGGTTCCACCCCCATCCACCCGAACGAGGATTCCGACACGATTGAGCACGACCTGCTGATCGTGGGCGGTGGCATCAATGGCGCAGGGATTGCGCGCGATGCCGCAGGGCGCGGCCTGAACGTGCTGCTGGTCGAAAAGGATGATCTGGCAAGCCATACGTCCTCAGCCAGCACGAAGCTGATTCACGGTGGGCTGCGCTATCTCGAATATTACGAGTTTCGGCTGGTGCGCGAGGCGCTCAACGAACGTGAAAACCTGCTTCGCATTGCGCCACACATCATCTGGCCCATGCGTTTCATCCTGCCTCATTCAGCCATGCTGCGTCCGGCATGGCTGCTGCGCACGGGGCTCTTCCTTTACGACAATCTCTGCCGCGTCATGACCCTGCCCAAAACCCGCGTGCTCAAGCTGCAGCAGGACCCGGCAGGGCGTGTGTTGCGCAACGAATTCCGCAAGGGGTTCGAATATTCCGATGGCTGGGTGCAGGACAGCCGGCTCGTCGTGCTCAATGCCATGGATGCCGCCCGACGCGGCGCAACAATCTGCACCCGCACAAAGCTGATCGGGGCCGAGCGTCACCCGGATCGCTGGATCGCCACCCTGCGTGACGAGACGAGCGGTCAGACAAGGCAGGTCAGCACCCGTGCCCTTGTCAATGCCGCAGGCCCCTGGGTGGCTGAACTGCTCAAGGACAGATTGACAGTACCGAGCAGGAATGATGTGCGGCTCATCAAGGGCAGCCACATTGTCGTGCCCCGCATGTTCGAGACCGAGCAGGCCTATATCCTGCAAAATCCGGACCGGCGCATCGTCTTCGCCATCCCGTATGAGAAGGATTTCACCCTTATCGGCACGACCGACATTCCCTGGGAACAGGACGCCGGTGCCGTGGCCATTTCACAGGAGGAAATCACCTATCTCTGCGAGAGCGTGAACCGCTATTTCAAACGCGCCATCACACCGGATGACGTTGTGTGGAGCTATGCTGGCGTACGTCCGCTCTATGACGACCATTCGGGCAGCGCCTCAGCCGTGACGCGCGACTATGTGCTCGATGTCGATCACAGCTCAGCTCCCGTGCTGTCCGTTTTCGGCGGCAAGATCACCACCTATCGCAAGCTCGCCGAGCACGCGCTTGAAAAGCTCGCGCCCCATCTGCCCGGACTGCCGGTTACGTCTTGGACGGCCGATACTGCCCTGCCCGGCGGCAATTTCAAGCGGGCAGATTTCAATAACCGCGTCCGTCTGCTCATGAAGCATGTGCCGGGGATGACGCAGGATACCGCAACGCGGCTCGTGCGCAATTACGGCACCCTGGTCGAAACGCTGATGGCAGAAGGCGCAGAAGCGCACACCACCCAGCCCGGCACGGGCACACAAGCAAATGCCCTTCCTGCCGGGCATACACCCGATGTCAGCGCCCTTCCCTCGCTGGGGGCCTGCCTTGGAGCCGATCTGTATGAGGCCGAGGTCAATTATCTGATCGACCATGAATGGGCGCGCAACGCAGAGGATATTCTCTGGCGTCGCTCGAAGCTCGGCCTTCGTTTTTCCCCTCGCGAGACACGCGCCCTCGAGGATTACATCGCCCGGCGATCGCGCCGGAATTCCCCGCCTGTCGAGACCGGCCCCGCCCACGAAATGGCCTGATCTCCCTCCCGCCTCTCCCTCCCACTCTGGCTGACGGAAATTTTCTCATGTCAGAAAGAAAACGCTATCTCGGCGAACTGATTTCCGAATTCATCGCCGTGCTGATCATCATCATCTTCGGCGACAGCGTCGCGGCGATGATCGTGCTTTATGATCCCAATCCGTATCAGAACGCCTATTGGGGCGTGGCCATCGTGTGGGGGCTTGGCGTCACTATCGCCATCTATGCCACCGGGGCTGTAAGCGGCACCCATGCCAACCCCGCCGTAACCCTCGCTCTCGCCCTGTATCGCGGCTTTTCATGGAAAAAGGTCCTGCCTTACTGCACCGCGCAGGTGCTGGGCGGCATTGCCGGGGCTGCGGTCGTCTATCTCAATTTCCATCCGGTCATCGATCACTACAACATGACCCATCACTTCACCCGTGCGGGTGATGGCGGGGCCGCAGGGGTGTTCTTTACCCATCCCGGTCTTGCCGTGACGGCCATGCATTCCTTTGTGGTGCAGATCGTCCTGACCGCCGTTCTGGTATTTGGCATTTTCGCCATCACTTGCCAGTATAACACCCAGGCCCCCCAGGCGAATTCGGGTGCCCTGATCATCGGTCTGCTCGTTGCAGCCATCGGTGCCTCTTCCGGCTTTCTCGATGCCTGGGCCATCAACCCCGCACGTGATTTCGGCCCACGTACCTTCGCCTTCTTTGCCGGCTGGGGGGCTTCGGCATTCCCGGCACCTCAGCATTACTGGTGGGTCCCCATTGCAGGCCCGCTGGTTGGCGGCGTGGTGGGTGCTGGTATCTATCAGTTCACGCTCCGCCCGTTCATGCCGAACTACAACCCCGGCGCGACGACAGGCGCAGCCCAGACATTGCCCGATCCTGTCACCGCTACCCCCGTCATTACCCCGGCACCCGTATTCGCCTCGCGTGTCAACGAGGTCACGACACTCCATTAGATCCAGCCTTGTGAGGCACCGGCCGACCGGAACAATCCGATCGGCCTCCCCTCCCCGATTTCATGAGACAGCCTGCACCGGCACCGATATTCCACGCGTATTTCAAGGACCATCACCATGACCCGCAAGACCCATATCCTCGCCATCGATCAGGGCACGACCTCCACACGCAGCATCGTGTTTGACAGCAAGGCGCGCTCTCTCGCGCTGTCACGGCGTGAATTCACCCAGCATTATCCCAACCCCGGCTGGGTCGAGCATGATGTCGAGGATATCTGGCGCGATGCGCTCGACACGGCACGCGAGACCATCGAACAATCCGGGGGTATCGACAGGATTGCCGGGCTAGGCATTACCAGCCAGCGCGAGACCGTCGTGCTCTGGGAGCGCAGTACAGGCAAGCCGGTGCATCGCGCCATCGTCTGGCAGGACCGGCGCACAGCCGCCTTCTGCGCCGAGCTCAAACGCGATGGTGCGGAGGAAATGGTGCGCGCCAAGACCGGCCTGCTCCTCGATCCCTATTTCTCTGCCAGCAAGATCACCTGGCTGCTCGACAATATTCCCGGCTTGCGGGCACGGGCCGAGGCAAGCGAACTTGCCATGGGCACGATCGACTGCTTCCTCCTGTGGCGCCTCACCGGTGGCAAGGTGCATGCCACCGATGTCACCAATGCCAGCCGCACGGCCCTGTTCAACATTCACACGCAGCAATGGGACCACGAGCTTCTGGCCCTGTTCAACGTCCCTCAGGCCCTGCTGCCCGCTCTTTGCGACAATAGCGGTGAGCTGGGCATGACCGATCCGGCCCTGTTCGGCCAGTCCATCCCCATCGGCGGCATGGTGGGCGATCAGCACGCAGCGCTTGTGGGTCAGGCCTGCTTCAAACCCGGCATGGCCAAGGCAACCTATGGAACAGGCTGCTTCATGCTGCTCAACACGGGTGACAAGCCCGTCACCTCGCATCATCGGCTTCTGACCACAATCGGCTATCGTATCGGTGGCAAGACCACCTATGCGCTGGAAGGCTCCATCTTTGTGGCCGGGGCTGCCATCAAATGGCTGCGTGACGGGTTGCACCTCATCACCCATGCCTCTCAGACCGATGACATGGCAACGCGTGTGCCAGATAGCCACGGGGTATACATGGTGCCCGGTTTTGTCGGGCTGGGTGCCCCCCATTGGGACCCGGAAGCACGCGGTCTGATCTGTGGCCTCACGCTGGGCTCAACCGAGGCGCATATCGCCCGTGCAGCGCTTGAGTCGGTCGCTTATCAGACTTTCGATCTGGCGCACGCCATGCGTGAGGACGGCGCCATGCAGGCCCAGACATTGCGTATCGATGGCGGTATGTCAGCCAATGACTGGTTCTCGCAGTTTCTGGCGAACATCCTCGATACGGACGTGCAGCGCCCCGTGGATCTGGAGACAACGGCTCTTGGCGCTGCCTTTCTGGCAGGCCTGGCCACAGGTGTCTGGCAGTCTCTGGAGGAAATCGGCACCATCTGGGAGCAGGAACGGCTTTTCACGCCCGATATCGACGGTGCCCTGCGCCTGACATTGCTGCGCGGCTGGGAAGATGCGGTGCGTCGCACCCTGACCCCTCCCCATGAGACGACGAGCGTCACATCCGCGCGCCGCGATCAGGCAGCCTGAACCGGCTATCAGGCGTATGGTCCGAACCGGGCTGCGGGGGAAAGCCCCCGCAGCCCGGCCTTATTCAGCCCCTCACTCGTGGCCGGGGGAGCGTGTCCCTTAAAAGCAGGACGCAAACCCTATCGCTGCCGCATATTGCCCGATGGCAAAGACTGCATGGGCCAGCAGCACGAGACCGTAAAGCTTCACCGGGTTGGGCGTCTTGAGACCGAGAAAACCGCCTCCCATGCCCGGTACCATAAGTGTCAGGCCAGCAATGGTGGTCAGGACCACGCCGATAAGGATGATCGGCAGCCATGTGGGTGCTGCGATGAACGCCACACCCCAGAAAACCGGCAGCATGGCGGCATAGGCACAGCCCACCACGTAATGGAACAGCCAGCCAAGCCCGTGTTCACCGGGTGTGTAGACCCCGCTTGCCGTCGGTTCGAACACGCAGCGCCCCTGCTTCATGCCCTGTAGCCAGTGGCCGACCGCGCCCCAATTGGTCTGGGGGAGACCCAGAGCCTTGTCGAGCACGAGCGCGTAGAGATCGAGGATCAGGGTCGAGACAACGCCGACGAAAATCGTGAATACAATGATGGCCCCCAGAGGGTGCGCGAGAAAACTGTCCATTCCGGTCATCCTGCAATGAGCGAGCCCGGCTGAGCATGATGTGCTGACACCGGACCGTAAGCCCGCCCTCCATGACAGATCCGCCATCTGTCAGCCAGTTCGTAACACGTGCGCATCATCGGACACGCGCAATAGTGATCAGGAGCAAATCGCGAGCCCTTTCATAGCTGCGGCTGAATGACTGCGACAAATGGCACCGAGCTGAAGTGCTGTATCAGCCAGAACACAGCGGCCCCATGATGATGACTCACCTGACAAGAAGAAAGGCCAGATCTTCAGGCACAGCATTGGTCTCGTATCGATCACGAAAAGTAATCGGGCAATTCTTCATTGCGACTGGCCAGAGCCTGGTCACTAATTTAGCGTTATTTATAACATAGGCATCACACTTCCACCTGATACCCTTGTTGATCCGCCCGGAACCTGACCCCGCCACCGGCCTTCAATAACCAATCCCGTCCCGTTGCCGTCGCTTTGCGCGGCGCCCGTGGAACCGAGCCTGCGAAAGGAACGCCTCATGCTACCTGCCACACCCCCCGCCCCGAAAGTCGTCGCCGGTGAAAAGACGCTTTCCGGCGCCGACGATCCAGGCCCGGCAGGTTCGGTTCCCTCCCCGTCACGGCGTGGGCTGATCCGGATCGGTAGCGCCGCGCTGGGCGCAGCGCTTATGGCCCCCCTGATGCGGCGGGGAGCCTCGGCCCATGACGTTTCGGCTGATACGGCGCTCTCCCCGCCGAGTGTCGTCAGCACACCGCCGCGCCTCTGGGGGCCAGAAGCTCCCGTCGCCTTCACCCCCGACCCCGATATCATTTCCTACGACCCGTCCTTCTCGGCGGTGATTCTTGATAACGCGCCGCTTGTTCAGGCGTGGAAAGGCAAGGTGCTCTGGCTGGAAGGGCCTGCATGGTCAAACGAGGGCAGGTTTCTCATCACCAGTGATGTCATGGGAAGCACACAGTACCGCTACCTGCCGGAAGAACGCTGCATGACGGTGTTCCGCAAGGAAAGCTACCACTCCAACGGCAATACGTTCGATCGTGAGGGACGGCTCATCACCTGCGAGCACGGGTTGCGCCGGGTGATCCGCTGGGAGCATGACGGGCGCTGCACAGTGCTCGCGGAGAGCTTCAACGGCAAACGCCTCAACTCACCCAATGATATCGTGGTCGATCATGAGGGCGGGATCTGGTTCACCGACCCGCCCTATGGCGACAGATTATGGGAAGGGCACCCGGATGCTCCCGACGGGGCCACGCCGACAAAAGGCAATCTTACCTGGAATCTGGATCTGGAAGCCACAGAGCAGATAGGGGGTGAGCATGCACAGGCAACCCATGTCTTTCATCTCGACCCCGACACGCGTCACCTTACTGCGCTTCTCGATGGCGACGCCCTCGCGGGGCCGAACGGGCTATGCTTCTCTCCCGATCAGAAGACGCTCTATATCGTCTCCAGCGAAAAAGGCGCCCTCGGCCCCAAAGGTGGCGGGTATCGCAATATCTACGCATTTGACGTGCAGAAACTGAGGGGCACTCAACCCGGCACGAATGGCGTCCCGGCCCTTACGAACCAGCGCGTCTTTGCTGATATGACGCTGGGTGGTCACAAGCTCATGCCGGATGGTATCAAGGCAGACCGGCTGGGCAATCTCTGGGTCGCGGCCAATGGCCCGCTCGGGTTGTGCGGTGTGTTTGTCTATAACCCGGCAGGCAAGATGATCGGCCGCCTGCGCCTGCCGCGCAGTGTTTCCAATCTGTGCTTTGGCGGAACCCAGCGCGACCGTTTGTTCATGTGCGCTGAAAATACGATTTTCACACTCGATGTCGCCACACAGGGAGCCGGCCTGTCATGAAAACGCCTTATCGATTCCTGATCGGGGGGAGCGCAGTCACTCTACTTGCCCTCTCCGCCGCGCCTTGCGCACTGGCTGCGCCAGCACCCGATACAACCAAGCCGGATGCGGCCTCACAGCGCATCGCTCCGAAAAACGGCACGACGGCGCTGGAGGTCGTCAAGCGCTTCCCGAAGGATTTCAACATGATCGGGGTCGGGGTCTCGCATTCCGGCATCGTCTATGCCTCTGCCCCGGCAACCATGAAGCGCTACAGTGCGAGTGTCGTGCGGGTCGACCCCGCGACCGGCGCCCTCCAGCCGTTTCCCGATGCGGGCTGGAACCGCTTTGACCCGCATCCGGTGGACAAGGAAGTATGGGTTTCTGTACCGGCCCTGTGGGTGGATGACCGCAATCATCTCTGGGTGCTGGACTCATCGCTCCCTTCGGTGGACCAGAAAACCCTGCCGCCCAAGCTGGCGGAATTCGATGCCGAAACCGGGCAACTCTATCAGATCTATCATTTCGGCCCCGACATCACCCCGGCCGACTCACTTAACGATGTGCGCGTGGATACGCGCACGCGCACTGCCTATATCACCAATGAATGGGGGCGTGGCGGGCTGGTGGTGATGGATCTCGATACCGGGGCCTATCGTCTGGTTCTGGCCAATACGCGCTCGGGGATCGCCGATCCCAAACAGCATCTTCACATCTATGGGGAGCTTGCGCGCAAGAAAGACAATACGCTCCCCGTCACACAGGATGATGGCATCGCGCTCTCACCCGACCGCAAGTGGCTCTATTATCGCCCGCTCACCGACCATCATTACTGGCGCATCGCGACCTCGGATCTGCGCAATGCCAAACTCACCGATGCGGAGCTGGACAAGCGGGTAGAGTATCTTGGCCAATCGGTCATGAGCGGCGGTATCGAGATGGATTCCTGCCAGCGACTATGGGTGGGGGATATCGAGAACCATGGCCTTTATGCCCTGAGTTTCCCCAAAGGAGCGATGACACCCAAAATCGACTTCAGCTATCGCAACCCGGCGGTTCTGGACTGGGCCGATGGCTTCGCAATTGCGAAAGACTGGCTCTATATTTCCGACTCACGTCTTGATGAACTGGCCTTCAGCAATTCCCGTCCTGTTTCTGGCGCCACAACCATCTATCGTATGAAGCTTCCTGCCTGCGAGACGGGTGGGGAAATCTCGCCTCAACAGATCGATGGACATTCAAATTGACCGGGAACAAGACCGAAAAGGCCTCCCTCAACAAGGCTCTGTGGGCAGGATTTATTGGTGGCAACCTGTCCAGCCTCGTCAAATGGGGGACCGAAGTTCCCCTGCCGCCCCGCACGCCGGACCGCCCCAGCCCACCCGCCGAGATGCTGCGCGATTTCGGCATCGACGTTCGTGACCTGGTCTATCACTATTCGGACCATCTGGTGCAGGGCGGTGTCCTCCTTGTGCATCACCTCTTCTCCATCGTTTTCGCGCTGCTCTATTGCGTCATCTGGCGCTATGAGCCGCGCATTGCGCTCTGGCAGGGCGTTGCATTCGGGCTGGTCGTCACGGTGGTGTTCCATGGCATGGTACTGCCTTTGGGGCACTGGGCACCCGCCCTGTGGAATCTCCCGCGAGCGGAAATCCTGTCCGAGACAATCGGCCATATGTTGTGGGCATGGGTCATTGAGCTGATCAGACGTGAGTTCATGACCCCAGCCTCCGAGGCAAGGAAAACCCTGAAAGCCTGAAATACGGAAAGAGCTGCGAAGCGGGGCCATCATATCGCCCCCGCAGCGACAGTCAGAGGGCAAGCGCCATGCGTTGATGCTCGATCGGCCCCTTGAAAAACAGATCCCCCATCGGCTGCATGGCAAATTTCTCGTAAAAGCCGCGTGCCGTGCTGCGGGCATCGAGTTCGAGACGCGTGACGCCCAGCATCCGACAGGTCTCGATCGCCTCGCGCATCAGTTGCGTCCCGATCCCCTTCCCCTGACAGCGCCCCGTCACAGCGAATTTGCGCAGCTGGTACAGACCCGGCCCGATGGGGCAAAGCGAGAGACAGCCCACCAGCGTCTCGCCGATAAACGCTCCCAGATGCGTGGCTTCGGGGTCCTGCGGCACGCGACACTCATCTTCGGTCAGGGCTGGCCAAAGCACCTCACGGCGCAAAGGCAGACAATCTTCGGTTGAAATTCGCGCAATGCGCAGAGCGTCCTGCATTTCCCTACTTCCTAATGAGGCATTTTCACGCATCATTCCCGGCCGGTGCGATGCGTGTCCACGCCTTGAGCATAACTCAGATTGTCGTTTGAGGCCCTGCGCCAGCAATTTGTGTCCCCTCAGCCGGGCCGACATCTGAACAGGCTTTCTCGGGCGCCTGTCCCAGATCCTCCGCGCCACAACTCAGGCAAAAGCGGTTGAATGCCATGTTGCGCGTGTCGCAGCGCAGGCAGTGCTGATAGAGCGTCAAACCGCAATGGACGCAGAAATTCGTGTCCATACCCTCGGTACGTGCGATGGGACGATCGCAGTCGGGACAGATCCTCTTCTCGATTTTCGCATAGGCCTGCTCGCGGTCCACCCGCTGACGTCGCTCCTTTTCGGACTCTGCCTCGGCAATACGCCGTCTTGCCAGATAGGCCTGCATGTTCCTGATCAGTACCACGCAGACAATGACAGTGAGGAGTGCGCCAACGCCATAACGCACATACCCGCCATAGCTTGGAAGATAGGGGACAAGCTCGACAAAGAACGCGTAAAGCGAGGCCAGAACGAAGCCGCGATAGAGTGGCCAGTAGGCGCTTTGCCGCTTGCGCATGACCAGCCATGCTGACAGCAGCAGAAGCGGCAGGGTGAAGGCAAGACGCATGAGGAACACGCGTAATTGCGCCATAAAGACAGCGCGGGCATAAACCGGCCGGTAAGCCTGCGCGATTGTATCGCGTTCCTGCTCGATCGCCGTTTTCTGCTGGCCAAGCTCGTGCGCACGCTGATCGATCGCCTCGATTTTCTGCGTCGCCTGATGCTCGAGCCGCTGCAATTGCTCGAGCACTTCGGTGCGACGCGTCAGCTCGGTATCCTGCCGTTGGTCAGTTGTCGCCTTGCGCGTCTCGATCCAGGCTTGAAACGCCTCTTTTGCACTGCTTGTCGCACTTTGCGCGGCTGTCAGGGCAATTTCGTCGCTTTCACGCTGTGTACGCAGGGTGTCCTGCTCGCTATCGATTGCGCGATCACGCCTTAAAAGCGCTTCCGGGTAATGGGGCTGGTAACTGACATCCCCTGCGCGGCGCGGCAGATCATCGATAACCAGACCGCCAAGCCCGATCAGGAATACCGCAAATGCAGCCGAGACAACCCACATAGCCAGCGCATACAGACGCTCCGGAAGGCGATTGCCTTTTTTCATTCTTGTTTCCCATGATGGTGCCAGGTTGGCGGGGGCACGTCGCTGGAAAGGAAGCGCGATCTGACGCCTGCGTCAAATATCCGCAGCGTGATCGTAATTGCACATTGCGGGTCGAGCCCGTATCAACGCCACCTTCCCCCGTGACCCAGAGGTTCCATGATCCGTCTTGATTCGATCAGCAAGCAGAACGGCCAGCGCGTCATTTTCATCGAGACGAGCGCTGCCATCCAGAAGGGCGAGAAAATCGGTCTGGTCGGGCCCAATGGCGCCGGCAAGACCACGCTGTTCAGGCTGATCACAAAGCAGGAATCTCCCGATGAGGGTCAGGTGTTCCAGGACCGCGGCATCACCATCGGGTTCTTCAGCCAGGACGTGGGCGAAATGGATGGCCGTTCGGTTGTGGCCGAGGTGATGGACGGCGCAGGCGAAGTCGCAAAGATTGCTTCGGAGCTGGCAGAGCTCGAGGCCGCCATGTGCGATCCCGACAGAATGGACGAGATGGACGCCATCCTTGAACGCTTTGGCGATGTGCAGGCGCGCTTCGAGGAACTTGGCGGTTATGGGCTGGACAGCCGTGCCCGTGAGGTGCTGCACGGCCTCGGTTTCTCGCAGGAAATGATGTCCGGCGATGTGGGGCTTCTGTCGGGTGGGTGGAAAATGCGCGTAGCGCTGGCCCGCATCCTGCTCATGCAGCCTGACGTGATGCTTCTTGATGAGCCGAGCAACCATCTTGATCTGGAAAGCCTGATCTGGCTCGAACAGTTCCTGAAAAACTACGAGGGTGCGCTCCTCATGACGTCGCATGACCGCGCCTTCATGAACCGTGTTGTCAACAAGATCCTCGAAATCGACGGCGGGACGCTGACCTCCTACACGGGTGATTACGAATTTTACGAGCAGCAGCGTGCGCTGAATGAAAAGCAGCAGCAGGCGCAGTTCGACCGTCAGCAGGCAATGCTGGCGAAGGAAATCGCCTTCATCGAACGCTTCAAGGCACGGGCCTCCCATGCCGCCCAGGTGCAGAGCCGGGTCAAGAAGCTCGACAAGATCGATCGCGTGGAACCGCCGCGCCGCCGCCAGACCCTGTCTTTCGACTTTGCCCCTGCACCGCGCTCTGGCGATGCTGTTGCCACGCTCAAGCAGGTTGGCAAGGCCTATGGCTCACGCGTGATCTATCAGGATCTCGACCTGCTGATACGCCGTCAGGAGCGCTGCTGTATCCTCGGCGTGAACGGTGCTGGCAAATCCACTCTGCTCAAACTGATTGCAGGAGCCAGCGAGCCTGACTCAGGCAGTGTGAGCATTGGGGCTAGCGTGAAAATGGGCTATTTCGCCCAGCATGCCATGGATCTGCTCGACGGCAGCCGCACCATTTTCGAGACACTGGAGCACGCTTTCCCGCTTGCCGCCCAAGGCTCGCTGCGTGCTCTGGCAGGCGGATTCGGCTTTTCAGGGGATGATGTCGAGAAATATGTCAGCGTCCTTTCGGGCGGGGAGAAAGCCCGTCTGGTCATGGCGCTGATGCTGTTCGATCCGCCGAACTTTCTCGTGCTGGACGAGCCAACCAACCATCTGGATATCGACACCAAGGAAATGCTGATCCGCGCGTTGTCCAATTACGAGGGCACCATGCTGTTCGTCTCGCATGACCGGCATTTTCTGGGGGCACTTTCCAATCGTGTGCTCGAAGTCACGCCGGATGGGCTGCACCGCTATGACGGTGGGTATCATGAATATGTCGCTGCCACGGGTCAGGAAGCCCCCGGCCTTCACGTCTGATCCGTTTACGTCTACCGGGCGCGACATCAAGCACCCGGCAGATGGCATGATCCCTGTTCTCCCGATAGCCCAACGCCTCGGGAGGGATCATCCGGTTTTTATGCAAGGCGCCGCACCAGACCCGGCACCAGATCCAGCCCGAAGCGATAGCGGTCTGTCGCCCTTTGGAATTGCCCGCTCTTCGGGCGGTGGCCACGCCCCAATAGGGTCGAAGCGTCTCTTCTGTCCCCCGCTCAGACGGTGATAAATGCAAACCGCTCGAGCAACGTCCAGGGGCCGCCTTCATAGCGCCAGAGACGAAGAGCCACCGCGTGGCACCTAACCGGATGAGGGGCCGTCTGAAGGTCTGCAAGAAGCGCACGGGCCTGTTCCGGCGACACCTTGTTCTGCACCGTCAGATGGGGCCGCCATGAAGCGGCATCCTGGCGGGTCAGGCGCTCCCTGCCGACCACAGAGACGATATCCGCACGCAGCCGGGCAAGATCCGGCGTTGTCATGGCATAGGCCACACCACGCCCTAGAAGATAGGGCGCGCCGATCGTAATCTCTGGCGCCTCACCCAATGTTGCCAGATTCGCGCCGATGCAGTCGCGACACGATGATGGCAGGGCGTGAAACAGGGTCACATGAGCAGGGACGATGTTGCGAGCTGCTGGAAAATGCGTGCTGCGCATATTCTGCGCCCAATCCTGCGTAGCCGGGTCGAATTCCAGCGTCAGGATAAGCGGTGCGTCATTCCCCTGATCCATGCGACCTGCTCTCCTTACATGCTTGACGGTTTCAACCCATCAAGACGCGAAAGAGCGTGGCGGGGTTGCCCCCGAAGACAGGCCACATGCTGGCAGACCGCCCGCCAGCCCTCCGCCCGGCAGTCTAATCCTGGCCTCCATCGCGGTTGCGCCCATGAAAAGCGATCATATCCGGGTGCCTTGTCATGATGAGGCGCGCAAGCCAGGTGCGATAGGGAAAAACAAGCGCCATAATCTGGCTGAAACCCCATGAGAGATGGCTGTCATCCGGATCGCTAATGCCCGTCTGGTGGATGACGTAGCCAAGCCAGTAGCTCGATACGATGAAGATATTGGCGACGAGCGGCGGTATGGCGTCATCATCAATCGATAATGCCCTAAGCCGCCTGAGTTCCAGGACAAGACCTGTGATCCGTGCCGACAGATCGCGATTCAGGCTCATGGCTGCAGCCTGAATCTCCGGCGCAAGGCGGAATACGGCGTTACCGTCGCGCATCAGCGCCCGATAGTGCCAGCTGAGCGCGCACCATTCGCGCAACAGGCTGATGGCCTGCTCGATTGCGGCAATGAGTTCGGCGCGGTTGAATTGTCGATGAATGAATGGCCCGGATGAAAAGATCTCCCGCGCATCCGTCTCGAACAGGGCAAACAGAGCCTGCACGATCTGGGCCTTTGTCTTGAAGTAATAATAGAGGTTTCCCTCATTGATGCCGCAGCGCTCGGCGAGTTCACGCGTGGTGAGGCGATCGAACCCGACTTCATTGGCAACGACGCGCGCCTCCTCAAGGATTCGTGATCGTGTGGAAGGACCCCGCGCCATATCTACGCTCGCTTTCTAAGGTAATCACCTTATATGGTTTAAGGTGTTAGCCTTAGATAACGGAGTCCATCCGCAATGTCATCCCTGCTCAACCCCGTCCGATCCCTGCCGAGCCAGATCAAGGCGCTGCACGCCACGATGAAAAACCCGGTGGAGGCCCTGCCCGAGGCGGTCTATCACGAGCGCATCGTCGAGCGTCGCCTGATGCGACAGCATATCGTCTATGTCTGCGCGCCGGACCTCATACGAGAAGCGCTCGTGACCCGCAGCCATGCACTCGACAAGGGCGAAGGGCTACGCCGCGCCATCGGACCCGGGCTTGGGCAGGGCTTGCTGACGGCCGAGGGCAGCCATTGGCGCTGGCAGCGTCAGGCCCTTGCCCCGGTTTTCAGAGCCAATGCCACAGCTGCCTTCCTGCCTGCCATGACGCGGGCCACTCTTGGCTGTGTGCACGATCTGGTCAGACAGGGCGGCGTGGTGGCCATCGAGCAGATCATGATGCGGCTTACGGGACGCATCATTATTGAGACGATGCTGTCTGATCCCGAAGCCGTCGATGCCGATGCCATGGCCGACGGTCTGGCGATATTCCTTCATCAGACGCGATGGAGCCTGCTCGGCGACCTGCTTGGCACCCCCGAATGGATGCCCCATCCGGGCAAGGCACGCGGCCTTGCCGCCGCCCGTGCCTTGCGTCGTGAGGCGATGGCCCAGATCTCACGCCGCCGCGCGGCGATGGCGCACGATACGCCGTCCGGATTTTCGACGCAGGAAAACACTCCGCAAAGCGGTGGGGCGTCACTCCTGCCCGATGATCTGCTAGCGCGGCTCCTTGCAGCGCGTGACCCTGAGACAGGTCGGATGATGAGCGATGAGGAAATCATCGATAATCTCCTGACGTTTCTGACGGCGGGTCATGAGACCACAGCGTTGGCGCTTGCCTGGACATTCGACCGTCTCGGTCGTCACCCCGAAATCGCACGCAGCGTGCAGGCGGAAATCGATGCCGTACTGGGCGCTGGTGATGTGAATGGCACTGGGGGCGATGCGCTTGCTATGGAGCAGGTCCAGAAGCTCACCCTCACACGTGCCGTACTCCGTGAGTCAATGCGTCTGACGCCACCGGCGCCGATGATCGTCCGTGAGGTGAGCGAGCCTTTTGAGCTGGAGGGGGTGCAGCTTCGTCGCGGTACGCGTCTGGTTGTGCCAATCTGCGCCCTGCACCGGCACAGGAGCCTGTGGTCGGCACCCGAAATTTTTGACCCATCGCGCTTTATGATGCCGGACGACGGCAAGGAAAAGCAGATTGACCGCTTTGCCTATCTGCCTTTCGGCGCAGGGCCACGCATCTGTATCGGGGCAAGCTTTGCCGAAACCGAGGCCCTTGTCGTAATGGCGCTCATGCTACGCCATGTCACCCTCACCCCGATGCTGCGCGAGGCCCCACCCGGTCGGATGGAAATCACCATGCGACCGGCGAAGCCGCTGCTGATGGCACTGGGCAAGCGTTAGCCGCAACGCACCCTTATCGTATGGCCCCAAAATATCCGGCGGCATCCATAAGCCGCGGATGGACTAAACCAGGAATGGATGAAAGGTAGAATCTGTTACTTCGTCCATGCCTTCAACGGAAACATTCGACTCACGAGGGACACAGAGCATGTTACATGAGACGACCTTTCCATATATATTTTCTGTGTTACCTCGATAATTTGACGCGTTATACAAGAACGGCAGGTGCCACCACAGGCGGTAGCCGATACTCCAAAGATATTCTATCAGCGATTGTGAGAGGGATTTCTCTTCATTTTCGATATAGAGAAAAGGACGGCATCGGCTGATCGTTTCTGATGCGCCCAGTAGGACCTCACGTTCAAATCCCTCAACATCGATCTTGAATAATGTGACGTTGCGTCCCTGAAGCGCTTCATCGGCCTTCAAACTCTGTACCTTCACCATATCGTCAGCATGATCGTGGTGCATGGCAACACCGCCGAAATTGCCTATCCGGAGATAATCGGGACGTTTGAAACTTACGGCACCGTTTTCGGCCGCGCAGGCGAAAGGTAAGGCGAGCACATTATCTATGGCATTCAGCGCCAGATTTGCGCAGAGGTTCTGAAACAGAAAAGGCTGAGGCTCGAATACGACGAGATCACCTGCGACTTTTTTCGCAGCCTGCGCCAGCGCAACTGTCTGGCTTCCATTATTCCCGCCTACCTCAACGATCGTTCCGGGTCCCCGAACAAGAACACGAAGTAACTCGAGCTCGGACTCCCCATACTCGCCATACCGAAGCAGGGCCTGCCCGATATAATGATCATGCGGATTAACAAGCATTGCCCCGTAGCGACCTTGGGTCAATTTGTAGGGGGCGCTCGGCTGTACCACCTGTTCCAATACTTTCAATCCTGAAAAATCTGATAGATCGGGCATGCGCCTCATAGTGCGCTCGCCTAGTATACACGCGGATTCTTTCGAACGTCGTTTACTTCCAGGCCGATCACAGAATAGCGTTTATTTCATTGGCACCGCGATGCAAGTGGCAGATCATGACAGTTCACATCCGCATTCAGTACAGATCTATTTTGAGGCACAAACGATGCCATAAAAAAGAATAACTCAAAAATAATTTTATTTTCTAGATATTATGAAGAGATATACAGTTTCTCTGATACTTCATATTTCAAATTTATGTTTATAGATTTCCAAATATCATATGGCTGCCATTTTATATTTTAACCTGCACGACGCGTCCGATTTTTCACCCGAGATGGACGTTCTACCCGGAAAAGGCATCGATGGCTTGGCTCCCAAGGGGCTATCTCGGGAAACGTCATCCGTAATTCACAACATAGTGGACACCAAACCAGGGGGCTGACACAGCCGGTTTACCAATGCATCAGCAAACCGGCCGATATAACGTTTAAAGACCGTTGAGCGGCGGCGGAACACGAGCAGCGGCGAGTGCCACCTGCTGTCGCTCCGCGAGAGCGACCTCGTCGAAATCCGCAATCAGTTCCTGGAAAAGCTTGTGCCAGTTCAGCTTGGCGCGCAGGCGAAGGAAAACGCTCCCCAGACCGATAGCCGAGCGGTCGACCAGCACGAACTCACGTGACGGACGCACGCCGCCCGTGCGCTTGAGCCCCTCGTATACGCGTTCAGCAATATCACGCCCGAAATTCGGGTCGTCATTTTCCTGAATGAAACGCTCTCGGTCATCCATCAGCGGGCCGTAGATGAAACGCGCCCACTCATTCAGCACCGAGGCTGTCTCGCGCGATAGCCCCTTGAAGCCCCAGGCCTCATAGGCTGCAAAGGCCATGTCCTCATCATTTTCACGCAGCGCATTGAAGAGGTCGATGATACCCTTGATGAAATGCGGTGGGAAAATACGTATCGCACCGAAATCGAGCAGGTTGAGCCCCCAATCGGGGCGAATGGTGAAATTGCCCATATGCGGGTCGCCATGGATGATTCCGTAGCGATAGACCGGTGTGTACCACGCCTTGAACAGCGCGGTCGCAATGGCATTACGCTCTTCCTGAGTCGGGTTCGTATCCAGAATCTTCTGGATACCCCTGCCCGAGACCCACTCCATCGTCAGCAGGCGACGGGTGGAAAGCGCCTCGACAGGCAGCGGTACCGTAACTTCAGGAATATGCTGCAGCATGTCGCGATAAAGCCGCATATGCGAGGCTTCGCGCTCGTAATCGAGCTCCTCGCGCAGGCGCTCTTCCAGCTCGCGCACGACTTCATCCTGTTTGATGGCTGGCAGGAACTGCTGCACGAGCCCGACCACCACCCTGAACTGACGCAGATCGGACTCCACGGCAGCGTTCATATCGGGATATTGCAGCTTGCAGGCGACATCCTGCCCTTCTGCCGTTACTGCGCGATGCACCTGCCCCAGACTGGCCGCCGCCATGGCCTGATGGGAGAAGGAGCGAAACTGCCGCTCCCAGTTCACACCGAGTTCAGTCACCATACGGCGGCGCACAAAGCTCCAGGCCATCGGCGGGGCATTGGCCTGAAGTTCTGCCAACTGGTTGGCATATTCCTCGGGCAGGGCACCGGGGATGGTAGAGAGTATCTGCGCGCCCTTCATGAGCGGCCCCTTGAGCCCCCCCAGAGCCGCACGCAGGTCATTGGCATGAATGGCCTGATTGGATTTGAAACCAAGCTTGTTGCCAATCACGCGCGTCGCAATACCCCCGACCGTGCCTGAGGCACGCGCCATGCGCTTGATTTCGCCAAACAGGCCAGTCTGATCCAGATCCTTGGGTGTGCTCATCGGTTAAGCGCTCTTGTCCTGTTTTTCCTGAGCCTCAAGCTCGTCAATGAAGCCGGAGATCACATCCAGGCCCTTGCGCCAGAACCCCGGGTCGGTCGCATCCAGACCGAAAGGTGCCAGCAGATCGGCATGACGCTTCGTGCCCCCGGCCTCCAGCATCGCCACATAACGATCCTGAAACGCGGCTGTTCCACCCTGCTTGTCCTGTTCGCTTTGATAGACGCCATAGAGCGCATTCACCAGGCAATCCCCGAACGCATAGGCGTAAACATAAAACGGTGAGTGCACGAAATGCGGGACGTAAGACCAGTAGGTGTCATAATCGGGAGTGAACTCGAAGATCGGGCCAAGACTGCGCGTCTGCACCTCGCGCCAGATTTCGCCCAGACGCTCGGGAGACAGCTCGCCGTTACGGCGCTCATCATGCACCTTCACCTCAAACTGGTAGAAGGCAATCTGGCGCACAACCGTATTGAGCATGTCCTCGACCTTGCCGGCCAGCATGCGGCGCCTGCGCGCGGGGTCGTCTTCCGCGTCCAGCAGGGCGCGGAATGTCAGCATCTCGCCGAACACCGAGGCTGTCTCGGCAAGGGTGAGCGGGGTCGAGGATTGCAGATAACCCTGCTTTGCCGCGAGAAGCTGATGCGCGCCATGTCCCAGCTCATGCGCCAGCGTCATGACATCGCGCGTGCGACCGTGATAGTTGAGCAGCACGTAAGGATGGGTGTCCGGTGTGACCGGATGGGCAAAGGCGCCGGATGACTTGCCCGGCACTGGCGGCACGTCGATCCAGTCATTCTCCATGAAGCGCCCCACGAGCGCACCAAGGCGCGGGTCGAAACGCTCATAAGCATCGCGCACGATGGTCTTGGCATCTTCCCACGGGATTAGCCTGTCCTCGTCACCGGGGAGCGGGGCGTTGCGATCCCAGTGCTGCAGCTTGTCGAGGCCAAGCCATCCTGCCTTGAGACTGTAATAGCGATGTGCCAGCCGGGCATAATCGGCGTCGACTGCCGAGACGAGCGCATCGACCACTTCATCCTCAACCATGTTTGCCCGGTTGCGGCTCGATGAGGGGCGCGGGAAATTCCTGAGCCCATCCTCAATGGACTTGTCCTTGGCAAGCGTATTGGTGATCAGCACGAGAAGGCGCTGATTGGCCCCCAGAGCGCGGCTCACTTCACCGGCTGCGATACGACGTTTCTCCCGATCGGGGCTGGACAACTGGTTGAGCGCGTCACCCAGAGGGCGCTCCTCGCCATCGAGCGTGACCGTCAGGGAGGCCATGGTCTCGTCAAAAAGCCGGTTCCACGAAGCCCTGCCCGTCACCGACTTTTCGACCAGCACCTGTTCAACCTCATCAGAAAGCTGATAGGGCCGCCATACACGCAGATCACGCAGGAAGGGCACCCAGCGGGCGAGCTCGGCGTCCTCCAGCAGCTTTTCAAGATGGGTATCATCCAGTCGGTTGAGCTCAAGCGTGAAGAACAGCAGATGCGATGAGATTGCCGTCAGACGCTCTGTCATGCCCTGTGAGAAGCGCCCTGTGGCCGGGTCGGTCGTTCGCGCCGCAAAGCCAAGTTGCGCGAACGCACCCAGACGGCCCATGCGCTGGTCGATCTGCTCATACGCTACGATGGCAGAGGTCAGATCGCTGGCACTCGCTTCAGCCAGCCTGCCTTTCCAGCGTTCGGCGAAGGCCTTTGCCTGTTCATCGCACCAGGCGAGATCGTGCTCGATGGCAGGGTCATCGAGGCCGGCATACAGATCCGAGAGATCCCAGCGGGGCAAGGTAGGGCTGTCGGCTTGGGCCATGTCGTCGGGTCCTTGTTATCTTTGTCTGTCCCATCCCATCTGGTGACGACCAGATGGGACAGAAAGAGGGGTATCGCCCCTGCCGTGAAAGAGTGCGTGTCGCGTCCGGGAAATGACGCCCTATCGGAACGCCGGCTCGTCAAAGCCGCGCAGCTTGCGCGAATGGAGACTGTCCACCCCCCGCTCACGCAGCAGGCGCATGGTCTCGATCCCCACCATGAGGTGCTGGCTAACCCGCTCACGGTAGAACGCATTCGCCATTCCGCGCAGCTTCAGCTCGCCATGCAATGGCTTGTCGGACACACAAAGCAGCGTGCCATAGGGAACGCGAAACCGGAATCCGTTGGCCGCAATGGTGGCGGATTCCATATCCACGGCGATGGATCGGCTCATATTGATCTGGGTAAAGAGCGCCCGCAAACGGAGCTCCCAGTTGCGGTTATCGGTCGTCATGACCGTGCCTGTGCGCAGCCTGGTCTTGATCTCGCGCTCGTCCAGCCCGGTCACACGCTCCATCGCCTCCTGCAGCGCCACCTGCACCTCTGCAATCGGGGGGACGGGCACCCATGTCGGCAGGTCGTCATCAAGCACATGGTCGTCGCGCACATAGCCATGCGCCAGCACGTAATCGCCCAGCAGCTGGGTACGACGCAGCCCGGCGCAATGGCCCACCATAAGCCAGCAGTGAGGGCGCAGAACAGCCAGATGATCGGTGATCGTCTTGGCGTTGGAAGGGCCAACACCGATATTGATGAGCGTGATGCCATCACCATCCGGGCGGCAGAGATGATAGGCGGGCATCTGCGGCAACGAGGCTGAAGGCTGCCCCGACATACCGGTCTTGCTGTAGATCGCATCGCCCGGCTCGACGAAAGCGCTGTATTCACCGCCCGCATCGACCTGTGCACGGGCATAATCGCGAAAGCCATCAACATAGCGCTGATAGTTGGTCAGCAGAATGAAGCGCTGGAAATGACGGGGCGCCGTGCCGGTATAGTGATGCAGGCGCGCAAGCGAATAATCCGTCCGCTCGGCGGTGAAAAGCGCCAGAGCCTTTGGCGCGTCGGAGTCCGGTATGATTTCGCAATTGGCAATGCGGTCATCTGTCGCATGCAGATCCGGCAAGGCGTAATTATCCTGCAGGATCTTCAAATCACTCTCGGTGAGGCCAGTCACAGCCTCTTCCATGACGTAGGGCAGCGGCATGGGGCGACGCGAGAGCCCGACATGCACAGGCTGACGGTAACATTCGAGTAAGTTCTCGATCTGGGCACGCCAGTAAGTGCGAAACAGCGCAGGCCGCGTCAGGGTGGTGCCATAGAAGCCGGGCTCAAGCAGAACGCCAAAACGCGGCTTCACATCATGGGGGATCGATCCGCGCGCGAGAGAAAAAGCGAGATAGGGATAATAGGACTCCGCAGGCTCACGCGCCTCGAAGGCCTTGCGCAGCCGGGATGCCCCCTCGTCGTAAAGCGCTTCGATCCGGTTAAGCGCTGCCTCGGCATCATGAAACGGCATGAAGCCTGAACCGACCTGGTCGAACATGCCATCCTGATCCGATACGCTCATCCTGCATCCTTCCCGTTTTTCAGCCCGCTCTTGAGAGGGTTGCGATCAGGCTAGCCCGAACTGCACAACGACGATAGACGCAGATATCGGTACGTTATAACATAACGATATGAGCCATCACGATTCCGCCTCGCCTGCCGCTATCCGTTCTGCGAACGCGCAAAGCCGCCTCACCTCCGAGGCTGCCGGAAAAAGATCGTCCAGACGCAAGGCATCGGCAGATAATGACGGCACCTGCCGCAAAACGATCTGGCGCAGGCTGGAAGGCGATTCATGGGAGGCGTTCGATGCCCTGCCCCGCGCCATTCGCCTTCGACTGACCGAACATGTCTATGATGCCTGGTCGGTCAACGCTCTGGCGCTATGGCGACACTACAAGAAAGTGCATGGCGCAACCGAAAGGGCTGAACGTGCCATGATCCGCTACCTCGACTACTGCGAAAGGCTCGAGCAGCAGGCTTTCATCGAGCGCCATGGTGCCTTGGCCCATCAGGCGGCGGGTGCCACGCCGTTACGCTATGAAGCCTCGCATCGGAAAACGTGAGTGAGATAAGGAACGTCCGAGCAACGCTTTGCTCCCTCTGGAATTACCAGGGCATTCAATAACTCTTGCGTGTGATTAACGCGCATCACATATTTTTCACGCGTGCACGCCATCAGGCTCTGCCATATACTTCGCTTACCATGCATAGTTCAGTATTGGAGTTTTCCAGCCGGTCAGTTTTTTCTGCGGCTTCTCTGCCCTTACGCTTGTGGTTACCACCGTATTATTGCGCAAAGGGGACAAGCCCGAGGGGTGTGACCTTCTGACCGATACCCAGTCGACTGACGGGCTTGAGCGCCCTCCCCTTCTCGGGGCCCCCTACATCGCCCACCATCCTATGTGGCGAAGGATCCTCTATGCCTGCATGGGTGTTTTCATGCCCATCATCGCCTCAACCCAGAATGCCCTTATCTCTGGCAATCTCGGCAATGCTGCTGGCGAGGCGGGCCTGACGACAGCCGAGGCGGAGTGGCTGATTGCCGCTTTCGTAGGCGCGGCTGCCTTTGCAAATCTGGTGGTTATCAAAGGCCGTCAGCAATTTGGCATCATGTTCTTTCTGATCACCCTGCTCGGGATCAACGTGGCAACCGGATTGCTGCTTATTGTCGCGCCTAGTTTCACTACGCTCATCATAAACCGCGTCAGTAACGGGCTGATGGTTTCGACGAGCGTGGCGGGCGGGGTGTATTACCTTATCCAGGCGCTTCCCAAATCGCACCGGGTCATGGCCATCGCCATCGCCATAACATCACTCCAGATTGCCAATCCGCTTGCGGCAATGATTCCCATCGAGACGCTCACCAGTTCTGGCAATCACGGATTCGCCTGCCTCGCCACCGCATGCGCAGCCCTGCAACTTTCCTTCGTGCTTCTGCTGCCATTGCCCAAAACCAACATGGGTCGCGTTTTCGAGAAAATGGACGGCGCTTCGGCCCTCCTGATGTGCGGTATGTCGGTCTGTCTGGCGTCGTTTCTGACCTTTGGCCGCACCATGTGGTGGACTGACACGCCATGGGTTGGCTGGTTGCTGGTGGGCACGATCGGTTTCGGGGCCGCCGCCCTTGCGTTGGAACTTTGCCGAAAACGCCCTCTGCTGCAGATCGACTGGCTCAGCACGGGGACGATTTTGCGTTTTGCGCTCGTCGCGATCATGGAGCGCCTCCTGCTGTCTGAGCAGAACACCGGGGCGATCGGATTGCTCGGCCATGCGGGGCTGCTGAACGACCAGTACCACACGCTCTATATGTTCGTGATCCTTGGCATGGTGGCAGGCATGACCGTGATGGGTCTGACCCTCTCGGCTCGCGCCATCCCCTATCAGTGCATCGTCGCACTACTGGCGATTGCCCTCGCCGCATGGCTCGATTCCGGCAGCAACGACCTGACTCGCCCTGAGGAGATGTACCTTTCCCAGATGCTGCTTGGCTTCGGCACCACACTCTTTGTCGGGCCGGCGCTGCTCTACGGTGTCATTCTCGTTCTCAAGTCGGATACGAGCCATTTCATCTCAACCATCTATGTGTTCGCCATCACCCAAAGCATTGGCAGTGTAACCGGGGCAGCCCTGCTCGGCAGTATCCAGTATTACTACGAGCGTTATGCCGCGACCGGATTCAGCTCGCGCATTGCCGACACGGCGTCCCTGTCGCTGGCCACATCCAGCCAGGGTCTCTCGGGTGTTTCGCAAACCCTTTCCGATCAGTCCGCCATCATGGGGTATCTGAATCTGTTTGGCTTTGTAGCTGCTCTGGCGTTTTGCGCCGCCATTTTGATCTGCCTTTTCCTGGTCGGACGACAACTCATCCAATTAACAAACAAGCGCGCCTCATGACCGATACATCCCTCCCCCCCCCTGATCAGAATGCGCCCCCGCCTTCCAGAGGGGCTTCACATCCAGACCAGCCGGCTTCAGGGCATCAGGCACCAATCTGGCATCCGCCCCGGCGCAACCTCAAGGTCCTGAGTATCGTAGGGGGGCTTGCCTTCATTGCGATCGCCTGCGTTCTGGCAACATTCGGCCTCGCACCATTCGGGACAGACGGCGTCAGTACGGATGATGCCTATGTTCAGGGCCATGTCACCATCGTGGCGCCTGAAGTGCCGGGTTATATCGAGGGGGTTTTTGTGACCGACTTCGCCCCGGTGCATAAGGGACAGCTTCTGGTGCAGATTGATGAGAGCACCTATCGGGCCCGCGTGGCACAATCCGAGGCCGATCTCGCAAGCAGGCAGGCGTCGCTCGACAACAACAGACAGAACCAGGCCTCGGCGCGGGCACGGCTCGACCAGCGTCAGGCCGCCTTGATGACGGCACAGGCCCACCTGATGCGCAGCACGGCGGATCATCGGCGACAGGCGGCCCTCGTGAGCGATCAGAGCGTGTCACGCGTGGAATATGATTCCGGCCTCGATGCCCTGCGTTCCGACCAGGCGGCATTGCGTCAGGCCCAGGCCGATATCCGCGCCGCACAGGCCGATGTGAAAGCGGCGGATGTGCAGGAGGAAGTTCTCAGCGCGCAGGTTCGTCAGGCGGCCGCAACCCTTGACTCAGCGCGCATCGACCTCGGTCGCACCCATATACGCGCAGCCAGTGACGGTGTGATTGGCCGAACAGGCGGCACGCATATTGGCGCCTATGTGGGCGCAGGAACGGCGCTTTTTTCTCTGGTGCCCCGTGAGCGCTGGGTAGTCGCTGAATACAAGGAAGCGCAGACCGGCAATATCCGCATCGGTCAGGCGGCCTCTTTCACCGTGGATGGCCTGAACGGACAGAAATTTACGGGACGCGTTTTCCGTATCGCCCCGGCAACAGGCTCGGAATTTGCAGTCGTCAAACCAGATAATGCGACAGGCAATTTCGTGAAGATCCCTCAACGTATCGGCATCTATATCGCCATCGATCCGCAGCAGCCCAACGCCGATCGCCTCGCGCCGGGGATGTCCGTTGAGTCTTACGTCGCTACGCCGTCCGGATTGCCCGCAGAGAATGCGACCCGAGAAAGTGCGTCCGGAGCCTACACACCATGAGGGGCGCCTCTTGCTTTGCGCGATACCTCTCTGCCGGGCTTTCGACCGGCCTCTGCCTTTTTTCGCTCGGCATGACAGGATGTCAGGAAGGCGATTTCATCTTGCCCGAACACTCAACCGTCGTCGCACCGGCGCAATGGCGGGCAGGCGACAGCGCAAAGACTGGCGTTGGGCTCGACCCGCAATGGTGGGAACAGTTTGGCGACCCGGTTCTTGCAAAACTTGTAGCGACTGCGCTGGATAACAATCCGGATCTTGCGCTGGCTGCCGAGCGTGTCATGCAGGCTCGTGCGCAGATGCGCCTGGCTCTTAGCGCCCAACTGCCCCATATCGATGGGCAGGCCCTCGGCGTCGGCAACGGACGGCTGTTTGGCTCGAATTTCAACCAGTATATCCTTGGTGGCGGACTGACCTTTGATTTCGATCTGTTCGGCAAGCTGCGTGAACAGACCAGGGCCGCCCGGGTCCAGACCCTTGCCAGCGCGGCGAACAGGGAAGCTGTTCGTCTGGCACTCATTGGCGACACAGTGCGCGCCTATGTGTCGCTCCAGGCGTCTCGCACGGCGCTGGATGTACTGCAACGCACGCTGATCGTTCGTCAGAATGAGCTGACACGTGTGAAACATCAGCTCACAACCGGCTATGAGAAGATCAGCAGTTTCGACCAGGCGAGCGCTTTGGTCAGTGACGCGCAATCCCAGATCGAGTCGACACATCTGCAGATTACGCAGCAGGAGGACGCGCTCGCAGCGCTTCTGGGTGAAATACCCAGCGACGAGATTGCAACCATGACACAGGGCAAGCCCCTCGCGGCACTCATGCTACCACCAGCCCTTGCCCCAGTACCGGCACGGCTACTTGCCAACCGGCCTGATCTGATCGAGGCGGCAGATCAGATCGTCGCAGCCGATCACTCTCTCCGCTCTGCCCGCGCCGCCTTCCTGCCTGATATCACCATCAATCCCGGGGTCGGTACGGCAGGCGGCAATACGCCCATCGCTGGGACGGTCTGGGCTCTGGGCGGCAGTATGCTGGCCCCTATCTTCGAGGGTGGCGCCCTGCGCGCCCGCGAAAGCATTGCGGTATCGCAGCGCAACCAGGCCGCATGGGGTTATCGCAAGGCAGCTATACAAGCATTTCGCGAGGTGCAGGATGCCCTTACTGGCGTAACCCGACTGGCCGCGCAGGAAGAAAGTCTGCAACGCAGCCTTGAGGCACGACGACACACCCTCGAGGATGCCCGCAAGGAGCTCGCGACCGGGTATGTCAATTATTTCGATGTCGCCAATGCCGAGACCGCAGCCTTGTCAGCCGAGCTTCAGACTGTACAGGTCAGGGCATCGAGACTGGCCGAAATCGCCACGCTCTATCAGGCAGCAGGCGGGGGCTGGACGCCGCCAAAGGATGTGCTCCCCCTGCCTACCCATGACGACAGGTCTTGAGCCTGGATAGGCCATAACGCTCGAAAAACGCGCAGTGTGAGAAAAGAGGGCCCGCTCCTCCGCCCAGCGTTCAACGGATCCTGATATCCACCGCACTGCCCGCACCGGTGGCATCCACGAGGGCAATATGCACAAAGCCGGGGCTGTCGGGCTTCCATGACGGCGTGATCCCGACCGGTGTGTCGAGGGGCACGCCATTGATGAGCCAGCGATAGGGCTCCGTTCCCCCGCTGGCCACCAATCCCAGTGGGGTGACCTGACCATCCTCGGCAAAGCACTCCACCACGCCCCCGTCGCCCGGCTGCACGATACGCGGCCCTGCATTGTCACGCGCCCTCACCAGAGCGGGCGACAACGAGGCTGCGGGCGCCATAGCATCCGGGCCTTCATTCCCTTCAGGGGGCAGGATATCGAAAACGTTCATAAGTAATGGCGCACTGGTACCGAGTCCGGTAATGCCGGGCACGGCGGTACCGTCGGGCCGTCCGCCCCAGACCACGACAATCCAGTCCCCCCTTACCCCAACGGCCCAGGCATCGCGCTGCCCGTATGAAGTGCCTGTCTTGAACGCCACGCGCTGGTCCTGGGTGTCGATGCGTCCTTTAGGCAACGGCGTGCCGCGCAGGATGGACATGATCTGATGGGCAGCATGACCGCCGATCATTCTCATCCCCTCAGAAGGCGCGACGGGCCAGTCAAGCCCGACCGGACGTGACATGCCGTGATTGGCAAAGATGGCGTAGAGCCGCGCCAGATCGAGCGGCGTAATGCCAACACCCCCCAGTGCGAGGGCCAGACTTGGCGGTGTCGCCGGAGGAAGTTTCAGCCTTATGCCGGCGGCATCAAGCGTTCCGGCAAAATAGGACGCGCCAATCATGTCGAGCGCCCTCACGGCTGGCAGATTATACGACCGTTGCAGGGCATTGCGTATGGTGGTGGTGCCATGAAAGACGCGGTCGTAGTTGCGTGGCGCGTAGCCGCCAAAGCGCGTGGCGCGATCCTGTATGAGGGTATCGGGCGCCAGATAGCCGAGTTGGAAGGCGAGCGCATAGATTGCAGGCTTGAGCGTCGACCCCGGTGAGCGCCACGAGGTGATCATATCCGCAGCGCAGCCCGAGCAGGCATTGCCGGCATTGCCTTGCCATGCCGCGATACCCCCGTCGCGCTGCGCCACCAGAACAGCCCATGTGCCCCCTTCCGGCGGGGGTGTCTGGCGCAGGATACGCGCGAGATTGCTCTGGATACGCCGGTCGAGCGATGCCTGATAGACGTTGCGCGTCCCCTGCCGCCACTGCCAGGTCAACGCACCCTGCGCCTCATGAGCAATTCCGGCGGGTATCAGGGCGAAGGGCGTCGCCCCCCCTGCGGTGCGCAGGGATGGATGGTCCTCAAGCAGGGCTGCAACGGCCCTGTGCGCCGTCTGCGGATGACGGTCCGGGCGCAGGGCTTCCGGATGACGCGCCATCACGATCAGAAGGGCCGCCTCCTCATCGCTCAGATGCAGGGGCTCATGCCCGAACCAGAGGAGCGACGCCGCGCGTATGCCCTCGATGTTCCGGCTTTCCGGCGCGAGTGTCAGATAGAGATCCAGAACACCCCGATGCCCGTAGCGCCATTCAAGCTGAACCGCCCGCGCCATATCCTGAATCTTGCCGCGCCAGCTGTGACGATGCGGGCTGAGCAGCCGGGCCGTCTGCATGGCTAGCGTCGAGCCGCCCGAGACGATATGGCCGCGGGTGGTGAGCTGATAACCCGCCCGTAACAGCGACAGGGGATCAATTCCCGGGTGCAGCCAGAAACGCCTGTCCTCGATCGCGAGCAGCATGGCGCGATAATGCGGATCGACCGATGCGGCCGGTGTGGCGAAACGCCATGCGCCATCGCGGCTCACCCTCCCGTCCATTACCTCGCCACGCCTGTCCTGCATCAACAGGGCGAAGGCGCGGGCACGCGACATATCAGGCGGAAAAAGTCTGTCTGCCCCCCAGAGCAGCGCCACCGTCAGGGTGACACAACCCAGAAGGGCGCAGACCATCCGGCCCGACCGGGCCAGACGGCGCGCCGGACTAACCGCCGGTATCTCGCCCCCTTCGTTCATCGTGGGGCAATGACAATCCGGCTCGAAGCACTGCGCGCCATTACTGACGGGCTGAAACGGTCCTTCACCATCGTTTCGGGGCGCAGAAACTGCCCCGGCGCCACGGCGCGCACGATATAGGCCAGACGAAAGGCATTCGAAGCCAGCAGATCGGCATCGCTCGGGCGATAGGATCCGCCAGCGATATCGAAAGCGACCGTCAGACGATCATCCCTGATCGCGACATGATGCGGCACGGTGAGTTCGCCCAGAGAGGCAAACATGGAGCCACCCGATTGCGAAGCCTCGCGCCCGTCATCATCGTCGGTTCCCTCATCACCGTCCCGGTCACGACCCATGCCATGCCCGTGTGCCTGCACGAGGCTCTCGATTTCCCAGCCTGCCGGAAGCAGATCGGTCAGAAGGCAATGATGCGCGTTCCGGTCCTGCGCCTCACCCTGCACCAGCACGATGAACCGGTCATTCTGATGCCCCTGACCAGGATCGTACGGATCGCCGCTCATGGTCAGCATGGACACACGAAGGGTCATTCCCGCGCTGACTGGGTCCGGTGCCTCTCGCGGGGTGCCCGTCACGGTTTCCGTCAGCCAGAGCGGGGTCGTGCCGGTATTGGTCAGGCGATAACCCTGCAGTGCCGATGGCTCGGGCGCGAGGGCAACAGGCATGGCGATGGGACGGGGCATCTCCTTGCCGTTGACGGCAATCCCGCGCGCCGGGTCGGGGCGTTCCATGGCGCGGGCCGCTTCGAGCATTGCTGTTGTGGTCTCGGCAGGCAGCGACGAGAGCGAGACATCGAGCTGGCCGAAGCGATCGGTCAGTTTCTGCGCAAGCCCCTTGTTGCCACTCTCTGCCGCCAGCGGCACAAGACCGCCCAGATCACGCAGATAGATCCAGTAGAACGGGTCGGAAGGCGCCGGACGACCCGACCGGACCGGGCCAAGGGCATCGACCGCCATCCCGAAAAGTGTGTTGCTCATGCTCCGCTCATTCCCCAGCGAGAGCCCACCGGCGAGATGTCCAAGCGCCAGCGCATCGGCGAAAGCCGCGTTGGCTGCCGTGTCACCCCAATAGATACGCGACACGCCATTGCTTGTCCTTGCCGTCGTACGATCACCCAGCGCACGCAGGGCACCGATATCCAGCCTTCCCGCCCGGGCGAGAACATAGAGCGCGTAAGCGCGTGTCTCAGGCGTGACCGCGCCTTCGCTATTGCGTTCATCCCGGCTCGCATCCCCGGGACTCTGGGCCTGGGAGGTCTCCAGCCAGTCCAGCGCACGATCGAGCGCCGGCGCAGGCACCCCGTATCCAGCCTCTTTGGCATGGACGAGAAAATCGACCACGTAGAGCTGCTCCCAGGGGAACAAGCGGCCATCATTCAGTCGCCATGAGCCAAAACGCCCACCGGCATCCTCGCGATCGACGAGCATGGCAATGGCACTGTTGATCCGTTTATCTGCCCCTTCGGGTACGGTCAGCCGTGCCAGCTCATCATGCCCCTTGAAGGCCAGAAGCCCGCGTGCCGAGGCTGCAAGCGATACGCTGTCAGTGCCATATCCGGCCTCGAGCGTCTGAAGCAGGCCGATCGTGTCAATCCCGTGCACCCCGGAATAGCCCAGCGTCACCTGCGAGCTTCCGGGCTCAAACGGTGCCAGCAGATCGGCCGAAGCCTCGTAGCTTTCACCGGGTGCCTGCGGCTTGACCACCGAGCGGGTGAAGGGCAGATGACCCGGCCTGACCTGAAGATCCCAGCCTCGTGTCAACACAGGCCGGCCGGACTTGTCCTGCACCCTGATCGTCATGTGGGCGATGCCCGAGTCACCGGCCAGCAAACCGGCACGAAACGACTGGCGTGCACCCTTTGCAAGATTGGCTTCGAAATGCCCGGCCCCCGTGATGCGGATCGGCCCTGTGACGCTCAGGGTTGCCGTATAACGTCCAGCCTCGCCTTCCGTATTGACGATCGAGACCAGGCTGTCGGTCACGTCACCCGGCGCCAGGAAACGCGGCAGGGTAAGATCGGCAAAGACCGGATCACGAACGAGCACGTCGGACTCCGCAGTGCCCAGGGCATCGTCCGACCAGGCCGTGACCATCAGATGCAACGTGCCCTCGAAATCGGGAATATCCAGCGGTATGGCAGCGTGACCCGCGTCATCCGTGGTGATTATGCCCGAGAACAGCGAGACGATACGGGTGGACGTGACAGAAAGGCCGCCCCCGCCATCGCCGCCCTCATCACCACCCTCGCGAATCTCGCCGCCCTGTCCGACCGGAGTCATGAGATGCGCATAACTGTCGCGTATATCGAGCGCCAAGGCGCGGCGCCCATAAACCAGATCGAACGCATCCGGCAGTTTCCACTGCGTCAGGGCGAGAATACCCTGGTCCACCGCCGAGACCACGAGATGAACCTTCCTGCCCCCCGTGACGGTCAGGGGAAGCACTGCGTGACCCTGCGGCCTCAGCACAGCCGGTGCTTCGAGTGCGATTTTGAGGTGATGCGCCGACTGGTCCAGACCGATATAGCCAAGCCCCACCGCCCGTGACGGCTCATGCGGACGCGCAGGCGTATCGAGCGGTCGATAGGCTGTAACGAGCACATAGGCGCCACCGGGCCAGCCCGCTTCCGCTTTCACCGGGATATCAAGTCCGCCCTTGGGCAGGGTCACCGTTTTCGTGCTCTCGACCTTGTCTGTCGCAATCACGATCTGTGCTTCGCCCGCAAAAGGCGCCTGCACATGCACAATGGTTTCACCACCCACCGGCAGGATCTTGTCGCGCACGGTCAGGCTCAGGCGATCAGGCGCGTTGGGCTTTTCGGTGGAATCCGACCACCAGCCCGTAGCGAAGCGGGATGAACTCGCGGCGTTGCTTTGCGGGTCACTCAGAATGACGCGATAGCGCCCGCCATCCAGTTCGGTCGCAAAATGCGCCCGCCCCGAGGCATCTGTTGTCAGCGTGCCATTCTGGAGCGGCTCATCAATGACATGACGAATGAAGTGCCAACCCTGGCTGTTCCTGATCCAGTCATAGGTCTCGTTTTCACGCACGACGGTCCATTTGAGGGCGTGATTGGCCAATGCCTTGCTGTCGGGACTAAGCGCGATGACATCAACGGGGACCGAGCGGGTCTCCAGTTCCCCCCCGCTTGCGGGTGGGGTGACACGCACACCGATCAACGGCCTGTTGCGACGAATGGGCAGCGTCAGGATCTTGCTGACACTGCACCCGGCAGGATCGAACAGACTGAGGCGGATTTCTGCCTTGAGCGGCAGCGTGAGCCCATTGGGGATTTCGGGCAGGACGCTCAGTGCAGCGTGGCCTGAATCATCCGTGTCGGGTACTGCAAGGCTCTGCTGGTCAGGGCTGAAATTTTGGGTCCGCAACCCGAACACAAAGCCTTTCGCCTCTGCGACGGGCGCCTCATCACGCATGACACGCAAGACGCCCTCTCCCCTCAGATGCGCAGCCGGGGCACCATAGAGATAGCGCCCTTCAACCGCGATGCCGAGCTTCTGCCCCTCGGTAATGAAAGGGCTGGCCGGGGTGGCATCGACCGCGATGGTCTGGGGGACGAAATCCTGCACCAGAACCGAGGCGCGTCCCACGGGCGGTGACGTGGGATCGACATAGGCCTCAAGTGTCCAGTTTCCCGCTGCCGCTGCGGCCGAAAGGGCAAGGCTGGTTACAAGGCCGCCAGAGGCTTGTGGGGTTAGGTGAAGGGTCTGCGCCTTCACGCCATCGGGTCGACGCAGGACGAGGTCAAGCGGCAGATCCGGCAGCGCACGGCCCTGAGCATCGCGCAGGATCAGGGTCGTATTGATGGTCTCGCCGGGACGGTAGATGCCGCGATCAGTCGCGATCACTGCCTGTTGCGGCCCCGGTGCCTTGTGCCCTTCAGCCCCGCGGTCGGAAAAATCGAACCACGCCTGAGTGAGGGAGGACGTGGCATAATCGCCCGTCGGGCTCATGGCGATGAGCGAGACCGGTTGATCCGCCCCCTTGCCCTTGATCAGCCCAACGGGAAACGCAACGCCGCCCGTTGCGTCGCTGAGGGCCTGACCAAGGTCATCCCCCCCCTGAGACACGAGCCGTATCGAGACACCCTTCATGGGCAGAGCCGTCGAGAGCGCTCTGGCAAAGACATGCAGCCCGTCCGCGCCACGCATGATGGTGAGCGCCATGTCGCTCACATTCACCCAGTGAGCGGCAATAGGGAGGCTCTCACTCTCATCATAGCTGTCATTGGTACGCGGCGGGGTGTGAGGCGCAGCGATACGGCTATCGCTCTTGGGCGTGCGCGCGGTTTCAGCCGTAACGAGGTAAAGCCCTGGCTTCTTGCCCGCAATCACACGCGCAATCGGAAAGGCCGTAACGGTCGTGGCATTGCGCGTGCCCGGCGTATCCATCGTCCCGGTCCAGATCTGGCTCAGACGCTTTTCGCGCAGATTGTTGAATTCATAGCCTTCGAGCGAGGTGACGCCCGTATCGACGCGAGGATAACTCTCATCGCTGGTCATGTTCTGGGTCGCAGCAGGCGACAACCGCCATACGCTCACGCGCACACGCTCGATATTGACGGTTTGCACATCAAGGCCGGCCACGCTGTGACGGGGCAGGATAAAGCCCTCACCAGCAAGACTGAGGCTTGGTGTCCGGTCACCCGTCGCCATGCTGACCACCACCGGATCAGCCAGCACGTTGCCGCGCGCATCATGCATGCCGCTGGTGAGTGTAACATTATATCGGGTGGCCCAGGCCAGACCACCAAGGCATAGATCGCGGTTGCGCAGCGAGATTTCAGGCCTCAGGCTGGGCGTGATCTGCACATGATCGGCATAATGGGGGCCTGCCTGGCTATCGAGCGGCGCAGCAAAGCGCAGACAGAACTCCGGGCTTTTACCCCCGGTATTGAGCAGACTGCGCTGAAACTGCATAGGCGCGGCAAACGCGGCCCCCGAGGCCAGAACGCTGATGAGCACCGAACCGAGAAGCGGCGCGCAAAGCACTGCGACCCTTACAGGGATACCGGGGAATTTCCGCGTCATGGACCACGCCTCTTTGTCTGACCTGAGGGAATTTTGATGGACCCGGCAGGAAGGAAAGGCAAGTATCCAGTGCCTGCATTACCTGAGATCCACCGAATGTCAGGCGCTGCAGGCTAGAAAACGTAGATGATCCGCAAATCTGACAAATTGTATTACATATTTATTGAAAATTATCGGACTGGTGATGACGTGTCCCATAGGCCAGTGACTCGGTCACGATATCCAGCGGTCTCAGATCGAGGGCGCAGTCCTGTGCCGTGATCAGCGCCGCAAAGCTGTCATACACCCCGTCATATTCGCGACTTTCGGCGAGGGGCATCACCTTTCCTCCCAGAGAGAGCCTCGCGCCCCCTTCCGACATGAGAAGCTGCGCCCCATCCGGCATGGTCCAGATAATTTCCCATATCTCGTTTTCCCGCTCATGCCGCCAGTCGAAACTGGCCGATATGGGGCAGCGGGTCCGCGCACCGACAAGCGCCAGCCGGGCCCGCGCCGGTGCCTGCTGCTGCGCAAAGAAATCGAGTGAGGCCTGCTCGAAGACGAGTGCCTCGGGGCTGACGGCACAGAGAATGGACAGGGCATTGATCCCTGCATCGAAAACCCCCAGCGCGCCCGGACGCCACAGCCAATCAGCGCCAGGATGCCATTTATCGGCATTTTCCTTCCAACTGATCTCCACCCTGACCGGGTCATTCTCTTTGAGCAAAGCTGCAACATTCGGCACCGCCGCCGCATGAACCGAATGCCATGCTGCAAACAGAGTAAGTCCACGCTGACGCGCTTCGGCCAGCAGCGCCTGCGCCTGGCTGCGCGTCAGGGTCGGCGGCTTTTCGAGCAGCACATGCCACCCCGCCTCAAGCGCCTGCATGGCGAGATCATAACGCATGGAAGGCGGCGTGCAGATAGCGACGGCATCGATGTCGAGATGACTTTCGATCAAGGCCTCTATGGATGCAAATACCGGCACCTCCATCGTGACCGGCACGGGTGATACCGCCGCCGCCAGATGATAGGCCGCACTCGCAGCAAGGGCGGGAAGATGCTGCTGACGCGCGATCTGCCCGACGCCGATAACGGCAATCCTGATCATGATATTGTCTCCCGGGTTACCGACGCATGGCGGCGCGGCACGGACCCCCAGCTCGCATAGAAAAGAAGGTAGAGGTAACAGACAAAGGGCAGGAGATAGGACAGGGATAGACCGATATGGTCTGCCAGCACGCCCTGGAAAATCGCCGCTGCCCCACCGGCAATCGCCATGATGAGCCACCCTGCCCCCTGCTCTGTCTGCGGGCCGAGTTCCGCAACACCGAGCGAGAAGATCGTGGGGAACATGATGGAGTGACACAGCCCGGTCAGAAGCAGCGCCCACATGGCCAGCCCGCCACTCGACGAGACAACCACCAGAATGAGCATGGCCCCGGCAAGGCTGGCGAGACCCAGCATCAGATGTGGGCTGACACGCCGCATGAGTGCCGCACCGACAAAGCGCCCCACCATGGCCCCACCCCAGAAAAAGGCCACGTAATGCGCTGCCTGGGCATGGCTCATATCGCCAATCTGTTTTTGTGAGATGAAATTCACCAGTGTGCTGCCAATGCCGATCTCGCAGATCATGTAGAGGAATATGGCGGGCACACCCCAGAACAGATTGCGATGACGCCACACGCTATGCTGCGTCCCGGCGGCTGCCACCTTGCGGCTGCCCGCATCGATGGACGGCAATGGGAACCGCCAGACAACCAGCGCCATGGCCAGCAGCACGAGTGCGATCAGCCCGTACGGCAATTGCACCATCTGGGCATCCTGGATGTGTTGACCCGCCGTCTCGGCAAGCTGGCCGCCTGTCGAGTTCTCATGGCTGCGCCCGAAGATCAGGATGCCGCCAAACAGCGGCGCAAGCGTCGTGCCGAGCGAATTGAACGCCTGAACCATTGTCAGGCGGCTCGAAGCCGAGGCCTCATCACCAATCACCACCACATACGGATTGGCTGCAACCTGAAGCAGCGTGATGGCCGCAGCCAGCAGAAACAGCGCGACCAGAAAAAACCCGTAGGAGAAAAACGCGCTGGCAGGGATGAAAAGCAGGCAGGACGCTGCCATGCCGACAAGCCCGAGAATGACCGCATTCTTGTAGCCCAGGGCCGAAACAAGACGCGAGGCAGGCAGGGATATGACCAGATAGCCAAGATAGAAGCAGAACTGCACCAGAAGGGAGGCGGTGTAGTCGAGCGAGAAAGCAGCCTTCAGGTGGGGAACGAGAATGTCGTTGAGGACAGTCGCAAAACCCCACATGAAAAAGACGCTCGATAACAGGGCCAGAGCGGCGACCGATGACGCCGCGCCCTTTGAAGTCGAGACTTGAGACGGCATGAATAACCCTCGAAGAAGAGACCCTGCGATCTACTGACCGAGGGAGAGGGCTAGACCCTACCGAATGACTTTTCGGTAATAAAATAGATATTCAGAGGCAATATATGCCTGTTTGGCTATGAATGGGCATTACGGGCATCGCCTGAAGCGCGCCCGTAATGCCCTGTCCGCTCAGGCGGAAAGCGCTTCCTGCTTGCCCGGCAGTTCGTAGCCGATGATGCGGGCGCAATCGCGCGGAACCACCTGCCAGAACTGCGACAGTACCCGATCCCAACGATGCAGAAGCTCGGCTGCATAGGCGCTGCCGGTTTCATCGGCATGGCGCTGCACGAGCGAACGGAGGTTCTCTTCCCATACGCTGCCGGGCTCGATACGCGCCCAGAGAAGCGTATCCGGGTTCACACGGCGCTCGAACATCTCTTCCTTGTCGAGAACGAAGGCCATGCCGCCCGTAAAACCGGCACCGAAATTATCGCCGATATGGCCGAGGATCACGACCGTACCGCCAGTCATGTACTCACAGCCATTCGAACCACAGCCCTCGACCACGGCTGTTGCACCCGAGTTACGCACAGCGAAGCGCTCGCCTGCCTGTCCCGCCGCGAAAAGCGACCCGGCAGTGGCACCGTAAAGCACGGTATTACCAATGATCGCGTTGTCTTCCGACCGCCACGGTGCGGTGGGGGACGGACGAACGACGATGGTGCCACCCGACAGGCCCTTGCCAACGTAGTCGTTCGCATCGCCCACGACATCGAGCTTGAGGCCCTGCACTGCGAAAGCACCCAGCGACTGACCGGCCGAGCCACGCAGGCGCAGGGTCAGATGCCCTTCAGGCAGGGTCTTCATGCCGAATTTGCGGGTGATCAGCGACGAAACGCGCGTGCCGATGGCGCGATGCGTGTTCTGCACCGTGTAGTGCAGATGCAGCTTCTCGCGATGATCGAAAAGCGGCGTCGCATCGGCGATGACCTGCGCATCGAGCGTCTCCGGCACCTCATTGCGCCCTTCACGGGTGCAATAACGTGCATCCGGCCCCGGATCGGCCTGAACCAGCAGCGAGTTCAGATCCAGATCGTCCAGATAATCGGCGCCGCGCGAGACCTGACGCAGCAGATCGGTACGGCCGATGATTTCCTCGACGCTCTTGAAGCCAAGCTCGGCCAGAATGTTGCGTACGTCCTCGGCGATGAAGGAGAAGAGGTTGATCACCTTCTCGGGTGTGCCCTCGAACTTGGCGCGCAGCGCCTCGTCCTGAACGCACACGCCCACCGGGCAGGTATTGGAATGGCACTGGCGCACCATGATGCAGCCCATGGCCACGAGGGCTGCTGTCCCGATGCCGAATTCCTCGGCACCCAGCATGGCGGCCATCACCACATCACGCCCGGTCTTGAGACCGCCATCGGTACGCAGGGTCACGCGATGGCGCAGACGGTTGAGTGTCAGCACCTGATTGGCTTCGGTCAGCCCCATTTCCCAGGGGAGACCCGCATATTTGATGGAGGATTGTGGGCTCGCCCCCGTGCCACCGCAATGGCCCGAGATCATGATCGCATCCGCCTTCGCCTTGGCCACACCCGCAGCAATCGTGCCAATGCCTGTGCGGGCCACGAGCTTGACCGTAACAGTCGCCTCCGGGTTGATCTGCTTCAGGTCGTAGATGAGCTGAGCCAGATCCTCGATGGAGTAGATGTCATGATGCGGTGGCGGCGAAATGAGCGTCACGCCAGGCGTGGCATGGCGCAGCTTGCCAATGAGTTCCGTCACCTTGAAACCGGGTAGCTGCCCGCCCTCACCCGGCTTGGCCCCCTGGGCGACCTTGATCTCGATCTCGCTGCAATTATTCAGATATTCCGCGGTAACGCCAAAGCGCCCCGAGGCAACCTGCTTGATTTTCGAGCTGGCATTGTCGCCATTCTCGCGCGGCGTGAAGCGCGAAGCATCCTCACCACCCTCGCCTGAATCCGACTTCGCACCGATACGGTTCATGGCGATTGCGAGCGTCTCATGCGCTTCCGGGCTCAGTGCGCCGAGCGAGATACCCGGAGCCACGAGACGACGGCGGATGGAGGTGATGCTCTCGACATCTTCCACAGGGATGGGTTCGCGCACACGGCGGAAATCGAGCAGATCACGCAGAGCGGTCGGCGGCTGGCGACGCACGGCATCGGCATAACGCTTGAACAGCGAGAAGCTGTCGGTCGAGACGGCTGTCTGAAGCATGTGGATGAGCTGGCCGCTGAAGGCATGGACCTCGCCCTTGCGACGCAGCTTGTACAGACCGCCAATCGGCAGGGCGTCCACACCGCCCGCATAGGCCGTTTCATGCGCCTTGAGCGCATTGCGGGCCAGACCGGGCAACCCAATGCCCGAGATGCGCGACGGCATGCCGGGGAAGAATTCGGCCACAAGCGCGCGCGACAGGCCAATGGCCTCGAAATTATAGCCACCGCGATAGGCTGAAACGATGGAAATGCCGGATTTCGACATGATCTTGAGCAGACCCTTGTCGAGCGCCTTGCGATAACGCTCCACTGCCTCGCGCAGGGTGAGATCGCCAAACAGGCCGCGCTGCAAGCGGTCGGCGATACATTCCTGAGCCAGATAGGGGTTCACCGTGGTTGCCCCAACACCCACCGTCACCGCCATGCCATGCACGTCCATCACATCGGAGGAACGGACATTGAGCGAGGTGAAGGTACGCAGAGACTGACGTACGAGGTGGATATGTACGGCAGCGGTTGCGAGGATCATCGGGATCGCGACGCGTTCCTCGTTCTGTCCCTCATCGGAGAGGAAGAGATGGGTGCAGCCACCGCGCACATAATCCTCGGCCTCGTGACGGATGCGTGCAATGGCGTCGCGCAGTCCGGCCTCGCCATCGGCAGCGCGGAAGGTACAATCGACCGTCGCGCCATCCTTGCCACAGAAATTGCGCAGCGCCTCGAACTCACCCGTGGTGAGCACAGGGCTTGGCAATTGCAGCAGGTCGCACTGCTCGGGCGACTGGTCGAGGATATTGCCCAGATTACCAAGGCGCGTGACGAGGCTCATCACGTTCATTTCGCGCAGGGAATCGATGGGCGGATTGGTGACCTGACTGAAGCCCTGACGGAAGTAATGGGCCAACCCGCGATAGGTGCTCGACAGAACCTGAAGCGGTGTGTCGTCACCCATCGAGCCAATGGCTTCTGCCGAGGTTTCGACCATGGGATGGAGAATGGTCTCCATTTCCTCATGCGTCAGGCTCATGGCCAGCTGGCGTCGGCGCAGCTGATCGGCGCTGAACAGGACCGGCTCGGCGACATCGCCCCGCACAACGGAGCTGATATTGCGAATATGCTTCGTCCAGGCGGTGAAGTCCTGACGCTCGGCCAGAAGATCAAGCAGTTCCTGCGGCGCGTAGAGCTTGGCTTCCTGCAGGTCGAGACCCAGCGTCTCGCCCGGCCCGAGGCGCCCCTTCATGCGCGTATTGGCGTCCTGCACGCGCACCATACCGGCTTCGGAACCCACGATCAGCAGATCGTCCTGCGTGATGGTGTAGCGCAGCGGGCGTAGACCAGCGCGGTCAAGACCGGCAACGACCCAGCGCCCATCGGTCGCACAGATGGCGGCAGGGCCGTCCCACGGCTCCATCACGGCATTGCAGTAGGAGAACAGCGCACGATGCTTGTCAGTCATGGCGGCATTGCCACCGGCACTGGCAGGCACCATCAGCGTCTTGGCCATGGGGGCATCGCGCCCGGCATGGGTGAGCAGCTCGAACACGTTGTCGAACATGGCGGTATCTGAGCCCGCCGCCTGAACGACCGGCTTGAGATCGCTCATATAGGGGTCGAGTTCGGCATTCGCGAGACGGGTCTCGTGGCTGCGCATCCAGTTCACATTGCCCGAAAGCGTGTTGATCTCACCGTTATGCGCCAGACGGCGGAAAGGCTGAGCCAGCTTCCAGGTCGGGAAGGTATTGGTCGAGTACCGCTGGTGGTAGATCGCAAAGCGCGAGACGAAACGCTCATCAAGAAGATCGGGATAGAAATCCGTCAGGTTCTCGGCAAGGAACATGCCCTTGTAGATGAGCGAACGACATGACAGCGAACACACATAGAGATCGACCTGAGCGGCGGCTGCAGCCTTCTCGATACGACGGCGGATCACGTAAAGATCACGCTCGAACTCGGCTTCCGAGCGGTTCAGGCGGTTACGCACCATGATCTGCTCGATCTCGGGACGTGTCGCATTGGCCTTCTCACCGATGCAGGCCGTGTCGATCGGCACCTGACGCCAGCCATAGATGCCATAGCCGAAATCGAGGATCTCGCTCTCGATGATCGCGCGCCCTGCTTCCTGCGCGGCCAGATCGGTCTTGGGCAGGAAGATCATGCCGACGGCAATACGACCCTCGATATGGTCGTCACCGGCGCTGTGAATCGCCTCGGCAAAGAAATCCTGCGGGATCTCGACATGGATGCCCGCACCATCGCCGGTCTTGCCATCGGCATCGACCGCACCACGATGCCAGAGCGCCTTGAGCGCCGCGATGCCAGCCAGAACCACGTCACGACGGCGCTTGCCGTCCAGCGCCGCTACAAGCCCGACGCCGCAGGCATCACGCTCCATGGTCGGGTCATAAAGGCCTTCGAGGGCGCGGACATTGTCCTGATAGGACTGGATGAAGCTCTTCTCGGTCATGGCCCTTACTCCGCCGCCACTGCCTGTGCGGCATGGTCTGATGTCATGCTCTCTGTGCCAGAGAGAAATTGGTGCATTTCGGCTGCTGCCTCGCGTCCGTCCCGAATGGCCCAGACCACAAGCGAGGCTCCGCGCACGATATCGCCGCCTGCGAAAACGCCCGGCACGCTTGTCTCGAAACGTCCCGGTGTGACCTTGAGCGTGCCCCATTTGGTCACGGCCAGCTCCGGCGCCTTCCAGTCGCCCGGCAGATCCTCGGGGTCGAACCCAAGCGCCTTGATCACCAGATCGGCCTCGATCACAAAGCTGCTTTCAGGCACAGCCTCGACCGACTGGCGGCCTGACGCATCGGGCAGGCTCAGCCGCATCCTGTGGGCGCGCACGCCGCTGACGGTACCATCGCCAAGGAATGCCTCGGGAGCCGCAAGCCAGGCGAAGTTCACGCCTTCTTCCTCGGCGTTTTTCACTTCCTGCACCGAGCCGGGCATATTGGCGCGGTCGCGACGGTACAGGCAGGTCACCTTTTCAGCACCCTGACGGATGGAGGTGCGCACGCAATCCATGGCCGTATCGCCACCACCGATCACAACCACATGCTTGCCCCTGGCGTGCAGCACGGCATCATCACCCGGCGTCTCATGATAACCACGACGGTTGGACGCCGTGAGGAAATCGAGCGCCTGAACCACACCGCCCAGTCCGCTGCCCGGCACGGCAACCTCACGTGAACGATAGACGCCCGTTCCCAGAAAGACCGCATCGTGTTTCTCACGAAGCGCCTCGAAAGAAAGGCCGCCCTCACCTTCTCCGATGGGGGTGGAGAGATGAAAGACAATGCCCTGTGCCTCAAGCAACTCATGACGACGGGCCAGCACGTGCTTTTCCAGCTTGAAGCTCGGGATGCCATAGACCATCAGCCCGCCGACGCGATCATGGCGGTCATAGACATGAACCTGATAGCCGAGGGCGCGCAGGCATTCTGCCGCAGCAAGCCCGGCCGGACCGGCGCCGACCACGCCGATGCTCTGTGAACGCTCGCGAGACGGCAGGCGTGGTTTGACCCAGCCCTGCTCGAAAGCCGTTTCAGTAATGAACTTCTCGACGGCACCGATCGTAACCGCCTCGAAATCCTTCTGAATGACGCAATTGCCCTCGCACAGACGATCCTGCGGGCAGATGCGCCCGCAGATTTCAGGAAAGGTGTTTGTCGCCGAAGAAAGACGATAGGCTTCTTCCAGACGGTTCTCGGCCGTCAGCTTCAGCCAGTCGGGAATGTTGTTGCCCAGGGGGCAATGGACCGAACAGAAAGGTACGCCGCATTGCGAGCAGCGGCTGGCCTGACGCTCGGCGTGATCGACTGCGAAGGCGCGATAGATTTCTCCGAAATCCTCACGGCGTTCCGCAGCGTCACGCTTCTCAGGCATCTCCTGCGGCAATGACACAAATTGCAGCATACGTTCGGCCACGACACGTTCTCCCCAAGGGCAAGCGGACGCATGACGCCCCGCTCAAAAAACATGACGGACAGGTAAGACAAGCTGACGAACCGTATAAGTAATCAATGCTTACCTATCGCCGGTCATATTGACGATTTATGGCGCAAACATACACAAATCTCGCATTATTAGGTCCGAAACGGACCTTTTATTTGCGAACCATTCTCAACACGCTGATTTGGCTCAAATATTCCGGCGCCACATCATACACGCTCCGGGGAACGACTCCGAGGGTTTCGAGGGTCTCAGCCCCGGATGACACGATATTGTCCTGCGAAAGCATCTCAAGCTGATCCCGCGTCAGCAGCTTGCCCGGCAAAGCCTCCATCACACTGGCCTGTATCTGGGCAACACGCTCCGGCACCGTCAGCAGTCGGGGTGTGCGCCCCACGGACTGCGCCACGAAGGCCATGATCTCAGCCATGGTGAGACGATCGGGACCGCCAAGCTCGAACAGCCTTCCGCCCAGACCGCTTTCCGTCAGGGCGAGAGCGGCAGCCTTCGCAACATCCTCGACATAGACGGGCTGAAGGCGGGTCTCGGGAAAGTAGACAGGCAGGACAGGCAGGACTTTTGCCATGAGGCCAAACATACGCAGGAAGCTGTCCTGCGGACCGAACACAACACTTGGGCGCAGGATTGTCGCCTCGGGGAAGGTGGCTTTGACCCTGCGCTCGCCCTCCGCCTTGCTACGCCCGTAGCGCGAAGGCGAATCAGGCGCAGCACCGATGGCCGAAACCTGAACGAATCGCTCCACACCAGCAGCACGCGCCTCTTCAGCCACGCGTTCCGGTGCCTCGGCGTTCATGCGCTGAAAAGTCGCCCCGCCCTTCTCTGTCAGAATCGAGACCAGATTGATGGCCGCCCCGGCACCCTGCAGGGCTGCACGCACCGACGCACGATCCGTCACCGAGGCATAAACAGGCAAGACCGTTCCGGGCGGTGATTCGGCGACGAGAGAGCCCGCCTTGTGCGGCGCACGTGAGGCCACGCGGACATGATGCCCCTTCCCGACAAGCTGGCGCACGAGTGAGCGCCCGATGAAGCCATTGCCGCCGAATAAGGTGATGACCGGGTTTTCCATAAAAAAATCCTCTTTTTTCAACGGGGGGTGTTGACGCCCCCCACATCCACCGGTAAACGCCACCTCACCGAACGGGATGCCGAAAAAAACGGCGCCCCGGACAGCCTCTGAGCCCAGATGGCGGAATTGGTAGACGCGCAGGTTTCAGGTACCTGTGTCCGCAAGGACGTGGAAGTTCGAGTCTTCTTCTGGGCACCATACGAAAAACGGAAAAGCCGACGAGAAATCGTCGGCTTCCGTTTTTTCTAGCCCCAGGGTTTCCCAGACATGGCCGCACCAAGCGCTTCGATCCATCTTTACGATGGTGATCTCCCCGACGATTTCGATCTGGGTCCGGTCGTCGCCGTCGATACCGAAGCCATGGGCCTCAACCCGCATCGCGACCGTCTGTGCCTCGTGCAGCTTTCTGCCGGTGATGGCGAAGCCCATCTGGTGCAGATCCGTCCGAAATCGCTGGGTGGTCGCTATGAGGACTGCCCGAATCTCAAGGCGCTCATGGCCGATGAAAGCGTGACAAAGCTCATGCATTTTGCCCGCTTCGACGTGGCACTGCTTCAGCACGCCCTCGGCATCAAGGTCGCGCCCGTGATCTGCACCAAGATTGCAGCCCGTCTTGTGCGCACCTTTACCGATCGTCATGGTCTGGCACATCTGTGCCGCGAATTGCTGGGTGTCGATCTGGCCAAGCAGCAGCAGACGTCTGACTGGGGTTCTGAAGTGCTCTCCCCCGAGCAACTGAGCTATGCCGCTTCGGATGTGCTTCATCTGCATGCGCTCTGGGCCAAGCTTGAGGCCCTGCTTATCCGCGAAGGTCGGCGCGAGCTCGCCCAGGCCTGCTACGACTTCCTGCCGGCACGTGGGCAGCTCGATATCCTCGGCTATGAAGAGCCCGATATCTTCTCGCATCGCGCCTGAGCCTCGCCGTACTTGCCCTCCTTTCCCGCTCCGGTCAGTGCGGAATTTGCAAGGCGTGTCATAGAAACGCCTTGCTTGGGATGGCAGGGTAATTGACCTGAGGCCAGCAAAGCGGGAAGAGGACGCATGACCGAGCTTTCACGTTCCAGCTCCGCTTTGATTGCCGATTCCGATAGTACCCGGCGTGCGGCACTCGACAGCGCCCAGGCCACCCTTGCCGCGGAAGCCGCAGGGCTGACCGCGTTGCAATCTGCTATCGCCGTGCCTGAGATCATGGGCAACAGCTTCACCGAGGCCGTTGCCTGCATCGCCGCCGCTGAAGGGCGCGTTGTCGTCTCCGGTATCGGCAAATCCGGCCATATCGGCCGAAAAATCCAGGCAACGCTCGCCTCGACCGGCACCTCAGCCATATTTGTCCACCCCGCAGAGGCAGCTCATGGTGACCTCGGGATGATCGAGGCGCGCGATGTCATGCTGCTGCTCTCGCAGTCCGGCGAGACAGCGGAGCTTGCGGCACTTCTCGAACATGCCGCGCGCCATGCCATCACCATCATCGGCATGACGTCATCGCCAGCTTCTACACTTGCGCGCTCCAGCAGCGTTGTCCTGTGCCTGCCGCGCAGCAAGGAAGCCTGCCCGATGGGCCTGGCGCCAACAACAAGTACCATCATGCAGCTTGCGCTGGGGGATGCCCTTGCGGTCGCCCTGCTGGAACGCCGCGGCTTCACCGCCAATGATTTCAGCGCCTTCCACCCCGGAGGCTCTCTCGGTGCGCTGCTCAGACCCGTGCGCAGGCTGATGCACGAAGGCGCCGCCATGCCCCTGGGCACAGCCGACATGCCACTTTCGGTCGTCATCATTGAGATGACACGCAAGGCGTTCGGATGTATTGGCATCGTCGATGCTGACGGCATTCTGATTGGCCTCATCAGTGACGGCGATTTGCGCCCCGCACTCATGCGCAATCTCGATAGCACCACCGCAGGCGAAATCATGAACCGTGCGCCGATCACCACTCACGGCGATGTTCTGGCCCAGGAGGTTATTCATTTGATGACCGCAGGGCGCAAGGCCATCAACAGTCTGTTTGTGCTCGATGAGGCTCAGCGACCGGTGGGCATCATTCATCTTCACGATCTGCTCCGCACAGGCATCGCATGACGGAGACAACCGACCAGCAGAACCGCAAGCCGCCGCAACGCGAGGATTTTGCACGCGATGCGGCAAAGCTTGCCGCCCTGCGCGAGGCCATGCGTGAACAGGGGCAGTCCCGCCAGCGCAATATCCCGACATCGTCGGACCTCGCCTCGCGCCGCCGCCTGCTCGACACGGCAAAATGGGCGCTTCCGCTCACGGCCGCTGTTCTTCTCGGCTCGATCGCTGTCTGGCCGGAAATTGCGCGCTGGCTCAGCGCCAACCGCGCCGTCATGCAGGAAATGGCGCAGATGCGGGTCGAGAGCGGCAATCTCGAAGGGGCTATCTATCGCGGCCTTGATGCCCATAACCGCCCCTATATGATCACGGCGCGCGTCGCCCACCAGAACGGCCCCGATCGTGTCGATCTGGTCGATCCGGTGGCTGATACGCATATGGCAGGTGGTGGCTGGGCCGAAATCAAGGCGGACAAGGGCGTTTACATGCAGCATGAGCAAACGCTCAATCTGACCGACCATGTCGTGCTTTACAGGGACGACGGGACGCTGCTGAACGGCCTGACCGCGGATATCGACCTTCACCGCAGCGTAATCGCGTCGAATGACTGGGTCCATGCCGAGGGGCCATTTGGCATACTCGACGCCCAGGGCTATTTTATCGACCAGCACGCCAATCTTCTGCAATTCGTGGGGCCGCAGCGTGTCATACGCAATGATGACCGTCAGGATGCCATGCCCTCGCTCACCTCACCTGCCCGCACCTTATCCACCCAGAAGGCCCCATGATGCGCCGCCTTATCCCCGCCATGACCCTGGGTTCACTCCTGATGGGCCTTCCCCTTACCGGCGTCTCGCTTGAGGCCCTCCTTTGCCCGCAGGCCCATGCCCAGGCGCTCGACATGTCGCATGGTGAGCAGGTCAATATCAGCTCCGCTGGTCCGCAAACCTATGATCACGATGCCCAGACGGTCACTTTCGTCGATCAGGCGCGCGCTGTTCGTGGCGACGTGACGATTGATGCGGATCAGCTCATCGGTTTTCTGCGCAAGAAGGCGCCCGATCCCAACGCCCCCAAGCCGCAGGACGATTCAGCACAGCAGGACGGCGAGAAAAAGCCTGGCGATGATGGCGCCATGGGCGGATCGATGGAGCTCTATCGCATGGAGGCCATCGGGCACGTTCATATCTATACCAGCACCGATCAAGCCTGGGGCGACAAGGCGCTTTACGACATCGATCAGGGCGTGCTTGTCATGACAGGCAAGGCACTCAAGCTGACCACGCCTCAGGATGTCATGACCGCGCGCGACGTGATGGAATATCACAGCCAGACCCGTATGTCGGTCGGTCGTGGCGATGCCACCGTAACCACCAATGACGGCAAGCGCATCAAGGCTGATGTGCTGGTGGCGTTCAGCAAGCCGGATTCCACGCCTCCCGCGGGCACGACACCTGCCCCTGCGCCCGCACCGGGTGGCGATGGCAACGCTCGCAGCTCGAAGCTCGATCGCGCCTATGCCTGGGGCCATGTCATGCTGCGCACCCCCAATGAAACCGCGACAGGCGACAGGGGCGTGTATGTGTTCGACACGCAGATGGCGCGGCTTATCGGGCATGTGCACGTGACGAGCGGCCAGAACCAGAATAACGGCGCTTCGGCCATCGTGAACATGAAGACGGGCGTTGCCATCATGAACCCCGCACCCGGCCAGCGTATCGAAGGTCTGGTCATCCCCAACGAAGCTGGCAGCAGCAAGCCCGGAGACGCGCATTGATGAGCGACAACGAGACCGTCATCCTGCAGCAGATCCACGATGACCCCACCGTGCAGACAGGGCTGATCGCGCACGGCATCGGCAAAAGCTACAAGAAGCGTCAGGTGGTCCGAAACGTCTCGATCCAGGTGCAGCGTGGCGAGGCCGTGGGTCTGCTGGGGCCGAATGGTGCTGGCAAGACGACAAGCTTCTATATGATCGTGGGTCTGGTTCAGCCTGACACAGGAACCATCACCCTCGATGGCGCCGATATCACCCAGCTGCCTATGTATCGTCGTGCGCGGCTCGGTATCGGCTATCTCCCGCAGGAAGCCAGCATTTTCCGCGGCCTCAATGTCGAGCAGAACATTCTTGCGGCGCTGGAAGTGGTCGAGCCCGATTACGACCGCCGCCAGACCATGCTGGATGGGCTGCTGGCCGAGTTCGGTATCTCGCATCTGCGTCATTCGCCCTCTCTGGCCCTGTCAGGCGGCGAACGACGCCGTCTTGAAATTGCCCGCGCCCTCGCCAGCCAGCCCAACTACATTCTGCTTGATGAACCTCTGGCCGGTATCGACCCGATTGCGGTGGGCGAAATCCGCGATCTGGTGTCCCACCTCAAGGACCGTGGCATTGGTGTGCTGATTACCGATCATAACGTTCGCGAAACCCTTGAGGTCATCGACCGGGCCTATATCATGCATTCGGGTCAGGTGCTGATGGAAGGCATCCCCGAGGAGATCGTGGCCAATGAGGACGTACGACGCGTCTATCTGGGAGAAAATTTCTCCCTCTGAGTCCTGATGGCGCGCCTCACGCTTCAGGCGCGTCAGACCGCTGGTCTTGTCATGACCGCGGAGCTGCAACAGGCAATCGGCCTGTTGCAGCTTTCGAACCATGAATTGCTGGCCGAACTCTCTCTTCTGGCCGAAGCCAATCCGCTCCTGCTTGTCAGCCCCCCTGCGGGAGAAGCCGGCAGCACGGAACCCGACACGATGACCCACCCGGACTGGCGGGATGGCGATCTGCCGGGCGATCTTATGCCTGATGACAGTGACTGGCGCGATGCCGCCTCCTGGGATGATGACCCCGTCCTACGTCATGGCGTGTACGACAGTGACGAACCGACCAGCCATGAGCCATCGGCCCCTGCGCCGACACGCCTTGAGCAGTTTATCTGGCAGATCAACAAGGCCTTTACGCAGCCAGCCGTGCGTCATATCGCCCTGACCCTGCTCGACGCGATGGATGAATCGGGACGCCTCGATACTGCCATACCCGATCTGGCCGCGCTTACCGGCGTATCGATGGAAAGCATCGAGCAGGTGCGCAGTATCATGCTGCTTTTCGAGCCAGCCGGATGTTTCGCTACGTCATTGGCCGAATGCCTCGCCGCCCAATTCAAGGCAAGGAATCGCCTCGATCCTGCAGTTACCACGCTATTGGGTCATCTCGATTGGCTCGCCCGAGGCGAACATGAACGTCTGCAAAAAGCATGTGGCCTCGACAGCCAGGACTATGCCGAGCTGCTGCAGGAACTACGCGGTTGCGATCCCAGACCCGGCGCAGGGTTCGATCCCCCGCCCCCCGAGCCCGCGCCGGATCTGTTCATTCATCTTGTCGAGGGAGAGCCTGTTGTCGTGCTCAACGAGGCCACATGGCCGGGGCTGACAATTGATGAGCGCCTGTATCGGCGGTTACAGACCGCTGATCGCGAAGCCCGTGGCTGGGCCCAGGAAAAGAAGCAGGAAGCGCAAAAACTGTTACGCGCTGTCGAGCAACGTGCGCGCTCGCTCCTGCTGATCTGCACCGCAATCGCGCGTCATCAGATCCAGTTCCTGCATGACGGTATCGACGCCCTGCGCCCTCTGACCCTGGCCCGTATTGCCGAGGTGACGGGACTACATGAAAGCACCGTCAGTCGCGTCACAGCGACACGCATGATCGGCACGCCGCATGGCGTGGTTCCTTTGCGGCGGTTCTTTTCCACCGGCCTGGGCGATGAATCGGACCAGACGAGTGCCGAGGCGGTGAAAAACCGGATCAGGCAATTCGTCTCAGCCGAGACTGCTGATTCGATCCTGTCCGATGAGGCGATTACCCTGATGCTCCAGCAAGGCGGCATCGCCATCCAGCGACGCACAGTCGCCAAGTATCGCGAAGCCCTTGGCATTGCAGGCTCGGCGCAGAGGCGCCGGGATTTTCGCATGAGAGCCCGAATGGCCTCGTAATGCATTGCTCGCACCCTCATGCCGCGTCGCTTGGCGCAAGCATAGGGTAACCGAACGGGATGGCCGCTCAGATGGCGGCGATAGCCGTGATCTCTACAGACCATGCCGGATCGACGAGGCGCGTCTCGACGGTCGCCCGTGCCGGTTTATGGTCATGGTCGAGCCAGGCATCCCAGGCGCGATTCATCGCATCAATCTCGGTGATATCGGTCAGATAGACCTGCACCGAGAGAAGCTTGGTCTTGTCCGTGCCTGCCTCGGTCAGGAGTACATCGATCTGACGCAGGATATCGGCAGTCTGGCCTTCGGTATCGAGCGATGCGTCATCTGCAACCTGCCCTGCCAGATAGAGTGTATTACCATGACGCACCGCCCCGCTCAGGCGGTGTTCCTCGGCGTAACGCTGGATGGTGTCAGGCGTGGTTGTCATGGTCAGTGTACCCAGGCCGGAATCATTTCATGGTCGACAATGGCTTCGAAGGCGCTCGAACGGTCCTCTGCCAGCGCCATCGGGGTGCCATCCGCCGCATGGATCGCAAAGGCAGCTTCGCCCTCGTAAACCACGGGTTTGACATAGGCGACATGGCTCATCCCGAACGCCTTCAAATCGTCATGCGACATGCGGCGCAGATCGGCAACCGGGGCGGGTGCGTCATTTCCGGCATCATCGCGCGTGTTTTTTCTCATCGCTTTTCTCTCTTTTCAGCCCAATACCATGACGGTACCGGGCTGGTCATCTCGCCAGTTGCCCGAATAAGGCCCTGATCGTCCTCAATCGTCGTCAAGATCGCGTATGGCGCGAGTGCGACGGGGTTTGGGCATTTCGATATGGGTGGCACGCGTCACACCCGTCTCGCGACGCCCGGCGCTGATCTCGATGCGCTTGACTCGCACTTCGGGCTGGGGGCGGAACAGATCGATGTAGAGCAGGCCGTTATCGAGCCAGGCTTCGCCAATCTCGATGTTTTCGGCCAGAACAAACGCCTTTTGAAACTGACGTGCGGCAATGCCACGATGCAGGAACACGCGGCCCTGACTGTCGTCAGTCTGACGCCCTCGAATAACCAGCTGGTTATCTTCCTGCGTGATATGCAAATCGTCCATCACGAACCCGGCGACGGCCAGTGTGATACGCAGGGTGGTCTGGTTCAGCTGCTCGATATTATAGGGGGGATAGCCATCAGAGGCTGTTTTCGAGGCCCGTTCGAGCATCTGCTCCAGATGATCGAAACCGAGAAACATGGGTGACGTAAACAGACGGCCTGACATGCAGCCTCCTCCATGAGCGAGACGGTAACAGGATCCAGCCCTAGGTTGCGGCGCCGGATCACTTTCCCGATATGGTCATGTTTGGTGCGTGGTGCAAGCAAGAGCCCTTGCAGGAATTGCTGTTCTTTGAGGTTTATGCCCCGTTTAGAACTGGTTTTCCGGCACCTGACCGATTACATCCGCTCCATCATGACAGCGCTCTCCTTCCTCCCGGACATCGAGTCCATTACGCCCACGCCCATCCTTGTTGCGCCGCAGCCCGTGCTGCGGGCGGTCGCCCGTGAGGTCACGGCTGACGACATGGCTCTCGTCAAGTCCCACCTGCCGGGCATGTTCTCTGCCATGTACAAGGCGCCGGGTATCGGCCTTGCTGCCCCGCAGATCGGTCTGGGCCTGCGTTTTGCGCTCGTTGATGTGGCCGATGAGGGCGAGCGCAACCCGATGGTGCTCATCAACCCCGAAATCATAGAAGAATCCGAGCAGCTCGCCGCCCGCGAGGAAGGCTGCCTCTCTCTGCCCAACCAGTATGCAGAGGTCATCCGCCCCCTGAGCGTGCGGATGCGCTATCGTAATCTCGAGGGTGAAGTGATCGAGATGGAGGCCGATGACCTGCTGGCCACCTGCCTTCAGCACGAAATCGACCATCTCGACGGTATCCTGTTTGTCGACCACCTTTCCAAGCTCAAGCGCAACATGATCATGCGCCGCCTCGCCAAGGAACAGAAGGGCCGCTGAAACCATGCGTCTGGTGTTTATGGGCACGCCTGATTTCTCGGTGCCGGTTCTCAAGGCGCTGATCGCCGCCGGGCATGAGGTGGTGCAGGTCTATACCCAGCCCCCGCGTCCGGCCGGGCGCGGCAAGGCGCTGCGTCCCTCACCCGTTCAGAGCGCAGCCGAGGCCGAGGGCATCGCCGTGCGCTCCCCCGTCAGGATCCGGCAAAACGAGGAGGAACTCGCTTTTTTCGAGTCCCTCCAGGCCGATTGCGCCATTGTGGTCGCCTATGGGCTGATCCTGCCCCAGCGTATGCTCGATGCTCCGAAACTGGGCTGTCTCAATATCCATGCAAGCCTGCTGCCGCGCTGGCGGGGTGCCTCGCCCATTCAGTCAGCCATCCTGGCCGGTGACCGCCGCTCGGGTGTGTCGATCATGCAGATGGATGCAGGGCTGGACACCGGCGATGTGCTGGCGGAAGCCGCAGTGGATCTGTCCCTCACCGAAACTGCCTCGACACTGCATGATCGCCTCAGCTTTCTGGGTGCGGAACTGCTGCTCGAGACGCTGCGCCGTCCCTTTGCCCCGGTTCCGCAGCCTGAAGAGGGCGTGACCTACGCCGAGAAACTCACCCGCGAGACAGGCCGCATCGACTGGAACCAGCCTGCGACGATCATCGACCGCCAGATACGCGGTCTGACGCCCTGGCCGGGTGCCTTCACTACACAGGACGGGACTGTACTCAAGATCGGTGAGGCAAACCTTGTCCCGCTCGCTGCTTCAAGTGGGGCGAATGTCCCGGCCGGCACAGTTCTGGATGATGCGCTGACGGTACGATGCGGTGACGATGCCCTGCGGATTCTGCGGCTCCAGCGCCCCGGCAAAGCGATGATGAACGCGACCGATTATCTGCGTGGCACCCCCATGCCAAAAGGCACGTGTCTTGGGCAGTGATGAACCGGCCAGCGGATATCGCCGCTGGGCGCTAAGAATCGAATATGACGGCACGGGGCTCGTCGGCTGGCAGCGTCAGAACAACGGAGTGTCGGTGCAGGGCCTGCTGGAAGAAGCCGCATCGCGCCTGGTTGGGGACGCCCCCGTCATGACGGCCACGGCGGGGCGCACCGATGCGGGGGTGCATGCCTCTTCCATGGTGGTGCAACTCGACCTGCCGGATGACCCGCGTCTCGATGCGCGACAGATACGTGACGGCGTCAGCTTTCACCTCAAACCGAATCGCGTGGCGGTCCTGGAGGCGGCACAGGCGCGCCCGGGCTGGCATGCGCGGTTCTCCGCCATCTCGCGTCGTTATTGCTACACCATTCTCAACCGCCCTACCCGCCCGGTGATCGACCTCAATCACGTATGGCATGTACGGCGCCCCCTCGATGCCGAGGCGATGCATGAGGCAGCCCAGAGCCTGCTGGGGCGGCATGATTTCTCATCGTTCAGAGCCGCATCCTGTCAGGCGAGCAGCCCGATCCGCACGCTGGACCGACTGGATGTCACCCGCGAGGGGACGTTTGTGCGACTGGATGTGGAAGCCCGGTCCTTTTTGCATCATCAGGTGCGCAATCTGGCGGGTTCGTTGCAGCTTGTCGGTAGCGGCCAGTGGCCGGTCGCCCGTATCCGTGACGTTCTCGAGGCCTGCGACCGGCGCGTCGCTGGCCCCACGGCCCCGCCGGACGGCCTGTGCCTGATCGGTGTGGGCTACGAGCTGGACCCGTTCACCTGAGCCCAGCCCTGCGCCGCAGATCGGGCAATCACGGATGCGGCTTGGGCAGAGGGCCCATCAGTTCCTTGAGCGCGTTGTAATGCGGCGGCAGCGCAATGGCGATGAGATAGAGCGACGCCACAGCAAGGTTTACTGCAACTACGAGCAGTGCCGCTTGGCCGCCCTTGAGCCCCAGCCCGGATCTGGCCACGAACCACGAGAGCCAGAACTCATAGGCCTCGATGCCAATCATGATGACAGCCAGCGCAGGGCGTGAGGTCACGATACCGGGCATGATGATCTGCGCGATGCTCAATACCACCAGAGACAACACCATCGGCAGCCATGCTGACCACAGCAATGCCGTAGCGTAGCGCAGCCAGCCCTCCGCCTTCCCCCAGACCGAAGCCAAAGCCTGCGAAACCACGAGACGCAGTAGCAGCGCCGTGATCAGGATCAGAACCTTGGTGACCTCAGTGGCATCATATCCCTGCACGAATTGCGACAGGGCCAGAACCAGAAAAAGGGCGGCACTCGGTGCAATCGCCGATAGAAGAGCTTCAGGCGTATTGCCGAAAGACTCGATCCCTTCGGCCTTGCCCCGGCCCAGACGCACCACGCCACGAATGATCCGTGTTGCGGCACCACCAGGGGTTTCCGCCGGAGGAGTTGAACCGGGTGTCACAATCCGAAGGCCTCAAGAAAATCACGATAGATCAGGACAAGCATTTCCAGATCGGCAATCGCCACACATTCGTCTGCCTTATGCATGGTCGCACCGACAAGACCGAATTCCGCCACAGGGCAATAGGACGCTATGAACCGCGCATCAGACGTGCCGCCGCCTGTATCGAGGGCAGGCACACGCCCCGTACGACGGGCGATGACACTGGAGAGGGCTTCGACGTGCGCACCGGGCGTGGTCAGGAACGCCTCACCGCTGATGCTGGCCTCGACATGACCGGCAGGCGCATGACGCGAAACCACCTCCCTGATCCAGGCAGCCAGATCGTCCCCCTTATGGGCCGTATTGAACCGGATGTTCAGCAGCGCCGTGGCCCTGGCAGGAATGACATTGGTCGCCTGATTGCCGACATCCACACTGACAACCTGCAACGATGAGGGTGCAAAATGCGCATTGCCCTCATCCAGAACACGTCCGGTCAATTCGCTCAGTATAGGCAGCAGGCGATGCACCGGATTATCAGCGAGATGCGGATAGGCCACATGACCCTGCACACCCTCGACAGTGATCCAGGCATTGAGGCTGCCACGACGCCCGATCTTGATGACCTCACCCATCCGGGCGGGATTGGTGGGCTCGCCCAGAAGGCAGAAATCGGGACGATGCCCATGCGCCACCATCCAGGGAAGGACTTCTTTCGTGCCGTGCAGTGCCGGCCCTTCCTCGTCCCCGGTGATCAGAAAGCTGACAGACCCCTTGAGCGGGCGCTCGGCCAGCAAAGAGGCGACAGCCCCTACAAAGGCGGCGATGCCGCCCTTCATATCGGCAATACCGCGCCCGTACAGCATGCCATCAGCGTGCTGGGCACCAAACGGGTCATGCACCCAACCTGGCCCAGGCGGCACAACATCAGTGTGTCCTGCAAAGCAGAGATGCGGCCCCGATGCGCCAAGCCGTGCAAAGAGGTTGGGCGTGCGCTCACCCTCCGGGCCGCAATCGACCCGCTCGCAGGTAAAGCCCATCCCCTCAAGCGTGCGGGACAGGACATCCATAGCCCCGTCATCCGCCGGGGTTACGGAACGGCAGGCAATCAGCTGGCCCGCCAGGGTCACGGCATCGAGCGACACAATCAGTCGCGCAGCAATTCGTTGATGGAGGTCTTTGAACGCGTGCGTTCATCCACCCGCTTGACGATGACGGCGCAGGCCAGATGCGGCGCATCGGGGGTACGACCCGGCAGCGTGCCCGGCACAACGACGGAATAGGCCGGCACACGACCCATGAAGATCTCGCCGGTGGCACGATCGACAATCTTGGTGGAGGCACCAATGAACACGCCCATGGAGAGCACGGAGCCGCGCTCGACAACTACGCCTTCGGCCACTTCGGAACGCGCGCCGATAAAGCAATCATCCTCGATGATCACAGGGGCCGCCTGGAGCGGCTCAAGCACGCCGCCAATACCGGCACCGCCGCTGATATGGACGTTCTTGCCGATCTGGGCGCAGGAGCCCACGGTGGCCCAGGTGTCAACCATCGTGCCGCTATCCACACGCGCCCCGACATTGACGAAGCTTGGCATCAGCACCACGCCGGGGGCGATATAGGCCGAGCGACGTACGATGGCGCCCGGCACGGCGCGGAACCCGGCCTCTGCAAAACGGAACTGGTCCCAGCCGTCGAACTTCAGGGGCACCTTGTCAAAGCCGGGGACGCCCCCGCAGGCACGTTCGGCCACGCGGCTATCCGTAATACGGAAGGAAAGCAGCACCGCCTTCTTGAGCCACTCATGTACAACCCAGCCACCATCCGTGGGTTCGGCCACGCGCAGCTTGCCCTCATCGAGTGATGTCAGGGCCTGTTCGATCGCCTCACGCGCCTCACCTTCCGTATGGGCGTTGAGCGTGTCTCGACGCTCCCACAGGGAGTCGATCACGGTGCGCAGATCTGAAACAGGCATTATCAGCCATCCTCTAACAGGGTTACCCAAGTGAGCGGACCATGCTCAGGACGCACCCGGAAGTCAACGAATCTTCCTCAAACGAGGCATTAAGGAGTAATTAAATACCGCGACCTATAGTAGTAGTAAGCCGTCAGCGCCAAGGCCGCACTATATAGGTCGGCTTCTCGTCACTGGCCCGACAGGCCGCCTTCCGAGTTCCAGGAACGATCATGATGGACGCCAATTTTTCCGACATCATGCGCTCGGCTCGTGTTCGCCTGTCACGCGCTTTCAGGAATACCCCCCAGAGAAGATCCCCTTCGTCAGATGAGACCACGCTTGAGGCCACATTGATGGAACTCCTGCGATCTGCCATCTCAGTGCCTGAAGGCCTCAAGCTGGCCTTCGATCATTTCTGCCTCGTCACACGTCCTGAGCGCGGCCTGATCATGAGTTCAGGCCCCCTTGTCATACCGCCGCCCACTGAACCGCAAATCCATATCCTCCACTCGTGGCCGATACGCGACGGCGATTTCCGCAGCCGTCTGGGCGGCATCAGAACCACCACCAATCTTTGCCTGCGTGCCATTGCGGAGATACGCCATCAGGGAGAGATTGGCTTAGTCGTCTATTATGGATGTCGCATGTCGCGCCGGCGCACGGCATCGTGCCGCCGTATCCTCAACACGCTGGCACAGACCGCGGCGGCCATGATCGAGGTGGATCATCGCTATCGTGCGCTCCTGCGTGCCCTTCCCTTCGATCCACTGACCCATCTGCCAGTCTGGTCGCTATTTCGTGAAAAGGTTGAGCGGCGTTTTGCACGGCTGGACCGCGAGCAGATCCCGGCCACGCTCATGCTCGTAAGTTTCTATGGCTTGCTTCATACACCCAGCGAAACGGTCGAGGCCGATGAAGCTGTGGAACAGATCGCCCATGTGCGTGACGCCATCAGTTTTCTCCAACGCGCCATACGACCGACAGATCTGATGGGACAGCTGGATCGTGAAAGCTTTGTTCTCTGGCTCGATGGCGGAGACCGTTTTGCCTCGGTCGAGCGGGCCGAACAGATCTGCCGGCGTAAATATATGTGCTCAGCCGGCGCCAATCCGCTTGTTTCGGTCAAGATCGGGCTCGTGACGCGTGAGCCGGGATCGCATGATACGCTCGATGTGTTTTTCGAGAGAGCCCGCATGGCTCTCTCGATTGCCCAAGAGGAAAACCTGGACTGGTATTTCGCGCATGAAAGCGCGTGATCAGGCGGCGCGGATGAGCGTGCCTGATCCCTTATGCGTGAAAAGCTCCAGCAAGCAGGCATGAGGCACACGACCGTCGAGGATCACAGCCGCACTGGCACCTGCCTTGACCGCAGCGAGACAGGTCTCGACCTTGGGAATCATGCCACCCGATATTGACCCGTCGGCAATGCGGCGACGCGCCTCATCAGCCGTCAGTTCGGGAATGAGCTTGCCATTTTCGTCAAGCACACCTGCCACATCGGTCAACATCAGCAGGCGCGACGCATTGACGCTACCAGCGATGGCACCAGCCGCCGTGTCGGCATTGATATTATAGGTCTCGCCCTTCTCGCCCACGCCAACCGGCGCGATGACGGGAATAAGCCCTGAACCCAGCAGGGAAAACAGAACACGGGGGTCGATCTTGACGGGCTCACCCACGAAACCGAGATCCTGCGCCTCATCATTGCCCGAGCGGGCGTCGCGGCTGTAATGCAGAAGCTTTCGCGCCTGCAACAGGCCACCATCCTTGCCCGAAATGCCAACAGCCAGAGCCCCGGCGCGATTGATGAGATCGGCCACCTGCTTGTTGACGCTGCCCGAAAGCACCATCTCGATCACGTCGATCGCCGCCTGATCGGTCACGCGCAGGCCATCGACAAAGCGGGATTCAATGTTCAGGCGCTTGAGCATGGCGCTGATCTGCGGGCCGCCGCCATGCACGACGATGGGGTTGATGCCCACGAGCTTCAGCAAGGCAATATCGCGCCCGAAAGCGCTGGACAGATGATCCTTGCCCATGGCGTTTCCGCCGTATTTAACGACAATGGTATCGCCCGCATAGCGCCGCAGAAACGGCAATGCGCTGGCCAGAAGAGCCGCCTGCTGCTGCCCCTCATCATTCATGTCCGGAAGCGTCAGCTCCGGGATATCCTTACTCATCCCTGCATCCCCTCAGGTGACGCACCAGCGATAAGCCGGGCGATCTCGGCACGCAATGTCTCGATGCCCAGCCCGGTCTCGCTGCTGGTAGTCGCGATATGTGGATAGGCCGCAGCATGTTTGGCCAGCACGGCCTGCACCTCGGCCATCTTGGCCTTGAGCTTGTTCGGCCCCATCGAATCTGCCTTGGTCAGCACGACCTGAAACAGCACTGCCGCACGGTCGAGCATTTCCATCACGTCGCGGTCCGCCTGCTTCAGCTCGATACGGGAGTCGAGCAGCAGAAAAACGCGCGTGAGCGTCGGGCGTCCGCGCAGATAGGCAAACATCATGGTCTGCCATTCTTCCTTGACCGACTTGGCCGCCTTGGCAAAGCCATAACCCGGCATGTCCACCAGAGCGAGACGATCGCCAAGATTGAAGAAATTGAGCTGCTTGGTGCGTCCCGGCTCGGAAGAGGCGCGGGCCAGTCTGTTACGTCCGGTCAGGGCATTGATGAGGCTTGACTTGCCCACATTGGAGCGACCGGCAAAGGCCACTTCCGGACCGGCAAGCGGGGGAAGCTGGTCGAGCTTTTGCGCACCGAAAAAGAATTCGCATTCCGATGCGAAAAGCAGACGACCTTCCTCGATCTGCTCGTCACTGAAGACTGTCGGATCTTCTTTCTGGCTCACGACTTGCTGACGGCCTTTCCGCCTTTCTTCTGGGCACGATCGATCTGGCTCTGGATCAGCTTCTGCTGACCATAGCTGAGTACGTTGTTCCATGTGTAGTAAATGATGATACCTGCCGAGATACGACCAAGGAAGATCGTATAGATGACCGGCATGAACTGCATGATCTTCTGCTGCGCCGGATCCATGCTCACCATGCTCTGACGCTGCATCAGCCAGATGGTGAAGCCGAACAGGATGGGCCAGATGCCGATATGGAGCATCTCGGGCATGAAGCTCGGGTTGAATGGCAGCAGGCCAAACAGATTGAAAATGGTGGTCGGGTCGGGCGCTGACAGATCGCGGATCCAGCCATAGAAGGGCGCGTGACGCATCTCGATGGTGATGTTCAGCACCTTGTAAAGGCAGAAAGCAACCGGGGCCTGAACGAGCAGCGGCAGACAGCCTCCCGCCGGATTGACACCCTCTTCCTTGTAGAGCGCCATGATCTGCTGGTTCTGCGCCAGCTGATCGCCCTTGTTGTGCTCACGAATGGCCTGGATACGGGGGGCCAGCGTGCGCATACGCGCCATCGAGGCGAAGGATTTCGTCGCCAGGGGGTAAAGGATCAGCTTGATGATCAGGGTCAGGATCAGCAGGGCGATGCCGAAATTGCCGACATGACTGTAGAGCCAGTGCAGCACATGGAACATCGGGCGCGTCAGGAACGCAAACCAGCCGAAATCTACGGCCTTGTAAAAATAGGGAATATGCAGATCGTCGGTGTACTGGTCGAGGAGATTGACTTCCTTCGCACCGGCAAAAATCATGCTTGTCGTGGCAACATTCGAACCCGGCGCGATCTGGATCGGCTGGCTCGAGAGCGTATCGACAATATACGAGCCTTCCTTGGCGTTGGGCACGTAGCGATACCGTACGGTCACCGCAGCCTTCTGGTCGGGGATAATGGCTGTCAGCCAGTACTTGTCGGTGATACCGGCCCAGCCACCCACGCCATCAGCCGACCAGGCGGTGTTGTCGGGCTTGCCAGCGCCCTTGCGCATGGTCTTGTAGGATTCCTCGTCCAGACGGTCATTCATGACAGAAAGCGGGCCTTCCTGCACGATCATACCGCCAGTTTCGAGCGGCTTGTAATCACGCTCGACGCGCTGATAGGGCGTGAGAGAAACCGGCCCACCGGCCTTGTTCTCGACACTCTGGGTAATCGCGAAAAGATAGCGACGATCAAGCTTGATCTGAATTCGGAAAATCAGACCCTGACCGTTATCCCACTGCATGGAAACCGGGTGGTCGGGAGAGAGCGTCTTGTCATCGCTCGACCAGTCGGTATTGGCATCCGGCAGGCGTATCGTAGAGCCTGACGGCGCCTGCCAGCCCAGTTCGACAAAGCTCGGCTGCGGACCCTCATCTGTTTCCAGGAGGCGAACGAGCGGCGAGTTCTTGTCCAGCGTCTCAAAATAATGCGTGAGCACCAGATTGTCGAAACGGGCCCCGCGCAGGCTGAAGGATCCGGTTGCATCCGGCCCCTCAATGGCAATGCGTCCAGCCGGTCCGTTGGGAACGGCAGGCCCATTGGCAGGTGCGCCGCCCGGCGCGGCAACAGGCAGGGCCGAAACCTTGCCATCAGCTTGGGGCTGTTTGCCCTGAACCTGCCCGGCCGTCTGGGTTTCAGCATCTTTCTTTGCGTGCTGAGGCACGAAATAATCGAAGCCGACCACGATCGCGAGCGAGAGACTGGTTGCCACCAGGATGCGCTTGATATCCATCAGCCGAGTGCCGGTCTTTCCATGAAAGTAAACAATTCTGCGCGCCCGGCGGCAGGATGCCACGGTCGCAGCCGTTGAAGTGACCGAAATCGGGTCACAAAACAATAGGGCGGAGGTGAATTAGGCGTTTTACAGCCCCTTGCAACCATCCAAAGCCGCCCCGTTCAGGGCACGGGGTCATATCCGCCGCGACAATAGGGGTGACAGCGCAGCAGTCGCTTCACAGTCAACCATATCCCGCGCACCAGACCGTGTCGGCGCAACGCCTCCTGGGCATAGGCACTGCAGGAGGGGTGAAACCGGCAGTTCGTACCGAGTTGGGGACTGATATAGCGGCGATAGACATGCAGACCGCCGAGCAGGCACGAAAGCAGAAGCTTTCTGCCCAGGCCGATCACAGGGCCTGACCTTTTTTCAAGGCATGTTCGAGATCGGCAAGCAGCTTGCCGAAGGGCCGGCCACGTGTCGAATCGCGGCCAATGAGCACCAGATCCACTGCGCTCAACGCATGGTCCTGCGCCACATGCGCCAACGCCGCCCGAAGGCGGCGGCGGGTGCGGTTACGCACAACGGCGTTCCCGACTTTTTTGGTAACCGTGTAGCCGACGCGGGCCGGCGCCTCGTCTTCGGTCTTCAGAACCTGAAGCACGAGCCCCGATGTGGCGACCTTGCGCCCGCGGCTCGCAACCCGAAGAAATTCGGGTCTTTTCCGAAGTTTTTGAGGCAGACCCGCCAAGTCGGAATCAGGCCGACAGCTTCTTGCGGCCCTTGGCGCGACGGTTGTTGATGACGCGACGGCCACCGACGGTTTCCATACGTGCACGGAAGCCGTGGCGACGCTTGCGGACGAGCTTGGACGGTTGATATGTACGCTTCATGGCGTCATTCCTCAAGGCAATGAATGATGGTGAGGCCCCTGGCTCCACCCCCGACAAGAAGACGACACAAGGCTGACGCCATCTTCCTCTGTGCGCGGGCTTTTACGGGCCTGAAACTGCGCTGTCAATCAAATCAAGGAGTCTGACCATGACACTGCGCGATGAAACGCCACCAACCGATGCCGAGACGAGGCTGAAAACGCTTCGTCATGATCTGCGCAACGATCTGGCGACTGCCCTTCTCGCTGCCGACCTGTTAACGTCGCATGGTGACGAGGCAGTCAAACGGCACGCCGCCAGCATCGTCAAAGCACTGGAAAAGGCGACCGAACGCCTCAAGCGCTCGCGCGTGGCGAACTAGGGTCACCAGACGCCCCGCCCCATGTCCGGGCGAGGCGCAAGGCGGGTGAGTCATGCACCCGCCCGATCTCTCCCTCAGAACGTGTCCTTCTGGATGATCTCGATCTTGTAGCCATCGGGATCTTCAACGAAGGCGATGATTGTTGTGCCGAACTTGACTGGCCCAGCTTCGCGCGTGACCTTGCCGCCATTGCTTCGGACCGTCTCGACGGTACGGGCCGCATCAGGCACGCCGATCGCAAAATGCCCGAAGCCCGTCCCGAGCTCGTAAGGACCTTCCTGATCCCAGTTATAGGTGAGCTCGACTTCCGCCTCACCATGGGCGTTGTCGTTGAACCCCATATAGACCAGCGTGTAGCGACCATCGGGCACTTCGCGACGACGGATCTCACGCATCCCCAGAATTTTGTAGAAAGCAACGCTCTTATCGAGATCCTGAACGCGTATCATCGTGTGCAGATAGCTTGCCATTGTGGCTCTCCCGGGCAGTTGGGTCCGGAATGCGCAGCACACCGGACAGGATGATCAGTCAGCGCCCAGCAGTTCGGCCGGGCTCAGACCATAGAGAAACAGACCTGAGCGGTCGGCGGTTGCCTCGCAGGCGGCCGGATCCGTCAGAAGGGTGCCTCCCGTCTCGAACGCGATGCCACGCAATCCGGCAGTGGCGGCGTTCCGGATGGTTTGAGGGCCAATCGTCGGCATGTCGGCCCGCTTTTCCTGGCCGGGTTTCAGCATCTTCACCAGCACGCCACCGGGGCCAGGCTGGCGCAGCCCCCCTGCCCGCGCAATCATGGCATCCGTCCCTTCGATAGCCTCGACAGCAAGAACGAGGCTATCCTGCACGATGCACCCCTGCCCGATATCCAGCGCACCCAGCCCACGCACGACAGCAACACCGCGTCTGATATCGCTCAATGCAAGATCATCCGGTGCGTAACGCCCCATGGCGCCAGGGCGACCGAGCGAGCGGGTCAGAAATTCATGGGCGCCACGGACGCGAAAGCCCTCTTCACCGAAAATCCGCACGAGCGCGCCGAGCAACCCGTCATCACCGGAGAAGAGCGCGCGCCCAACCCGCGCGAGCAGACGCGCACCTTCCGCGTCGGGGCGCAGATCACGCAGGGCCGGTCGCTTTACCGGGCCGATAAGCACGATATCGCGGCAACCGGCAGCACGAAGTGTGGAGAGAATTTCGCCCGCCGCAGCCAGACGGATGATACGATGTGGCCAGGCACGGATCAGATCGGGATCAACAAAATCCTGAAACCCGATGATAAAAACCTCGCCCCCCTGGGCGCGCACTGAATCGGCCACCTGGAAAGGGAGCGGACCACCCCCTGCCAGAATACCGACCGGTGCGGCAGTCACACGCCCTCCGTCTCGGCGGAGAGCTGCGCAGGGCTGGCGGCGCGGACAAGACCACGCCGGCTCTGGACTTCCATGAAAGCGATGATTTCCTGCACACGAGGGCTGTCAGGAAAGTCACGCTTCACAGCCGCAAGACGGGCTTCGAGCACCTGCTCATTGCGGCCAGTGCGCGGGTAAAGAACGCGGAAAGCGCGACGCATCTGCTGGATTTCCTCGGCGCTGACGCCCTGGCGGCGCAGCCAGATCCAGTGCAATCCTACGAGACGTGCCCGGTTACCGAGCACACTGCCATAGGGAATGACGTCAGCTTCGACACCGCATACGCCACCAACCAGCGCACCGCGACCGATACGCACGAACTGGTGCAGCGCAGCCGCCCCCATGACACGGGCGCCATCGCCAATCTCGACATGCCCGCCCATGACCACATTGTTCACGATGATCACGCCATCACCGATCATGCAGTCATGCGCGACATGGGCATTCGCCATGATCAGACAGTGCGAGCCGATTTGGGTAAGCGCCGTTCCTTGCGCCGTGCCGCGATGGATTGTCACGTTTTCACGAATGACGGTATGGGCGCCAATCACGCAGCGTGTCGGCTCGCCCTTGTATTTGAGGTCCTGCGGCGCAAGACCGATCGTCACGAAGGGGAAGACTTCAACCCGCGCACCGATCTCGGTCAACCCGTCGATGATGACATTGGCATGAAGGCGGGCCCCCTCACCGATCGAGACATCGGGGCCAACGGAACACCAGGGCCCGATGGTGACATTCTCACCCAGTATCGCCTCGGGTGCGACCAGGGCGCTGGGATGAATGCTGACAGTGCTGGGCCAATTTGACACGGAACGATCCACGAAGCTGTTTTAACCCATGATCATGGCGCTGAAGGTCGCCTCGGCAACCGACACGCCATCGACGCGTGCAACGCCCTTGAAACGCCACACATTGGCTCGGGCACGCTCCTTCACGACAGTGATGTGCAGCTGGTCACCGGGGCCGACCGGCCGGCGGAACTTGGCACCCTCGATCGTCATGAAATAGACGAGCTTGCCTTCAAAAGCCTCACCCAGTGTCAGAACGACCAGCGTTGCCGCTGTCTGGGCCATGGCTTCGACAATGAGCACGCCCGGCATGACGGGCTGCGCCGGAAAATGCCCGGTGAAAAAAGGCTCGTTGATGGTGACGTTCTTGATGCCGGTTGCCGACTCACCAAGCTTGATGTCGACCATCTTGTCGATCATCAGGAAGGGGTAGCGATGCGGGATAGCGGCCATGATACGCATGATATCGATAGCTTCGATATCCACCGTTGCGACCTCGGCTGCGCCGTTGTCAGCCGTGCCGGCCTGCGCCGTTACTTCCTTGTTTTTCTCTTCCGCAGAGGCGTCCAATGTTCTGCTCACTTCTCGTTCCTGAGCGGGTCAGCCCTGCCAACCGCGCCCAATTGTCAGTTACATGACAACAGGTTTAACGTGTCCGCCTGCTTCTAGCAAAACTCTGTAGTCATGACCACTGCCCGACCGATGGTGCTCAGGCGTCGGGCTTGCCGTCCTTCTTGGCCAGTCTGCGCAGAAAGGCAACATTGCGGAAAAACTCGCGGAAGGGCATGGCCGGGCTGCCAATAACATCTGCACCAGCCTCGACATCCGACATTACACCGCATTGTGCGCCAATACGGGCCTTTTCGCCGATCTTGATATGACCGATCAGACCAGCCTGAGCGGCGATCGTGACAAAGTCGCCCAGTTCCGTCGAACCGGAAATGCCGGCCTGCGATACCACAATACAGCAACGACCAAGCTGCGCATTGTGGCCAATCTGGACGAGATTATCGATGCGCGTTCCCGCCCCGATTACCGTGTCGCGCATGGAACCACGGTCAATGGTCGAGTTTGCACCGATCTCGACATCATGACCCAGAATGACTCGTCCCAGCTGTGGGACGGTCTCGAACCCGGCCGGTCCGACAGCAAAGCCGAAGCCGTCCTGTCCGATACGCGCACCCGGATACAGGGTGACACGATCATCAAGAATGGCATGAGACAGTGAGACATGCGCGCCGATGCGGCACGATGCGCCAATCACGACACCCTGCGCCACATCGGCGTGAGAACCGATGACGCTCCCTGCCCCGATCTGCACATTGGCGCCGATCGTTGCAAACGGGCCGATCTCGACGCCCTCTCCCAGGACAGCGCTTTCATCGACAAACGCCGTCGCATGCACGCCGGGACACGATGGGGGCACCGGGTGGAAACGGGCGGCGATACGAGCCCAGGCAAGGTAAGGTGACTTGCTGACCAGCCCGACAACGCCCTCGGGAAGCTTGTCTTTGAAAGCCGGTGCAAGAATGACGGCACCCGCCCTGGTTTCTGCCAGGAGCGGCAGATAGCGCCTGTTATCCAGAAAGCTCACTTCCTGCGCGGTGGCCGCCTGGAGGGGCGCCACACCACGCAACATGCGCTGACCTGCCTCACCCTGCCCCACAATCTCGGCATCCGCCCACTCGGCAAGCGACTGGATTGAAAACGGTCCCTGACGCCCAAAGAAGCGGGGGTCGCCGGGAAGAGCATCTGGCAGGGAAAGCGTCATGACTTATCAGTGCTTTCTGAGGATGGAGGCAGGAGCAGCTTGCGGCGCAGAAGCATCCGGCGTTGCTGCCGGGCCCGGGCCGACCTGAGAGTTCGTATCTTCATCCGCAGTGGTCGGCATCTTGCCCGACTTCGCCAGCACTTCAGGATCGACATCCTCAGCCGGAATAAAGACATGCGGCAGGATCTTGTTCAGAACCTTGGCTGTCTCTTCCGTGATGTCCTGACCATCGACATGCAGGGCGACCTGTTCGCTATGCAGAACGAGGTTCATGCTGTGGGATGCAGCAACCTGACGCACGATACGGACCAGCTCACGCTCGATCTGGTTCAGGGAAACGTTGGCCGCTTCCTGAATGATGCGAGCGCGATTGGCGAAGTCACGCTGCGCCTTGGCGCGACGCTCCTGCAGGTGACGCTCACGCAGCTGAATCTGTTCTGAAGTCAGCGTGCGGGCGCTTTCCTGCAGCTTCTGCTGCTCGGCGCGCCAGCCAGCCTGCTCCTTCTGGGCCGCGGCGGCGAGCTTGTCGCGGCGCTCGCCCAGAACACGCTGTGCCTCGGCGGCCGCGCTGGAGAGACGCATGACAGTCGGAATGCTGATCACGCCAAGCAGGGCGGCCGGCGGCGGTGCAGCCTTGGGCAGATCGGGCGAGTCAGGAATAGGGGGCTGAGGCAGAACGGGCGGTGTTTCCGGCTGCTGCATCGGCTCGTCAGAGTCCTGCGCCACAGGCTGCGCAACAGGAACGCGACGAACCGGATGCGGCGCGGCAGGAGCTGGCTGCTGGGCTGCCTTGGGGACGAACCAGCCACCGTTGCCGGAGGCGTTCTGGGCAGATTGTGCCTGGGCCAGGCTCGGCAGGCTGACGGAAGCGAGCAATGCCGAAGCAGCCACGAGACGGGCTGCCGAGAAAATGGACATGGAAACCTCTGTTCAAGACCGGGTGGCTATCGCCTTCTTGGCGGGCGATAGCACAGAGCGGTAAGCGGAGATCAGAATTGCTGCCCGAAGCCGAAACGGATCGGGTAGAGACGGTCGTTGCGCGACTTGCGGATCGGCACGGCGGCGTCGATATTCACGAGGCCGAACGGGCTTTTCCAGGAGATACCGAGACCCGTGGTGACACGCGGTGTGAGCGTGTTACCCGTGACAGGCGTGTATCTGGCCTGCGCGGGGTTGGTGTAGAGATTCTTGACGCGCAGCCCTGCAAGGCTACCGGCATCGACAAAGTAACGTCCGGAAATCCCGACATCCTCACCCATGGGCAGCGGGAAGTTGAGCTGGGCAGACGCCGTGTAGATGAAGCGACCACCGATCAGATCTTCCTGACCCGGCCGCGGATTATCGATGCTTGTATGGCCCGTACGCGGACCGGCACCACCCTGCAGGAAGCCGCGGAGGTTTTCACCACCAAGATAGAAGTTGTCGATAATGCTGACATTGCTGCTCTTGGACCAGTCGCCCATATAGCCGACGCCGCCCTTGAACTGCAGGCCCCAGTCATGGTTACCGGTCACGGAATCGAGCGGCACATAATACTGGCCGTCGAACTTGGCACGCAGATACTTCACGTCGCCACCCACACCGGCGAAATCGCCGCTCAGGTTCAGCACATAGCCCTTGCGCGGGCGCATGCGGTTGTCGCGACGGTCATAAGTCAGTGTGGTGCTCAACTGCGAGAGCAACGACCAGCCTGCCGAATCCTGCACGTAATAGGACGGGACATACTGATAGCCATAGGTCTCGATATCGCTCTGGCTGAAGATGTTGCCGACGCGACGATCGATCAGCGAGTAGCTCCAGGATTGCGAGAGGTAGTTGTTATACGAATACCCCATGCGCAGCGTCATACCATAACGGCCCTCTTTATAGGACTGATAGGTCTGATAGTTGTTTTCGATACCGAAGATATCGATACCTGCAACGATATTGCGATTCAGGAAGTAGGGATCGGTCAGCGAAAGATCGACCTGCTTCTGATAATACGCGACCGTTCCGGAGATGCCGGCATCCATGCCCGTGCCAAGCAGGTTATGCTGCTTGACCGAGCCGTTACCGAGAATACCCACGTCGGTCGAGTAACCACCACCAAGCGAAAATTCGCCGGTCGGCTTCTCGACCACATTGGCCGCAACGTTCACCTTATCCGGTGCCGAACCCTGGGTCTGGTCAACGGAAACCGTGCTGAAATAGCCGAGATCCTGAAGCGCAGCCTTGGAGTACTTACGATCGAACGGGGTGTACGGGTCGCCCTCTGCCATGGGCAGCGCACGACGGATGACCTTGTCCTTCGTAACGGTGTTGCCGTTGATGTCGATGCGCTCGACATAGACATGCGGCCCTTCGTTCACATCGAACAGCAGATCGACGATGCGTTTTTCAGGATTACGGGCAATTTCGGAACGAACCATCGCAAACGGATGGCCTGTCGCCTGCAGACGCTCCTGCATACCCGTCACGTTGTTCTGGATGGCTGTGCCATCGTACCACTGGTGCGGGAACAGATCGATGTACTGCTTGAGATCCTTCCCTTCGACGTGACGAAGGCTGGAACGCACATCCATCTTGCCAATGCGATAACGCGGCCCCTCATCCACCGTGAAGGTGATGATGAAGTTCTTGCGGTCAGGTGAGAGTTCACCCGTCGCATTGATCATGTGGAAATCGACATAACCATTATGCAGATAGAAGCGACGCAGCAATTCGGCATCGTACTTCACACGCTCGGGGTTATATTCATCCGATGAGGAGAAGAAGCGATACCACTCGGTCTCCTTGGACGAGATCACAGAGGCAAGACGGGCTTCGCTGAACGCCTTGTTGCCGACGAACACGACCTTGTTGATCAGGGTCTGGCGCGCTTCGTTGATCTTGAAGATCACATCGACACGGTTATGCGACAGCTTGATGATCTGCGGCGTAACGGTCGCCCCGAAACGGGCCTTTGAGGCATAAAGATCGAGCAGCTTCTGACGATCAGCCGCAGCCGCCTGCGAGGAGAACACGGCGCGCGGTCGCATGGCGATTTCCTTGCGCAGATCCTCATCCTTCACCGCATGATTGCCCTCAAAGGCAATGCGATTGACAATGGGGTTCTCTACAAGGTCCACGGTCAGCGTGCCGCCCGTGCGGCGCAGCGTCACGTCCTTGAAAAGGCCGGTCGCATACAGCGTCTTGAGCGAACGATCGAGATCGTCCTGGTTGAAACGGTCACCGGGCTGCACCACCATATAGGAGAGCACGGTGCTGGTTTCGATGCGGGTGTTACCCTTCACGTCGATCGCCTCGATCATCTGCCCGTTGGCCTGCCGTGGGGCGGCTGCGTGGTGATGCGACGGACGGCGGGTTTTCTGAGCCTCGGCCTTCCCTGCCCAAACAGGGAGTATGCAAACCGAAGCAAGAAGAACGAGGCGTTTACCTGACAAGACGGACGTTCCTTAACTTCATCAACCCGACGTGAAGGTTTATTTCAGACAATTTAAATTTATGCAACGAAGCGACGGCCTAATCCAGCCCCGCTTCCCCGGACGTATCCGGTTTATCCCCCCTGAGCAAGCGCCCCGCCTCATGAAGTGTCGTAACACTCTGTGTCAGGCGTGGCCGCGCTCAGCGTTTTCCTATCGAAACAGACCGAGATTCGATAGATCGTTGAAGGTGGAAAACAGGAAGAGCGCTGCGATAATAGCGAAGCCAGCCTGATAGCTGATCTCCTGCACCTTGCGTGACACGGGCTTACCCCGGACCGCCTCAGCCACATAAAACACGAGGCGCCCGCCATCGAGCAGAGGAATGGGGAAAAGATTGATCAACCCGAGATTGATCGAGAGCAGGGCCATGAAGGAAAGGATGCTGGCGAAGCCATAATGCGCCACCTGTCCCGAAAGCTGCGCAATCCGGATCGTTCCACCCAGCTCCCGCGCACTGCGGTGACCCGTAATGATCTGCCAGACACCTTGCAGGGTCTGCACAGAAACAAGCCAGGTTTCGTGTAGTCCGGCTGTGAAGGCGCTTGCAAAACCCATCGGCTTGCCTGGTACCAGCTGCGCCATGATGCCTATGCTGCCCGTGTCGGGGGCGCCGAGCTTGCCCGGCACACGATCCAGCGTGATCGGCAGACTGAGATCCTGATCGCCGCGGTGAATGCCCAGGGTTGTCTTTTCGCCCGGCATCTTGACGGCGTGAGCCTGAATATCGGCAAAGTTGAAGACGTCCAGTGAGCCCAGACGGGTGATGACATCGCCCTTCTGCAATCCAGCCTTCTCTGCCGCGCTATGAGGTACAACCTGTGCGATTTCATTCTTCAGCTCAGGCTTGCCAACTGCGACATAAAGCGCGGTGAAAAGCAGGATGGCGAAAACGAAATTGAATACAGGCCCCATGACAATGACCAGCATGCGCGAGCCAACTGGCTTGTCGTGAAATGTCTGGCCAGGAATCCAGGAGGCTCTTTGCTCAGGCGTCGCGTCCTCAGGGTCTTCAAATCCATGCGGCTTGACGAAACCACCAAGCGGAATGGCTGAAATGCGCCATTCCGTACCCGTACGATCGTGCCAGCGATAAAGCGCAGGACCAAAACCGATCGAGAATGTATCCACCTTAACACCACGCCAGCGTGCGGCGAGATAGTGCCCCATTTCATGCACAAAAACGAGCACCCCCAGAATGAGGGCGAAAGCAAGGATCGTCACCGCAAATTCATGCATGAAGCGTCTCCGCACCGTTCAGGGAATTGCTGCGCTCACGCGACACGAAAACCTCTGCTACCCGGCGGGCTTCCGCATCCCAGTGCAGCACCTCATCGAGCGTATCGAGTGTAGGTGCCCCGAGCTTGTCCATCGCATAGGCAATCGTGTCACCGATCCCGAGGAAGCCAATGCGACGGCCAAGAAACGCCTCAACGGCGATTTCATTGGCAGCAGAGAATATGGTTGGCGACGCTGCCCCGGCACAAAGCGCCTCACGGGCCAGACGTAGCGCGGGGAAGCGTACCTCGTCGGGCGCTTCAAAATCCAGACGGGCGAGCGCAGCCAGATCCAGACGCGGCGCGTTGGTCTGCATCCGGTCGGGCCAGGCCAGGGTGTTGGCGATGGGTACGCGCATATCGGGCGCGCCCAGCTGTGCAATCAGGCTGCCATCGCGGAACTGGACCATGCCATGAACAGCCGATTGAGGGTGAACCAGCACGTCGATCTGCTCGTTGCTCAGGCCGAAGATGCGAGCGGCCTCGATCACCTCCAGGCCTTTATTGGCCATCGACGCGGAGTCGATCGTGATCTTGGCCCCCATGCTCCATGTCGGATGCTTCAGAGCATGTTCGGGCGTTGCCGCACGCATGGTTTCAATCGAGGCGCAGCGGAACGGGCCGCCAGACGCCGTGAGTACGATCTTCTCCACGCTCTCGATCGGGCTACCTGTCAGGCTCTGGAAGATGGCGTTATGCTCGGAATCAACCGGCAGAAGGGTCGCCCCTGCTGCGGCAACCTCGCGAAGCATGACGTCACCGGCGCTGACAAGCGCTTCCTTGTTGGCTAGAGCGATGGCGCGGCCATTACGCGTTGCAGCCAAAGTTGGCTCAAGTCCCGCAGCCCCTGTAATGGCAGCCATGGTCCAGTCAGCCTCCATCGCAGCCGCCTCAATGACAGCCTGACGTCCACCCGCAGCCCGCACACCACGGCCTTTCAGACGGTCGCGTAATTCGTCGAGCAGGGCCTCGTCGTTGATGACAGCAATCTCGGCGCGCAGGGCAATGGCCTGCTCTGCCAGCAGCGCCACATTGCGGCCGCCGACAAGCGCCCGGATCTGGAAACGTGCCGGTTCAGCCAGCAGGAGATCGATCGTCGAGCAGCCAATACTGCCAGTGCTGCCAAGAACGGTGATGCTGCGTGGTGAGGCGGTCATGATCTCAGGGAACTCCAGATCAATGCGATGAAGCGGAAGATGAAACGAAGAAATGCGTCAATGCTGCGAAGATGTCGTGCGGTGTGGCATTCCAGAAGATCTGCTCGGGGACGCAAAGGGAGACCAGAGCGGCCAAGGGCGCCGCCGCCAGGAGGCCGTCGAAACGGTCGAGCAAACCACCGTGGCCGGGTATGAGCTTGCCGGAATCCTTGATGCCAACGCGTCGTTTGGCCGCGCTCTCTGCAAGGTCACCTGATTGCGAGGCAAAGCCAAGAATCATACCCCATATCAGCCCGCCCAACGGGGAGCCGATGCCGCTGCTCAGCACAACGAGCATGCCCACCAGTCCTGCAGCGATCAATCCACCGACCGCACCGGAACGCGTCTTGCCGGGCGAAATACGCGGTGCCAGTTTTGCACCGCCGAAAACTCGCCCTGCCAGATAAGCACCGCTGTCGCTCGCAATGACAACCGCCACCACAAACAGAACAAGTATAGCCCCATACGGTGGTTCGCGCAGCCAGAACAGGGACAAACCACCAAGTGCAGCCACGGCGACACATGCCCATTGCGCGGCCCCGAAGATCCCTGCGGCAAACACCAGAGCAAACGCGACACGCCATTCACCCTTCATGGCAGCAAGAAGCGCAGCCAGGGGCCAGGCGAGCAAGAGCCAACCTCGCCATTTAAGCGCCCCCCGCCCCCACCGTAGCCCAGCCATTGCCATGGCCTCATAGACGAGACCGAGGCTGACAAGCAGGATCATGCCGCGATAGGCGAGCCCTCCTGCCAGGATGCAAAGAGCGGCCACCGGTACGATAATCGCGGCCGAGATAAGACGCAGACGAAGATCAGACCAGCGCGAGGCAGAATTCTGTTGGCTCACAACGCGCCATCCGGATCAAGGCGTTTACCAAAGCGGCGTTCACGCCGGGAGAAGTCGCTCATCAGTGCTGTAAAATGCCCCTCGTCGAAATCAGGCCACATCACATCCAGAAAGGCCAGCTCGGCATAGGCCGATTCCCATAGCAGGAAGTTCGACAGGCGACGCTCTCCACTCGTGCGAACGATCAGATCGGGATCGGGGAATGACGAGGTCTGAAGAAACTCACCGAAAGTCGCTTCGCCCATCGCATTCAGGTCGATCTCCCCTCTTGATGCTGCGACAGCCATTTTCTTGGCCGCATTCAGCACATCATGGCGCGCACCATAGGACAGGGCGAGAATCATGGTCAGACGTGTGTTACGTGCTGTCAGGGTGCGGGCACGTTCAATTTCGTCGCGCAGGCTCGCATCAAACCGGGACAAGTCACCGATGAAATCGAGCCTTACATTCTGCTCGTGCAATTCCGCCACTTTATGGCGCAGATAAAAACGCAGGAGTGACGTCAGATCCGACACCTCTTCAGACGTGCGGTTCCAGTTTTCGGAAGAAAAGGCATAGAGGGTCAGATACCGAACGCCTGAAGTGATTGCCCCCCTCACACATCGCCTGACGGCCTCCGCGCCTGCCCGATGCCCGGCCATGACAGGCTTGCCGCGCGCACGCGCCCAGCGCCCGTTACCATCCATGATAACGGCCACATGGCGAGGTACTGTCGCAGGGTCCAGCCCTGTGGCCGGAGCAGTATGAGCGCGTGAGGAGGACACAGCCTTCAATCAGACCTGCTTGATCTCGCGTTCCTTGTCCGCCAGCATATCATCCACCCTCTTGATGTACTGGTCGGTCAGCTTCTGAACACCGTCAGACCAGACCTTCATGTCGTCCTGGCTGATTTCACTCTTCTTCTCGTGCGTTTTGATCTGGTCCATGCCATCGCGGCGCACATTGCGCACGGCAATCTTGCCGTTTTCAGCATAGCGCCCTGCGGCACGGGCCAGTTCGGTACGACGCTCTTCCGTCAGCTGGGGAATCGGCACGCGCACGGTCTGCCCATCCGCCGCCGGATTGAGGCCGAGACCCGCATCACGAATGGCGCGTTCAACGGCACCTACGAGACCGCGATCCCAGACCGAAACTGTCAGCATGCGTGCTTCAGGAACGGCGATCGAACCCACCTGAGAGAGCGGCACTTCACTGCCATAAGCCTCGACACGGACCGGCTCAAGCAGGTTCGGGCTGGCGCGGCCCGAGCGCAGACCAGACAGATCACGACGCAGGCTTTCAAGGGCGCCATCCATACGGCGCGTCAGATCGTCAAGCAGATCGTTCAGTTCGGCAGGCATTGGTCTCTCCTTCAATACGGTTCAGGCGTCCGGACCGGGGGAAGTGTCCCTTGGGTGGCGGTATGGCATTGCCGGCTTATCCCGAGGACCATGAGCCCTCGCGAGATCCCCCGGAACACCCGGCAGATGGCCCTGCTCAGGCCGCTTCGATAATACGGGTGAAACGCCCCTCGCCGCGCATGACACTCGCAAACGCACCGGGGGCATGAATATTGAAAACAATGATCGGCAGGCGGTTTTCACGCGCCAGCGAAATGGCCGTTGCGTCCATCACATTCAGATCGCGTGACAGCACGTCCATGTAGGACAATTCATCATAACGCTCGGCATCCGGCACACGGCGCGGGTCGGCAGAATAGACACCATCGACCTGCGTCCCCTTGAGCAGAACGTCACATTCCATCTCGTTGGCGCGCAGTGCTGCCGCTGTGTCAGTCGTGAAGAACGGATTGCCCGTACCCGCAGCAAAGATGACCACGCGTCCCTTTTCCATGTGGCGCACGGCACGGCGACGGATATAGGGCTCGGCAATGGAGGACATCTGGATGGCGGACATCACGCGGGTATCGATCCCTGCGCGCTCAAGAGCATTCTGCATCATCAGCGCGTTGATGACGGTGGCCAGCATGCCAGCATAATCACCCTGGGCGCGGTCCATGCCCTTCGCTGCGGCGGCCACACCGCGGAAGATGTTTCCGCCACCGATCACCAGACAGACCTGGATGCCGCTGCGTGAGACAGAAGCCACATCGTTCGCGATGGCCTCAACCATCTGCGGCTCGATACCGAATGAGCCCTTGCCCATGAGGGCTTCGCCCGAAACCTTGAGAAGAACGCGCTTGTATCCTGCAGAAGTTCCGGTCATCGCATCCTCTTTCACAGCGGCCTGATCAGGGCCCAACACGGCCCGCGCCTCTCTTATAGGGCGCGGCCTGTCCTAACAAGAACTTCTCAGGCGTCATCCAGCCCGATGGCACGCAGTCTGGCCTTTTCCTCATCCCAGCCCGCGCGCTCACGCACGTTCAGGAAAAGATGGCAGGGCCGTTCAAGCAACCGGCCCAGATCCAGACGCGCCCGCTCGCCGATGCTGCGAATCTTGCGTCCCCCTTCACCAATGAGGATGGCCTTGTGCCCGGGCCGGGAAACATAGATCGTGGCATCAATGCGCACCGACCCATCAGGGCGTTCCTTGAAGCTCTCCGTCTCGACGGTGGCCTGGTAGGGGATTTCCTCATGGGTCTGCATGAAAATCTGCTCGCGCACCAGCTCAGCCGCCAGCAAACGATCGGGCAGATCAGTCAGATCGTCTTCCGGATAGAGGTAAGGCCCCTCCGGCAGTTCAGCTGCGAGATAATCCAGCAGATCGTCCACCCCATCGCCCGAACGGGCGCTGAGCATGAACACATGCTCGACCGACAGCTGATCGGTAATGGCCTTGGTCAAGGGCAAAAGCTGCTGCGTGGTCACAAGGTCGGTCTTGTTGAGCACAAGCCAGACACGGCGCTTCTGCTTTGCCAGGGTATCGATGACCGCCTGGGCCTCCTCGCGTATGCCAGCCTTGGCATCGATCAGCAGGAGCGAAATATCGGCGTCCTGTGACCCGGTCCACGCTGCCGCCACCATAGCGCGGTCGAGCTTGCGCTTTGGCTTGAAGATGCCCGGCGTATCAACCAGCAGAATCTGGGAAGTCTGCCGCATCAGGATCCCGAGCACGCGAAAGCGCGTCGTCTGGGCCTTGGGGCTGACGATCGAGAGCTTGGTCCCGGTCATACGGTTGATCAGGGTGGATTTACCGGCATTCGGAGCCCCGACCAGGGCGACGAAACCACAACGTGTTGTCATTTTCTATCCTTCGTGCCTTTACGGCCACGGTTCAATCGCCGAAGCAAGGCAGTGGCTGCCTCGCTCTCGGCCTGGCGTTTGCTACCCGCAACGCCCTCTCCTTTCTCCCCCATAGCAGAAACCGCGATGGTAAAGCGCGGCGCATGTGAGGGACCTTCCATGGAAAGCGTTTCGTAATCCGGCAGGGGGTATCCCCGGGCGAGAACGAATTCCTGCAGGGTCGTCTTGGGGTCCTTGGGCGGCGTGATCTGCGAGGTCAGCAGATCCTTCCACTTTTCCCGCACAAAACGTCGCGCTGGCTCCAGTCCGCCATCGAGATAGAGCGCTCCTAACAGAGCCTCCATCGCGTCGGCCTGAACATTCGCAAGGCTGCGTATTCCGGCCTGCTCCTCATGTTCCGCAATATGCAGTGCCCCGGCTACACCAATGCTCTCTGCAATCGGGGCCAGAGCATTGCGCGAGACCAGCGAGGCATGGCGCGGCCCCAACGCCCCTTCGGGCTCGTCGGGGAACTGCTCAAGCAGCCATTCAGCCATCAGCAGACCAAGCACGCGATCACCGATGAATTCCAGCCGCTCGTTCGAGGCTGCGCTCGCAACCCGTGCGGCCTGACGTGGCGCGCGCCGTCCCTGACGGGCGGAGACAGCAGAACGGTGGGTGAGCGCCTGTCGCAGAAGCCCCTGATCAGCAAACTGGTGGCCAAGGGCCTTCTGGAGCGTCTCCGCTATGGCGTCATGAGTCGTCATGAGCCACCCTCAATGCATGGTCGCAAAAAGATGGCTCCAGCGGATCTCGAAGGGCCATTGCCAGAACTGCCAGAGAGGATGAACGGCCTCGTACGAGAAGAACACGAAGCGTGCCTTGCCCACCAGATTGACCATCGGCACATAGCCGAGGTCTACACCATTATCGCGCTGGAAACGGCTATCCCCGCTGTTATCGCGGTTATCACCCATCGCGAAAAAGTAACCCTCGGGCACGACATATTCGCGCGTGTCGTTCTGTTCACCCTCATCCGTCTGCTTCAGAATCTGATGCGTGACGGGCGCGGCACCCGCACTTCCGGGCAAGGTTTCGAGATAGCGTATGCCCGTCTGCGGATAACGGTTCTCATCCATCACGGAATAGGCGCCCAGCGACTTGCGCGGCACCAGCGTGCCGTTCAGATAAAGCTCGCCTGCACGCATCTGGATGTGATCACCCGGCAGACCGATGATGCGCTTGATATAATCGACCGACGTGTTTTGCGTATAACGGAACACCGCGACATCACCACGATGCGGCGACGCGCCCCAGATGCGCCCCTCAAAGAGATGTGGCGAAAACGGCATGGAGAATCGAGACCAGCCATAATCGAATTTCGTGACGATGATGTAGTCACCCACCTGCAGCGTCGGGATCATGGACGCGCTGGGAATATTGAACGGCTCGAGAACCACCGTTCGTATCGCCAGCAATACGACAATCCAGATCGCGACAAAGCGCACGATCTCAAGGGGGGTGTCTTCTTTTTTCCTGGAGGCACGTGCCTCCTGATTCTGGTCGGTCATATCCGGGTCTTAGCGCAGGTGGTGGGGCATTGGCGACAGGCTATCACGAAGTACAGGAAACTGACTGCACGATCACATAGGCTATTGCATAAGGTGTTTCATCACTCAGGCTGAGCAGGACTTCCGCCCGCTCTCCCGGCAGGGCCAGCGCAGCAAGACAACGCGCCGCCTCGCCCCTCAGGGTCAGGAAGGGTTTACCCGATGCATCATTACTGACTTCGATATCGGTCAGGGCTATACCGTCGCGAAAGCCGGTACCCAGTGCCTTGACGCATGCTTCTTTGGCCGCCCATCGCTTGGCAAGGATACCGATACGGCCATCGCCCTTGCGCGTATCCGCATAGGCGCGTTCCGCCGCAGTGAAGCTGCGCTCGAGAAATCTTTCCCCTGAACGCTCAAGAGCGCGTGCGATACGACGCATATCGCACAGATCCGTGCCAATCCCCCTGATCATCCCGCAGCTCAGTTCCGGGCGCGCTCGACCTGCATGACACCCTGTGCCGAGCGCAGCGCTGCAATCATGGCGGAGAGGTGCCGCACGTCACGCACTTCGAGATCGACCAGAATTTCCATGAAATCAAGCTGGCGATTCAGGATGCGCAGATTGACGACACTGCCATTATGCTTGGACGCTGTGTTCGTGAGGGTGGTCAGAACGCTCGACTCATTGGCAGCAATCACGCTGACACGCCCGATATGCGGTGCGCCGCGCTCGCCTTGCGCCAGAGCCTCATAATCCCAGTCGATTTCAAGGAACCGCTCAGGCGTGGACGAGAAGGCACTCAGATTCTGGCAAGCACGCTGGTGGATGGTTACGCCCTTGCCCTGCGCGATGATGCCCACGATCGGATCACCCGGTAGCGGATGACAGCACCCGGCGAAATGGGTCGCAATCCCGGAGCCGATACCGGTGATGATCGAACCGCTCTTGGTGCCATAGCGCGGCGCCGTACCGACACCCCCACCAAGGCGACCGGACAGACCCGGCACCATACGAGGCGCGCGATGGGTCTGGCGCAGCTCAGGATAAGCCGCATTGACCACGTCACGCGGCCCAAGCTGACCATTGCCAACCGCAACATACAGATCCTCGATGCTGGCCTGACGCAGATCGCGCAGCAGCGACTCAAGCACTTTCTCACTACCATCGACACCTTCCTGACGGAAAGCCTTGGCCAGCGCGGTGCGCCCGGTATCGAGATTGACCTGGCGCTGCTGCAACGCAACATGGCGGCGTATGCGCGCACGCGCCTTGCCTGTAACGACGAACCGCTCCCAGGACGCGGAGGGCGTCCCGCCACGCGCCGTCATGATCTCGACCTGATCGCCATTCTGCAATTCATGGCGCAGGGGCATCAGGCGGCCATTGATCTTGGCGCCCACGCAGGCATCACCAACCTGGCTATGCACAGCATAGGCGAAGTCAACGGGCGTCGCGCGACGCGGAAGAGAGATCAGCTGCCCTTTGGGGGTGAAACAGAAAACCTGATCCTGATACAGTTCGAGCTTCGTGTTTTCGAGAAACTCGTCAGGTGCCTCAGAATCCTCGAGGATCTCAAGCAGATCCTGCACCCAGCGCAGCTTGTTGAGGCCCAGAGCCGCAACTTCGCTATTGGACGCCTGCGCCTCGTCGCGTTCCTTGTAGGCCCAGTGCGCTGCCACACCGTTCTCGGCAAAATTGTGCATGTCCGCCGTGCGGATCTGCACTTCGATCTTCTGGTTTCGCGGCTGTCGCAGGGTCACGCCCGTATGAAGGCTCTGATAGCCATTGGCCTTGGGCGTGGAGATGTAATCCTTGAAGCGCCCCGCAATCATCGGATAGGCGCCGTGAATAGCACCCAACGCGGCATAGCAGGCATCGCGGCTGGGAACGATCACGCGAAATGCCATGATGTCGGAAAGCTGCTCGAACGCGACATTGCGCTTTTGCATCTTGGCCCAGATGGAATAGGGCGATTTTTCCCGCCCCGTCACATCGATCTGGGGCAGACCGACCTCGGCACAGAGCGCCTTCAGTTCATGCTTGATCTGCTCGATGATATCCGCGCCGTGACCCCGCAGAAAGTTCAGGCGTGCCCGGATTGTCGCATCGGCTTCGGGCTCAAGCTGTTCGAATGAGAGATTTTGCAGCTCGGTCTTGACGCGATCCATACCGATGCGCTCGGCCAGCGGCGCATAGATATCCATCGTTTCACGGGCAATGCGCAGGCGTCGATCCTGCCTCTGCACATAATGCAGGGTGCGCATGTTATGCAGGCGATCGGCAAGCTTCACGATAAGCACGCGAATATCGCGTGACATCGCCAGAACAAGCTTACGGAAATTTTCCGCCTGTTTCGTCCGGTCCGACTGCAACTCCAGACGAGTCAGTTTGGTCACACCATCGACCAGACTGGCCACCGTCTCACCGAAGCGGTCCTTCAGAAAGGCCGGCGTAATCCCGGTGTCTTCGACCGTATCGTGCAGCAGCCCGACCATGATTGAAGGCACGTCCATGCGAAAACCCGCAAGGATGTTCGCCACGGCGATGGGATGGATAATATAGGGCTCACCATTGTCGCGCTTTTGCTCGCGATGCGCCTTTTCGGCTACCTCGTAGGCTTCTTCCACGCGCTTGAGGTCCGCTTGCGGATCATAGGCGGCAATACGGCGAAGAAGACCGCTGATCGATGGCATGGCGGGCGCCATGCCTGTCGGTTCAGCTGCGAGGATTTCAGGCGCTGGCGTGTTGTGCTCGGCGCCGGGGAGAAGGGTGTCAGACATGCCGGTACTCTCTCCCGCAACCTAAATCGTTGAATACGCTACCGGACCACAGAACGGCCCGGCACCGCAAGAGGACTCAGCGGCGGCCGCGTCCTCCGAACTCTGCCTCGAACGACGCCTCGAGCTCGGCTGTGGACATGGTTTCGGCCATATGCGCGTGCTCTTCCTCGGAGGAGACATCCTGCAGGCCAAAGATGTTCTGATCGGTCGGAATGAGGTCCATCACCTCTTCATCGACAGGCTCGGGCTCGGGGGCACGGGCCAGAGAGCGCACGATACCATCCTTGAGCGTACCGAGATTGACCTTGTCCTCCGCGATTTCGCGCAACGCCACGACAGGGTTCTTGTCATTGTCACGATCAAGGGTCATTTCCTCGCCACGCGACAGACCACGAGCGCGCTGTGCAGCAAGGAGAACGAGCTCGAAGCGGTTCGGGACCTTTTCGATGCAGTCTTCAACGGTAACGCGTGCCATAAAACTCTTCCCAACCAATTTCCGCGGATCGACGTGAATTGTGCAAAATAGCATAGCATGGCGGGTGGAGCAATCATAAGCGCTTTCGCGCCCATGCAACATGGCATCAGAGTAAGGATCGCAATCTTCAGCATCGCTCTTGCTTGGCTGAAGGACAGCTCCAGAGGTGATGAACTGACATAGTCTGACAATTACGAAATGTGCGGCGCTCTGTATTATTCATCTAACATTTGTTAATCTTCTACAGTAAATCTAACTGACTGCCGCGAAAGCCTGTCCCGGCAGAATTCTCATACGGATCGAAGATGCTCGACAAAACCGAGAAAACTGCTGTTTTTATAGATGGATCGAGCTTATATTATACTGCCAAGACCCTTGGATTTGAAGTCGACTATCGGCGCCTGCTCCGATATTTGAAATCGGGAACCAGACTGATACGAGCCCATTACTATGCGGCAATTCCCGAGACCGAAGAGTATTCTCCCCTTAAGCCACTCACCGACTGGCTCGCCTATAACGGTTATATGCTCGTTACAAAGACGGCACGCGAATTTACCGATCAATCCGGCCGCCGACGCCTCAAAGGCAATATGGATGTCGAACTGGCGGTCGATTTGCTCGAACTGGCTGACAAGATAGATCACGCTGTGATATTCAGTGGGGATGCAGATCTCAGACGTGCCGTGGAAGCCATACAGCGCCGCGGTGTGCGTGTTACGGCAGTATCGTCGCTCAGGTCCTCCCCCCCCTTGATTGGGGATGACCTCCGGCGACAGGTGGATCAGTTCGTTGAACTGGGAGACATTGCGGCAGAGTTCACACGCCGTCAGGCCGACACCCCGGTACGCCCCAGATCCAACCCGATCAGGCATCCTGCCGATGTCATGCCCGACAACGATCTTGATGATTGATCGTCCTGTCTGACCCAGCCCCGGGCATGTTCCGAGACAGTGAGATGGCATCGGCAGGCATCGTAACGTTTGCCCCGCCCATGTGAGGTCGACAATTCGGCGGTGGGCGCCCGTGGGGATTACCTGCGCGCGCCGCGCCTCCGCTCGGCCTCGTTCGCTGCCAAATCCACGCCTCTACGGGATTTAAAACGTCAGGCGTTTCCATATCTTTCAGCGCTGTATCCACCGGGATCCGATCCGATGCACAGGCTGCTTCAGCGAAGGTAGGCTGTACACGACTGCGATCTGACGTGCTTGTTATCATGACATTTTTTTGCTCATCGGGAAGATACCCGCGCACCAGAAACGTATTGACACAAATCGGGCAAGACTTCCCTAGATAACCCGAGACAATGGGGCGCTCCCCCTTCCCCGCATCTGCCCGCGTCGAATGATGCGTGATCAACTGCGCGTCGGGGCAAGCAACCCGGGCAATCAGGACGCTTTAACCCGCAGGATCACGCTCGAGAGGAGAATCATCATGAACCAGCGTAACTCAGGTAAGATCGGCTTTATTGGCTATGGTGCGATGGGCTCTCTCATGGGCCATAACCTGCGGGCAACGGGTTATGACGTCATTGCCTACACCCCGTCAGGGCGCCAGCAGGATGCAGAGACACCGGTGGCCCAGACGGCATGCAAGCTGGGCGAGAGCGTTGATATCATCATCCTCTGCGTACCGAACGATGCAGCCGTAATGGCATCGGCCGAGGGAGACGATGGATTTCTCGCCGGGGCTCGCCCTGACACGCTCGTGATCAATAGCAGCACCATCTCGCCAGAGGCGACCGAGAAGCTCCGGGGGCTTGTGGTCGAGAAAGGACTACGCTTTGTGGACGCCCCCATGTCGGGCAGCACCCCCGAAGCCGAAAAAGGCGAGCTTGTCATGCTGGTGGGAGCATCCGAACAGGATCTTGCCGCCGCTGCACCCGTGCTGGACGCCATAGGCAAGCTCACCATTCATGCTGGAGACGTCGGGGCAGGCACGCGCCTCAAGCTCGTCATCAACGGCATCATGGGCGCAACGCTCAACGTGATTGCCGAAGCTGTGGGTTATGGCCTCGATAGCGGCCTGAACCGTGACATGCTTTATGAAGCACTCTCTCAGGTGGCCGTCATCTCGCCGCATCACAAGCGCAAGCTCGGTGCTGCACAGCAGGGCGATTTTTCGCCGCAATTCCCCACCCGCCTCATGTCCAAGGATATGGGATTGCTCATCAGCGCCGCCAGATCGACGCACAGCTTCTGCCCTGCCATTGCTGTGGCAGACCAGGCCCTGGCTCTTTCGGGCAAGCGTCATGCCAATGACGATTACTCTGCCCTGCTTGGCGCCATCGAAAAGAGCGTCGTCAAGCACGATAGCTGATATATCAGCGCGACACGGATCGGTGCCGCAACGGGTTGACGAAACCGGTTGCGCACCATAGCTGCCTTCTGTGGCCAGACAGCCCGTCTGGCCCTCACCATGACAGTCCAGGAGACGCGACCATGGCTTTCGAACTGCCGTCCCTTCCCTACTCGTCCGGTGCGCTCGCCGCCTCTGGCATGTGCCAGGAAACGCTTGAGCTGCATCATGGCAAGCATCATCAGGCTTATGTCACGGCGCTGAACGGCTTTGTCGAAGCCAAGCCGGAGTTTCAGGGCAAGAGCCTTGAGGAAATCATTCTCGCCGTGAAGGGTGATGCCGCACAGGCTCCCGTATTCAACAACGCGGGCCAGCACTGGAACCATATCCTGTTCTGGAAGAATCTTGCGCCGAATGGCGGTCAGGTGCCGTCCAAGCTGGCTGCAAAGATCGAGTCCGATCTCGGTGGTCTCGACGCGTTCAAGGCCGCCTTCAAGCAGGCAGCCATCTCGCAGTTCGGCTCGGGCTGGGCGTGGCTGGTTCTTGGCAATGATGGCAAGCTTGCCGTGACCAAGACAGCCAATGGCTCGAACCCGCTGGCCGAAGGCCAGGGTCGTGCCCTACTGGGTCTGGATGTGTGGGAACACGCCTATTATCTGGACTTCCGCAACCGTCGTCCTGATTACATCACCAACTATCTCGACAAGCTTGCCAATTACGAGTTTGCCGAAGCAGAGCTGCTCTCTGCCTGATATCGCTCCCGGCTGCCCCGAGGACTGTTCCTGGGGATCATCTGCGGGGCAGCTCAAGACGATATCCCATGAAAAAGGCCGGCTCCCTCTCGGGGCCGGCCTTTTTCAATCTATCTTGGTTGCCGCGCCTTACTTGGCGGGCTTGCCACCGTCATTCGCTGGCTTTGCCGTGCTGGTCAGAACCTGCGAGACATTTTCGCGCATCAGCTGGATCTTCACGCCGGGAGCGATCTCGATCTCGATTTCCTTGGTCCCCTCACGGGCAAGCTGAACCACGCCGATGATGCCGCCACTGGTCACAATACGGTCACCGCGACGCAGCGCATTAAGCTGTGCCTTGAGTTCCTTCTGGCGTGCCTGCTGGGGACGGATGAGCACGAAATAGAACACGACGAACACGAGGATCATCGGGAGGAATGAGATAATCCCGCTGTTGGCGAGCATGCGTTTCTTCCATATGTCGATAGTCAGGGACCGGACACGTCACGGGACGGACCGGATTGCAGCCGGACCATAATTGACCGCGCCTGCACGTCAAGCACGGCTTTGGAACAAGGGAGAAACCTATGGACCCCGTTCTGCTCGAAAAACTCGAGCGTATTGCATCGGCTCTGGAACGCCTGTCACCCGCACCGGCCAGCGCAACCACGCTCGAGACAGGCGACGCCTTCATGTGGCAGGGGGCGTCCGCAAGCCTGCGACCCGTCGCGCAGGTCCACGGGGTCGATCTCTCGCTGTTGCGCGGGATTGATCGCCAGACCCGGTTGGTTCTGGAAAACACGCGCCATTTCGCACAGGGTCGCACAGGCAATAATGTCATGCTCTGGGGTGCGCGGGGTATGGGGAAATCCTCGCTGGTCAAGGCGTGCTTTGCCGAGGCCAATCGCGAGCGGCCTCATGCCCTTGTTCTGATCGAGATCCAGCGCGACGATCTCTCCACCCTCCCGCGCCTGCTCGATATCCTGCGCGCCCAGCCCCGGCGCTGTATCCTCTTTTGCGATGACCTCTCCTTCGAGACACAGGATGCCGATTACAAATCGCTGAAATCGGTTCTGGATGGTGGCATCATGGGCCGCCCCGAGAACGTGCTGTTCTATGCCACGTCCAATCGTCGCCATCTCATGCCGCGTGACATGATGGAAAACGAAAGCGGCAGCGCCATCAACCCGCAGGAAGCCGTCGAGGAAAAGGTCTCCCTGTCAGACCGCTTCGGCCTGTGGATCGGTGTTCATGGCTGCAACCAGGAAACCTATCTCGCAATTGTCGACGGCTACGCCGCCCACCGCAGACTCGCCATTTCGACCGAGGCGCTGCATCAGCACGCTCTGGAATGGGCCATGGAACGTGGGGGCCGCTCCGGCCGCGTTGCCGCCCAGTTCATCGACCATCTCAGCGCAACGCTGGGATGAAAAAAGCCGGGCCGGTCATGCACCGGCCCGGCTCGACGGCATATTCGAAAGAAAAGCGCCCGCAGGGACCTCTGGCTGGTCCCTGCATGCAAAACAGGACGATCAGAACGTCGCGTTCAGACGGCCGTAGTAATAGGCACCATAGATCGGGATACCCGAGGAGTCGGTGTCATAGATCTTCGGACCCAGATAGTTGGTGATCGGGTTCACGTGGCGCGGGCGCTGGTTGAAGATGTTGTTCGCGCCGATAGCGAAATGCCAATGCTCGGTGAAGCGATAGCCAACTTCAAGATCCGTCAGCCAGACAGGCGTATTCTTGAATTCTGCCCATTCCGTGTTGGAGTACTTGATCGCCGCTGGTGCCAGATCCTCATAGGTCAGCAGCGACTTGGTCTCGCCATAGCGGGTCTGACGCAGGTTCACATCCCACTGATGATACGTCCAGTAGGCGTTCAGGATCAGCTTGCTGCGCGGTGAGCCCGTGGTGAGATAACCCACCGTCTGCGCATTGGCTGCGGGATCGCCGAAAGCGTTGGTGTTGATATGGCTGATGCGCGTGCGGTTGAGGTTGAGCATCGCGCTCAGGTTGAGCGTGCCGTAGCGGTGCAGATGCAGCAGGTAGTCGGTTTGCAGGTCGAGACCCTGTGTGCGCGTGCTGGCCACGTTGGCAAAGTAATTGGCCGTCACGTTGCTGGGGTCGATTCCGCTTGGCAGATCCACGCCTGTCAGGGCGATCGCGTCCAGTGCCGTCTGACCATTGACCGTAGCCGAGCCGATAATGCGGTCACGGATATTGATCTGATAGACATCAACCGAGACATGCCAGTCCTTCAGCGGCTCTGCGATGATACCGCCTTCAGCGCTGGTCGACCGCTCGGGCTTCAGACGCTGGGCACCGATGGTCTTGCCTGCAGCGCCAACAGTCTGCAGCAGACCTGAAGCGCCAGTCGGTGAAACATTAAGCGCCGAGTAATACTGCTCAGGCATGGTCGGCGCACGGAAGCCGTTGCTGATCGTGCCGCGGATAGCGAGCTTGCTGGTGATGTCGTAGCGCGTCGTGACCTTGCCGTTCTCGGTGTTGCCGAAATCGGTGTAGTGCTCGAAGCGGCCGGCAAAATCGAGGTCCCAGTGCGGCAGCGGGTGGAAGTCGCCATCCAGATAACCGGCCCAGATATTGCGCTGCCACTTGCCGGCGTTCTGCGGCGTCAGACCGGCAAAGCCCTGTGTGCCGCCAAGCTCATACGAAGCCGGCTCGCCCGCCTTGATCGTGTACATTTCCAGGCGATGCTCGGCGCCGAAGGCCAGCGTCATCGGCACGACATCCGCGATACGGAAGTTGCGACGGGCATCGAAATTGCTGGTCCACTGGGCAAGAGAATAGCTCTGTGCGCGCACCGTGGTGGGCGAGAACCCATAGGCCTTGTAGTAATTCGGATTGAAGGTGTTCTTGTTGCCGATATCGTCGTCATCCTGGCCGTACAGCGTGCTCAGATCCCAGCTGAAGCCGAACAGATTATCGCCCTTGAGGCCCAGATTGGCCTGGAAGTCGTTCTCCTCGATCGTCTCCAGCGGTGAGAAGCCATAAGGATAGGCGCTCGGCGCCACGGTGGGCACACGGTAGTTCTCGTAAGCCTCGGAATGGCGATGGGCATAGGTGATCAGACCATAGGTCTCGATACCCTCCGTGATACCCTTGCCCCATTCGATGGAGAGATTTTCGCGTGTTTCTTCCGGGTTGGAGAGGATGTTGTTGGAGTTGGCGGGCCAGCTCGAGCTGGTCGTCCAGCGATGGTCGTCGGTGCTCTTGAGCTTCGAGACCCAATGATCGGTGTGATAGACCTGACCGCTCAGGTGGACAAAACCGTCATTGCCCCATTTAAGACCACCATCGGCACCGATCAGATACTGCCAACCGGTGCCGTTATAGGCATTGGCACCCGTCTGCGCGACGGTGTTGATGCCATGATTGGTCTTCTTGGTGATGATGTTCACGACACCTGCGATGGCATCAGAACCGTAAAGGGCGGCTGCGCCATCACGCAGGATTTCGATGTGATCGATCGCGCCCGCCGGGATCATGTTCAGATCGACCGGGGTCGAACCCTGCTGCGGGCCCGCATCGGCATAGATATTGGCTGTCGTATTACGGCGCTTGCCATCGACCAGCACCAGAACCTCGTTAGGATTAAGGCCACGCATACGGATCGCCGAGGTCAGCGCACCGGCATCGGCACCGTTGGCTGTGACCGTGATGGAGGGATCAACGCGCGTGATGGCGTCTGCCAGGTTGAGCTGGCCGGAGCGGCGCAGGGTGGCAGCAGAAACCACGGTGACGGGCACGGCGCTGTCGCGGGCCTTGCGGTTGAAGGCGTGGGTACCCGTCACGATGACAGACTCACCGCTATCGCCGCTCGCATCGCGTGCCTTGCGGGTGCGGATCTTGGGAACGGAATGAAGGGGCTGATCCGAGCCGATTGACGTTCTTTGGTGAACGACGCCGGTCTTTTTTACCTTTGGCGCGGTCTGCTCGGCAGGCTGCGTAGCCGCCTGAGCGTAGCTGAACCCGAATGGGAAGGAGAGAAGGGTCGCCGCCGCCAGTATTCTTCGCTTTGTAAACATCGTTCGAGCTGTCTCTCCATGGGATCGTGAACCAGGATCAGTCTAGGCAGCATCGAAAACTCGTTACAACGTCGAAATGGAATTTTCTTTCGTTAGCGGATCGAATGAGACAAAAAAAACACAGTTTGTCGCAGATAGCCAGCACAAACCGGTCAGTTTCAGCAATTATCTGTCGCTTGCCCTGCATTTCGCGACCATAAGTTCTCCAATGAACATTCGTGACGCAAAGGTGCTGTTCCCTCTGGCCGCAAGCCTGCTAAACTTCGCTTCTGCACAGGGTTGCAAGGATTCAAGAGCCACGCTCAGGGCCGCCAGCTTGTTGCCAGGCCTGGCCATGAGGCGGTCAAGACAGGGATACCGATGACGGAAAGCCTTATTAACGACACATCCGGAAATACCAGATCAGGGCAACGCTGCTCAGACGCCATGAGGCTGGGAAGCGACGTGGTTGATCTGCGCCGGGTCAAGTGTGATCCCGATTACTGGTACCCTGTCGCGTGGTCGCATGAGCTGCGCAAAGGCAAGACCATTGCGACACGTTTTGCCGGCCAGCCCATTGCGCTTGTGCGCCCGCAGGAAGGCACCGTGTTCGCTCTGGAGGATCGCTGTGCGCACAGGCAGGTACCGCTCAGCAAGGGACGTGTCGAAGGCGAGGCTGTCCAGTGCTGCTATCATGGCTGGGCCTATGGCCGCTCGGGTCGCTGCATCGACGTGCCCTATCTGGGCAAGGGCAAACTCCCCAATGGTGTTCGCACCTATCCATGCCGTGAAGTCGAGGGGCTGATCTTCATCTTCCCCGGCGATCCGGCCAAGGCGGAAACGACCCCCTTCCCTCAGCTCGGCTCCGTTGCCGACCCAACCTACAAGACCCGCCGTTTCGGCGAGCATGTGAACTGCCATTACAGCTTCATGCATGAGAACCTGATGGATATGAATCATCAGTTCATGCACTCGAAGCAGATGGGCAAGATGAAGCCCCGCTATCTTGGCGGTGCCGATGAGCCACGCATGGTCGAGGCGCGCTACAGCTTTGCCCGCGTGGGTGGAAAGCAGCCCTGGGGCGAGGCGCTGATCTTTGGAGAGCGTCGCGATGCCAGCGCGAAATTCGCGCATCGTGACGTCATGACCATCCGCACTGTCTATCCCTATCAGACACTGCACATCCGTACCGGCGACGAACCACCCGTGATGGATCTCTGGATCGTCTACGTGCCTCAGGACGCCGAGCATCTTACATGCCGCGTGTTCGGCCTGCTCTCGATTCGACGTCCCAAGCTCAAGGGAGCACTCGAACTCGCCTGGCCGCTCCTTGTCGGGTTCACCAACAGGATCTTCGCCGAGGACCGCGAGATTGTGGAACTTGAGCAGAAGGCGTGGCGTGAACTTGGCGGTGATCGCAATCAGGAAGTCTTTCCGGTCATCAACGCCCTGCGCGACCTGTTGCGTCGTTCGGGCATCCAGCCGGAAACAGAGACTCCGGATACCGAAGTACTGACCGAACCGGATCGGGCTCAGGCCGCCGAATGAGTCTGACACTCGAGGTCTCGCCCTACCGTCTGCGCCCGCTTCGGCCGACCGATGGTGCCGCTGTGCACAATCTGGTCAATGACTGGAGTGTCGTGCGCATGCTCAGCCATCTCCCTTTCCCCTACCCGCGGAAGCTGGCTGATCAATGGATTGCGAGCACTATCGAGCGTCAGGAGGCTGGCAAAGCCTGGCATTTCGCCATTTGCGACAATGACAGGCTCGTCGGCTGCATTGGCTTGTCGATGGATCGCCCGACCCAGACGGCGAGGATTGGCTACTGGGTGGGGCGTCCTTTCTGGCAGAAAGGCATTGCAACTGCCTGCGTACGACGCGTGGTTGAATGGGCGTTCGAGACACTTCCGGTCACGAAGATCATGGCAGATGTGGCGGAAGACAACCTGCCTTCGATCGCTCTGCTGGACCGCCTCGCCTTCGTGCGCTCAGGCACGACGCGTATTCCCTTCATATCGCGCGGGCCGGAACCCTATCCGGTGCTTACCTACAGGCTGGATCGCGCAACGGAGAAGGCAACGCCTGTGACACAGGGTAATGGGCCGCGCGTTCTGCTGGTCGTCGCAGCGGTGCTGATCGATCGGGAGCAGCGCGTCCTTCTGGCCCGTCGGCCGCCCGGCAAACCGATGGCCGGGTTATGGGAGTTCCCGGGTGGCAAGGTCGAGCCCCATGAATCGCCCGAACAGGCGCTGATTCGCGAACTGGATGAGGAACTCGGGGTCGATATCTCGTCGGGGTGTATCGCCCCCTTCACTTTCGTTTCCGAAAACATAGGGGGGCGGCATTTGCTGATGCCGCTTTATCTCTGCACACGCTGGCGACGCCAGCCCGTCCCGCGTGAAGGGCAGGAACTGGCCTGGGTGCCGGTGGATGAACTGGATCGTTTCCCCATGCCAGCACCCGACCGCCCCCTGATTCCCCTCCTCAGGGAGCTGCTCGCCGGCTGATCTGCAGGCGAGGTTCAGTCCGCCTTGACCAGGGCGATGCGATGCTGCGGCAACCCTGCCTTGTCGGCACGGAAAGTGAAAAGACTCCCCGATTGCGGATACCGGGCAAGGACTGCGTCGGAGAGGCCCTGACGCGCACTCGTGACATAGGCCGTCTTGCGATCATCACCACCAAAGGCGACCTTGGTGACATTCATGGCAGGCACAGCGAATGAGGCGCGTTCGACCCCATCGGGGGTGAAGCAGCGAACATGAGCGCCATTCCAGGTCGAGCACCAGATATTGCCCTCGCTGTCTGACACAACGCCGTCCGGATAGCCCTTGTCCTCAGGCAGGTTCACAAAGATGCGCTTGTTGGACAGGGCCCCATCTGCGGAAAGGTCGAAACGGTAGATCACACCATTGGGGGTATCGCAGGCATAGAGAAGCTTGCCATCGGGCGAGACTGCGGGGCCATTGGCAACCGTATATCCCGTATCGTGATGGCGCAGTACAAATCCTTCCGCCGTGTGATGAACCGAATAGAGAGAGCCGCTCGGCGCTTCCTCCGAATCATCCATTGTACCAAACCAGCCGCGCCCGTGCAGGTCCACGCAGCCATCATTCAGGCGGTTGCCGGGCTTGTCGGCCTCGACATCCAGCTCCTTCTCGAAGCTGCTGGCCTGAGGGTCGAACCGGTAGAGCCCGTCAGGCAGCCCCGCCAGAAAGGTACCGTCTTCCACTGGAAGCAGGAACGCGACCTTGCCGGGGGCGACCCAGTGATGGGCCTCGCCCAGCCCGGGTGTGAACCGATGGACCTTGCGACCGTTGATATCGACAAAATAGATAGCGTTTTCGCTGGAGATCCAGACCGGCCCCTCAGCCAGATCGGCGCGGATGTCATAAGCGCATGATGCGCAGGGTTCGCTGTTCAGATCGCTCATTTCCTGTCTCCTGCGAAAAGGTCATAGTCAGGTTCATCAACTCGAAGTTGATCGACGTGTCGGGATTTAACGTCAGGACACCCTGTATGGTTGACGAAGTTATCATTCCCCGGCGATCAGAGGGAAACCCCATGCCACCCACCGCCTGTCTTCTCATCATCGGCAACGAAATCCTGTCTGGCCGCACGCAGGATGCCAATATCCGCTTCATTGCGAACGGCCTCGCCCGCTCGGGGATTGCACTGGAAGAAGTCCGCGTCATTCCGGACAAGGCTAAGCGCATTGTCGACACGGTTGCGACCTGTCGCGCCATGTTCGACCATGTGTTTACCACGGGCGGCATTGGCCCGACGCATGACGACATAACCGCCGCCTGCGTTGCGGAGGCCGTCGGAGTCCCTCTGGAAATTCATGAGGAAAGCTACCGGAAGCTGGAATCCTATCTGGGGAAGGAAAAATTCAACAAGGCGCGGCAGCGGATGGCCTGGCTGCCGCGCGGCGCCGTCCCGATCGAGAACACCGTTTCGATTGCTCCGGGTTTTTCGATTGCCAATGTGCATGTGATGGCAGGCGTACCCTCCATCATGCAATCCATGTTCAACGCTCTGCTCCCAACCCTCGAAGGCGGGGCCCCTCTATGCTCTGTGGCATGGCATGCGGATTTGCGTGAGGGGACATTGGCGGAGGGGCTGGAGGCAATCCAGAACGATTTCCCTACGCTCGACCTTGGCTCCTATCCGTTTGAACGTGCCGACGGGCGAAAAGGCGTGTCTCTCGTCGCCAAGGGCTACGATTCAGATCAGGTGGCGCAAGCCGGTGAGCGGATCCGTCAACTGATCGATTCGCTTGGGGTGACGCCGATCGAGGGTGAACCTGCCCCCTGAGAAGCACAAAAAAAACCGCCTGACCCTATGGCCAGGCGGTTCTTCATCCCTCTGGGCCGGGGTCGTCAGACCCCGTCCGCAAACCGGTACCTCAGAGCGTATCACGCCCCATCGCAAGGAACTTCTCGCGTCGCTTTGCCACGAGATTCTCTCCCTCGAAGGGAATGAGCTCGGCCAGCACATCGCCAATGGCGTCACCGACAGCGGCAATCGCTTCTTCCGGGAAACGCTGCGCCCCGCCGATGGGCTCGGGGATGATACGATCGATCAGGTGCAGCTTGAGAAGATCCTGAGCTGTCAGCTTGAGCGCCTCGGCCGCCGTAGCCGCCTGCTTGGGGTCGCGCCAGAGGATGGACGCGGCGCCTTCCGGGGCAATGACCGAATAAATCGAATGTTCAAGCATCAGAACGCGGTCACCGGCGCCGAGGGCAACAGCCCCACCCGATCCGCCTTCACCAATGATGATGGCAATCAGCGGAACCGGTGCGCGGAGACAGCAATCGGTCGAACGGGCAATAGCCTGCGCCTGACCACGCTCTTCGGCATCGATGCCGGGCCATGCGCCTGACGTATCGATGAATGTCAGGATCGGCAGGCCAAAGCGGCCAGCCATCTCAACGAGGCGCTGCGCCTTGCGATAGCCTTCCGGCTTGGGCATGCCGAAATTATGACGCAGGCGCGACTCCATGTCGAAACCGCGCTCTGTGCCGATCACCATGACAGCCTGACCGCGGAAACGGGCAAGACCACCGACAATGGCCTGGTCATCGTGGCCCAGACGATCACCGGCAAGCGGCGTGTATTCCTCAAGCAGCCCCTTGAAGTAATCAAGAGCGCGAGGACGCTGCGCATGGCGCGCGACCATGACCTTCTGCCACGGCGTCAGCTTGGTATAGGCAGCACGAAGCTGCTTTTCCGCCTTGTCGGACAATTTGCCGATTTCGTCGGCAATGTTGATGCCTTCGCCGTCCTTGGCCATCTGGCGAAGTTCGGCAATCTTGTTTTCAAGCTCGGCAACCGGCTTTTCGAAATCGAGATACTGACGCATGCCCCGCCGATAGCACGGGTTCATGTTCCACAACAATCCGTCGCTTCATCATGGCGCATCATCCGAAAGCGGGTGATGCTGGTTGAGCACCTGCCGCAGCCGTTCCTGCATCACATGGGTATAGATCTGGGTCGTCGCGATATCGGCGTGACCAAGGAGCATCTGCAAGGCACGCAAATCCGCCCCGCGCTCCAGCAGATGGGTTGCGAAGGAGTGTCTCAGCACGTGGGGTGATACCAGATCGGGATCGATCCCGGCCCTGAGCGCAACATGGAGCAGGATCTTGTCGAATCCCTGACGGGTCAGGGCACGCGCCGGGTTGCGACCGGGAAAGAGGTAGGGACTATCGATATCCCGGTCATGATGAAGCAACGCCAGAGCGGCTTCGCGGGCTGCGTGGGAGATCGGTATGAGCCGCTCGCGCCCGCCTTTCCCCCTTATCAGCACCATTTCCGACTCACGCCTGAACAGACGCCCGGGCAGAGAGAGCAACTCCGAGATACGCAAACCAGTCGTATAAAGCAGTTCGAGCGCCGCCCGGCTGACCAGATCGCGCCGCGGATCGTCATGGCCATGACATCCCTCATCGAGCAGACGCTCTACCTGTGCCTCCGACAGAAGTTTGGGTAAGGGCTTCTCCAGACGCGGCATCTGGATGCTTTCTGTGGGGTCATGATCGGACCACCCTTCACGCTGCACGAAACGGAAGAACTGGCGCAGGCATGAAAGCCGTCGTGCTGCGGTACTTGATGAAAGCCCCGAACGCCCCTGCCAGGCACCATAGGCAGCGATGCTTGTCTGCCCTGCCTCGAGCAGAGCCGCAGGCTCACCCTCATTCTGGCGCTTCAGGAAGGCGATGAAATCCGCGAGGTCCGAGGCGTAGGCCTGACGGGTGCGCGGGGCCGCATTGCGCTCCGCCGCCAGCATCTCCAGAAAAGCCTCTGCCGCCGGGGGTAGCCCCTCACCCCCGGTCATGGGGAACGGTTCAGTGTTGGAGCGTGGGCGCTGCGACAGGCTCGGGCATGGAGGGCATGGGTTTGGCGGGTGCGGTACCCGGCATGGCCGGTGCGGAATCAGCCGCTGTCGCCGCAAACTGCGTTCCCGGCAGATCCTTGTGCACCATCGTCTGTACGGGCAGTGGCGGGTTCATGCCCAGCTTCAGAAACGCTCCGCCAAGACCCACAACGATCAGGACAGCGAGTGCAAGGGCGATCCGGGGAAAGCTCAGCGTGGACATGAAAAACTCCTGAAAGACGGGCGCGTGGGCAAGATTTTCAGCCACAGGCCGCGCCCTGCCGGGGCTGCTCGGTGGCGAGCCGCTTTCCTGTATGTTAGCCTTGCCCGAATGTCACGCCCCACCTTTTTTTCCGATCGAACCGAACCGATGCCCGACCTGCCTGATCCCGCAACCGGATCGGACTTCCCTGCCCCGAACACTGCTGACCCGATCATTGTTCTCGTCGGCCTGATGGGCGCCGGAAAGACGACGATCGGCCGCCGTCTGGCGGCTCGACTCGGTCTGGAGTTCGTGGATGCCGATCTTGAGATTGAGCGTGCTGCGGGCTGCACCATTTCGGAGATCTTTGCCCGGCATGGCGAGCCGGCATTTCGTGATGGTGAGAGACGGGTGATCCAGCGCCTGCTGCAGGGGCCTGCCAAGGTGCTTGCAACAGGGGGCGGCGCCTTCATAGACGCGCAGACGCGCCGTCTGGTGAAGGCTCACGCCCGTTCCGTCTGGCTGCGTTGCCCCCTGCCCGTGCTGGTGCGTCGTGTTTCGGGCCGCACAGGTCGCCCCCTGCTCGACAAGGGCAATGTCGAATCAACGCTTGCCGCGCTTCAGGCGCAGCGCCACCCCATTTATGCAGAGGCAGATATCGTCGTGGATTGTGGAGATGACAGCATCGATCATGGTGCTCAGCGCATTATTGAGGCGCTCGATTCCTATGCCCACCCGCTTCGGGTACCCGTAACGCTTGAGTCGCATCATTACGAGGTTCTGATCGGGTCTGACCTGATCAGCCGTGCCGGGGCCTATCTGGCGCCTGTCCTGCCCCAAAAGCGTGCGGTGGTGATCACCGATGAAACCGTGGCGAAACTGCACCTCCCGCGTCTGCTTGGTGCACTGAGCGAGACCGGTATCGAGGCCACACCTTTCGTGGTTCCGGTGGGTGAGGAGTCGAAATCACTCACCCGTTATGCAGCGCTGATCAACGACATTCTGGACCATGGGATGGAACGCCATACAACGGTCATCGGCCTTGGTGGTGGCGTGGTGGGCGATCTTTCCGGCTTTGTGGCGTCCAGCGTTCTGCGTGGCGTTCCCTTCGTGCAGATCCCGACAACACTGCTCTCTCAGGTCGACAGCTCGGTAGGGGGCAAGACGGGCCTCAATGCCCGCGCCGGCAAAAATCTTGTCGGCGCCTTCTACCAGCCTCGCATCGTTCTGGCAGACAGTTCGGCACTGGCGACGCTGTCACGCCGTGAGCGCGTCGCGGGTTATGCCGAGATCGTCAAGGCAGGCATTATTGCCGACCCCGCCCTTTTTGCCTGGTGCGAAGCCCATGGCGCCGATCTTCTCGACGGCGACCCGGCAGCCCTCGGCGAGGCCGTGCAACGTGCCTGCGCCTTCAAGGCGAAAGTCGTGATGGACGATGAAAAGGAAACGGCCGCACAGGATGGGAGGGCCCTGCTTAACCTTGGACACTCCTTCGGCCACGCCCTAGAGGCCCATTTCCGCTATGACGGACGACTGTTGCATGGGGAGGCCGTATCGATCGGGCTCCATCTGGCCGCAGCTCTCTCAGTGGCTCTGGGCCTGTGCCCACGTGCTGACATGGAACGCATCGACACCCATCTGCGTGGCCTTGGCATGCCCGCTGGTCTCGACTGGTTCGATGAGACGCTCAGCGCCAGCGAACTGATTGCCTCGATGGCTCGCGACAAGAAAATGCTTAATGGACGCCTTTCCTTTGTGCTGATTCGCGGGATCGGCCAGGCATTTACAACGCGTGATGTTGAAATGGACACGGTGCGTGACGTTTTGGTCCAGGAAGGTTGCGTAGCGTAACGACAAATCAGGTGAGCGGTATTTTTTCCTTACAGGACAGCCATTCTCCTCACGATCCCTTGATGCCGCGATTCATGAACAAACCCGCTAGAACGGCTCGCTGCATAAGAAATTGTTAATCGGGCGGAATGGAGTGTTGCAGTTTGGACACGGCTATTTCGTCTAATCGTCAAATACCCATGGAACTCACTTCCTGAACCGGAACTGACGGCTCTATACGCACTTATGCATCGCGCTGAGCCTGTTGTTGCTTCGCCTCTCCGGAGGGAAAACGGCAGGCTTGAATGGATGAATTTATGAGGACGAAACTAATGCGTCTCCGCACGGCACTTCTGGCCATGACGTCGATGGCAGCCGCCCCGACGATCGCCATGGCGAGCACCATCACCGGCCCGTATGTCAATATCGGCGGTGGCTACAACCTGGTTCAGCAGCAGCACGGCCGCTTCTCGCCGACCACACAGGCTGATGGCACGACCAGCAACAACGCAAGCAGCTCGCGCTTCCGTCACAAGGACGGCTTCACGGGCTTCGGTTCGTTCGGTTGGGGCTTCGGCAACGGCCTGCGCGCTGAAGTTGAAGGCGTCTACAACTACTCCCAGATCAACCACCGCACGCCGACGGCCGTCCCCGGCTCGACGAGCGGTTCTGACCAGTCGTATGGCGGTTTCGTCAACGTGCTGTATGACATCGATCTGGCTCAGTTCGGCATCAACGTGCCCGTCACGCCGTTCGTCGGTGTCGGTGCTGGCTACCTGTGGCAGCATTACAACCCGATCACCACGGCTTACAGCAACGGCGCTGTGAACCGCGTTGGTGGCACGCAGGGTGGCTTTGCCTACCAGGGCATCGTCGGTGCAGCATACGACATTCCGGGCGTCCCGGGCCTCGCGCTCACGACCGAATACCGTATGATCGGCCAGACCTTCACGGATGGCGCATATCGCTCGACGAGCTGGAACCGCAATGGTTCGGGCCTCCACAAGGGCAATGTGAACTTCGATCAGCGCTTCAACCACCAGTTCATCCTGGGCCTGCGCTATGCATTCGACACGGCTCCCCCGCCGCCGCCGCCGGTTGCCGTGGTTGCTCCCCCGGTCGTGCAGCCTGCCCGCACCTATCTGGTGTTCTTCGATTGGGACAAGTCGAACCTGACTGGCCGCGCTCGTGAGATCGTCGCCCAGGCAGCTCAGGCTTCCACGCACGTCCAGACGACGCGCATCGAAGTCAACGGCTACACCGACAACTCTGCTGCTCACCCCGGTGCACGCGGCCAGAAGTACAATATGGGCCTCTCGGTCCGTCGCGCACAGTCGGTCAAGGCTGAGCTGATCCGTGACGGCGTTCCTGCCGCTGCGATCGACATCCACGGCTACGGCGAACAGCACCCGCTGGTCCCGACGGGTCCGAACACCCGTGAGCCGCAGAACCGTCGCGTCGAAATCATCCTGCGCTGATTTCGGCCTGAGAAAGAGGCCTCCCCGGAGGCCTCTTGATCGGTTCAAGAATAAAGGCCTCCGGTATTCGTGCCGGGGGCCTTTTTCTTTGCAATCTCCCCTTGTCTCACCGACCAAAGTATTACATATAAGTAATGTATTCGGAGGATAAGCAGTTCACGCTTTGCCCCTCCGGGGAGGTTGGCCATGGCTCAGACTTATCATATCGATCGTTCGGACCGCACCGGCATTACGCCGCTTCATCATGAGGGCGAGAATGTCTTCCTCATGCTCGGCGCTCTCGTGGGTGGGCTTTTCGCTCTTGGGGCGATCGCTTTGCTGACCCTGTGAACGACATGTTCCTACGGCGCAAAAAAGCCCCGGTCTCCCGGGGCTTTTTTATTCCAGACAATGTCATCCCGAGTTTTACTCAGATAGCATCCCGCAAGGCACTCAGCTGATCAGTTGCTCAGACCAATCTGCTTGATATCGTGAAACGCCAGATCGGGGTTCATCTCGACCATACGGCGCATCATGAAGTTGGAGCTCGCGAGGAAAACAGGATCGCCATCGAGATCGTCTGCCATGGCTGAGCGGTTTGCCATTGAATAGGCCTCGATCTTGGTGCGTTCGCCTGTCACCCAGCGAGCGATCGTATAGGGGGTCGATTCAAACCCGATAGCGACGCCATATTCGCCCTGCAAACGCGACTGCAACACGTCGAGCTGAAGTGTGCCGACGACGCCCACGATGGGTGGCAGCCCATCCTGCGGGCGAAACAGCTGCACAACCCCCTCCTCTGCCAGCTCAACAAGCGCCTGACGCAGCTTCTTGGCTTTCATCGCGTCATCAAGGCGCACACGGCGCAGGATTTCGGGCGCGAAATGCGGCACGCCCGTAAAGCGAAGCTCTTCACTCTCGCTAAGCGTATCGCCAATGCGCAATGTGCCGTGATTGGGCAGTCCCACAACGTCACCCGCAAAGGCCTCCTCCGCAAGCTGACGATCACGCGCAAAGAAAAACTGCGGCGTGTGCAGCGCAAACTGCTTGCCTGTGCGGACGTGCTTCAGACGCATGCCACGCGTAAGTCGTCCCGAGCAGATACGGGCGAAAGCCATACGGTCGCGATGGTTGGGGTCCATATTGGCCTGGATCTTGAAGATCAGCGCCGTCACCTGCTCCTCGTCGGCCTTGACCTCACGCGTCTCACTGGGCTGGGCACGCGGCTCGGGACCATAAGCCACCAGGGCATCGAGTAGATCGGTCACGCCAATTTCCTTCATGGCGCTTCCGAAAAACACAGGCGTCAAATGCCCGGCGTCGAAAGACTCACGGTCGAACAAGGGCAGCGCAGCCTCGGCGAGTTCGAGCTCTTCGGAAAGCGCAACCATACGCGCATCGGATTGCGGGAGCGTCGCAGCCTCACCGCGTATCTCACGCGTGCGCATGTCATAGGTCCCGGCAAAATGTCCGGCACGCCCAATCGGCCATGTGGCAGGCGAGGTATCCAGCGCAAGGGTCGACGCAATTTCATCCAGTAGCCCGAAGCAGTCCTGCGCCTCGCGGTCCATCTTGTTGATGAACGTCACGATAGGAATATCGCGCAGGCGGCAGATCTCGAACAGCTTGCGCGTACGGTCCTCAATACCCTTGGCTGCGTCGATCACCATGACGGCGCAATCGACAGCTGTCAGCGTACGGTAGGTGTCCTCGGAGAAGTCTTCATGGCCCGGCGTGTCGAGCAGATTGAACACGCAGCCGCCATATTCAAAAGTCATGACCGAAGTCACAACCGAAATGCCGCGGTCACGCTCGATACCCATCCAGTCGGACTTGGTACGGCGGCGCTCACCCTTCGCGCGTACATTGCCTGCAAGCTGGATGGCGCCACCCGCACGCAGGATACGCTCTGTCAGGGTCGTCTTACCGGCGTCAGGATGCGAAATGATGGCGAAGGTCCGGCGTCGCCGGATCTCGCTGGCAAGGCCCGTGGCAGAAACGGAGGCGGACGCGGCTTCGGACATCGAAAACTAACCTTCGGTAAAACGGCAAATACCAGAAACGACAAATGCCGGACCGGGGGTGAACCCGATCCGGCATTGGCCAGAAACACCCGGAAGAAACGGGTCTTTTAGCGCGAGTAGAACTCGACCACGAGGTTCGGTTCCATCTGCACGGGGTACGGCACATCGGACAGACGCGGGCTGCGAACGAACTTGCCCTTCATCTGGCGATGATCGACCTCGATGTATTCCGGCACGTCACGCTCGGCGGACTGGGCGGCATCGAGAACGACAGCAAGCTGCTTGGACTTCTCACGCACTTCAATGACGTCGCCGTCACGGACGAGGTAGGAAGGAATGTTCACCTTGCGGCCATTGACCGTCACGTGGCCGTGGCTGACGAACTGACGGGCAGCGAACGGGGTGATCGCGAACTTGAGGCGGTAGATCACCGCATCCAGGCGACGCTCCAGCAGGTCGATCAGGTTCTCTGACGTATCGCCCTTACGACGGACGGCTTCGTCATAGTACTTGCGGAACTGCTTCTCGCTGATGTTGCCGTAGTAGCCCTTGAGCTTCTGCTTGGCCATCAGCTGGATCGAGAAGTCGGAGGGCTTCTGCTTGCGGCGCTGGCCATGCTGACCGGGGCCGTATTCCCGCTTATTGACCGGCGACTTGGCACGGCCCCACAGGTTTACGCCCAGACGGCGATTGATTTTATACTTGCTCTCTTGGCGCTTGCTCATGTGCAAGAACTCGCTTCGACTTCGGGTTGTCCTGACGCTGCGCGACAACCGCATGTTGCGCCGGTAGGCCTTCCCCCGAATTAGGAAAGACGGGCGCATCCCTCGAACCGCTGTCACGGGATGCAGAACCCGATCTGACAACGGCCGGCATGTCCACGTTCCCGGCAATAGCGGCGGCTCCTACAGGACCCCCTCTGCGGTGTCAATCAAATTTGCCCGTATCTGCGGCGGCAGGGTGGGCCTTTCATCCGATCGCATCTGTCAACGCAAGCCCGCGTGGCTCACAAATTTCGGATCGACGGAACAACCCAAGGTCGGCTGCGTCTGCATGGATGCACGCCATGTCTCATGGCATAATAATCACAAGTTATCCGAGGGAGGACCACCATGGCCATTTTCAAGTTCAATCGTGCTGCCGGGCGCAAGCTTGACGAGCAAGCAAAGGTTGCGGCCATCAACCCGGCCGGTGCCCCCGCACCCAAGGCTCCGCATGAGAGCCTCATCAAACGCGCTTTCAAGCAATATGGCATGTCGCAGCTTTCCGTCTCGCACATCACGGTGCGCGACAGCACCATCGCCCTGAAGGGCAAGGCTGAAAGCGCGGCCGAACGCGATGCCATGATCCTCGCCGCCGGCAATATTGCCGGCATCGACACGGTGCATGCCGATATCACAGTGCCAGAGGGCACCCCTGCTCCGGTATTTCATCAGGTCTCACCTGGGGAGACGCTGCATGCCATTGCCGAAAAGACGGATGCGGATGTCACGGCAGAGGATTTGCACAAGGCTAACGAAGCCGAGCTGGCCCATCATGACGGCGTCTATCCCGGCCAGACGATCCGTATCCCGGAGGCCTGATCTCGCCAAAGCCCACCGATTACTGAGCAATAAGCGGGGCCTGCTCAGGCTGGCTCCGCACAGGCAGGGGGCAGCGTTCCCTGCCCCTCTCGCAGTTTGCGCCGTAGCGTAACCACCAGTCTTATCGACAACAGGACCGACAAGATACCGAGCCCGGTAGCCAAGCCAATCCAGAGCCCCGAAGCCCCGTAACCTGCCTTGAACGCCAGCCAGTCGCCTCCGAGGATGGATACGGGGATATAGGTCACCACCATCAGAACCATTGGCATGAACGTGTCATGGCAACCACGCAGGGCACCAGAACAGACGCATTGCACGCCATCGAGAATCTGGAAGATCCCCGCAATTTTAAGAAGCGTCACAGCCAGCGGAATGACCTGTGCCGCATCCTGACCATGCGGATCGACATAGAACCCGGCAATATATTCCGGGAAGACGAGCAGGATCGTAGCGGTAAAGCATGTCCACAAAACCACCAGCATGACCGCCCCGAGCGTGGCGCGCAGGGCCGCCGCAGGAGCACCAGCACCCAGCCAGTACGCAACCCGGATATTCACCGCCTGAGAGAGCGCCAGACTGATCATGAATGCGGTACTGGTCACGCTGAGCGCTATCTGATGTGCCGCCGACGAGACAGCCCCCAACGCGCCAGCGTGAAGCCCTGTCATCTGGAATGCCAGCAATTCTGCGCCCGTCGCGCCCATCATGGGCAGCCCCAGACGCAGCATTTCCATCATGGCGCGAGGATCGGGGCGCGTCAGCCGAAGATGCGGCCTGAGTAAGGACTGACGCCGGGCGAGGATTACCAGCAGGATGGCAACCGACCAGCCCGTCACGATGGTCGCGCAGGCCGAACCCCACAGCCCCATACGCGGCAGACCAAAGCGCGCATGGATCAGACCGGCATTGAGAAAGCCGTTCATGACCGCCATACCCGGCATGGTCCAGAGCAGCAGACGTTCACTGCCAAAAGCAGGCAGGATAATGCGCAGCAGCCCAATGATGACCAGATTGGGCAGGAGCGCCCATAGCAGCAGATGCATGAAGCGGCTGCCCTGTGAAACGATCAGGGCGGGCTCGTTGAAGAAACCGAGCAGAGACCCTGCGGGCAGCAGAATGGCCAGCACTGGTAGACAGAGCAGCAGAGCGAGCAAGACGCCTGATGTCACGATGCCAGAAAGATCTTCCAGACGCTCCTGCGACGCGAAGGCACGGCCGCGTGCCCGCGCGATGAGGATGCTGGCCCCACCCAGCGCCGCCTGAAACGTGATGAACGTGCAGAAGAAGAGGTTGGTGGTCATGCCACCCACCGCCAGCGCCGTGGCACCCAGACCGCCAAGCAGCACCGTATCGGTGACATTCATGGCCATTTCGCTCAACTGCGAAAAACTCAGCGGCGCGGCAATTCTGATAAGCGCACGCAGGTGTTCACCCCAGCGCGGGGCCGTTGCGGAAGAGCGAATTTCTGTCATGCAGCCCTGATTATAGCAGTGCCGAAAGAAAACCAGCACCAAAAGCCGTAAATTAGAGTTGCATGGGGCGCGGGGCTGACGCATCTACTCAACTCCATGGCCACCCCACCCTATACCCTGTCCCTTCATGACAGCCAGACGCGGCGGAAACAGGTTTTCACGCCCCTGGACCCTGAAAATGTGCGCGTTTATTACTGTGGACCCACGGTTTATGACGCCGTGCATATCGGCAATCTGCGTGCCATGCTCAGCGCCGACATTCTGGTCCGCCTGCTGCGTGCGCTGTTCCCGCGTGTGACCTTTGTCCGCAACATTACGGATGTGGATGACAAGATCACCGCCAGGGCGCGGGATAATGGTGAGGATATCGCGAGCCTGACGGCCCGCACGACCATCGCCTTTCATGAAGATGTCGCGGCGCTGGGCATCCAGCCACCTGACATCGAGCCCCGCGCCACGCACCATATCGACGACATGCTGGCGATGATTGCCCAGCTAATCGCAAGCGGCCACGCCTACGAAGCAGAAGGCCATGTTCTCTTCGCAGTCGATCGCTGCGCGAGTTATGGCACCCTGTCCGGACGTAGCCCGGACGATCTTCTGGCTGGTGCACGGGTAGAGATCGCGCCCTACAAGCGTCACCCCGGTGATTTCGTCCTGTGGAAGCCCTCCGCGCCGGAACAGCCCGGATGGGACAGTCCGTATGGCCGCGGCCGCCCCGGCTGGCATATCGAATGTTCGGCCATGTCCCATCGTTATCTGGGTGAGAGTTTCGACATTCATGGCGGGGGCGACGATCTGCTTTTCCCACATCATGAGAACGAACGGGCCCAGTCTCTCTGCTGCAATCCGGGCAGCAGCTTTGCGCGATACTGGCTGCATAATGCCATGCTGCTCTCCAATGGGGAAAAAATGTCCAAGTCTCTGGGCAATTTCTTCACCATTCGCGAGGTGCTGACCCGTGCCCCGGCCGAGGCGCTGCGCCTGCTTATGCTTGGTGCCCATTACCGTTCCGTGCTCGATTTCACCTGGGAAAAACTTGAGGACGCGAAGCGGACGCTCGATCGCTTCTATCGCGCCCTTGAGAAACACCCGTCTGTCGCACCCGGCGCAGTCGATGCGGATTTCATGTCCGCCCTTTGCGATGACATGAACACACCTCTCGCCCTCTCCTGCCTGCACCCGCTGGCCGATGCTGCCCTCGCTGGCGATGCACAGGCAGCCGCTTCGCTCAAGGCTTCTGGCGCCATGATCGGCCTGCTTGGCCAGTCGGCCGATGACTGGTTCCGTGCCGGATCGGATGACGGAGCTATTGATGCCCTGATCGTCCAGCGCGCCGAAGCCAAGAAAGCACGTGATTTCGCCCTGGCAGACTCCATCAGGGCCGATCTGGCCGCGCAGGGGATTATTCTTGAAGATACCGCACAGGGAACGAAATGGAGGCGCGCATGACGGGTCGTGATGGTGGCGCCGATATCGGACCGATCGGGGCCTTCAGCCCGGTCGTGATTCTGGTGCGTCCGCAGCTTGCCGAAAATATCGGAACGACGGCCCGTGCCATGGCCAATGGCGGTCTCTTCCATCTGCGTATCGTCGCGCCGCGTGATGGCTGGCCGCAGGAGCGCGCCTGGTACGCCTCTTCCGGTGCCGACCGGATTCTGGACGAGGCGCAGGTTTTTGACACCGTGGATGAGGCTGTTGCCGATCTCCACCACGTCATGGCGACCTGCCCGCGCCCGCGCCATATCGTCAAGACCGTCATGACGGCCCGTGGTGCCGCATCGGAACTGCGTGCAATTGCCGATCGGGGGCTCAAGGCAGGGCTGCTTTTCGGTCCCGAGCGCGCAGGGCTCGATAATGAGGACATGGCGCGCGCCGACATCCTGATACGCTATCCGCTTAACCCCGATTTCATGTCACTCAATCTCGCTCAGGCGGTGCTGATCATGGCCTATGAGTGGTGGATGGCTTGCGAGACCACGCCGCCGCGCACGTTGATGACAAACGAAACCCATGTAGCGACCAAGGGTGAGCTGGAAAACTTCCTCGGCCATCTTACGCGCGATCTCGATGAGTGCGGTTTCCTGCGCAATGAGCAAAAACGTCCTGGTATGGTGCGCAATCTGCGTCATCTGTTCCAGCGTGGGGAAGTGACCGAACAGGAACTCCGCACCATGCATGGCGTCGTGACAGAACTCTCCAATGGCCGCAAAGCCCGACAGCAATAGGCGTCAGACGATGTTCAACGGCGTCCATCATATCGCGATCATTGCCTCGGATTATCAGAAATCGCGCAGCTTCTATACAGAGGTGCTGGGGCTGGAAATTATCCGTGAGGTCTGGCGTGCGCAGCGGCAGTCATGGAAATGCGACATCGCCATTGGCGATACCCAGATCGAGCTTTTCTCGTTTCCAACCCCACCTTCACGACCGACCCAGCCGGAGGCTGCCGGGCTGCGTCATCTCGCCTTTTCCGTGAGCGACATGCAGGACGCCGTCGATCATCTGACGGGTCATGGCGTAGCCTGCGAGCCGATCCGTACTGACCCGTATACAGGCAAGCTCTATACCTTCTTTACCGACCCTGATGGCCTGCCGCTGGAGCTCTATCAGAGCTGACCGCAGAACCGTTAGTCCGAGAAAAGGCCGAGAGTAGCGGCTGCCGCACGACACTATCCCCTCCCTGATCTGGGGGCTACGCCCGTGATACGCCGTCTGGAGCAGGAGCAAACTGTTCATGCGCCAGAGCGCATCGCCTCCTGCTCACGAGCCGCATAGAGGGCAGAAAGCGGCGGGGCCACCTCCTCAAGCGAACGGTTTTCGGCATCGACACCCCAGATCCAGGCGACAACACTGGCCACCAGCATCAGAGCGGCAGCCACGAGATACCCGACGACCAGCAGCGAAAGCCGGCCTGTGCCAATCAGATGGCCGAAGATGACAGGTGCCGCTACACCCCCGAACAGGGTGCCCACAGCGTAGAAGACGGCGATGGCAAATGCCCGCATTTCGAGCGGAAACAGTTCGCTTGCGGTGAGATAGGCTGATGATGCTGCCGCCGAGGCAAAGAAGAAAATCGCGCACCATGAGAGCGTCTGGGTCGTGGCTGTCAGCAGATCAGCCCCCATGGCCCAGGCAACGATAACCATCAGGGTGCCTGATATGGCGTAGCTCAGGCCAATCATGCGGCGCCGCCCCCAGGTATCGAACCAGCGTGCCAGAACAAGGGGGCCGATCAGATTGCCGATTGCGAGCGGCAGAATGTACCAGCCAACTTCGCGCGCTGAGACGCCGTGATACTGGGTGAGAACCATGCCGTAGGTGAAGAAAACGGCGTTGTAGAGAAACGCCTGCGATATCATCAGGACCAGCACATAGAGCGACCGTCCGCGATAGCGCTGCACCATGATGCGGATCATCTCCATCGGGCTGAAAACCCCGGCCGGATAGATAAGTACCGTGGGCAACTTGCTTGCCCATCCGCCCTGCGGTTCGGCACAATGCGATTCAACGTGGCTGACGATGGCATTGGCCTCCTCCACACGTCTGTGAGTGATAAGCCAGCGCGGGCTTTCCGGCACGAAGGTGCGCAACAGCAGCACAGCCACACCAAGCAGGGCGCCGAGGGCAAAGGCCACGCGCCAAGCCAGCCATACAGGGATAAGCGCGGTATTCAGCAGCCAGACCGAGCCTAGTGCGCCAAAAGCCGCCCCAGCCCAGAAGGTGCCGTTGACCATGACATCCACTCGCCCCCGCAGCCGGGCTGGCACGAGCTCGTCGATGGCAGAATTGATGGCGGAATATTCCCCCCCAATACCCATACCCGTCAGGAAACGGGCAACGGCAAAGCTGCCCAGGTTCCAGGAGAAAGCCGATGCGCCAACGCCCACGACATAAAGGGCCAGAGTGAGAAAGAAGATCTGCTTTCGACCGAGCTGGTCCGTCATCCAGCCAAACAGCAACGCCCCCAGCACAGCACCTGCGACATAGGACGACGAGGCAAAACCAATCCCATCGGCGCTCAGACCGAGCGTATCGCCGCGTTCGAGCGATGGGGCCAGCGAGCCAATGATGGTGACCTCCAGCCCATCCAGAATCCAGGTAATGCCAAGGGCCACGACGATGAGCATGTGGAAACGCGACCAGGGCAACCTGTCCAGTCGGGCCGGAATATCCGTCTCGATGGGCCTGCCATGGTCTTTCACGCTGTCTGCCCGATGCGATTGGTCGGAAAATGAATGCACAGAGCGAACCCCTCACCGATTACAGAATTTTTAATCTTTGATATCGGTTCTGACGCATCGCAGCTGCAAGGGTTCGCCGGCTCACTTTAAGCTGAGCCAGCGAACGCAGATCCCTAGTCGCGTCTGAACCAGCCTTTGCGGATCGCACGACGAACCAGCAGGAGGGCTACAAGGACCAGAGGAGCCCAGACCACGGCCTGAATCAGGAAAAACCAGACGTCGCCCAGTGTCTCCATGAAAATCTGAGTGCTCTCGTTCCATCTCTGTCGGACAGGTGTGGACGTTGCCCTCGCACCCTCGAAGCTGACATCGACCCTCTCGGTATCAATGCGGCGGGAGAGGCCGTTCTTCTCCTTCTGTGCATCTTCAAGCGAGGATTGTACTTCAGAGAGTTCCTTGGCGACCTTGATCAGGTCGTCGGTACGGCCGGCACTCTGGGCCTCGAGGGCTTCCAGCCTGTCGCGGTAGGCCGTCATCTGCGCCAGACGCCGATCCACATCAATAACGTCATTTTGCAGATCGGTCTCGCTCGTTGTCGCTGCACGCGTGACGATATTACGGCTTTCCTCGCCCGGCAGGGGCGATGACACGGCTTTGATAAAGGCCTCGACACGATCATGGGGCAATCGCACGGCGATGCGGGCAGAATGTTGCGATACGCCCTGCCCCAGTTCCTCCGTATTCTCATTCGACGATACAAGTTCGCACGACACCGCCGCTGTGCAGGCCGAGCGCGCTGCATCCAGATGAGCACCGACAAGATGATCGGGGACAGTAAGGTCCAGCCGGTGCTCGTAGGCCATGAACGCCTGCCCGGCCCGTTGACTGACACCATGTTTGAAGAAGCGCGGGCTCATTGCCGGTGCGGGGGCTACGACGGCCATGATCGGTGGAGGAGGACCCTCTTCGCGTTGCGTGGTGTGACGGTGCTTGCAACCAGGCAGAAGCGCGAGGGTCAGAAAGACGCCGGATAAGGAAAGTAACCGTAGGGCTCGTTTGGAAGAACTCATATCACCTGCCATCTCTCTGCCCGGATTTGGGCAAATCGCCACCAGCAACGTGGCCTCATGTCAGGCTGGGCGGGAAATAGGGCGGAATTCCGCATCAGGCCGGTTCATTACTTTATGATGCCTGAGAGGACAGAAGTTATCCCCAGATTCAAGGAACAACTCTGCGGATCAGCCTGTGCATAAGCTGTTCACGAGCTTGGATAGAATCTGATGACAGGCCTTTTGGATCGATCCACAGACTGCGCGTGAATCGATCCTGATGTTGACGAAACGCCTAGCCGGCCTTGGATTTTAACGAAGCGATCAGCTTTGCCATGACGATCTCGGGCGTACCTGCACTATCCACAGTCACCACATTCTCATCCGGGCCTGGCGGCTCCAGCGTGGCAAGCTGGCTTGGCAGCAGCGATGGCGGCATGAAATGGCCGATGCGATGCTTCAGGCGCTCGGCAATCGTGCGCTCGCTGGTCTCGAGATAGACGAAGGTGACATCCAAACCGCTACGCAGGGTGTCGCGATACTTGCGCTTGAGTGCCGAGCAGGTCAGAACACCCCCGGTTGCCGCATGATCACGAAGCCATTCGTGGCAGATCTTGAGCCACGGTGCGCGGTCTGAGTCGTCCAGTGGGATGCCGCTATGCATCTTGGCGACATTGGCCGGCGGGTGGAGATCATCCCCCTCCTGAAACGGCCATCCAAAATGATCGGCAAGCCCCTGTGCCACGGTTGTCTTGCCGCAGCCCGACACCCCCATGACGACAAAAAGCCCGGGCGCCGCACGATCGGCGGCAGGGTTATGCGCAGCGCTCATGCCTTGAGCCTCTGCAGACCGGACACGCCCGCCACCAGCACTTCGGTCGTGATGTCCAGAAACAGCCCATGATCAACCACACCCGTGATCGAGATGATGCGGTCAGCCAGGCCACGCGGGTTTTCGATGCGCTCGTAATCGCAATCGATGATGATGTTGTGGTTGTCGGTCATGTAGAGCGACCCGTCCTCATTACGACGCGGTATGCAGCTCTTGGCACCCGTCTGACGCAGCAGGTTCTCGACACGCTCCCAGCCCCAGGGGATAATTTCGACGGGCACAGGCATATGAGTGCCGAGATCCGTCACAATCTTGCTCTCATCAACGATCACGATGAACTTGCGCGCCGAGACCGCCACGATCTTCTCACGCAGCAACGCGCCGCCGCGCCCCTTGATGAGGAATAGCGAGCCGGTCTGGACCTCATCGGCGCCGTCAATGGCGACATCGAGATACGGATCATCGGCAAAATTGGTGATGGGGATGTTCAGGCTCTGGGCCTGGGCCGCGCTGGCCTCTGAGGTCGGAATTGCGCGTATCTTGAGCCCTTCACGACGGACGCGCTCTCCGAGCGCGTCGATCATGAACTTTGCGGTGCTGCCCGTGCCAAGACCAACGGCCATGCCATCTTCGATATAGGCAATGGCGTGAGTCGCAGCCTCGCGTTTCAGCTCGGCGACACGTGCTGCGGCATCCTGTGCGCTGAGATCAGCCATTTGCCAGATCTCCGGCAGCTGCCTTGTCCGTAAGGAACACGACCTCACCTTCCGACGTGATATGCGATGACGGCAACGAGGCGTCACCCGCCCTCACACGTGCAAGCATCTCGGCTTTGCCTGCCCCTTCGATCAGGAACACGACAGCACGGCTGGAATGGATGGCTGTGTAGGTCAGTGACACGCGGTCATGCGGTGCGTTGTCAGGTGTGCAGGCCGCCACCCATTTCCCGCGCTCCTGCAGGATAGGCTGACGCGGAAAAAGCGATGCCGTGTGACCGTCGGGGCCCATGCCCAGCATGACCACGTCGAAAAGCGGGCGCCCCGGGATGAGGTGATGGCTGCCATAAACATCCACCAAGGCGGCCTGATAAAGAGCCGCATCATGCTCGGGTGTGCCATCGGCCGGGATGGGATGAACGTTCTCGGGCGGCAGGTCGACCTGATCGATCAGGATTTCGCTCGTCATGCGGAAATTGCTGTCTTCATGGGTGAAGGGCACATGCCTGTCATCACCAAAGAAGATCTGGGTACGACGCCACGGAAACTGGGCGGCATAAGCCGGCTCAGCCATGATCTTGAACAGGCGCTTGGGGGTCGAGCCACCCGAGAGCGCGACAACGAACGGGCCGTCTTTCTTTGCAAGCGCCTGATCGAGAAGCCACTGCGCCATCTTGCGGGCTACGGCCTCGCCATCTTCCAGAACCACGAGCCGGGCCGAGGTCACATCATGTCCACTCATCTATCTCATTCCTTCTTCTAGGGCTTCCAGGGGGGCCTTGCGCAGCGCCGTCGCGCCGCTATGCCGCACGACGATTCCACTTTCAGGCCCGCGCCTCAGGCCGCGCCCGGTGCACGGGGGAGAACGTAGTCACGCATGGCTTGCGCCCAGCCATCTGCGTCGTTTCGCCCTGTCGTCACATGGGCATGAGCGCTGACTTCCTCACTGGCATTTCCCATTGCGATGCCGAGCCCGGCAATGCTGAGCATCGGGACATCATTGGACATGTCCCCAATGCAGGCAACCTCACTCATGGGTATGCCAAGCCGCTCTGCCAGAGCACGAGCAGCGAAGCCCTTATTGGCATCCTTGTGCGTGATATCGAGGTAATAATCCGACGACCGGTGCACACTGGCCTGCCCTTTGAGCATGGCCCCGATCTCGATTTCCATACGCTGCAGAAGCGCAAAATTGCTGCTGGCCGCCATGATCTTGCCGACACCGGCCATGTAGGGTCGGAAGTCAGGAACGACAACGGGCTCGATACCGACCGATTTGCGTTCATGGGCCACGTAATAGGCGCCCGGATCGCGGATCAGCCAGTCATGGTCACGAAACAGCCAGGTGTCGATTTTGTGAACCGACAGGGTATCGCAGGCCGAGACCACGCAGCTTTCGGGCAGGACGAGGTGAGAGAGAATCTCGTCATCCGGGCTGACAATCAGACCACCATTAAGTGCTCCGAAAGGCGTCTGGAGCGCCAATTCGCGATGGTAGCGCAAAATACCCTCTGCCGAACGGGAGCTGACCAGACACAGGGCAATCCCGGCCTTAGCCAGATCCTGCGCGGCCGCGAGTGTCGACGGTGCCAGGGATTTGTCAGGGCCGATCAGCGTGCCGTCGATATCGGAGACGACAAGCCGAATTCTGGATGCCTCGGGCGGGAGAGCATCGTGAATGGCATCCAGTTCGATTGTCATATGGTCTCCTGTCGTTTTTCCAACGATCTTAGTTGTTCAGATCAAGCCAGCGACGACCAGAACGCGCGAGTAGCTCATCGGCTTCACGCGGGCCGTCCAGTCCGCCCGGATAGAAGCAGAGCGGGGACTTGTCAGCGATGTTCTGCGTGAAGGCAGGTTCCACAATGCGCCAGCCTTCTTCGATGGTATCGGCGCGCTGATAGAGCGTCTGGTCACCGATCATGCAGTCATAAATCAGCGTCTCATAGCCGGTGCTCGGCCCCTCGCTGAACCAGTCGGAATAGTCGAACTTCATGCGCACACCGCCGAGGCGGACCGAAGGACCCGGCACCTTGGCCGAAAACTGCATGGTCACGCCTTCGGTCGGCTGGATATGCAGCACCATGATATTGGGGGTGAGCTTGTCCACCGGCGTATCGCGGAACAGCGCAAAGGGTGCCTGCTTGAAGTGAATGGCAATCTCGGTCTTGCGACGACGCAGACGCTTGCCTGTGCGCAGATAGAACGGCACGCCAGCCCAGCGCCAGTTATCGATGCGCAGCTTCATCGCCACATAGGTTTCTGTCTGGCTGCCCATCGCGACATCGGGCTCCTCGCGATAACCGCGAAGCGCCTCAGCCTCATCACCCACGCCGAAAGAACCGCTGACATACTGACCGCGCACGACCTGAGAGAGGTCGATGGGCTGGATGGCACTCAGCACCTTGGCCTTCTCGTCACGCACGGCCTCGGCATCGAAGGAGGTCGGGGCTTCCATGGCGACCATGGAGAGAAGCTGCATCAGATGGTTCGGCACCATGTCACGAATGGCACCCGTGCTTTCGTAGAAGCGACCGCGGCGCTCGACACCAACGGTTTCCGCTGCCGTGATCTGCACGTGATCGATGTTCTGACGGTTCCAGAGCGGCTCGAAAAAGCCGTTAGAGAAGCGAAGGGCAAGAATGTTCTGGACCGTTTCCTTGCCGAGATAATGATCGATACGATAGATCTGGTTTTCGTCCAGCGAGCGCAGCAGACGGGCATTCAGCGCCTTGGCTGACTCCAGATCCGCACCGAAAGGCTTTTCGATGATCACGCGGCGGGAGATTGTATCGGTCTGCTCGGCCAGCCCTGACTCACCCAGAAGATCGACGATCGGACCAAAGAACCTTGCAGCAACTGCGAGGTAGAACACGGCAGAACGCTCACCGAGACGTTCCTTGAGCGCCTCAAAGGTCGAGAGCTCCTCAAAGGAGCCACGCAGATAGGTGATGCTTTGCGAAAGGCGATCCCACACATCCTGACGCAGCGTCGTGGCGTTGGTCCCACGCTTGCTGACGAAGTCATCCAGCGCGCCCTTGAGTTGCTCGAGCAGCCCCCCAGTCGTCATCTCGGCCCAGTCGACCACGATGATCGAGAAATCCTCACTGAGAAGACCGGCGGAGTCCAGATTATAGATAGCAGGGACGAGAAGACGTTTGGTCAGATCGCCACCACCGCCGAAAATGACCATGGACCCGGGAGGCGCCTGTCGAACCCCACGCGTTGTCTCGTTGTTGGACAATGCCGCATGTGCTGAAGCGGAAACGTCGACCATATGCCAAACCTTTTTAGTCGATAATCGGAAAGCCGGAGTGCGAGCGGGAGCATTCGGACTCCCGCTGGCATTCAGGCAGACAGCTTAGAGAAAAAAAAAGGGCCGGGACCAGAGAAGGTCCCGGCCCGTCATGTCACTTCTTCTCGACGTGGCCGCCGAAACCAAAGCGCATGGCAGAGAGGATCTTCTCTGCGTAGTTGTTGCCCGAACGCGAGCGGAAGCGCGTGAAGAGCGATGCCGTCATGACCGGCACCGGCACCGATTCCTCGATGGCCGCTTCGATCGTCCAGCGACCTTCACCGGAATCGGCCACTTCGCCCGAGAACTCGGAGAGGGATTCGTTCTTGGCAAGTGCATCGGCCGTCAGGTCGAGCAGCCAGGACGACACGACGCTGCCGCGACGCCAGACTTCAGCAATATCGGCCATGTTCAGGTCGAAGCGCTGGTCTTCCTGCAGGACCGGCGAGTTCTTCGACTTCATGACGTCGAAGCCTTCAGCGAAAGCCTGCATCATGCCGTATTCGATGCCGTTATGGACCATCTTGACGAAGTGACCCGAGCCGGCCGGGCCGCAATGCAGATAGCCTTCCTCGGCACGCGGTTCGAGGCCCTCACGGTCACGACCGATGGTGCGCACAACGTCACCCTTGCCCGGTGCCAGAGCCTTCAGGATCGGGTCGATATGATCAGCCGAATCCTTGGTGCCGCCGTACATCATGCAATAGCCGCGATCGAGGCCCCAGACACCGCCCGACGTGCCGACGTCGATGTAGTGAATGCCCTTCTCCATCAGCTCATGAGCGCGACGGACATCGTCCTTGTAGTAGCTGTTGCCACCATCGATCACGATGTCGTCCTTGCCGAGCAGGCCGCGCAGTTCCTGCACGCAGGCTTCGGTGATCTCACCGGCCGGCAGCATGACCCAGACGATCTTGCGCTCTGCCGAAAGCTTGCTGACCAGATCGGCCACCGAGTTCGCGGCGATCGCACGGCCCTTTTCGGCACGGTCGAACGTCTTGGTCACAACTTCAGGCGTGCGGTCGAACAGCACGACGTCATGACCATGACGGGTCAGGCGCACTGCAATGTTGCCGCCCATACGGCCAAGGCCAACAATACCGATTTGCATCTCTAAAACTCCTGCACAGTTTTCCTGTGCCCTCTAACTACCACGTCAAAAAACAATCCGCCCCGTCGGAGCGGGGCGGATTGCGTCAGTCTCAGACGGCTTTCTTGATGACCGTCGCCAGTTCGGCGAGGCCAGCTTCAAGCGGTCCCTTGATATGCACTCGCAGGGCGCGACGGCCACGCTCGGACAGCACGTCGAAATCGCCGCGCGCCTGAGCTGCCTTCACCACACTGAACGTGAAGCGTTCACCCGGCACAGCGAGATCGGCATGATCATCTGCCGTGATCTGAAGGAACACGCCGCTATCAGGGCCGCCCTTATAGGCCTGGCCGGTCGAATGCAGGAAGCGCGGGCCGAATTCGGCTGCCGTTGCGACCCTGAGCTGGTCACGCAGGTTGAGGCGAACGTTCTGGATCCACTCGCGCGTCTTCAGATCACGCTCCACATAGGCGAGAACACCCACGTAGTCGCCAGCCTTCACGCGACCGAAATGCGCCTTCAGGATTGCCAGCGCGTCGCCACCGCCCAATGCCTTGGCATTGGTGTCGTCAGCGAAGAACTCGAACGCACCCGAGGTTGCAAACGGCGTCTCGGCCGGAAGCTTGCCCGTCTCGTTGAAAGCGGTCGTGAGCTTCTTGGTCTCGATCTTGCTGAACTCGACATCCGGCTGGTCGAACGGATCGATTGCCAGCACCGAGCCTGCAACAGCCGTGGCATATTCCCAATGGAAGAATGCCTGGGCGATATCGAGCTTGTCAGCCAGGTCGATCGTCACAACCGGCTCACCAGCGGCAACGAGAGCGGCAATGGCCTTTTCCTGGTTCGGGCAAGGCGCATCCGTCAGGCGCAGATAGGCGAAGACGCGATCCTTGCCGTAAACGTCCGGCGCACCGAGGGTCTCGTCATCAATCGGGATCAGGCCAGTGCCCTTTTTGCCGGTCGATTCAGCCAGAAGCTGCTCAAGCCACGCGCCAAGGTCATAGATCGCAGGCGAAGCGATAATCGTCACCTTGTCACGACCAAACTTCGTTGCGGCCGCACCAAGGATGGCACCGAGCTGAAGCGCCGTGTTCTGCGCCGGCGGGGTGCTGGCCGAAGCGCCCTTGACGGAACGCAGAGCCGATTCGAGGAATGCGCGAACGTTCAGACCGGCAGCGGCTGCGGGGACGAGACCGAAATTGGACAGCACGGAGAACCGGCCACCAATCTGCTTCTCACCGTAGAAGATCTTCCAGAAGCCATCGCCCTTGGCCACCTGCTCCATATGCGAGCCAGGATCGGTCACGGCAACGAAATGCTTGCCGGGGGCCGAGCCGAGCGCCTTTTCGGCAGCGGCGAAGAAGTAGGCCTTCAGAATGTTCGGCTCCAGCGTGCCGCCCGACTTGGACGAGACGATGAAAAGCGTATTCTTCAGGTCAACGGCGTTCTCATACGTCTTCACCTGCTGCGGGTCCGTGCTGTCAAGCACGTGCAGCTTGGGGAAGCCTGCGATCTGGCCGAAGGTTTCCGAAATCACTTCCGGACCGAGGCTCGAACCGCCCATGCCGAGCAGCAGCACATCACTAAAGCCCTTGGCCTTGACTTCGCTGGCGAAGGCTTCGAGCTCGGCGACATGAGCCAGACGCTCATCGACGATATCGAGCCATTTCAGCCAGCTGGCTTCGTCACCGCCAGTCCAGACAGAGGCGTCCTTGGCCCAGAGCTTGCGGCCCTTGCCAGTCTTGCGCCAGTCTTCGAGAACCGCATCAGAGGCGGCTTTCAGATCGGCCGGAAGCTCGGCCTTCTGCTCGATCAGTTTGGACCCGAGAAACGTGGCCTGCTTGTTTGCTACCGCCCCAAGCAGCTGGTCGAAAGCGTCGCAGAACGAAGCGCAGCCTTCTGTTACAAGGGTCTTAGTGACGCCATCGAGGTCGAGGCCGAGCTTGGCCTGCTGCTCGAGCACCTTGAAGGCATCCTCCACGTTTTCGGTCAGGCTGGCACGCAGCTTGCCATGATCACGGAAGGCATCGAAGGTTGCGGGCGGGATGGTGTTGACCGTGTCCTCACCGATCAGCTCTTCAACATAAAGAACGTCCGAGAAGGTCTTGTCCTTGGTGCCCGTGGAAGCCCAGAGCAGACGCTGCGGCTGGGCGCCAGCAGCAGCCAGCTTCTTCCAGCGCTCGGAAGCGGTCACTTCGAGATAATGCTGATAGGCAACCTTGGCGTTCGCAATGGCAACCTTGCCACGCAGAGCCTTCAGCGCCTCGGCATCCTTGTCGCCTTCCTTCACGCGACGGTCGATGGCACCATCGATCTTGCCGTCGATGCGCGACACGAAGAACGACGCCACGCTGGCGATCTTGCTGATATCCTTGCCCGCTGCATGACGGATCTCAAGGCCCTTGATGTAGGCTTCGAGAACGTTCTTGTAGGCTTCGAGCGAGAAAAGAAGCGTGACGTTGACGCTGATGCCTTCCGAGGTGACTTCCTGGAATGCCGGAACACCCTCAGGCGTGCCCGGAATCTTGATCATCAGGTTTTCTTCGCTCACGGCAGCCCACAGGCGGCGGGCTTCGTCAGCCGTGGCCTTGGTGTCGAAAGCGAGATAAGGCGAAACCTCAAGGCTCACATAACCATCAAGGCCCTTGGTCTGCACGAATACCGGGTGCATGACCTTGGCAGTTGCCTTGATGTCGGTGATGGCGAGTTTCTCGTAGAGCTCACCGGGGGAGAGGATTTCCTCGGCCAGCAGATCCTTGATCTGGGCGTCGTAATCCGTGCCATACCCCATGGCCTTCTCGAAGATGGCCGGGTTGGAAGTGACGCCACGCAGGCCGTCTTCGTCCACCAGCTTCTGCAGGCTGCCATCGGCAGTGTAGGATCTCTGGATGAAGTCCAGCCAGGGTGACTGGCCAAATTTGGAAAGGTCACGCAGCGGGTTCCCGCTCGTGGCGGCACCCTGCTTCTGTTCGACGTCCATGACGTACTCCTGTCTGTCCACCTGACGGGCTCCCTGTGGACACCCGTCTCAGCTCAGGTCGGCCTTCCGACCCTGACCTCAAATTGAGGGGGCCAAAGCACGCTAGGGCCCCGAAAGGCCCGACCGCCGAGGAAGCGGTCAGGCCCCGGTAGTCGTCTTACTTGCGGGCAGCCTGCTCGCGGGCCGCGTCGTAAACCTTCTCCGGCGTGAAGCCGAACTTGGTGAGAAGGCTCTTGAGCGGTGCCGAGGCGCCGAAGCTGTTCATCGCGATGATCGAACCGCCGATGCCGGTGTAACGATCCCACCCGAAAGCGGCAGCCTGTTCAACAGCCACACGTCCCTTGACGTCTGGTGGCAGCACGCTGTCCTTATAGGCCTGATCCTGCTCCTCAAAGAGGTCGAAGGACGGGAAGGAAACGACGCGGGCCTTGATGCCTTCGGCCGTGAGCTTCTCATAGGCGTCAACAACCAGCGAGACTTCCGAACCCGAAGCCATCAGGATCACATCCGGCTTGCCTTCACAGCTTGCCAGGACATAAGCGCCCTTCGCTACACCAGCAGCCGAAGCATACTTGCTGCGATCCAGCGTCGGCAGGTTCTGACGGCTCAGAACGAGCACGGCAGGCTTGTGCGTCTGCGGGATCAGGGTGCGCCAGGCTTCAGACACTTCGTTGGCGTCGCCGGGACGAATGGTCATGATACCGGGTGTGGCGCGCAGCTGGGCCAGCTGCTCGATCGGCTGATGTGTCGGACCGTCTTCACCAACACCGATGGAGTCATGGGTGAAGATGTAGATGACCGGCAGCTCCATGAGAGCCGACAGACGGATCGGGGCCTTCATGTAATCCGAGAAGATCAGGAAGCCCGAACCATAGGTGCGCAGGCCAGCCAGCGCCATACCGTTGCAGATCGACCCCATGGCGTGTTCGCGAATGCCGAAATGGACATTGCGGCCGCCATAAGTACCACCCCACTGCGGCGGCTGGAACGAACCAGCGCCTTCGAAGGTCAGGTTCGTCTTGGTCGAGGGCGAAAGGTCAGCCGAACCACCGATCATCCAGGGGATGTTCTTGGCGACGGCGTTGATCAGCTTGCCCGAGCTGGCGCGCGAGGCAACACCCTTCGCGTCGGCTTCCCAAACCGGAATATCCTTGTCCCAGCCTTCCGGCAGACGACGCTCGAAGATGGCGCGCAGCTCGGCGGCTTCCTTCGGATATTCGTTGGTGTAACGATCGAACAGCGCATGCCATTCCGCACGAGCCTTGGCACCGCGCTTGCCGAGGCCTTCCTGGAAGTGCTCCAGAACGCCTTCCGGCACATGGAAAGCATCGGTCCAGGGCCAGTGATAGGCCTTCTTCGCACCGGCGATTTCTTCTTCGCCAAGCGGCTCGCCATGGGCGGAGGCCGTACCGGCCTTCTTGGGCGCACCGAAACCGATCACCGTGTGCATCACAATGAGGCTCGGACGATCCTTGACCGAGCGGGCTTCCTCAAGGGCCTTGCTGACAGCGGCGATGTCATTGACATCATTGACCGTCACCACGTGCCACTTATAGGCGCGGAAACGCTCAGCCACGTTTTCCGTGAAGGCGAGATCGGTCGAACCCTCGATCGAGATCTGGTTGGAGTCATACAGCCAGATCAGGTTGCCCAGACCCAGGTGCCCCGCCATCGAAGCCGCTTCGGACGAAACGCCTTCCATCATGTCGCCGTCACCACAGAACACATAGGTGTGGTAGTCGAACAGATCGAAGCCGGGGCGGTTGTAATGGGCAGCGAGATACTTCTCGGCCATTGCCATACCGACGGAGTTGCCACAGCCCTGACCCAGCGGGCCGGTGGTGGTCTCAACGCCGGAGGTGTGGCGGAATTCCGGATGACCAGGAGTCTTGGAATTCAGCTGACGAAACTGCTTGAGATCTTCGAGGGTCAGCGACGGGCTGTCGAGAACCTTGTCCTTCACCACATCGCGAATGCCGGTCAGGTAGATCGTCGAATACAGCAGCATCGACGCATGACCGACGGACAGCACGAACCGGTCGCGGCCGGGCCACAGCGGATCGGCCGGATCGTATTTCAGGTCGTTCTGCCAGAGGGTGTACATGACAGGAGCCAGCGCCATGGCCGTTCCCGGATGGCCTGAATCGGCCTTTTCCACACCATCCATCGACAGGGTGCGGATGGTGTTGATGCTCAGCTGCGCGATGTCAGAGACACTGGCGCCGGCCGCTCCACCGGTTTCCGCGCCGAACGCGGACGGGTTGCTACAAGAACGCATCAAAAATCGACCTCCGAATTAACTCTCTGCGATGGAAAACCATCAGCCGGACAGACACCAATGTTCAAGACCGGTTTTCTGTCCGAGACAACCCCATCGGGGATCCTTTTCGTATCGGCGACCATGCAGAGTCAGCGACCACCCTCACCTTGCACGGCGCACCGTGGGGAGGCGGTTTCCAAACACCCTGACCATACGCCCTGGTCAGCGCGATGTTCCGCTGGACTGCACATATTGCCTCAAATTCCCGACAGCGTTGAAACCAGACTGAAGCCTACCGGCCAGGCAATACATTGCGTTGCGCATAAAACGCCCATTGCCCACATTGTGCTAGAGCCAAACCCTTCACGACTGCTCGACTACACAAAAATTTGCTCGACCCGCATACGCATTCCGGGCCCAGGAATAACGCGTTCGAGCGCAGATCTCCCTGCAACCTCATCGGCAGCCAGAGAAAGCCATATGACACCAGGCGGGTTGAGATGATGCTTTCGGGCAAAAATTTAGCAATATTTTAACATTCGATCGGATGCCGTTCTGGTGAATCTGCTCGCCCAACCAAATCAGCAGATTATCCTTGAGGTCCTCACCCGGAAATGCTCTCAGCCAGATCCGGGCTTGAGAAAGTTCCGCTGCTCCTTCCGGATCAGCGAGCGCTCGGCTATCATTTGATCATACGGTCCACAGCGGCCGGGTCGGTTCAAACCTGAGAGTTCCAGCACCACGATGACCGAGATGATGCCGGCAGGCAGTTTTTCGCCAGAACAGATCACTGCGCTCTTCATCGATGCCGCCCGTGTGGACGACACCGACATGCTGACGCAATTTCTCGATGCAGGTATGGCGGTCGATGCACAGGATAGCCGCGGCTACACGGCTCTGATCGTAGCGGCCTATAATGGCGTCCTGCCCGCAACGGCTCTCCTTCTCGAACGCGGCGCCAATCCTGACATGCAGGATGCAAAAGGTGCGACAGCCCTGTCGGGGGTCGCCTTCAAGGGGCATCTTGCCGTAGCCGAACTGCTCGTCAGTGCAGGCGCCAGTCTCGATATACCCAGCCATCTGGGCCGCACGCCGCTCATGTTTGCCGTCATGTTCGGACGACAGGATATGGTGCGGTTTCTGCTCTCGAAAGGCGCCAATCCTGCCCATCGTGATGCAGAAGGCCTGTCTGTGCTCGATATCGCGGAATCGCATGGCCAGAGCCATCTTTTCACCTCAAGCGAAGCGGATTTCTCATGAGCCGGTTCTGGAACCCGCTGGTTGCGGATCTGCACCCCTATATCCCGGGCGAGCAGCCCCATTTTACCGATATCCTGAAGCTCAACACCAACGAGCTTCCCTACGGGCCGAGCCCGAGCGCGCTAAGCGTCATGCAGGAAGGCTGCAACGATAGCCTGCGGCTCTATCCAGACCCGACAGCCCGTGATCTGCGCCAGACCATCGCGTCGGTCTATGACACGGTGCCGGAACGCGTCTTTGTCGGTAACGGGTCTGACGAAGTGCTGGCCCATGCCTTCCGGGCACTGATCGCACCGGAAGCGCCCATGCTCTTTGCCGATGTGAGCTACGGGTTCTATCCCGTCTATTGCGGTCTGTTCGGTCAACCCTATCAGGAAATACCGCTCAACGAACGCTTCGAGATCGACATCGAGGATTATGCCATCCCGTGCGGCGGCATCGCGATTGCCAATCCCAACGCCAATACCGGGCACGCCCTGTCACTCGGGGCGATCTCGCGCCTTGCAACGCTGCAGCCTGACCGCACCATCATCATCGACGAAGCCTATGTCGATTTTGGCGCCGAGTCCGCTGTGTCCCTCACCCGGGAGCATGACAATCTGCTGGTCGTGCAAACCCTTTCGAAGTCGCGCGCCCTAGCCGGATTGCGGGTTGGTTACGCCATAGGCCACCCCGACCTGATTGAGGGATTGATCCGGGTCAAGGACAGCTTCAACTCCTATCCGCTCAGCCGCCTGGCTCAGGCCGGAGCCTCTGCGGCCATTGCCGATACGGCCTGGCTGGCCTCGACCACCGGGCGAGTCATGGCGAGCCGCGACAGGTTTGTGCAGGTGATGAGCGGGTTGGGCTTTGACATTCTGCCCTCCTGTGCCAATTTCGTTCTGGTGCACCATCCCGCACACAAGGCCGGCGATCTGCTGGCCGGGCTTCGGGAGCGCCACATCATCGTCCGGCAGCTGAGTGCCCCTCGCATACGCGACTGGCTTCGCATCACGATCGGCACGGATGATGAAATGAGTCGCCTGATAGAGGCGCTTGCTTCCATGGGTCTGACCCCGCGCTGAGTCTCAGCGCAGTCACCCTTCTGACCTTCAAATGACGGGACTGGCCCGGCGCAATAAGTCGCCGGTCTGGTTCCATGCCGAAAAACGAGTCCCGGGCTGACCGGGCAGATAAAGAGATTTCACGATGCGTTCGTACACAGGACAGCTTTCAGACAACCAGCCCATCCGACGCAATCTGGCCGAGAAGCAAAAGCAACTGCGTGACCTCAAGGAAACGCTTGCCACGATGAAGCCGCATACATCGCCTTCGCTCAAGGAAAGTGTGCAACGTCGTATCCGCGAACTCGAGGTCGAGATCCGTACCGCGCCACGCAATGACAAACCCGCGACGCAGGACAAGGCACAGCGCAACGAGCGTCAGCGCCGTGCGCCGCGCCGCGCCCATCATGCCGAGACATTTGGCGAGTAATCTCGTTCGATCAGGCGCCCCTCACCCGAGGTGAGCAGGGCGCCGACCCGGAGTCGAACAAAGGCTTGCCCCGCAGGAGAAACGTGATGTCTGAAGCCCCCCTCTCATTCACCGAGCGTCTCGACAGACTCGGCGAAGTTGCCGTTCGCATCGGGTTGAATCTCCAGCCCGGTCAGGAGCTGGTGATTTCCGCGCCGCTGGAGGCCGTCTCGCTGGTGCGCCGCATCACCGAGCACGCCTATCGCGCCGGCGCGAGCCTTGTCACAACGCAATATGCTGATGATGAGGCAACGTTGGCACGCTATCGCTTTGCCTCCGATGAGAGCCTCGACAAGAGCGCCCAGTGGATGGCGGATGGCATTGCACGGGCTTACCGGGAAGGTGCCGCGCGTCTCGCCATTACTGGCAGCAACCCGACCCTGCTCAACGGGCAGGATCCGGCGCGCGTGTCGCGCGCAAGCCGCGCCGCATCGCGTGCCAGCCGTGAGGCCATGGAGATCATCACGCGCTTTGATACCAACTGGACGATTGTTGCCTACGCAACAGCCAGCTGGGCTGCGCAGGTCTTTCCCGATCTGCCGACGCAGGAAGCGCAGGACCGACTCTGGAACGCCATATTTGCCTCGTCCCGACTGGATGCGGCTGATCCTGTCATTGCCTGGAAGCAGCATAATGCAACCCTGCATGCCAAGGCGGCGATGCTGAATGAGCGCCGCTTTCATGCCCTGCACTTCACCGGCCCCGGCACGGACCTGACTGTGGGCCTTGCAGATGGTCATGCCTGGGCGGGCGGTGCAGAACGCACGACAAACGGGATCGACTGCAACCCCAATATCCCGACTGAAGAGGTCTTTACGACTCCACACAGCCATCGGGTGAGCGGACACGTATCCAGCACCAAACCACTCTTCCATCAGGGCACACTGATCGACGAAATCCGTGTGACCTTCGCTGAAGGGCGTATCATCGAGGCCCATGCGGGCAAGGGGGAAGATGCGCTGCGGCGGATTCTGGAGACAGATGAAGGCGCCGCCCGCCTTGGGGAAGTGGCTTTGGTGCCCCACGCCTCACCCATCTCGAACACCGGCATCCTGTTCCGCAACACATTGTTCGATGAGAATGCCTCGAGCCATATCGCCCTGGGTCAGGCCTACACCAAATGTCTGTTCGACACCGAAGGGGCCTCGGCCGAAACACTGGCAGCCCGCGGTGCCAATACGAGTATGATTCATATCGACTGGATGATCGGCTCGGACAAGATTGATCTTGATGGTCTGGCTGAGGATGGCACCGCAACACCGCTTATGCGCAAGGGGGAATGGGTATGATGAGAGGGATATCAAAATTTGCAGTTCTGACCGTTGCGCTGGGTTTGTCACCTGCCATGACGATATCAGATGCCCGGGCCCAGACATCAATCGATGGAGCCCCAAGCCAGCAGCGAAACATTCCGCCTGAAATGAGACAGGATATCGAAGCTGGCCTTCGCTATCCTCTACCCGCCGATTTCATGTCTCGAGCAGCGCAGACCATTCAGGCCCTGCAGGCGGCCAATATACGCCCGCCCAACTCCACTCAAATGTCGCTGAGGGCAACCATCGGGCAGATACAGTCCATACCCGGCTTGCCTGCCATTCTGGAGGCTCACGGTTTCACACCTGAAAGCTTCGTGATGGGCATGACAGCATTCGGCATGACTGTCGCCGCCACCAACGGTCAGCCCCTGCCCGCGGGGCTGCCAGCAGCAAATCCGGCCAATATTGCGCTGTTCCATGCACACCCGGAACAGGTAACCGCTCTGATGCAAGCCATGGGAACTCCCCCGGGGCAGGCTGCGGGCCAGGTGAACTGATCTCTTGTTTTCTGGCGATCGTCACAAGGGCGACCGCCAGCTGGTTTATCGGGACGGAGCCACGACACCATGAAGGAATTTGCACTCGACCCCACGACATTGCCGTCAGCCGACATCCTCGGTCACGCGCAGGCGGGGCGTCTTCTGCGAGCCGAGCGCCAGACCCCGGAAAACGGCGTACCTGCTTTCATCACGCGGGAGGACTGGGAGCAGATGGCAGCGCGCTTTGGTGTTACCGGACAGAGCAGCGCAGACCTTCTTCCTGCGCTTGAACGGGCAGTTCAGCGCTTGCTGGCCCACGCGGCGAAGACCCTCTCAGAGCGTGAGCCAGGTGTGATCAGCGCCGTCCTCAGTGCGAGAACTGACCTGTTCGAAGAAAACACCCAGACCTATCTTTCGTTCTTGCGCGATTCCACCCATCCGGTTGCCTGCGTCGTCATAGGGTCATCTCCCTGGTGCGATACGGATACGCCGTGAGCACTGCTTGGCAGCAGGAAGATCAAATATCGCGCGCTTCCCGGATACTCACCGTCTGAGCGTCAATGGCTGGGAGTTGTTAAGGCTTCTCAGCCGGCTGGAGGGCTCATTCGCCCCTCTCGTCGCCCTCCCCCGTTGATGCCATTACAGAGGGATCAGAAGAAGCAGGCGCATCTCCTGTGGGCAGCGACCTCTTGATGGCAATCCTCGCCTGTATGTAGGCTTGATAGGCGACTGCGACGTCAATCGCGACTTCGCGTTCAGCTGACCTGGCACGTTCTATCGTTGCCCTCGCCTCCGGTAGCCAGTTCACGAATCCTTCGACAACACTATCCTCGTCATTCGAAGCAAGAACATTCCGTTCAGCGCAGACGATAACTGCCTCGGCGTTGCGTCTCTCCCGCCTGACGCCAGTCTCGCGACGAAGAACGGCCGTCAACGCCTGAGCGCGGTCCCTCATTTCATGCCACCTCTGCAACCGGGTACTTTTTCTGATCTGCACGGCGCTCACTTTTCATTGCAGGCCTGCCAACGCTTACCCACGCCAGACTCCTTGTCACCTGACAACCAGCCCCGTCATCGATCGATGACGGGGCCAGATGGTCCGCTCAACCAGAACCATGAAGGTTCAGAAGAATGCGAGACACATCAGTTACGCAATACAACCTGTACGCGCATTCAGGCGACTACCGACTACATGGCCAGACAAACCCGGGTCATAGCTCGTTAACCGTCGTTAAATAGCCCTGTGTTAGTATTGAAAAAACACTTTATAGGCTGCGGAAACCCTATATCTCGTAGCCAAATCCAGAAAATCACAGGCAATATTTCAGAGAAATTGTAAGGTTAATCCGTTAAAGACTCGTTACTTTCAGGACAAAATGTTTCAGCCCTCAACAAGTATTTTTCTTGCCGACAGCAACCTTAGGTAGTAACTAGCGATCAACAACCCTGGAGATTGACGAGATGCGCCTCCTTCTTGCGGAAAGCGACCAAGCTACGGCTCAAGCGCTCATCAAAACACTCAAGCAGGGCGGTATTACTGTTGATCATGCACATAATGGGCATGAAGCAATCGATATGCTGCGCCATTATGATTACGATCTGGCTCTCACGGAACTGACGCTCGAAGATCTTGAAGGCTACGAGGTGATCCGTCGGGTGCGCAAGACACAAATACAGACGCCCATTATTGTTCTGAGTGCCATGACCCGCCCTCAGGCGAAAATAAAGGCGTTGCATGCAGGCGCAGATGACTACATCACGAAGCCCTTCGACACAGACGAACTCCTGGCACGACTACAAGCCGTATTGCGACGTTCCCGGGGCTTCAGCACAACGGTCATGACTGTCGGCCCACTTTCGCTCGACCTGAACGCGAAAAGTGCCTCGGTCAACGGCAACCCTGTGCAATTGACCGGCAAGGAATATGCCATTCTTGAACTTCTGGTTCTGCGTCGCGGAAACGTCCTGACCAAGGATGCCTTCCTCAACCACCTGTATGGCGGCATCGATGAACCGGAAATGAAAATCATCGACGTCTTTATCTGCAAGCTGCGTCGGAAACTCCAGCAATTCGGTGCCGGGCAAATGATCGGTACCGTGTGGGGCCGCGGTTACGTGCTCCGCGAAGACACCAAACCATTACCGGTCATTCCAGCCACGGAGCAGACACAACAGCCTATTGAGGTACTCTAGTTCTCATACTGCGTCCGGAAGATGGTTCATTGGCCGGGCGGTTCCTTTCCCATAGGAGGGAGCCTGCAAGATGGCCTGCCGCACGTAGGCGCGCGCGCGCGCTACAGCGTTATTGACATCATAATCCTGAGCTAGACCTGTAGCGATAGCACTTGCCAAGGTGCAGCCCGTTCCATGGGTGTGGAGCGTGTGAATACGGGTATCCACATAATTGTGAAATTTCTCTGCACCAATCAGGATATCCGTGACGTCAGGCCCGCTTAGATGGCCTCCCTTGGCCAACACCCACCTGATGTCGTGAGAGACCCTGAGAGCCCTGGCTGCCTCAAACATCTCGCTCTCGGTCGAGAGCGTTTTGCCCGTAAGGACTTCAAGTTCGGGAAGGTTCGGCGTCAACATGAAACAACGAGAGTAGAGACGCGCCAGAGCCGACTCGCCATCAGCTGTCATCAATTTTGCGCCGCTCGTGGCGACCATCACAGGATCAATGACACAGGGTATGGTCGGGTGTTGGGCCAGTACCCGGCCCACGGCCTCCATGATGCCTGCATTGCCAAGCATCCCGAGCTTGATAACGTCAGCGCCGATATCATCGAGCACCATCGTCATCTGCTCAGCCACCATGTCGGGAGCCATATACTCGATCCGGCTCACTCCTGACGTGTTCTGTGCAGTCACGGCGGTCAGGGCTGTCATGGCAAAGCCACCAAGAGCGGTGACCGTCTTGATGTCAGCCTGAATCCCCGCGCCCCCGCCAGAATCGCTGCCTGCCACGATAAGGACCCGGCCTTTCATCAGACAGCAACCGCTCGCTGCACGGCATCACAGATCGATGCAACAATGTCCTCGACAAGAGCTGGATCCTCGGCCTCAGCCATGACACGAATGAGCGGTTCGGTCCCGCTCTTGCGCAGCACCAGACGGCCCGTGCTGCCAAGACGCGACTCAGCCGCCTTCCTTGCCTCTGCCAGCAGGTCGGTCGAGAGCGGATCGCCTCCCTGATAACGCACATTGCGCAGTAACTGGGGATACGGTTCGAATACACGAAGGATCTCGCTGGCTGGCTTCCCTTCCTCAACCAGCACTGCGAGGACCTGCAAGGCGGCAATCAGTCCGTCACCGGTGGTTGCGAAATCGGACAGGATCATATGGCCTGACTGCTCGCCACCAAGTTTAATTCCCTGCTCGCGCATCTTCTCAACCACGTAGCGATCACCCACCGCTGTACGATGTAGCGTGATCCCATGCTGGGCGAGCTTCTTCTCCAGACCGAGATTGGACATGATGGTGGCAACAGCATCATTACTGCCAAGACGCTCGTTCTTCTGAAGGAACAACACGATCAGACCAAGAATCTGATCCCCATCCACAATCTGGCCTTTCTCGTCCACAATGATCAGGCGGTCGGCGTCTCCATCAAGCGCTATCCCGAGATGAGCACCATGCTCCAGCACAGTACGCTGGAGGGTCTCCGGATGGGTTGAACCACAGTCCGCGTTGATGTTCACCCCGTTGGGCTCACACCCGATCTTGATGACCTCGGCACCGAGTTCCCACAGGGCTGCCGGGGCCACGCGATAGGCTGCCCCATTGGCACAGTCGAGCACGATACGAAGGCCATCAAGCCGGGACCCCTTGGGAAAAGCAGCTTTGGCCGACTCGATATAACGCCCTGCCGCGTCATTGAGTCGCGATGCGCGTCCTACTCCCTCTGGCGACGCCATCTGATCCGTAAGATCCTGCGCCATCATGGACTCGATTTCCGCCTCGACCTCGTCCGAGAGCTTGAAACCATCAGGACCAAACAGCTTGATCCCGTTATCGCCGAACGGGTTGTGGGAGGCAGAAATCATCACCCCCAGATCGGCGCGCAAGGAGCGTGCGAGCATAGCGATGGCCGGTGTAGGAAGAGGCCCTACGAGGATGACATCCATACCGGCTGACAGGAAACCCGATACGAGGGCACTTTCAATCATGTAACCCGAAAGCCGGGTATCCTTGCCCAAAACGACGCTGTGGCGGTGGGCTCCGCGACGAAAGTAAAGACCGGCTGCCTGACCAACGCGAAGGGCGACGTCAACTGTCATTGGGAAGCTGTTGGCCTTGCCTCGAATACCGTCAGTCCCAAACAGCTTGCGGCCTGGATTAGATTGCTTGCTCATGATCGCCCTTCCTGTCGCTTGCTTCTGCGCGTGACGTGAGGTTCTTCAAGCACACCGCGCCATACGAAAAAAGGGGGCTTGCGCCCCCTCTTCCCAACCGTTGTGAGCCTCAGCCCGCCTGAGGAGACGGATCCAGCGCTTCTGTTGACCCTCCCGTTCTGGCCTTGACCGTGGGTACCGATGAACGGCGGTTCTCAGGGGCCGAATCATCCACTTCGAGACGGGTGATCTCCTCACCGCGCAGCACACGCGCGACCTCATCGCCAGACAGCGTTTCATATTCCAGAAGCGCCTTGGCGATCCGGTGCAACGCGTCAATGTGCTCCAGCAAGAGCGCGTGGGCCTGACGATACGCCGTATCGATCAAAACCCGGATCTCGCGATCGATTTCCATCGCGGTCTGCTCGGACACGTTCTTGTTCTGCGTGACCGAGTGCCCCAGGAACACCTCCTGACCGTTATCCCCGTAGGCGACCATGCCGAGCTTCTCGCTCATGCCCCATTCAGTGACCATGCGGCGCGCGTAATTCGTTGCCATCTTGATGTCACCAGAGGCACCGGTCTCGACATTCTCGGCGCCGAAGATGATCTCTTCAGCAGCACGGCCACCCATGGCGAGCACAAGCTGGGCCTTGAGCTGGGTCCGGCTCATGTTCAGGCGATCACCCTCCGGGAGGATCTGAACCATACCGAGCGCGCGGCCACGGGGAATGATGGTCGCCTTATGAATAGGATCGGAACCGGCAGTCAGCAGCGCACAGATGGCATGGCCGCCTTCATGGTACGCTGTCTTCTTCTTCTCGTCCTCGGTCATGGCCAGTGAGCGACGTTCGGCGCCCATCAGAACCTTGTCCTTGGCATTGTCGAATTCGAGCATTGCCACGGTGCGCTTGCCCAGACGGGCAGCAAGCAGAGCGGCCTCGTTAACCAGATTGGCAAGGTCGGCACCGGAGAAGCCCGGCGTACCACGGGCAATCACCTTGGGATCAACATCCGAAGCCAGCGGTACCTTGCGCATATGGACGCGCAGGATCTTCTCACGACCCGCGACATCCGGGTTCGGCACCACGACCTGACGATCGAAACGACCGGGGCGGAGCAAGGCAGGGTCGAGCACGTCAGGACGGTTTGTCGCCGCGATGAGGATCACGCCCTCATTGCTCTCAAACCCGTCCATCTCCACCAGCATCTGATTGAGGGTCTGTTCGCGTTCGTCATTGCCGCCACCCAGACCTGCGCCGCGATGGCGTCCGACGGCATCGATTTCGTCGATGAAGATGATGCACGGCGCCGATTTCTTCCCCTGCTCGAACATGTCGCGCACACGCGAAGCACCGACACCCACGAACATCTCGACGAAGTCCGAACCGGAGATCGTGAAGAACGGGACGTTGGCTTCACCGGCGATAGCACGCGCAAGCAAGGTCTTACCTGTGCCCGGAGGGCCAACAAGCAGCGCGCCTTTCGGAATTTTGCCGCCCAGACGGGTGAATTTCTGTGGGTCTTTCAGAAACTCGACAATTTCCTCAAGCTCGGCTTTCGCTTCGTCAATGCCGGCCACATCGTCAAATGTGACGCGTCCCTGTTTCTCGGTCAGAAGGCGGGCACGCGACTTCCCGAAGCCCATGGCCCGGCCACTGCCCGACTGCATCTGGCGGAAGAAGAGGATACCGATACCCAGGAGGAAAATCATTGGCAGCCAGCTCGTGACCGCGCGCAGGATGGGGCTGCCATCCGCATCAAGCGGCTTGGCAACAACCTCCACGCCCTTGCCTGTCATCCGTGGCACGAGGCCAGGATCGACCGGCGCATAGGTCTCGAAAGACGTGCCGTCCTTCAAGGTGCCGGTGATGTTCTGGTTCTGCACGACGACAGAGCGCACCTTGCCTTCGTCGATATCGGTCACGAAATCGGAATAGGCGAGTTGCTGCGCCGCGTGCTGGCTTCCCGTGGGCTGAAACGCCAAGAAGAGCAACAACGCCAGAACGATGATGATCACCCAGAGTGCCAGATTGCGGCCAAAATTGTTCATCACGGTCTCTATTGTTTCCAAATAACAGGTGCCAGGCCATGCGACCGGCGTGCCCCCGAAGGAGAGACGTCGGCGTCGGTAGCCCCGTCTGCTGCCCTGAACCGACAACAGCGCTGATCTTTTTCATAACATAAGCATTTGGGGGGACGTTCCCACCCCCTGACGATTAAGTTTTCACGGTTTCCCGGTATTCTGGCCATCTTGACCCGTTACTCAGGCTTGCGGCAGGCTCAAACGCGACTTCGAAACCGGGCCAGTCCCGTGAAACGCCCTCACCCAGCGTCGGTACACCCACCACACTGCCGCCTCGCCATAAGGCCGGAAGGGCGGCCAGTACCCGAGAGGGCAATGGATGGTGACGATAGCGGCGTGATTCCGGTCCCAAGGCGCCGACACTCAGCCCAGGCTGCGTCGGCGCACCCCGCACCTTGAATCGCCGGTCCCACCAGAGCCCCTGACACAAGGCTGACTGCGCACGGATCGCCGCCACCTCGCGTGCCAAGATCCACCCCTCGCCATACCGCCCTGCCTCGTACAGGATACCCCCTGAGAGCGTCATCGCGCGTGGCGACGCGACCAATCCGGCCAGATCCGATGGAGAAGGAGGATAAGCCGCGCCGGATATCATCTGCCAGAGCTGCCCCAGGAGGGCCGGGTCATCAGGTAAAGCCGCCATGACAGCATACCCGGCAGGATCCAGGCGGATCGAGGCGAGCCAACGAGCATCGGCCTCCGATCGCCTGTTACGTAGTGCTCCGTAAATGCCTGCCTCAACCAGCGTATCGCACCGCGTTACGGCGTCCATATCCTGCCGTATACGAACACGCTCGAAGCATCGTTTCTGGTTACTGGGGTCTTCCACCCATTCTATATCATGCGCCTGTAGTGTGGCTCGAAGCCGCTCTGGCGCAATTGACAACAGGGGGCGAAGATAGCGCAGATGCGGCGTCTCACGACTGAGCGCCATGGAAGCAAGACCATAGGGTGTGCTGCCATGCGCCTTGCGCATGAGGAAGGTCTCCGCCTGATCGCCGGCATGATGCCCCAATGCAAGGTCGAGGATACCATGAGCGGCGCAGGCCTCGGCGAGGATCTGATAGCGGGCCGCCCTCGCGGTCTCCTGCAATCGTCGCGTGCCATCGAGCGCCTGAATGCGCAGAACACTCACGGGGATATCGAGCGCCTCAAGTCTGGACGCTGTCAACGCAGCCTCGGCTGCAGAGTCTTTCCGCAAACCATGATCGACGACAAAGGCCCTGACAGCTCGGCGCCAGCGTCTAAGCAGCCAGGCAAGACAGAGACTATCTGCCCCACCTGAAACTGCGACACCTAGTGGAAAGCGAGGGTCATCGGATGGAAAAGCCCCAAAGCCCTGCATGAGAGCCGCAAACTCCCCTGCCGCGATAGGGCCTTCACCCGGCTGGAATCGCCGGCTCGCAGTTTCATCCTCAGGCATCAGCCCGGTCAGTGGCAGTTGGCACGGCCCTTGAAGCTTGTGACGGCAGCCTTCACGCGTGGTGTGGGCGAAGGAAACTCGGAATCGAGCTTCTGCAGGGCCTGACAGGCCGAGTTCTTGTCGCCCATTGCCAGCATGGAGGCGGAGACGCCAAGCAAGGCTTCCTGCGCGCGTGCGGACTTGGGAGAGCGATTATAGGCGTCGTAATAGGCAACAGCGGAATCGCGATACTGCTTCTGCCCCGCGAGAGACTGGGCGAGCAGGAATTGCGATTCGAGCTTCCCATTGGCCGTCTTGGCCAGCTTCAACGCTTGTTCGGCATTGCTCTGCGCCGTGGCATAGTCACGGCTCTTCAGGGCAGCCTGACCGGATTTGAGCAGATCCAGCGCGGTTGCTGGTTTATCTGCGGGCGCTGCGGGTGGCGCACTGGAAGTGGCTGGCGCAGTCATGGCACCGGCACTGGATGCAGCGCCTGCCGCAGCGCCACCGGCTCCATTCTGGGCGGCAAACTGCATATCGCCAATCTGCTTTGTCAGCGTCGCATTCTGTGTCTGGACCTGGTTGGTCAGCTGATCGAGCTCTCCGCGCATCTCCCGGTTCTCGTTCTCGAGCGTCGAGACACGCTGCAGAAGCTGGGAAACGAGATCGCCATTGCCTGAACTGATGGCAGGCGCGGCACTGCCACTCACCGGCACGGATGCGGCGCTGGACTGCACCTGCTGGAGCTGTTGCGAGAGCTGCTGGATCTGGTTCTGCAGCGCGATACCCTCGCGGCTCGTCACCTGAGCCTGCGCGGGTGAGAGCCCCAGCCCCGTCACAGCGGCGGCGGTTGAGAGAATGAGGAAGCGGGAAACTCGGGCACCGCGCATGGCGCATCCTTCGGTCAGATCGTGATGGCTGGCATCATGCCGCGCATGATCCCTCACCGTATAGCTCAAAAGAACTTTTAAATCAGACGTTCCATAAAACAAAACCGGCCGGTGCCAAAGCACCGGCCGGTTTTGCCAGATCCGAATTCATCCCCTGCAGGACACAGGGGAGAATCAATCGTCAGAGTCAGCGGTATATCAAGGCACTGACAAGAAAACTCAGGTCAGGCCCTCAGACAACCCCGACAGTCTCGGACCGATTACTTGACCGAGGTGATCGCGTTACGGTTCTGAGCCCATGCCTGCTCGTCGTCACCGTCAGCGGTCGGACGGTCCTTGCCGTAGGAGATCGTCGTGATGCGCGAAGGAGCAACGCCCTTGGCAACCAGATAGTCACGGGCCGCATTTGCACGACGCTGGCCGAGCGCAATGTTGTACTCTTCCGTGCCACGGTCATCGCAGTTACCAGCGATTTCGACGCTGACCTGCGGGTAGCGGGCGAGCCATGCTGCCTGCTTGTCCAGAGTTGCCTGTGCATCGCTGGAGAGCGTGTTGCGGTTCAGGTCGAAGAAGACGCGATCGCCGACATTGGCGACCAGATCGGCTTCGCTACCGGGCGCAGCGCCGGTTTCCTGAGCCGTTGCGCCTGCACCGGTCGATGCACCCTTGTTTGATTCATCCGAGCATGCAGCCAGAACGACTGCAAGGCCAAGCGCACCGAGAAGCTTGAAATTCATTTTTGCCAACCCTGAATATAGTCCCCATCCGGGACCAGGAAGCGTGACGACAACTAATTACGAAGGTCGGAGTTCCCGTTTTGCTTGCTGGTTACCATAACCATTGGGCCTTACCGATCCCGACGACCAAGATCGGCCATACTCATTCCCGCGAAGCGCGGTCAAGCGGCATGACTACCATCGCGCGCCAAGTCGCGTGGATTTCATTAGAAATTCAGAATTAGTGTCTCCGACGCCACAAAAAGCGGCATCAGAGACACAGCCTTACGGCATTATTCAGCCCTGAAGCGGCGACCAGGCCGGATCGGAAGCGCCCGTGCTGGTGCGTACGGGACGCTCATGGAATCCGGTGATATCGATCGTACCGATTCCGCTGGAGAACCCGGCCCCACCCGCCCCGGCTGCCGACTGGCGGCAGAAGGCGATCACGCGACCATTCGGACAGAAGGTCGGGCTCTCGACCGTAAAGCCCTCGGTCAGGATGCGCTCTCCCGTTCCGTCCGGTCCCATCACACCAAGCGAGAAGCGACCATTGGCGATACGGGTGAAGGCAATCACATCGCCACGCGGCGACCAGACCGGCGACCCGTACGTGCCGTGACCGTAGGAAATACGACGCGCGCCGCCGCCTGATGCACTCATGATGTAGAGCTGCGGCGATCCACCACGGTCGGAGTTGAACACGATCTGGCTGCCGTCGGGGCTGAAGCACGGGCTCGTATCGATCGCACCGGAATTGGTGATCTGGCGTTTGGAGCCCGAGCCAAGATCGACAACGAATATGTCTGACCCGCCACCACGCGTTGCAGAGAGCACAACCTGGCTGCCATTGGGGGAGAAACGGGGCGCAAAGGAGATGCCCTCGAATTCACCCAACATACGCTGGCTGCCCGAGCCGAGATCGAACGTATAAACGCGCGGACGGTTATTGGCGTAGGACATGAACGCAATCTGATCGCGCACCGGGTTGAAACGCGGCGTGAGCGTCAGCCACTGACCTGAGGTCAGCATATGGCTGTTGGCGCCGTCCTGATCCATCACAGCAAGACGCGTGATCTGGTGATGGCGTGGGCCAGTGCGGGCGATATACGCAATGCGCGTATCGAAATAGCCTTTCTCACCGAGCATGCGCTCATAGATCACGTCAGCGATCGTGTGGGCAATACGACGCCAGTTGCCAGCTGAAGCCGTATAGGCTGTGCCCTGGATCTGCTCGCCTGTCAGAACGTTCCACAGACGCATCTCGACGCGCGTGCTGCTCGAACCCGCGGCACTCCCCGTGACGGCGGCGCGTGCACCCTGCGCCTTGAGCGCCGCAAAATCCGGCGTGCCAGAGGTACCGGGCAGGATCGTGAACAGGCCGGTACTGTCGAGATCGGCAGAGACCACACTGGTGATCTGCTCACCCAGCCCGGGACCGAAAGACGGGATAGAGATGGGGATAGGCGCTGTACGGGCCTGGTCGACCGTGATCTCCGCCTCACCCGGCGCGCCGCCAGCAGCATTCTGCGCGAAGGCGCCAATCGGCGTGGCCAGCAGACCACCAGCAGCAAGGGACGCACCGAGAACCGAGCGTCGTGAGAACAGGGAGGAGAGGCTCTGCGCCTGGTCGTCGGTCAGCAGGGGCCTGTCGAAACTGAACGTATCGCGTGACATGAATGCGGGTCTCTTGCGGTCTGGGAGGATCATGAACCTGAAAACCTCAGGGGCGGAACACGAATTTGAGTTCGTGCGTCTTGCCCAGAAGGTTTGAGGGGATGGGGAGTTTCGAGCAGGTCGGGCTGAGCACGGCATCGCGTGCACGCTCGGCCAGCGCCCGATAGGACGGGTCGGAAGCTGCCTTCGCCTGGGTATCGGGAGCAAAACGCGCCATTCTCGCCTCTCCGGTCGCATCGATCGTCACGATCAGATGCGCGCTAAATGAGGCATAATTACGCGCTTCGGTATCTTCCGAATAACAACGGCGCACCGAGCCACCAATCGCCTTCTGCTGGGCAGAACTCAGCGCGTTGGTGATGTCGCCATTCGGCGCGCCACCCCCGTTGGGCGCCCCGCCCTGCTGCGGGTTGGCGCGTGCCTTCGGCGGATGTGTCTGCTTCTGGTCAGCGCGCAGGGCATCGAGTGTCGCAAGCAGCGAGTGCGAGTCCGCCTGGGTCTTCTTCGCCGCATTGGGTTGCGTGATATGCGAGAAAGTCGGTGTTTCAGGCAGCTTGTCCACAGGCTGTGTCTGAGGCGAAGGCGGCGCGACCTGCTTCGATGCGGAAGGGGGTGACGGCTTGGGCGGCGAGGCCTTGATGGGCTCGGCCGAGTCGTCAACCATCTTCTGCGGTGTCTTCACGTCAGGCAGGGGCGGCGTCTTGCTCTCCGCCGGAGGCGGAATAGGCGGCGGCGGTGGCGCAGGTGGCGGCGGCTCCTCCACAGGCTGAGGTGTCGGCGGCGTTGGAGCTGGCGGCGCGTCTGTCGGCGTAGGAGCTGGCGCCGGCGCTGGCTTGGGCGCTGGCGTATCAGCCTTGTGCGGCGTGGCGGGAGGACCGGAATCCTCGAAAGCCATCTCGATTGGCGGCGGTTCGGGGGGCTCGGGGGGCTTGCTCATGGGCAGCCGCACGAGAAGGAAGCCGATGAACAGCGCATGCGCTGCAACCGACGCTCCCAGCGCATAGCGGAAGCGCCGGACATCGGACCGACGGGGACGCAGCAAGGCTGCTTCTCCTCTGGTTACTGGCCCGCGGCGGGCTGCTGGGCGAGCAGCGCCACGTGCGTGAAGCCACCTGAGGTAATCTTCCCCATGATGTCCATCACCTGTCCGTAATTGATATGAGCATCAGCGCGGACGAAGATGCGATGCTCCTTGTCGTTCTGTGCGGCCTGCTGAAGCTGGGCGACGAGTTGGTCGGCCGAAACCGGGTCATCTCCCAGATAGGTCCCACCATCGGCCTTGATCGAAACCGTTATGGGTTTGGTATCAGCATTGAGCGGGCTGGCATCGGTCTTGGGGAGATCCACATTCACGCCGCTCGTCATCATGGGGGCTGTCACCATGAAGATGATGAGCAGCACAAGCATGACGTCCACCAGCGGTGTGACGTTGATTTCCGACGCCGGGCGTCGCCTGCGGCCGCGTGCGGGGCCGCCCCCTGCAGACATGCCCATGGGTCTTAGCTCCGCTCTTCCGACTGTCGCGACAGGATCGCGGCAAATTCGGTACCGAACGCATCCATGCGCTCAGCGAAATGATCAAGGGCAGAGCTGGTCACGTTATAGGCCACATAGGCCGGAATTGCTGTGACGAGGCCAATTGCCGTTGCAAAAAGGGCTTCGGAGATACCGGGGGCCACAACAGCAAGGTTCGTGTTGTGCATGGCCGCGATCGAGCCGAAGGCATGCATGATGCCCCACACCGTGCCGAACAGACCGACAAACGGGGCAACGGGACCAATCGTGGCGAGAGCCACCACGCGACGGCTCAGCCGATCCATTTCACGAGCAACCGTGATATTGATCGCACGATCCACGCGATCACGCACACCACCGCGCGCCAGATCGATCCCCGTGATGCGGGCGGAGCGGCGCCATTCGCCCATGGCCGCACCAAAGACGGCAGCCATCGGGTGGAGCGGCTTTGCACCATCGGAATCATAAAGATCCTCCAGGCTGCCGCCGGACCAGAAACGATCCTCGAATTCCGTCGCTTCGCGATTGACGCGGCGAATCAGGATGATCTTCTCGATGATCACGGCCCAGACGAAGGCGCTGCACAAGATCAGCCCCACCATGACCAGCTGCACCACGACGGATGCATGCAGGAACAAGTCCAACGGTGACAAACCAGAAGCGGCGGCCCCAAGGTCAGCCGCATTTACCGCTCGATCCAAAAAAACCTCCTGAGGCTTCGTTCTGCGTCACGCCTATACAGTGCATGCCTCATACGCGCCTATCCCGAATCGTCACGCATCATCACATGCCGCCTGTCCTCAGGTCTGGCTCGACAATGCCTCCAAGGATGCACGCCATCGCGGCGGAATTCGGGCAGGCCGCCCGGAATTCTGCATGATGCATGCCAGCTCGACTGTCAGCGTGGCGGCGTGCATGTCGCCACACGACACGATCTGGCGCAACTGGCAACGTGCAGAGCCAACAGATTCAATCGTGGTTGTGATCTCTGCCCAGTCATCCAGACGTAACGGGCGCAGATACTCGACCGTGAGCTTCGTTACGACAAAGACGAGACCCGTTTCTTCCTGCAACATCGAAACGGGTGTGCCTGACATACGCAGGGCCTCGGTTCGTGCCCGCTCGGCAAAGGCCAGATAGCGGGCATGGTAAACAATTCCGCCTGCATCCGTGTCTTCGTAATAGACGCGATACCCGATCTTATGAACCTTCATCGCTCTCCCTCAACAGATCGAACTGTGCCGCACTGGCCGAGGCTGGCGCCGTGAGGCCGAGATGGGTCCAGCCACGCTCTCCAAGCATTCGGCCCCGCGAGGTGCGCAACACAAGCCCTTCCTGAATCAGGTAGGGCTCGATCACATCTTCCAGCGTGTCACGCGCCTCAGCCAGCGCCGCAGCCAGGGTCTCGACTCCGACAGGGCCACCGTGATGATGCTCTGCAATGCGCTTGAGATAGCGCCTGTCCATGGCATCCAGCCCGACCGAATCGACCTCAAGCCTCGTGAGCGCGGCATCAGCCATCACGCGCGTGATCGCCCGGTCATGCGGCGCGCCCACAGCGGCGAAATCACGCACGCGACGCAGGAGCCTGCCCGCAATACGCGGCGTCCCACGCGAGCGCCTCGCGATTTCCTCCGCCCCTTCCTCGGTCAGGTTCATGCCCAGCTTGGCGGCTCCACGGGACACGATCAGCCGCAGTTCCTCGGGCGTATAGAACACGAGCCTTAGCGGGATACCGAAACGGTCGCGCAGAGGTGTCGCAAGCAGGCCAGCCCTCGTTGTGGCCGCAACAAGAGTAAAAGGCGCCAGATCGATACGCACCGAGCGGGCGGCTGGCCCCTCGCCGATGATCAGATCGAGCTGGAAATCTTCCATCGCCGGATAGAGCACTTCCTCGATGGCGGGCTGCAGACGATGGATCTCGTCGATGAACAGCACATCATTGGGCTGCAGATTGGTCAGAATGGCTGCAAGATCACCCGCGCGCTGGATCACTGGCCCCGATGTGGCGCGAAACCCGACGCCAAGCTCGCGCGCCACAATCTGTGCCAGCGTGGTCTTGCCGAGGCCTGGTGGCCCGTGCAGCAGGACATGGTCCAGCGCCTCGCCCCGGCTGCGGGCCGCCTGGATGAACACGGACAGGTTTTCGCGACTGGCGCGCTGTCCGGTGAAGTCATCGAGCGTCTGGGGACGCAAACCGTGATCGGTATCTTCCATACGACGCTCGGGGGTCAGTGGGCCTCTATCCGTGTCACTCATGCTCTTGCCCCCATTCCCCTGCCACTGGTCTCATTTGACCGGCCCATGCCTTGCGTCATCGCGCCAGATCCTTGAGCGCCAGACGAATGACCTTGTCCAGCGTTGCTCCCTCATGCTCGACCAGAATGCGGCTGAGCACAGGCCAGGCCTCGGCGCGGCGAAAACCAAGACCGGCCAGTGCCTGCAACGCGTCGCTTTCGACAGAGCCTGCATTGCCCGTGACGCTACGCCCGACAGCAGTCGCGCCGCCTGCGGGCATCTTGCCCACCTTGCTCTTGAGTTCCGTCACGATGCGCTCGGCCAGACGGGCGCCAACGCCTGCCGCACGGGTTAGCGCCGCCTTGTCGCCAGCGCTGATGGACAGAACCAGATCACCCGGTGTCGCCACAGAGAGAATGGCCAGCGCCACCTTGGCCCCGACACCCTGAACCGTGGTCAGCAGACGGAACCATTCCTGCTCATCCGAAGTCAGGAAACCGAAGAGCTGGATCGCGTCCTCGCGCACCACGGTTTCGATGAGCAATCGTGTCTTTTCGGGGGCCGCAGGCAGATTCGCCAGAGTCCGGCTCGACGCCGAAACGAGATAGCCCACGCCATTGACGTCGAGAATACAGCGATCCGTATCCGTGCTTACCACGATACCCGTCAGTAGCCCGATCATGCCCACCTCACTTCACGCGTCATGGCACCCTGCCCCGAGCCCTGTTGTCTTGTTACTAGTCAGGCTGCGAACCCGATCAGGCCATCCGTCTGCCAGACATGACCTGCCGCGCCGTCTCCCGATGATGGGCGTGGCAGATCGCCACCGCCAGCGCATCGGATGCATCCGCCTTGTGAATGACGGCACCCGGCAGCAAGCGCTTGACCATCATGGTCACCTGCTCCTTCGTGGCCGCCCCGGTGCCGACAACGGATTTCTTGACCATCATGGCGCCATATTCCGCCACGGGGAGCCCTTCATAGGCCGGGGTCAGCAAGGCAACACCGCGCGCATAACCGAGCTTGAGTGTCGAAGCTCCGTTGCGGTTGACATATGTTTCCTCAACCGCCGCTTCGGCAGGCTGATAATCGCGTATCAGCTTCTGCAGGGCACCATGTAGCTCGCATAGGCGGAGCGGTACGGACTCAGCGCCATCCGTGGCAATCACGCCGGAGGCGACATGCTGTAACCGGTTGCCTTCGACATCAATCAGCCCCCAGCCCATGAAACGCAGGCCGGGATCGATACCGAGCAGACGGATCAAGCAGCGAGTGCCTGGGCAACGTCGTCGGGAATGTCGAAATTCGCATAGACGGCCTGGATATCGTCATTGTCTTCCAGAACGTCGATGAGCTTGAGCACCGAGCGTGCCTTTTCCTCATCCAGTGTCACGGTGTTTTCCGGACGCCAGTCGAGCTTGGCCGAGCTTGGCTCGCCAAAACGTGCTTCGAGCGCATCACGCACTGCAAAGAGGTTTTCCATGGCGCAGGTGATCTCGTGGCCATCGGCCGTGAGCTCGGCATTATCGGCACCCGCCTCAATGGCCGCATCCAGCATGTCTTCCTCGGAAGCCGCGCCAACCGGGTAGGTAACGACCCCCAGACGCTGGAACATGAAGGACACCGAGTTGCTCTCGCCCATCGACCCACCATGCTTGGAGAACGCAGCACGCACTTCACTCGCGGTACGGTTGCGGTTATCCGTCAGCCCCTCGACGATCACGGCAACACCCGCCGGGCCATAGCCCTCGTAGCGGACTTCCACGTAATCCTCACCGCCACCGGCACCACTGGCCTTCTTGATGGCGCGCTCGACATTGTCCTTGGGCATGTTGGCTTCACGTGCCGCAATCATGGCGGCGCGCAGGCGCGGGTTGGATGACGGATCAGGCAGGCCCGAGCGCGCAGCAACCGTGATTTCACGCAGGATCTTCGCAAACTGCTTGGCACGCTTGGCGTCCTGCGCACCTTTGCGATGCATGATGTTCTTGAATTGCGAATGACCGGCCATCAGAGCCTCCTAAACCGTATGACTGTTCGTTCTTCTTCAGGCCAGACGGCCATGACAATGCTTGAATTTCTTGCCCGACCCGCACGGGCAAGGCGCGTTGCGCGGGGTTTCCTGCGCATAGCTACCCTCGGCCTCCGGCACATTCATGCCCATGCCTGACGGGGCCTGAAACATTCCGCCCGGCTGCATGCCTATCTGCCGCGGCTCAAGCCCGGCAGATGACGCCCCCTCATCGGAGGACGCAAAGATCTGCTGCCCCTCGAAACCGGCATGACCATCGAAACCGGGGAACGGATCAGCCTGCTGGACCACCTCAATGCGCGACATGGTCGAGGTGGCACGAATACGCATGTCGTCCAGCATGGCGGTAAAGAGCTGGAAGGCTTCGTGCTTGTATTCGTTGAGCGGGTCGCGCTGACCATAGGCGCGCAGGCCGATGCCCTGACGCAGTTGATCAAGCGCATGGAGGTGCTCTTTCCACACACCGTCAAACGAGGTGAGCAGCACCTGCTTTTCGATATGACGCATGATCTCCGGGCCGATATTGGCCGAGCGTGCGGCCTGCGCCTGCGTGGCCGCCTCTTCCACACGCTGGATGATCAGATCGGCATCCATGCCGTCTTCCTTCGCCCAATCGCGAATCGGCAGGGTCAGGTTGAGCAGCGACAGCAGATCGGCTTCGAGCGCCTCGCTCTCCCACTGTTCGGCAAAAGCCTTCTCGGGTACGCGGGCATGGACCATCTCTTCGATGCTCTGCTCGCGGAGTTCCTGCAGGATACCCGATACATCGTCCATCGCCATGTATTCGCGGCGCTGGGCATAAACCTCCTTGCGCTGATCGTTCATGACGTCGTCGTATTTCAGGACGTTTTTGCGCATGTCGAAATTGCGCGCTTCAACCTTCTTCTGGGCACGCTCAAGCGCCTTGTTCAGCCAGGGATGAACAATGGCCTCGCCTTCCTTCATGCCCAGCTTGGTCCAGAACGCGCCCATACGCTCGCCGCCATAGATGCGCATCAGGTCGTCTTCAAGCGACAGGAAGAAGCGTGATGCCCCCGGATCACCCTGACGGCCGGAACGGCCACGCAGCTGGTTGTCGATACGACGGCTCTCATGGCGCTCGGTACCGATCACATACAGGCCGCCAAGCTCCTTGACCTTGCCATGATTGACCGCGATTTCCTCACGCAGACGAAGGATCTCGGCTTCATGCGCTGCCTCATCCTCGATCTTCTCGAGGCTCTGACGGATCAGCATGTCCAGATTGCCGCCGAGTTTGATGTCCGTACCACGTCCCGCCATGTTGGTGGCAATGGTGATAGCCCCCGGCGCCCCGGCCTGTGCGACGATCTGCGATTCCATTTCATGGAAGCGGGCGTTGAGCACGGAATGAGGGATTTTCTTGGAGCTGAGCAGGTTGGAGAGATGCTCGCTCTTTTCGATGGAGGTCGTCCCTACCAGCACCGGCTGCCCTGATTTTGCAACGTCCTGGATCAGGTTCGCTACAGCCTCGAACTTCTCGCGGGCCGTGATGTAGACCTCGTCATCCGTATCCTTGCGCGCGACGGGGAGATTGGTGGGAATCTCGACCACATCGAGCTTGTAGATCTCGGCAAATTCGTCGGCCTCGGTCATGGCCGTGCCGGTCATGCCCGAAAGCTTGGGATAGAGGCGGAAATAGTTCTGGAAGGTGATCGAGGCCAGCGTCTGGTTCTCAGGCTGGATCTCGACGTGTTCCTTGGCCTCAAGTGCCTGATGCAACCCGTCGGAATAACGACGGCCATCCATCATGCGGCCTGTAAACTCGTCGATGATGACCACCTTGCCGCTACGGACGATATATTCGACATCGCGGGCGAAAAGTGTGTGGGCACGCAGGGATTGCTGGACGTGGTGCATGACGGCGATGTTGTGCACGTCATAAAGGCCGCCCTCATGCAGGACGCCGGCCTCACGCAGCATTTCCTCGACCATGTCGGAGCCCTGTTCGGTCAGGATGACCGTACGCAGCTTCTCGTCCCGCTCGAAGGCCTCGGGATGCTTGACGAGCTGCACCACCACGTCATCCACCCCGCGATACAGCTCGGAACTGTCATCGGCCGGGCCGGAGATGATGAGCGGTGTACGCGCCTCATCGATCAGGATGGAATCCACCTCATCGACGATCGCATGATAGAAAGGACGCTGGACCATTTCTTCCAGCGTGTATTTCATGTTGTCGCGCAGATAGTCGAAGCCGAATTCGTTGTTCGTGCCGTAGGTGATGTCCGACCCATAGGCAGCGCGGCGCTCATCGTCCGACAGATTGGGAATGATCACACCCGTGGTCAGGCCAAGGAAGCTGTAGAGCTTGCTCATCTCCTCTGCATCGCGCTTGGCCAGGTAGTCGTTCACCGTCACGACGTGCACGCCCTTGCCGGCCAGCGCACTGAGATAGACAGCAAGCGTCGCCACCAGCGTCTTGCCCTCACCCGTACGCATTTCAGCGATACGGCCGGAATGAAGCACCATGCCGCCCACGAGCTGAACGTCGAAATGACGCATGCCGAGCACACGGCGCGATGCCTCGCGGCACACGGCGAAGGCCTCGGGCATGATCTTGTCGAGGCTCTCACCTCCGGCGATACGGCCCTTGAATTCCTCGGTCTTTGCGCGCAGTGCATCATCGTCAAGAGCCTGAATGGCAGGCTCAAGCGCGTTGATTTCAGGCAGGCGCTTCTGATAGCCCTTCAGTGAGCGATCATTGGCGGTGCCGAACATGGCGCGGGCAATACGAGCGAACATGACTGTCCTTCTGGCGAACTGGTCCGCTAGAAGCAGGACCGCGAACTGGAGTGCGGATCATCCCGACCCGCCTGCACCGATGAACTCGCCCGGTTGAGAGGCGGCGATCGGTCGAGGCGGTCACGCGAAACATCCGCCGAAGCCGGATCGGGATTGTCCACGCGGGAAATGAGATAAGGCGCGCCCTTGCCCCGGTCAACCGAGCAGCATGGCGTTCAGCGTTGCTCAAAGCCCCGCAACGCACGTTTTCTTCATGAAGAGCGCTATCAAAACCCGATATCGCGCCCCTGTCGGCCTTGCCGAGCGCCCAAGCCTGCGCCATGCTGGACAAAGTTCCACGAGTTTTTCGAGGTTATTTCTCCATGCGGCTTACCCGCCCGGCCCTTTTCTGCGCCGCTCTCATCTCCGGCACGACTCTGGCAGCTCCGGCTTTCGCAGCCCCTGCCCCTGCCGCTCCGGCGAATGCGGCTCCGGCCGCTGCTCCGGCTGATGCCAACCCGCTGATTGCCTCTGTCAATGGACAGAAGATCTATCTGGATGACGTCAAGCACGCTGCTGCCAGCCTGCCCCCGCAGGCGCGCCAGCTGCCGCCGAACACGTTGGTCAATATCCTGCTGAACCAGCTGGTCAGCCAGAAGGCCATCCAGATCGACGCGCTCAAGGAAGGCCTCGACAAGAAGCCGGACGTGAAGGCCCAGATGCAGGATGCCGCGGATAACGCGCTTCAGAATGCCTATCTGCAGGAAAAGGTTGCGCCGCTGGTGACGGAAGACGCCATCAAGGAGGCCTATCAGGCGAATTACGCCTCCAAGAAGGGTGAGCAGGAAATCCATGCCCGCCATATCCTTGTGGCTGATGAAGCAACCGCAAAGGACGTGATCAAGCAGCTCGACAAGGGTGCGAAGTTCGAGGATCTCGCCAAGAAGCTCTCGACCGACAAGGGGTCGGGCGCAAGCGGTGGTGATCTTGGCTGGTTCAAGAAAGACGACATGCTGCCGGAGTTCTCGAAGGCCGCTTTCGCCATGAAGCCCGGCACGATCAGCCAGACCCCGGTCAAGACCCAGTATGGCTGGCACGTCATTCAGGTTCTGGCCTCGCGTGAGGCTCCTGTGCCGCCGCTTGACCAGGTGCATGACGAAATCCGTCAGCAGCTGATCCGTGACAACGTGCGCAAGATCGTCGAGGACGCGCAGAAGAAGGTCAAGATCGTGCGCTACGACGCCCAGGGCAAGCCCATCAGCGATGCCCCGGTTGCAGCCCCGGCGAAGAAGTAATCGCCACAAGAAGGTGAGCGCCTAACGCTCACTTTTCACTCAGAATTCCGGTCTTTTCGCCCCATTAGGGGGCGGGGGGCTGGACCTGAGCCCCAAGCCGTGCATCCTCTTTCCGACGTATAAAGCTCGGAGACAGATCATGGCAAAAGCCCTCCCCCGCTCCCCCCTCGCCCAACCCCTGCCGCGCCTTCTGCCGGTAGCTGGTGTCAGGCTGGGCGCTGTTGCCGCACAGATCCGCTACAAGGATCGCACTGACCTCATGATGATGGAGTTCGTGCCTGGCACAACGGCGGCGGGTGTGTTCACGCGCAGCAAATGCCCTGGCGCTCCCATCGACTGGAGCCGTGCAGCTCTGGCGCAGGGCAAGGCGCGTGCGCTGGTGGTGAATTCGGGCAATGCCAATGTTTTCACTGGCCGTGCTGGCGTGATCGCAACACAGATCTCGGCTGCCGCCGCCGCGCGCGTCGTGCATTGTCCGGCAACGGAAGTGTTTCTTGCCTCGACCGGCGTCATTGGCGAGCCACTTGATGCCGAGCGCATCAGTGATGCAATGCCTCAGCTCTATGAGGCGCTTTCGCCCGAGGGCTGGGAAGACGCTGCCCGCGCCATCATGACCACTGATACCTTCCCCAAGGCTGCCACAAGGCAGGTCGAGATCGGGGGCAAGACCGTCACCCTGCAGGGCATTGCCAAAGGCAGCGGCATGATCGCGCCCGACATGGCCACCATGCTGGGCTTTGTGGTGACCGATGCGGCGATTTCCCATGATGTGCTGCAATCGCTTCTGCGCGAGGGCACAGAACGCAGCTTCAATGCCATCACGGTCGATTCCGACACGTCGACATCGGATATGGTGCTCGTTTTCGCTACCGCGCAGGCCGGTCATGACGAGATCACATCCCTGACCGATCCGGCACTGGCAGCTTTTCGTGAAGCCCTCGATTCCCTGCTGCTCGAACTGGCCCTGATGGTCGTCCGTGACGGTGAAGGGGCAACCAAGATGTTCACGGTGCGTGTGAGCGGTGCCGTTTCGGACGAATCGGCCAAGAAGATCGCGCTCGCCGTTGGCAACTCCCCGCTGGTCAAGACGGCTATTGCAGGCGAGGACGCCAACTGGGGCCGCGTCGTCATGGCCGTAGGCAAGAGCGGTGAGCCAGCCAATCGCGACACACTCTCCGTCGCCATCGGCAATGTCTGGATTGCCCGACAGGGAACGGTTGTCGAAGGCTACGATGAAACCCCCGTGGTAGCCCACATGAAGGGTCAGGACATCGATATCCAGATCGATCTCGGGCTGGCCAATGGCCACGCACAGATCTGGAGCTGTGATCTTACCCACGGTTATATCGACATCAACGGCTCCTACCGGAGCTGAACCACGACCGCTGGGCCCGCCAACCGGGCCCAGCATGGCGGGCTTCGCTCTGAATGTTCTGTCCTGTGGGGCCATTGAAGTCCGAGCGCAGAATCACCCCCCGCCCTCTCCCGAATCCTTCGGACGGACCTCTGTCTGCGCCCCTTCTCTGTGCCTGCGCGCGGCATTGCGCCTCATCCTTTTCTGATTTAGTACCATAGTCGTCCTTTTTTGATCGCTGCGACGCATCTCGCGTCTGGACGACCGCGTTGATTGCTCCCACATTATGGGTTGAGAGCGAGACGCGCTCACAACAAGAGCAATCATATCAGTGTCGTAATTCCTGCCCGGACGACACTGCGGAGGAAACTTCATGGCTAATGGATTTCGCGTGGTCATCATCGGCGGCGGTGTTGCCGGGATGGAAACAGCGATGACCCTCGGTCGCGGCCGCCATCGCAACATCGAAACCACGCTGATCGACAAGGGCGCCGTCCATTACTGGAAACCCATGCTGCACGAATTTGCAGCGGGTACGGGTGAGGAAACGCGGGATTGTACGACCTTTGTGGAGGCCAGCCGCCGTTTCGGCTTCCGCTTCATCCAGAGTTCGCTGAGCAGCGTTGACCGTGAGAAGCACGAGATACGCCTCGCGAATGACGAGATCGTCCCCTACGACATGCTGGTGGTCTCGCTTGGCTCGCGCTCGAATGATTTCGGTATCACGGGCGTTATGGCCAATTGCACCTTTATCGATTCACTGCCGGATGCAAGCTCGTTCCATGAGAAATTCCGGGCAGCTTTCCGTGATGCAGCGGCCAGCAACCGCAAGCTGGAGGTCGGTATTGTCGGCGGTGGCGCAACCGGCACGCAGCTCGCCGCCGAATTGTGCAGCGCCATCGATCTCGCTCCCGGTTATGGCAAGGACGCAAGACGCAACGTGTTACGCCTCTCCCTGATCGAGACAGGCAAGCGTATTCTCCCTGCCTTCCCCGAGCGCGTTTCGAACGATGCGCGCAAGCAGCTTGAGGCTCTGGGCGTGTCCGTTCTGACCGAGGCCATGGTGACGTCAGTGGATGAGGAAGGGTTTCACCTCAAGGACGGGCGCGTCATCCCGGCCTCGCTGCGTGTATGGGCTGCCGGTGTACGCGCCAGTGCTGCAACCGAACTGTTCGAGGGACTGGAAATTGCCCGTGGCGGCCAGCTTGTCGTGAACCATCACATGCAGTCCACGAGCGATACGTCAATTTTTGCTCTCGGCGACTGCGCGCGTATCAACGACGCCCCGCTTCCCGCCACAGCCCAGGTTGCCCGCCAGCAGGGCATCTATCTTGGCCGCGCCATACCGGTCATTGCTCAGGGCCGCGAGCCCTCGACATTTGTTTACCGCGACCGTGGTGCGGTCGTGTCTCTGGGAGACTATAACGGGTGGGGCATGGTTGGTGCCTCGACGAGTTTTGGTGGCGGCTTCCTGCGTGGCCTCGCCCCGAGATGGCTTCATGATCTGATCTTCCGTCAGCATCAGATTGGCGTCATGGGTCTGGCCCGCGGGACGGCTGCCTTCCTCAAGGCTCATCTGAACCCGACCCGCCCTCGTCTGGACCAGTAACACCCGATCAACGGTAGTCTCGATTCATGCCCCTGCAACGGTCACAGTCCCTCCCCCCCGCCGAGGCGCAACGCCTTGATGATATGGTCGCCACGCTGCAGGCGCGTGGCTTTGCCTTCGAGCGTGGGCCCGACATGCGCTCCTTCCTTAAATCTTTCGGTTTCGAGGACTGGGAGCGCTTCGCCGAAAGCTGGAACCGGCTGGGGCTCGACCGGTACATGGCGGATGGCGGGCGCTATCGTAAGCGGCGTTATGCCACCTATGCCCTGGCGGGTGGGCGTATCGACCGCAAGCGTCATCAGCCCCACTATCAAAGCCGCGATTACAACCTGCTCAATGGCGGCATCGAACGCTGGTTTGGCCCGATAGAGGATGCCATTGCCTCGCATCCGGTCATGCTTTCCATTCTCAATGCCGCCCATCTTCTGGCATTGCGTATGACGCCGGCCTCAACCCAACCCGATAGCTGGCACGCGGAAGTGCATCAGTTCCGTATCGAGGCTCAGGCTGGCAGCCAGGGCCGCCCCACGCCGGAGGGAATGCATCGTGATGGTGTGGACTGGGTTTTCGTTCTGATGGTCAGTCGCGAAAATGTCGCTTCCGGCGTCACGACGATCCACGACGATCACCGTCAGGAAGTCGGTTCGTTCACGCTCGAGTCCCCCCTCGACACGGCTCTCGTCGATGACCATCGTGTGTACCACGGGGTCACCCCCGTCGAGCCAATCGACCCCGCCCGTCCGGCCTATCGCGATGTACTGGTCGTCACGCTCAGACATGCGTAATAAACCGGCGTGAAAAAATGGCCCCTGCGATTCGTGCGGGCAAAATGAAAGACAATCCGATGCGTTTTCGTGTGGTATTGGCGGGTATTGCCATCACAGGCCTTATGGCAGCACCTGCCCTGGCCCGGACGCATCAAAAGTCGGCCCCATCAGGCAATGGGCCGCATCCCGTCATTCTCACGGCGCAGCCTGGTACCAATCTCGATCAGGAGGCCCGCCAACTGAGCGCGGGCGATCTGGCGGATGCCGCCAAACATGATGATCAGCCTGTCGTTCTGGTTGCCTCGGCACCACTCTCGACAGACCGGGGCGACATGGCACTTTTCGTGCAACTGCAATCCGCCCGTCTTTGCGGTTCGGCGGGCTGTTCGACTTCGGTCTATCTGCGTCACAAGGGTGGCTGGAAGCTTGTGCTCGACTCGGTAAGCGGGGCCATATCTGTCCTGTCGAGCCGTCACAACGGCATGCATGATCTGCTGATCGACAAGAATGATCGCTGGACCTGGAATGGAACAGCCTATCAGGACGGTGCGCCCGTCACGGCGCCGGCACCGCAAAAGACAGACAAAGACAAGGGTGAGGAGACCCCGAAGAAGAAGCTTCTTCGCGGGTAGTCTCAGCACCGAATTTTTCGGGAAATTGGAGCGGGTGAAGGGAATCGAACCCTCGTATGCAGCTTGGGAAGCTGCCGTTCTACCATTGAACTACACCCGCAACGGTGCCCCTTCTATCCCAGTCGCTTGCGCGATGCAATCATCCCACTGCCGGTTGACGACCGACACAGCCTTTGCGCATAGTCACTACCGTGGTGCCGCACGCGGCAGAACCCTCGCGATTTGAACGGCCGGATTGCGGCGAGGCTAAACAACAGCGCTAAAGAGGCCCGGAACCAGTTTGGTTCCAGGTTTTCCACGGCCAGAATCGCACCCTACGGATCACGGTGCATTTTGGAGCGTCTCCCTCCCATGACTCAAAATAATTTCGGCCCCTCGACACGTCTGTTGCATGAGGATGTCAGCCGTACCGAACATGGCGAAACCAGCGAAGCCATCTTCCTCACCTCGGGGTTTGTCTATGACAGCGCCGAGCAGGCAGCCGCCACATTCACCGGCGACGTCACCCATTATCAGTATTCCCGCTTCGGTAATCCCACGACCGATGCCCTCCAGTCACGCCTCGCCCTGCTGGAAGGAGCCGAGGCCTGCATCGTGACAGCCAGTGGCATGGGGGCAGTCTCATCTGCCCTGCTGTCCCATCTGAAACAGGGCGACCGTGTGGTTGCGTCCCGCGCCCTGTTCGGCTCATGCTACTGGATCGTGACCAATCTGCTGCCGCGCTACGGCATCGAGACTGTTCTCGTCGATGGTGATGACTGGGCCGGGTGGGAGGCAGCGCTTTCACAGCCAACCGGTGCCGTGCTGATCGAAAGCCCCTCGAATCCGATGCTCGACGTGCTGGACATCGAACGCATTGCCGATCTCGCACACAAGGCCGGCGCCCTGCTGATGGTCGATAACGTGTTTGCCTCACCGGTCGGGCAGAAGCCTCTGGCCCTTGGGGCTGACGTGGTTCTGTATTCCTGCACAAAGCATATCGATGGGCAAGGCCGCGTTCTTGGTGGCGCTGTTCTGGGCCGCAAGCAGTGGATTGAGGAAGTCCTGCAGCCCTTCACCCGTAATACGGGCAACGCCCTTTCACCGTTCAATGCGTGGGTTCTGCTCAAGGGGCTTGAAACGCTTCCGCTACGCGTCAACGCCATGGCCCACAATGCCAGCGAAGTGGCAAATTTCCTCGAGAACCAGCCGGGTATCGCCCGTGTTGCGTATCCTGGCCTTGCCTCTCACCCCCAGCGCGCCCTGGTTGAAAAGCAGATGCTCAATGGTGGCTCACTGGTCGCTTTTGAAGTCGAGGGCGGCCGTGAGGCAGCGTTCCGCTTTCTCAATGCGTTCAGGCTGATTGCGATCTCAAACAATCTGGGGGATGCACGGTCTCTCGCCACCCATCCCGCCACGACGACTCACTCCAAGGTCGATGCAGCCGAGCGAGCCAAACTCGGGATTACGGATGGCGCCATCCGTCTTTCGGTAGGGCTTGAAGATGCCCGCGACCTGATTGCAGATCTTCAGCGAGGGCTTGCTGCGCTCAAAGCCTGATTGCTTTCCGGCGCTTCATCGGCCTACAAGGCGGGCATGTCGCAAAAGCCTGCCCCTCCCCGCCTCGTGGCCGACCCTGAAGCGAGCCTTGCCGAAGCCATTGAAGCTGCGCCTCGCTACGAGGCCACAACCCAGGGGGTGAGCGTCTCAGTGCGCACTTTCTGGCTTGAGGACCAATCCCAGCCGGAAGACCATCATTTTGCCTGGGCCTATCATATCCGGATCGAGAATGGCGGCAGCGAGACGATCCAGCTCCTGACCAGGTTCTGGGAAATCACAGACGGACGCGGAAAGACCGACCATATTCATGGCGATGGCGTGATCGGCGAGCAGCCCATTCTTATCGCACAGGAAGTTTTTGAATACACATCGGGCGTGGCCCTGCCCACAGCGTGTGGCTTCATGCGCGGAATGTACCACATGATCGTGCCCGCCACGGGTGAACGCTTCGAGGTCACCATTCCTGCTTTCAGTCTTGATAGTCCTCATCGTCTTGGTCTTGTTCACTGACAACAAGACGTCCCCGCCCTTCGAGTTTGGCACGATAAAGAGCCTGATCGGCCCGCTCGAGGGCTTCCATCCAGATCTCACGAGGGGTTTCGATTTCAGGCACGCTACGTGCCAGTCCGGCGCTGCATCCGATAGCCAACGCACCAACCTTGGTCTCGAAAGGCTCGTTGCTTAGTCCGGCAAGCAACGCCTCAACGCGACGAAACGATGTTGGCATATCGCCCTGGATGACAATCAAAAATTCTTCGCCGCCGTATCGTCCGATAATCTCTTCGGGCTGCTTGTCACGCAGAAGGCGAGCGCCGATCTCAGCCAGTATCTCATCGCCTATCGTATGCCCGAACGTGTCGTTGATCGACTTGAAGTAGTCGACGTCGAACAATGCGAGAGTCAATGAGCGATGTTCGCCCTCGAAATCGGGCTGTCCCAGTCGCTCGAGCAGTCGCAATACGCTCGCCTCTGCTGTACGACGGTTCATGAGTCGTGTCAGTCCGTCCTGTCTCGCCTGCTGCTCCAAGGCAGCCTGCGCAGCACGCATCTCGACCGTACGTTCGTTGACCAGCGCCTCCAGGCGCCTCTGCCGCTTAAGCAGGTAGCGAAACCGGACACGGTTCAGGACGTACGGGAGTATCACGACCGCAGCGATATACAGAACGATCAACGGCCATGCCATCCACCAGGGGCGCTGCATTCTGATAAGCAGCACGATCGGCCGGGAGACGATATTCCTGTTATCGTTGATCGCCTGAACGATCAGGCGCGAATGACCTGGCGGAACGAAGTTGTAGCGTATCTCTCCGGTTGTTGACGTGATCCAGTCCTGGTCCACTCCCTCAAGGCGGTATCTGAAATAGGTCGTCGAGGCGAGCGCCGTATTGAGGGTCCCAAGGGTGACTACCAAGGGATCACGCGTGAATGGCACAGCATGCTCGGGAAGCACCTGCTCTCCAAGTCTGGCCTCGATAAAGACTGGTTTGAGATCGGTCGGCTCAAAAAAATGATCAGGATGCATCAGATGCGAAACACCACGCGTCGTGGTGACCCAGATCGAACCGTCCGTATCCTCGGTCAAGCCTTGCTGGTTGATGTTGGCTGAAATCAACCCATCATCACGCGTCAATCGTAACCACTGCCGCCCGTCAAAGACCGCGAGACCATTTTCGGTACCGACCCATAGCCGCTTGTGATGGTCCCAGAGCAGGCTGAAGATGATCTGCGACCCTGTGCACTGGGCACCAATCTGCCTCGTATTGCCAATACGGTTACCATCGAGATGAATATGCACGAGCCCGGCACGGGCACGCAGCCCCCCTACCCACAGATCATCGTGGGAGGTGAATATCATCGTCAATGGCGAGAAATCGCGCCCATTAGCCCAATGCGTCAAGACAGGAGACCATCGCCCTGTGTCCGTGCGACGGTAAAGCGCGTTCCCTATGATGGCCCAGGGTGTGCCATCATCTCGCAACGTTATGGCACTGGCCGATCTGTTGAGCGGCCTTCCCGCTTCATCTACCGCGATATCCGGCGCTGCCACGGCATTCTGCGGCACTTCGAGCAACCCCTCGTCCGAGGCGATCCAGAGCTTGTCGTCGCGTATCGACGCGACCAGACCAAGTATCCTCCTGATTGGCAGTTTCTGATTGCAGATCAGATGCTCTGCCTGGAAGAGACAGTGCAGGAGGTCACGGTCATCTACGGGCAACCAGTATCCAGACTTTCCGTCCGGCAGCCCGAAGAAGAAATTTCCGTCTCTCAGACGTTCGCCGATCTCGTTATGCCGGAATTCATAAAGTCCATGATCCGTGAGAAGCAGTTTTTCATCCGCAAGAGGTAATACTGACCAGACAGAGCGAATACTTTCCGGCTCGAGGTTTTCCCACGTACTCCACCCGATCAGCTTGGTGAGCTCGACCGAATCCTGCACTGTCCAAAGCTGACGGTCGCGATCAATATAGGCGAAGTGGATGTCCTGTTCCCGGCCCAGGGCGTGATTGAGTACATTCCAGTACTGTCCATTGAAGTAGCGCAGCCGGGTACCGTCAAAAAATACGGTCGCGTCACCCGTCTCAACAGCAAATGTCGGATGTTCGACAATACTCTGTCGATCGACCGCCCAATCGACAGGCACTTTTTCTATGTGGCCATTCTGATGCGGGAGGAGCAGATTATCAGTCTGAAGCGCGTAAAAGCTGGAGTCAGATTGTGTGAACGGCGAGTCTGATATTTCCGCGTCCCAAGGCAGCTTGATCACGCGCAGACCGCTGAGATCGTGCAGGACTACGCTTCCAGGCTCGCGCAGGAAAACGGCTTCCCCGATCTGATAGATAAGTGTCCTTGGATTAGCGACGAGCGGTTGTGCAGGGCACGACAGCCTATCGTCTCGCGGGGCGTCACAGAGATAGACACCGTGACCACCCACGACGACCAGACGCCCATGGTCGATCAGGATGTTGCTTACCAGCCCGACATGGCCAAGCTCTACCCTTCTGAATTGCAGCAGGAGTGGCGATACACGTTCGGTTGTCTGGCGCTGCGAGATGGCAAGTGTGCCACGCTTCAGGACGAGGACCCGACCATCGGGCAGAAACCTTACGCCATCGGCATGGCTGGGTTGGCCAGGTCCATCCTGAACGTGGATCCTGTAAAAGCGTCGTCCGGAAAAGAAATAGAGTGCTCTCTGGGTAAGTAAATACAGATAGCCCTGCTTGTCCTGAGCAAGACCGTATATATACGAACTATCCACGCCATCGCGTTGCGTGAAACTCTGCATCGCAAGGTCTGCATTACCTGCCCTGGCCTGGCCAATGAACCATGCAGGCAGAAGCAATGCGACCAGCATGATGCCTCGCGCGATGCGCCGAACATGACAAAAAAGGGCCGATGCGGGATGCATCGTACCCTCTTCGATCTTGCTGATGAACGGGACGGATATCAGGATTTTTTCCCCAACGCGTGACTGCGCTTTCACTCAATACTCTAAGATAACTACCGCATCACGTCGTTAAAAACTCGCGACATCATATATAACGTATAAGCCACAGCTTAAGATCGATACATTTGTCCCATTCTTCGTCAGGCTGACAGTGGAGACCGGCTCAGGCTACGCTCTGACGGTTCTCGACAACGCAGGCACTCGGCTGCAGGCAAGGATCCCACTTCTGACCAGCAGGCGGACGCGGGCCAGCATAGGCAACGTCTTGACGGTTCTCGACAACGCAGGCACCCGGCTGCAGGCAAGGATCCCACTTCTGACCAGCAGGCGGACGCGGGCCAGCATAGGCAACGTCCTGACGGTTCTCGACAACGCAAGCGCCCGGCTGCAGGCACGGATCCCACTTCTGACCGGCAGGCGGACGCGGGCCAGCATAGGCAACGTCCTGACGGTTCTCGACAATGCAAGCGCCCGGCTGCAGGCACGGATCCCACTTCTGACCAGCAGGCGGACGCGGGCCAGCATAGGCAACATCAGATACATCCGACAGGACGTGGGCAGGTTCGCCAGGCAGCGAAGCCGAGGCCGCAACCCCCAAACCCAGGACCGAACCCGCAAACGCAAGTACTGACAGAGACCTTGATGCTGTGATGAGAATAGACATGAGACCAATCCATTTACATACAAAAGCTTTATTGCTTGAGCAGACAATGGTCTCTTTCCTGACGAACGTCTCGCGTAGTTATGGAATGATTTAGAGGTAGAGTTATATCATAAAAGAATAATTTGTATTTATGTCTATTTATTGTTGATTTATAGTTCACTTATACTGTATGCGATCAAGTCAACAATAGAGGCTCGTCCATCCCTTCCTTTCGGTTAAATTAACATAAATCGTGGTTACTTTTTTCTCTGTTATTAGAATTAGGCGGCTATTTGCTTTTTCTTTGACATGGGACCGCCCTCTCAAGACACGACCCACTAGTCCCTAATTCACCCGGAAACCCATTATGTGGATCACAACGATTTTGGTTTGATTTAACGTGACAAACCCTTAAAGATCACACGGAGTTTGGGATTTCCTGTGTGACAACAGCGATTCCTCTGCAGGCCCGGCCCCAAGGCTTTCTCGACTAAGGTCTTCTCATATGAGTAACGTTACCTCTCCCACCCCAGTGGAAACGAAGCTTCCGCTGGTTGGAAAAATGATGCTCGCTGCGATTCTTGCGGCAGTTGCAGGATTGATGTTCGGTCTCGATATCGGCGTCATCTCCGGCGCCCTTGGCTTTATTGCCAAGGAATTTCAGGCCAGTGATACCGCTCAGGAGTGGATCGTTTCTTCCATGATGTTCGGCGCGGCCCTTGGGGCACTCATTGCCGGGCGTCTTTCCTACAGCCTTGGCCGCAAAAAGGCGCTTGTCTTCAGCGCTGCCCTGTTCGTGATTGGCGCCATCTGCTGTGTCGTGGCCCATTCTGTCACTCTGCTTATCGTTGCACGTGCGATTCTTGGGCTTGCCATCGGTATCGCCAGTTTCGTGGCACCGCTTTACATTTCGGAAGTGGCTGACGAACAGCATCGCGGCAGCCTGATTTCGGTGTATCAGCTCATGATCACCATCGGGATTTTGCTCGCCTTCATCTCAGACGCCATGTTCGCCTATTCGGGGTCATGGCGCTGGATGCTCGGTATCGTCGCCGTCCCGGGTGCTGTGTTCCTTGTGGGCTCACTTTTCCTTCCTGACAGCCCGCGCTGGCTGATGCTGCGTGGCCGTCATGCCGAAGCGCTCGAAACGCTTGCCTCGCTGCGCGCCTCGCGCGCCGAAGCAGAGAGCGAAATCCGCGATATCCAGGAAGGCCTGCAACAGAAGCAGCGCGGCTTCTCGATGTTCCTTGAAAACCCTAACTTCCGTCGCTCCGTCATGCTTGGCATTGGTCTGCAGATCGTCCAGCAGCTCACCGGCATCAACATCGTCATGTATTACGCGCCGCGTATCTTCGAAGTGGCCGGCTTCGGTCAGGACGGGCAGATGTGGGGCACGGCCATCGTCGGTCTGGTCAACATGCTGGCCACTTTCATCGCCATCGGTTTCGTCGATCGCTGGGGTCGTCGTCCGATGCTCGTCGCCGGCTTCGTCATCATGGCCATTGGCATGGGGGCACTCGCGATCCTGCTTTCCTTCGGTCAGGATTCGAGCACGATGATGCATTACCTCTCGGTCGGGGTTCTGCTGCTCTTCATCACCGGCTTCGCTTTCTCTGCCGGCCCGCTCATCTGGGTGCTTTGCGCCGAAGTGCAGCCGCTCCAGGGTCGTGATTTCGGTATTGCCTGCTCGACCTTCACCAACTGGATTGCGAACATGGTCGTAGGCGCCACGTTCCTGACGCTGCTTGGCACACTGGGCGCCTCGCACACCTTCTGGCTGTATGCAGCGCTCAATGCAGTGTTCATCCTCGTCACCCTCGCCTTCGTGCCTGAGACACGTGGCGTGTCGCTGGAGTCCCTCGAACACAAGCTCAACAAGGGTATCCGCCTGCGCGATATCGGTCGCTGAAACCCACTTCACGTGTGACGCACAGGTCATGGGCTCCGCAGTCTCTGCGGGGCCCTTTTTTCTTGGCTTGACGCGGCAGGGACAAATCCCCATTCCCTGAACATCATGCGTATTGCTGCCATCCTCCTCGCCGCCGGTTCCGGTCGCCGCTTCGCTGATGCCAGCGCCGCGCCGGCCACCGGCCTGTCTGCCATGCCAAAGCAGTACCTGCTGCTTGGTGGCAAAACCGTCATTCGCCACGCAGCTGAAGCGCTGCGCGACCATGTGACCCTTATCCAGCCAGTTGGCGATGACCCGCTGCTGCTGCAGGCCCTCGACGGGATCGAGACATTGCCGCCTGTCGCAGGGGGGCGTGAACGTCAGGACAGCGTGCGCGCCGGGCTTGAGGCCCTAGCGCGCCTGCCCGAGCCACCCGATCTTGTTCTGGTCCATGATGGCGCACGCCCCTACGTGCCCGCCGAGGTGGTACGGAACGTGCTCAAGGCGCTTGAAAAGCATCCGGGGGCCATACCAGCGGTTGCCGTGGCGGATACGCTCAAGCGCGGTCGCGACGGCCTGGTCGACACAACCGTTTGCCGCGACTCCCTGTGGCGTGCCCAGACCCCGCAAGGCTTCCATTTCCCGCTTCTGCTCGACCTGCACCGCACACATCAGGGGCCTGTCACTGATGACGCCGCCCTGCTCGAAGCCGCGGGTCATCCGGTTGCCCTCGTCCAGGGCGCTGAGGATAACATCAAACTGACCCTACCGGAGGATCTCGTGCGTCTCGAACGACTGCTCGGCTCGACCCCACTCCCGCGCACGGGGCTGGGCTATGACGTTCATGCCTTCGAGGCCGGCCGTCCCCTGATCCTCTGTGGTATCACCATCCCCCATGATCGCGGGCTGGCGGGCCATTCCGACGCTGATGTCGGTATCCACACCCTGTGCGACGCCATCTATGGTGCGCTTGCCGAGGGAGATATCGGCCGCCATTTCCCGCCCACGGATAATGAGTGGAAGGATATGGACTCCGCGCGTTTCCTGATTCACGCAGGCGAGCGTATTCGCCAGCGCGGCGGCATGCTGATCAATGCCGATGTAACGCTCATCTGCGAGCGTCCCAAGATCGGCCCTCACGCTCAGGCCATGCGTGAGCGCCTTGCCTCGCTGCTTCAGGTCGATGTGGAACGCATCTCGGTCAAGGCGACCACCTCCGAGCGCCTCGGCTTCACGGGCCGCGAAGAGGGCATTGCCGCCACGGCTGTCGCCACAGTGCTTGTTCCCTGAACGACATACAGAGCGTATGAAAGCAGAAAGCCCGGCCATTGTGCCGGGCTTTTTTCATTGATGCGCCGACAAGAGCAGCTGGAGCTGCGCCTTTTGCCGGTTCGGAGCCGGGCGTTCTCGCCTTCCGGCGCAGGCCGGATGGGCGAAACTCAGCCCTTGATGGCGCAGATCACAACAATGACGGGCGTTGCTGCAAGAAGCAGCCAGACATTCTGGACGCAACGTGCCACGAAATGGGCAGAACGCACCTTGAACGGAATACGACGAATGAGATTTGCAGCAGCGGCGTTCTCATCCAGCACGGCCTGAATACGAGAAGACATACCTGATCCTTGCAGAAATTCTTCTGATTACCTGACAACCCTCTAATAAATCACGAAGAGGGCGTCGAGTAACCAATGGTCACCGAGTGTGATGACCACTCAAGGCATGGGTTAAAGGCCGATCATGGCAAAATCATGCCTGATTCGTCTCAGTCCCGTAAGAAAGCTCCAGATACCGTAACGCAATTGCCACATCGGCCGCGTTGCGGTCGATCTCCTGCATCAGCGCATGGTCCTCACCCCATTGCGCCATCTGGTGCCGTTCCTCGACGCTGGCCATAAGCCGCGCCGAGGCAGCATCCACCCATCCCTCGACCAGACCGACCGCCAGAATCAGGCTGCCCGTGGCAGGTGCGCAGATTGCGGCACAGGTCAGGGCTGCGTCATCCATACGCTCAAGGGCGGCCCCGTAGGCCTTTTGAAGCTCAGGCGCGATGGAGAGCGGCAGAAGACTGCGCGTGACCGGAGGCACAACATCATGTCTGTTGCCAAACAGGGCCAGAACCGGGTCGAACAGTGCGTCCTGCTCCCGGCCAAGAGATCCGACAGCCCGGTAACAAAGCAGATCATTTTCACCATAGGCGCTGAGGCCACCGATGATCTGCTCGCGGTCAGGCCGGATACGCTCGATTTCCGTACCTGCCATCTGCGTCATGGGCAGATCTGCGGTTCGAAAGGCCTCCCCGTCGGGAATGGCCCGCCACTCGGCGGCAATAGCGTCAGCCAGCCTTGTGGAGGAGGTGGTCAGCATATTTCCGCCGGGTAGTCTGAAAGGGCGCCCATCAAGCATAACGGCGTAATGCCCATCGGGCCCATAGGCAGCGACCTCAACGGCCTTCCAGAAACGTTTGATCGTCTGGCTCAATGTAATATCCCCAAACCATGCAGCAATTCAGAGGCCTGCGAATGCTTCTTGCGCTCAGGCGCTGCCTCACCTGACATATTCTCACGCGCGGCGGAGAGGATATCGGGACAGGTATCGGGCTGGCTGCCGCCGATTGTCAGCTGGTACCGCCCCCCTTCGGTTGCCTCCTGGCTTGCCTTGGGGGCATCGAGCGTTCCCTTGACCAGTACAGGAGTTGAAGCCCCCGTGCCACCAAAGCCGATACGCGGCACCAGATGCAGATCGAGCATTTCGTCAGCGAGACCGTAAACACCGTGGCCAGACAGGGTGAGCGCACCAGCCTCCATACCGATCGTATCGAGTTGGGCATGCCCTCCCTCGAACCGGGCGTGAAGCCCAAGGCAGCGCACCGGCAGTTCACGATGCGAAAGCAGCGAGCGCGCCGCATCGCCAAGATAGGCCCCAAGCCTGCTGGTATCGATCGTGCCACCCACCATGGATAGGCCCAGATGCCCCTGCAGGGTGTCGCGCATCGCTGCGCGCGTCTCGCCCCTTGCATCGAGCTCACCCACCAGCATCAGCGGCCCATGAAACAGGTCCGGAATAGAAAGCAGAGTCTGCGCCAGCGTGGCCGGGAAAAGCACCGGGGAAAAAACGACACTCAACGATGCAGGCGACACACTCCGGTCGTATACGGCTCGCCCGGCAAGCGTCATGCCATTGCCCGCCCCCTTGATCGACTCGATGGCCAGCCTGGCGTTGCTGAGCGCGATATGCCCGGAGACATCGCTGTAGTCATCACCATTGAAACGCAGTTTTGCGGCAGAGACATCGATCGATGCCTGCCCGTGGTCAATGAAGCGCTCCAAGACCGTCATGCTGTCGGTATCGCCCATAGTGCCGGTAGACGCAGCTGTCTCAGCCGCCGTCTGAGGCGCTGCAGCGCTGTTGCCGGCTACCCCGGTCAGACCCGCGATTGGCGTCTGTGCAGACGCGGTCGCTGAGGGTGCGGGAGACGAAGCCCCCGAGGCGCCTGGGTCGGCTGGCACAGCGGCTTGCGCTGCCGCCCCGGTTCCCTCATCGCGTCGACCCAGCCACAGCCCCTTGAGGGCGTCGAGGTCAAGAGCGGAAAACTGGAGTCTTCCGTTTATGGCAGATGGCAGGGGGGGCCTCATGGAGGCATCCACCACGCCCGTCGCCTCATGGCTTGTGAGATTCAGTCCCTTGATCTGAATCGATCCGGACGTGTCGCGCTGCACCTCACCCTTGAATGTCACATCATGCAGCGCCGCCTGCATGACATCGAGCGTACGCGCCTGCCCTTCCAGAGCAAGCGTAGAGTCATCCGCGCCGATCTGACCGGAGAGATGGGCCGTAAGCCCCGAACCAGTTCCGATCTGGGACACATCCCGCAGATCCACCGCCACCGGGAGCGGCGTTGCAAGTCCGGATTGCCAGGCCGTCCCAGCTTGGGCCAGGGTTCCAAAACGTCCTTGCATGGCGACGCCCGGTGCCAGTTCGCTGATCATCGCACCGTTGACGACGGCACTCACCGTCAGGGCCGAAGAGAGCGTGTCGGCATCGGCATGAACTGCGCTGAATGTCAGCCCATGCCATGCCGGGCTGGAATCAGCATGCATATGCACATGGTTCACGCCGAGCCGCGAGAGATCGAGACCGCTGCCTTCTGCTTGCGGATCCGCATCGAACACCCCGATCTCGCCCCCCAGCCCTTTCACATCTGGCAGGTTGGCATTCGGGAAGAGGGATTCGACATCCTTGAGGGAGGCTAGTTCACCACGCAATACGCCCGAAAAACCATGGAAATGGCGCATATCAGTGATCTGCCCGTCGAAATTCAACCAGTCCTGCTGTTTGCTGTCCGTCCCCAATGTCGCACCAAGACTGACTGCCCAAGGAGGGTTAGCCCCCTGAAACAGCGAAAGCGGGCCGATATGGCCATTGACACGAAACGGGGCATCCCCGCGACGCCCGTGGACATCGAGATAGGGAGCAGGGGAAGAAAGACCGTCGAACTCGGCTCGCTCCACGCTCATGGCACCGCTGTGATGACCCTGTCTATCATCGAGGGAGATCGCCATGTTATCAAGCTTGGCAGAGCCAATCTGCAACTTCCATCTCGCTTGAGGGTGAGAGGCATGTCCGGTTGGAGAACCTGATTTGCCCGTCAGTGGATGAAAGACCCAGTTTGCCACCCCGGATTCGTCGCGATGCAGGGTCAACGCACCGCGCATCACCGTCAGGTTTTCGAGACGGATCTCACGCCAAAGCAACGGAATAAGCGCGATCGACGCGCGGATGTCGCGTGCGCGCAGCATCGGCGTCACGCCATCGTCCCCCTCGTCAGACAGCGTCACCTGATAGGCGCTGAAGGACGGCCAGGGCAGCACGCCTACCGAGAAACGCGCCATCGCGAGATCACGGCCGGTCTGTCGCTTGACCGCGGCAATCACATCTTCTTTCAGCGATGAGCGATCGATCAGGATATGGGCCGTCACGGCCAGGCCTGCCGCCAGCACCAGAATGACGATGAGCGCCGCAGTCAGACGTTTCATTTGACGAGTTCCTTGGTCATTTCCTGCCGGTCTTGCCCCCGATCCGTTCGGGGCGCGGCGTCTCACCGGCGGTAAAGCCGAGATCCTTGAATGTGTCACGCATATGGGGCGGCAATGGGGCCGCTACGCGCAGGCGCCCACCGGCAGGATGCGGAAACTCCAGTGCACGCGCATGAAGATGCAACCTGTCGATGAAACCCTCCATATGCGCGGCCTTGCCACCATATTTCGGGTCGCCAAGAATAGGCGTGCCGAGGGTTTCGCAATGCACACGCAGCTGATGGGTGCGGCCTGTGAGGGGCTTGAGCGCAAGCCATGAAAGGCGTTTGCCCGCCGCATCGACCACTTCATAATCGGTCTTGGCCACCACAGCGTCTTCGTCATCACGCGTAGCGGCAATCATGAGGGCTCCGTTTCCGGCCCCAAGCTTTGCGAGCGGCTGATCGATCACGCCTGAGCCGGGCATGGGGCGCCCGACGACAATCGCCCAGTAGGTCTTGTCCACATCGCGCCCGCGAAAGGCTGCGGCCAGCTTGGCGGCAACACCCGGTGTCCGGGCAACCAGCAACAGGCCGGACGTGTCGCGGTCGATGCGATGCACGAGGCGCGGCCGGTCAGGCAGATCGCCACGCAGGCCATCGAGCATCATGTCGATATGCTTGGTGATGCCGGGTCCACCCTGTGTGGGCAGGCCGGATGGCTTGTCGAGCACGATCACCTGATCGTCACGATAGACCACCATGCGCTCGATCTCGCGGGCAAGCTGCGGGTCGAGCGGGGCGGGGCGGTCGGGCTGCGCCGCCATCGGAGCAGGCAGAGGCGGTATGCGCAGGCTCTGGCCGGGGGCAAGACGGCTTGCGCCAGTCACGCGCTTGCCATCGAGACGCACCTGCCCTGTGCGGCACAGCTTTTGCAGCGCCCCCTGGGTGAGATCGGGATAATGACGGCGGAACCAGCGATCGAGGCGCATATCGGCCTCGTCTTCACTGACAATACGGGTCGTAACACTCATGGGCGACGGCTTGCCCGTATTGCGGCCTGCCTGTCCAGATTTTTTCTGATTTCACTTTCCCGACCACGGTCGGTGGGCTGATAGAGTGACACGCGCGCCATCTCATCGGGGAAGTAGTTCTGACCCGAAAATCCCTCCTCCGTATCATGGTCATATTCATAGCCCTTGCCGTAGCCGATCGACTGCATCAGCTTCGTAGGGGCGTTGCGTATATGATGTGGCGGTCCGAGGCTGCCCGTTTCGCGGGCCAGTTTGCGGGCCTGGTTATAGGCACGATAAACGGCGTTCGATTTCGGTGCCGTAGCCAGATGCACGACCAGTTGCGCTAAAGCCAGTTCGCCCTCGGGGCTCCCCAGACGCTCATATGTTTCCCACGCGGCCACGGCCAGCGGAAGCGCTGTGGGGTCAGCCATGCCCACATCCTCTGCGGCAAAGCGCGTCAGGCGGCGGGCGATATAGCGAGGGTCCTCCCCGCCTTCGAGCATCCGGGCAAACCAGTAGAGTCCCGCATCGGGGTCTGATCCGCGCAGCGACTTATGCAGCGCCGAGATCAGGTTGTAATGTTCCTCGCGATCCTTGTCGTAAAGCACCGCCCGACGGGCCACCACACCGGCCAGCCCCGCCGTATCGAGCAGCTCCCCGGCGGGCAGAGCCTGTATCTGCTCAACCAGATTGAGCAGGTAACGCCCATCGCCATCTGCCATCGCACGCAAGGCAGCGCGTGCCTCTGCGGTGAGTGGCAGCGCTGTGTCGGACAGGGCTTCGGCACGTTGGAGCAGCTTCTCGAGCCCGTTATCGTCCAGCCGGTTGAGCACCATCACCTGACAGCGCGACAAAAGCGCGCCGTTGAGAGCGAATGACGGATTTTCTGTTGTCGCACCGATCAGGATGACGGTCCCACGCTCGACGTAAGGCAGAAAGCCATCCTGCTGGGCGCGATTGAAGCGATGGATCTCGTCAACGAAGAGTAACGTCCCCCGTCCTGTCTCCTGCTGGAAGCGCGAGGCGGTTTCGAAAGCCTTCTTGAGATCAGCCACGCCTGAGAAAACGGCTGATATCTGCTCGAATCTGAGCTTGGCCTCACGGGCAAGGAGCCGCGCAATCGTGGTCTTGCCGCATCCCGGTCCGCCCCACAGGATAAGGCTTGGCAGCGTGTTGCGGCTGAGCATCTGGCTGATCAGCCCTTTGGTGCCCAGCAGATGATCCTGACCGACAACTTCCGCCAGTGTGGAGGGGCGCAGCCTGTCCGCCAGCGGCTGCGTCTGTCGCGACGTCGGCATGGGCGAGGCGCCCGTTTGCGATGCGGGGGGCATCATCGGTGTGGAATGTGCCACAGGGCGCCCTTGGCGCGCGGCGTCCTTGCGAGGGGAAGGCGTGCCGAACAGATCCGCATTTCCATCATCCTGCATCGCGCTGGCCTTTTCCTTCCTGCAATCCTGCTCTACCCGACTTCCCGCGTATCTTATCGCACCATCGCCAACGCATGCAGGAACGTGCACAGGCGGGCAAACGTCGCGCAGAACAGACGCTTGAGATTCATCATTCGCCGAAGCGATTACCGGCCATTCTCTACGCAAGGCCAATCACCGGGGCAAATATACCCTTGGTCAGGCCGGTACAGGATGCCCTATTTTGCGAGTTGACGCATGACGCCGGGTAAAAGCATGGCAAATGGATTGATCGATAGATCCGGATTTCCCGCTGTTCCCTTGACCGTAAAGGTCGCGGCAAGAAAGCCGCCCCCTTTTTCCGGCGAGAACAGCTTGCCCACATTCGGCAGCCGCCCCGGTGCCGCGTTCAGGCCAAAGATAGGCACGACTGTCCCGCGCAGATCGAGCCCGCCCTTGTCGAGATCGATCTTGCCTTCCAGCGTGGCCCCGAGCGCCGGGTTGCCAAGATGCCCCTCATGAATGGTCATGACGTCATCACGCACCCTGATCGGCAGATGAAGATGCTGAACCTCAAACCGGTCATGGCTGGCCTGGGACCAGTTGAAGACAGAAAGATGGGTAGCCGCTGTCAGTGCCGCTGGTGGCTGCCTGAACGCGAAGGGTGAGACGGAAATCATCCCCTTGAAAGGCGGAACGCGCCCCGTATCGCCGTCTCCAACCTGACCGGAAATCTGCGCACGCCCGCCCTCAAGACGATCCGTCATACCGGTTTCGTTCAGAAGCCGACCGAGATTATCGATACGGAGCATGAGCTGACGCCCGGCCTCATGCGGGGCAAGATCGAACGCCACGCCAACGGGCCTGACCGCTGTAAAACGGGCACGGTCCAGCCGATCATGGCGATGCTCCAGATGCGCGGTCACACCCCCCAGAAATTTCTGCGTGTTGTAGAACAGGCGGTCGGTTGCAATATCGACAGTCCAGTCCTGACCTGCTGGCGCCGTACTTTTGCCTGACGCGCTCTCGGCAGGGCCGCTCGATGCGCTGCCGGTCACCGCACTGCCGCCCTGCCCCTCCCCGGGCTTTGCATCGTCGCGGTGCAGCAGAGTCGCGATATCGAGGTCCTGCGCATGGATACGCACGGCAATCGCTGCATTGGCCTGTGTCGGCAGTTCGATCACCGCATCCCCGTTGGAGCGGCCAATCATGAATCCGTTCAGATTGATGGCCTGGACCTGCCCCTCAACCAGTCGGCTGTCGCCCTCGACATGCAGGTCTGGCCCCTCGGCACTGATGCGATCGAGCGCAACCATCTTTCCATCGTGCAGGCCGATATGGGCGGAAGCTATTGTCGTGATACCGGCCGCTTTGCTCCAGACGGGAATCGTCAGGGCTGCCTGGGTGAGATCAAGTGCAAGGTCCAGATTGGCATGGCCATCGAATGCCGCATGATAGTCAGAGACGAGCTGCGCCGTGCCCTGAAACAGGCCGTTATTGGAGATATGGGCCTTGTTCACGGCCTGTTCATCGAAGATCGATACGGCATGAACGCTCTCGCGTAGCCCGCCTGACCGGCTCAGGAAATTCTCGTTCAGCGTGGCATCGGTCGGCACACCATCGAGCAGACCGTGCCCCTGAAGCGCGAGCTTCTTTTCAGTCGCCTCCAGATTGCCAGACGCCTCGGTCAGCTCCCGCCCCAGAACAACATTGCCAAGGGTGACGTGGTCAAACCGTGCCCGTGCGTTGACGTGGATCTGGTCATTCTCGATATGCGACGAAAGCGGCAGCGTGATGGTTTCGCTCACTTTTACCGCACCTGCTGGATGCGTGAAGGGGAGCGGGTGCCGCGAGAGCAGATGCAGCCTTGGATGGGCAAGAAGGGTAGCGCAGTCGCCCAGATCGCAGGAAAGATCGAGTGCAATCGTGCCAGTCTGATCATGGGCGAAAAGATCGCTGATCAACATCGACCCACCATCGAGATGGATGAGACCGGCCCGGGCCGCATCGGATGCGGGCTGGGTGCCATGCAGAAAGTCGATGCGAAGAACATCCGGGGCAGCAAAGCTGAAACGCGCGGCGACATCACGTGCGGGCGGCACGGGCCGAAGCCAGTTCACGGTCGCATGCTCGATGGTCAGGGACGCGTCGGTTTTACGGGGGCGTAGCTGGTCCCAGCCCGCGTCACTGCCGAGAACGGCATCGAGATGCAGCGAGTCTGTCGTACCGGCGCTCAGATTATTGGTAACCCAACGGCGCGCGCCCTTCATCAGGAAGCGTGGCCAGATGGAACCCAGATGGGGGACATCGAGCGGTGTCGCCGTAAGGGAAACTCCCCCCGAAATCTGCCGGGCAGAGCGAAGCGAATCTACCTCAAGATGGCCATGCGCCTGGAATGTGTCGGTTCTGCCTGTATCATCAACAAGCGCGATGGCGGCATCGCTCCGGTCGACGACAAAACGCCCCTCAGGCAGGGCAATATGGGCGGAGACACGACCCTGCTCCACGTTCAGAGGGTCGCCTCCTGACTGATCGATTTTGCCCTTGCCGAGAGAGAGGGCAATCTGCCCTTGCGTGACCGGGATACCTTGTAGCGGCCCATCGCCAGCAAGCTGCCGCTTTCCTGTGCTGCCCTTGACCAGAAAAAAGGCCTGCAATCCGACCGGCACATGCCAGTCACCGGCATAGGGAACGAAACCGCGCAGAATGTCAGGCGTGAAAGGGGGGACCGTCACGCGCCAGGAAAGATCCCCCGCCACCAATGCACTGACGGCGGATGAACTGGCTGCGCTGAAGCCGATCGGCGGTTCATGACCCGGGCTCACCTTGCCTTCGACCAACCCGGTCCACGCATAATCGGCTGTCCGTGGATCGTGATGCAGCATGATATGGTTCAAGAAAAGCGTAGCATCAGCGCGATCGGCATAGGCTCCAATACCATTGGCTGAAAGCGCATGGCGGAGCTGCACCGCAACAGCGTTCAGGTCGAGTGCCGCCAGATGGTCGAGTGAAAGTGGATTAGCGGCGTTTTTGCGATGTCTCGCATCGGGCCAGTCCAGATCGATCGACCCGTCTTCATGACGATCGAGGATGATCCGTCCCGATTGTGCAGTAAGACGTGTGGGCTCGACACGCCCGCGCAGCAAAGGCCCCATGCGCAGGGCCAGATCGACCTGCGACAGCGCCAGCGTTGCGCTGCCGTCCTTGCGCAGAATACGCAGATCCTGCGCCCTGAGCACAAGTTCAGGATGGACATGACGCAGGCCAGGCTGCCAGCTCAGAAACAGACGCCCCCAGCTCAACCTGCCAGCAGGACGCCCTGTCTCATTGCTGGCCTGGATTGCTACGGGCGCAAAGCGTGAGGCAATGGCTGTGACATCCAGCGGGCCAAGCGACAAACGCCACAGGAACGCCAGCCCAGCCACCGCAATGATGGCGACCGGCGTTACAATAATGAGCGCCCCGAGACGGAACGCCCGCCAGGACGCACGATGGAAGGGATCGTGCGGCACGATATCCGAAAAACGCTACAGTTCAGCGGCGGCTTCAGTCACCAGCGCCACATGCTCTGCTGGCTTGACCTTGCGCCAGAGGGCCCGGATGACACCTTCGGCATCGACCAGAAACGAGCTGCGCTCCATGCCGAAATAGGTCTTGCCGTACATGGTTTTTTCAACCCATGTACCATACTCATCGGCAAGCCTGTGGTCCGCATCGCTGACCAGCGTAAAATCCAGCCCGTATTTCCGGGCGAAGCGATCGAGCTTCCCTACCGGATCGGGGCTGACCCCGATCACACGAAGACCAAGCGAACTGAGCGTCTGTTTCTGATCGCGCAGGTCGCAGGCCTGAGTCGTGCAACCGGGTGTATCGGCCTTCGGGTAAAAATAGAGCAGATAAGGCTGCCCATTCAGGGCTTCGCTTTCGACAACCTGACCAGTTGCATCAGGCAAGGAGAAAGCGGGAGCCCTGTCACCAATGGAGACCATGATGGATGCTTAGCCTTTGAACTCAGTATGCCGGATAGGCGGGGTAAGACGGATAAACTGCAACCGGCGGCGGGTAAACCACCCGCGGAGGCGGCTGATACACAACCGGCGGCGGGGGCGGTGCGTAAACCACCGGAGGTGGCGGCGGTGCCACATAGGGCCGCGCAATTGCGCCGATTACGGCACCACCAACAAGACCGCCAACGAGGCCGCCGACAAAAGCATTACCGCCGCGATGCCAGCCGCGATCACCGCGCCAGCCGCCACCACGCCAGCCACCATCACCATGCCAGCCGGGACCGCCCCAGCCTGGGCCGGGGTGAGCCTGTGCCAGTGGAGCGCCTCCCATGAGGCCGATCAGGGGCAGAGCCGCAAGGCCAATTTTCAGGATATGACGCATGAAGAAACCTCCTCGTCAGATCGGCCTGAAACGAGTGGCCGACCCGATATCCAGTTTATACCGTCCATATGGTGTCGATTTTGGGACCAAACAGGACCAAAACCGGGCTAGAATGTAACATAATCGCGCAGACGTGTTGCTGGATCCCACGGCGGGCATGGTCGTAACAAAAAAGGGGCATGCCGACGAGGCTGCCCCTTTTTTGCGCTTTATCTGAAGTGTGGAAAGGTGAATGACCAACCCACTCTTCTATCGCCATACCTTTTGATCTGGTGATGTCCATCCGGATGCCGGACCTCTCAAACGCGGCGGCAACCTGGAGTACGCGGGCGGGTCATCCCGGCATGAGAGCTAAAGCTCGCCCCCCTTACTGATGGTCAACCTGTATGGGTCTGGTTTCGTGGAAGCCTTCCGGCTCCTTGAAGATTTCTGGCCCTTGGGCAGTCGTCGCGTAGGAAAGAGCCTTGATCACCTCCAGACCATTGTGGCTCGCGGATAACAAGACGCCGTTGTCATCGTAGCAGAAATCCCCGACCTGACCGTCTGTGTCCGTGGTGGTCCAGTGTGTGCATCCCTGCCCCGCGACACGATCCTGCGTCCCGCGCTGCCAGTGACCGGCAGCCGGAGTGCCTGGCGGCGCGAACTGGGCGTCCGGTGCACCGGAGACCGTGTAGGTTTTCGTGCGCGTATCGATCACGGAAAGACGATGCGCCTTGTAATCCGTCAGCATGATGAGCCCGGTCGTCTCCATATCGAGACGCTGCTGCCAATGGGCAGCGTTCCAGCGCATACGCTGACGATAGGCCTGACCATCGGGCCCCTTGGCTTCGTAGGTGACGTCCACATCGACGCGAGGTGTGACATAAGGCGTTGCCTGCACGTCCTCAGCGTGCGCCATGCCGGAATGGCCGGTCAGACCGAGCGCACCAATACAAAGGGCGGTCGGCAGCGCCCTGCGAAACGGGGCGCAGATACTATGGCGCGGGCTGACCTTGAGCGATTGTTGGCTCATTTGGGTGCCGCAGAGCTCTGCGGGCCAGCGCCATGCGGAATGGGCATCTGAGCCGTGATCTGCTGATAGTCGGCTGGCGGCTGGAACTGGGTATCGGCAACCGGGCCGTAAGTCACCTTCTGTGCTTCAAGCTTACCGTGCAGCCCGTCTGCATCCACGCCTTCCTCACTCAGGATAACGCCGTCCTCCGTCACGCAGGCTGTCGCCTTGCCGTGGGTCGAGGTAATGGTCCACTTGTTGCAGGCAAGTCCTGCGACCGTTCCGGCACCATCCGGCGCATATTGCATGGACATGTCGAGCATGAACGGATTGCGCAGACCATGCTTGGGGGCAAAGCTCGTATAGACGCGCTGTTTGTGCATGATCAGCGTCACGCGCTGGGCAGGACGATCGAGAATGGTCGAGCCTGCATGGTCGGGCGAATCGATGCGAAGCTTGTCGCCCTCAGCCTTGAACTGCACGATGGCCTGTACCGGCTGGGGCATTTTCTCAGGCTGGACAGAATAGACCACCGTCACGTCACGCGCCGGCGAGAGCCGGGGATGGGCGCCCGTGCTTTCCTGCGCCAGCGCCGTGACGGCACCGGCCGTCATTGACAGAGCCAGCGACAGTAACGCTGCGTTTTTTACATCGAATACCGACATGGTGTTCCCTCCTTCATGCCTCAACGAGCCTCTATACCATCGCGCAGACGGATGACTTCATGTCGAAGTCTGCCCAGTGAAACATCCTCGTGCCACGATGCCTCAATCCCGAGGGCATGGTCCAGTAGCAAGCGATAGGCGTGGTCTGGAACGGTCAGGCAGCCGAATGTTTCCAGATGCCGTGTAGGAAACTGGGCATCAAGCAGGGCGAAACCCGCGAGGCGCAGTGTCGCAACGAGATGCACCAGCGCGATCTTGGACGCATCCGTGCAGAGCGAGAACATGCTCTCACCAAAGAAAGCCCCGCCGATCTGAACCCCGTAGAGCCCGCCAACCAACGCATCGTCGCGCCATGTCTCGATGGAATGGGCATAACCAAGCTCGTGCAGCAGGGTGTATCTGGCCTGGATACGCCCGCTGATCCATGTCTCGTCACGGCCGGGCGTTTCAGCACAGAGGCGAATGACGTCATTGAAGCAGCGATCGGTCGTCACCTCGAATCCGCCCTGCAACGTTGTGCGCGCCAGACGGCGCGAAAGGTGGAACCGGGAGTTCAGCGGCAGAACGCCACGCTCATGCGGGCGATGCCAACTGATCTCGCTGGCGTCGCGCCCGTCCGACATAGGAAAAATACCGTTGCGGTACGCCTCGATCAGAAGCTCCGGTGTGATCGGATCCGTCATCCTCTGTCCCGTTTCACAGTCTCATTGCAGCATAAGGCATAGCTGGCAGGCCTCATGTCACCAGCTCCCGGCAACTCTCTCGCGGGCCCGGATTTGTCATGGCCAGACCACGCAGCACCATGATAGGCCATCTGTCATTGCACCATGCCGGGAGGTTCATCATGCCACTGACTTTTGTCTATCTCATCGGTATCGCGCTCAGCGCCGTGCTCGCGCTCGTGGCCCCACATTATCGCGGCCTTTGCTTCGTCATGACAGCTATCTTCTCATTGCAGATCGTTCCGGTCGGGTTGCTGGAGACCTTTACCTCCCCGCGTAAGCGCTGACCTCACGCAAGGCACGAGAGTTCCGCTCTCGTCAGTCCGACCGGGGGGCGAGGGATGCGCCATGACTCGGCGTCGCGCTCCCTCACCTCACACCCGTCAGGCCGATGCGGCGTCAGCGCCTGTCTGGCGCATATGCTGGGCGGTATCACGCACAATCGGGCCATGCTGACGCTCAAGGCGTCGGATGGTGAAATGCGCCCGGGCGAGTGCCCTGTAATGTGAGAGGAAAGCCGCGTTGAGCGATGCGCCGCAGAGCGCACCGGCAACCGGCACCATCTGCAGGGCAAACTTGCGCGAAAGCCCGATGCCGTAATGCGACGCGACCTCCGCAATAAGCAGGACAATCGGCTTGCCGCGCATCAGGGCACGGGCAGAGAAGAAGCCCAGCTCGCTCTCATCGGCGTTCTGGCCCGCGAGAAAACCCTTCAGGGCAAATACTTCGAGACAGGCGCGGCGGGTCTCGTCATCGCTCAGATCCTCACCCTCCTCACGGGCGATGCGGGCAATCTCGCGCATGATGGTGAGTGTGGTGAAACCGATATCGGGCATCAGCCCGACCACGCCACCGAAACCACCTAGCGCACCTGAAACAGCAACCGCCGCCTGAGCCGCCGGGTCACGCCATTTCGGGGCTTTGGTCACCGATTCCTGCGTCATGCCGAGCACTGCAATATCGAAAGCACGGGCAATCGAGGCTTCGGCCAGACCCTGAAGCTTTGTCTGGATCGCCGGCGCCATGCCCAGCCCCTGCATGCCGATACGGGTCGCCTGCCCCACAGCGCCACCCATCAGATCCGCCAGGCGCACGAGCACGCCGCGCCCATGTTCGACCTTGGCCAGAGCCGCCTGAAGCTGGGCGAGCGACTCGCTATCGAGATTCATCGGGGCGATCTCACCGATTCCGGGGATCGTCGATCCGTTTGCTGTAGCCATGGGTCATGTTCTCCCTGCACTGGCGTTCGGGCCTCGGGCTCCTGCTTTCGCGGGTCGCCTGCACAGCCTGCGCCGAATTCGTTTCATGACGGGCAACGCCCGACAGGTGCGGCAGTCACCAATAATTGTGACAAAGCCTGTTTTTTTACATCTTACAGGTTCATAGAAAAACGAAACAGACGCGCCCCTGTTAGCACCCTACAGAGGCAGGCAGGAGCACGGACATGCCCGGATCACGGTTCACGACCCCACTTACCCGCATTTTCACCGCGTTACTCGTCATGGCGCCACTCGGTACCGGCATGGCGCTGGCCGATCCGGCCTCGCAGCTCAAGGCGATGGAACACCCCCTCACCCCGGTTGAAAAAGTGGCCCTGCCCGATGGCGGTGCCCCGCCGCCGCCGCACGGCTATGTCGTAACCGAGGATTTCGACAACTCGCTGCGGGATTATTCCTACAAGGTCCGTGCCCATCCGGCACTGGGACTGCCGAATTCGGAGGCTCATCAGAGCACCCAGATCCCCAATGACGCCCCGTCCCATTTCTCGTTTCTGGGCTGGCCGGTGAAATTCAATGCGCCTGTGCGGCCGCCTTATACCAACGGGGTGTATCACAACTACGCCGGCTCACCCGGCAACGGTCAGACCGATGTCGTGGCCCAGTCCGATGCGGCAGGCACGGCAATGTGGCACAACAACCAGAGGTAAAGATCATGACCCATCCTGCGTCAGGCGATTGCGTATTCACGGTCAACCCGGCCACCGGAGAAACGCTGGGGCGCTACCCGTTTCTGTCGGAGCAGGCGGTTGATGAGATGCTGGCCCGTGCCCAGGAGGGGTTTCTGTCATGGCGCGCCAAAACCCTGGGCGCACGGCTTGATCTGCTCCACCGTCTTGCCGCAGGGCTTCGCGCACGCAAGGAGGAGCTGGCCCGCCTTGCCGTGAGTGAAATGGGAAAAACCATTACCTCAGCGCGTGCCGAAGTCGAAAAATGCGCTTCGGTTATCGACTGGTATGGCGAACACGCACCAGCCCTGCTGAGGGACAAACCGATGCCCGTACCGATGGGCAAGGCCCATCTGAGCTACGCGCCTACCGGCATTGTGCTGGCGGTCATGCCGTGGAATTTCCCCTACTGGCAGATCATTCGCGCTGCCGTGCCCATTCTGGCCGGAGGCAATGGTTTTATCGTGAAGCCTGCCGAAAACACGCTGGGCTGCGGCGCATTGCTGAATGAGATCGCGCAGGATTGCGATCTTGGCGATGTATTCATCTCCGCCAATCTCGCTCGTGAGCAGACGGCACGCGTCATTGCCGATGAGCGGATTTCGGGCGTGACAGTCACGGGCAGTGTCAGGGTCGGGCGTCTCCTCGCTGGCATGGCCGGTGAAAATGGCAAAAAAACCGTTCTGGAACTGGGTGGGTCTGACCCGTTCATCGTGCTGGCAGATGCCGATCTGGACAAGGCCGTCGATTCCGCCGTGACGGCGCGCTTCGCAAATTGCGGGCAGGTCTGCATTGCCGCCAAGCGGATCATCCTCGAAGCACCGATTGCCGAGGCCTTCACGGAACGGTTTCTCGATAAGGTAAGAGCGCTTCGTCTCGAAGACCCTATGAGTGATGGCGCCTTTATCGGCCCGATGGCACGCACCGACCTGCGCGATGGCCTGCACAAACAGGTGCAGCAGAGCATCGCAGAAGGAGCGCGGCTTGTGGTCGGCGGCGAGGCTGTGAACCGTCCCGGTGCGTGGTACGAGCCGACCGTGCTACTGCACGTCACCCCCGGCATGACCGCGTTCAGGGAAGAGCTCTTCGGGCCTGTCGCCTGCCTGATTACGGCGCAGGATGTCGATCACGCGATTGCGCTGGCCAATGACAGTGCCTATGGCCTTGGCGCAAGCCTGTGGACACAGGATGAGCGCCTTGGTCTCGCTCTGTCACAGCGCATCGAATCGGGTGGCGTATTCATCAACCGCATCACGGCCTCGGACCCCGCTTTGCCGATCGGTGGCGTGAAGGCGAGTGGCTATGGGCGCGAACTGACCGAACTCGGCCTGCATGAGTTCATGAACATCAAGACGGTCTGGGCCTGCTGAACCAGTCAGATTCTCTTTCCGGTCCTGACGCCACCGGCGCTCCTACGGCGCCTCCCCGGTCTCATTGACCGGGATCAGGACCGGAACCGGGAAGAACACTCGCTCTTCCCCCCGTTGCATCCGGCAATCCGATCGCAAGCATAACGACACGCCTCGTTCTTTTTCCCTCCAAGCACAGGGCGAATCAGTCTTACGAAAGTTCTTGCGTTATATCTTAAGATAGAACATTCTAAAGATATAACGGAGGATACAAATGTTTTTTCGCCATCATCTACGTCATGCCCTCAATCGCCATGACGGTTTCGGTCACGGCTCTGATCATCGCTTCGGCGGTGGCATGGGCGGGGGTTTCGGGGGCCGCTTCGGCCGCCGCCGGGGCGGTGACATTCCCGGCGGTCGCAAGCTGAGCGCCGAGGAACTGCAACTGGTCATTCTCGCCCTGCTGGCCGAAAGTCCGGCTCACGGTTACGAAATCATCCGCCGCCTCGAGGCGCGGACAAACGGTTTCTACAAGCCGAGCCCCGGCATGGTGTACCCTGCCATGACCTATCTGGAAGAGATCGGCCAGGCTGAGGTCACGCAGGAAGGAACCCGCAAACTCTACACCCTGACAGATCAGGGGCAGGCTCACCTTACGGAAAACCGTGCAGAAGCCGATCGTATTCTTGAAATCCTGACACGCATTGGCAGCCGCATGAGCGAAGTTCGCGAAGCATTTGCCGGGCTGCATGATGTCGATCCCGAGGCCGCAGACGGGCTGCACAAGGCGCGTCATCACCTCAAGGCAGCGCTCTACAAGCATCGTGGGTGCAGCCCTGTCGAAGCCAGACGGATCGCTGCCATCCTGATGCGCGCTGCCGCTGAAATCATGGGCAAGGAATCGTCATGACCAGCAATTTACCCCCTCTGCCCCCCACCAAGATCCGCCATCCGCTTCGCCTGAGGCAGATCGAGGTGGCACGAATCATCCCGCTATCCGACACCATGCAGCGCGTCGTCTTTACGGGCCCCGACCTGCATGATTTCGTCACCGCCGGGACCGATGATCATGTGAAGCTGTTCTTCCCCCAGCCCGGCGAGACCCATCCTGTCCTGCCTGACATGGATGCCGACCGCACGGCACCGCGTGATCCGCGTATCATTGCCCGCGACTATACCCCGCGGCGCTTTGACGAGGAAAACGGCGAACTCACCATCGATTTCGTTCTGCACGACTCAGGGCCGGCCACCCAATGGGCTGCTTAGGCCAAACCGGGGCAGCGTCTTGGGATGGGCGGCCCCAAGGCCTCGAATATTCCGCATGAGCGCCTCACCTCGCATCTGCTGATCGCCGATGACACGGGCCTGCCCGCCATCGCCCGTACGCTGGAAGAGTTGTCACCCGAACACAGCGCCGTTGTGGTGCTCGATACGCAGGAAAGCGACAAGACCTACCCGCTGACGAGCCGCGCCTGGGTCGATCTCTTCCGCTGTGACAGGGCCGCTGGCCAAAGCCTCGCCGATCTTCTGCGCCTGGTCGTTCTGCCTGCCACAGAGACGCTCAATGTCTGGATCGCGGCCGAGATCGATACCGTGCGTGCCCTGCGCGACCATCTGGTGAATGAGGAAGCCATCCCACGCAACCGGATCAGGGCAGCCGGATACTGGCGTCGTAACACCGAGGCGGCCGGTGCACGGGTAGATGACTGACAACGTCATTAGACAGCCCGGCTTTCGCCTTTTCCTTGCTGCACTGGATATGGGTGGTCAGGCTTGCGAGAGCCCTTCACCGGGATTTTCCATTCCTTCCCGGTGATGCGTCGCTGCGCGCACCGATCACGCCTGCCGATGCCTTGCCATGTGGTCAGGCAGCTTGGGGCAAGCCAGCCAATGGTGGCTGAGAGAAAAGGCTCACCCGCGAGGCTGCGTGTCCCACCACGGATCGCTGTGGAGCAGTAAAACTCCAAGCCTCGTACCCGGCTCGGATTGCGCGACAGAGGTTTGATGCGTGATGCTGCGAAGCCTACGGCCGGTCTCTCCCTCGGCCAGCGCAACTCGTGATTGCGCTAAGCACGGGTTACGCGGCACCAACCAGCCTCCATACTGCCTGCCCAACACTTGAAATCGTCAGACACTCAGGCTTCCTCGGCCATCGGGACGCATCAGAGTCAAAGAACCCCAAGAACCTTGTTTTCCAAAGACGCGTCCACGACAGGGTTCACTGCTTGATCAGGCCAGAAATTTTGCCTGTGCCTTGCGCAGCGACGCGGGAGGCAGCGTGCCTTCCGGGGTATGGCCGTCCTGCACACCTGTCCCGAGAGCGGTCACAACCGGCACCACGCCGCCCCACTGCGTGGAGGGCAGATCGGCATCATCCTCGACCGGGCCGCCTGTTCTGATCTTTGCACTGGCTGCCTCGATGTCGAGGGCAAGGACGCCTGTAGCCTTGCGTTCCTGCGCCGTCATGGCCCGCACCTCACCCGAACGGCCCGGCAGAAGATGATCGGTTATGGCATCGAGCGCCAGCTGATGCTCCTCCGCGAGAACCTTCCTCGCAGTGCCATGCACAACCGCACTGCGGTAATTGACCGAGTGGTGAAATGAAGAGCGGGCCACGACGATCCCCGTCAGCTGGGTCACGGTCAGGCAGAGCTTCTGGCCATCCAGCGCCATGATCCGTGTCTTGGAAGCGCCATGCAGATAGAGCGTGCTGCCGATACGGGCATAGGCCATCGGTATGACCATTGGACGCTCATCAACCACAAACCCGACATGCCCGACCAATCCCGTATCGAGAATGGCGTGGATGGTGGCTTCATCATAATGCGCGCGCCGTGCCTGCCTTGCCTTGGCATAATCGGGAATCATGGCTCTTTTCTCCTTGCTCGGCATGCGGCCCCTGATCCGGCACCGTTCGTAAAGGCGTTAGCGCAGGAACTGGACTGATCCGAGAGCCGGTTTTATGGTTTTTCGCCATGCCAGTTTACCTGCCCGCCCTGTTCAGCGTCGATCCACACACATCTGCCCCCTTGCCGGTCCAGCTCTTCGCTGCTCTGGGTCGCGCCATAAAATCGGGCAAACTGGCGCATGGCGAAGCCTTGCCCTCGACGCGACAGGCCGCCGCCATGCTCGGCCTGTCGCGCAGTTCGGTCGCCACGGCCTATGACCTGCTTCGGGCGGAAGGTATTCTCGATATGCGGGCCGGACGACGCCCGGTTGTGCATTGCATGAGCCTGCCCTCACCCCGCACAGTTACGGGGGGCACGACCGCCCTGTCGGACAGAGGCAGGATTCTTGCCCAAGACCCGCGAGCAGCAAGCTATCAACGCGATACAGGTCGCTTATCCCCCGGTGTCCCGGACGAGGCACAGTTTCCCGCCGATCTGTGGGCCCAGACGTTGCGTCGTGTTGCGCGCCAGAATCACGGTGATGAAGCCGCCTATGGCGGGTATCACGGGGCTCATGCCCTGCGTGAGGCAATCAGCACCCGCCTTGCGAGCGATCGCGGGCTGCGTGTCAGCCCCGGGCAGATCATCATCACGCCAGGCACGCAGGCATCGCTCACGCTCATTGCGCAGGTCATGACCGACCCCGGTGATGTGGTTGCCGTAGAGGATCCCGGCTATCTGGGCGCCCGTGCGAGCTTCATGGCATCAGGCGCACACATTGTCCCCGTTCCGGTGGATGATCACGGGATGCAGGTCAGCCAGCTGCCCCACGAAGCGCGTCTCGTCTATATCACGCCATCGAACCAGTTCCCTCTGGGCGGTCGCATGGGGCTGGACAGACGTCTCGCCCTTCTTGATCGCGCCAGAGCCCAGAATGCGCTGATACTCGAGGACGATTATGACAGCGAATTCCTGTGGCATGGTCGCGAAATTGCCGCGCTCGCCGCGCATGGCACGGGGTGTGAATGGCTCTATCTTGGCTCCGCCTCGAAAGCCTTGCTGCCGGGATTAAGGCTAGGCTGGATGGCTGTGCCCGAGCCACTGGTTGCACCCTTGCGGGCGGCACACCGCACAATGGGCCTCGCCGCCAATCTGCACGCCCAGCTTGCCCTCGCGGCCCTGATGGAAACAGGGCAATACCGGGCGCATCTGCGCCGTATCGCGCGTCTTTACCAGCAGCGGGGCATGGCCCTTTACCACGCTCTTTCAACCGTGGAAGGGCTGCATGTCACGCCGCCGCATGGCGGGGTGCAAATCGGCGCGATCCTTGAACATGCAGGTTTCGAGACAGCCTGCCTGACAGCGCTCAGTGCAGCGGGGTATCGCATGGGGCGTCTGTCAGCCCTTTGCCAGCGAACACCGCTGGAGGGGCTCATCATGGGCTTTGCCTCGCTGCGAGAAGACGACCCGGCCAGACTTGCCGCCCTTTTGCGCGGCGTCCTCGAAGGTGGGCCGGCCGTTTGAGCCCGTTGCCGCAGGCTCAGCCCTTGGGCTTGTTCCACCCTCCCATATGGCAAAGATGGTGCCATTCACCTTCGGTGACAGGCGCTACCGAGAGACGTGACTGACGCAAAAGCGCCATGTCAGCCAGGGCCGGATCAGCCTTGATGGTCGCGAGAGAAACCGGATTTTCAAAGGCCCCACAGGCCTGCACGTCCACGCAGACCCATTTACCGCCCTCGGCGCTCGGATCGGGATAGGATTCACGGACAACCCGGACCACACCCACGATCTCCTTGTCCGAGACTGAATGATAGAAAAATGCCAGATCGCCACAACGCATGGCGGCGAGATTGTTACGCGCCTGGTAATTGCGCACACCGGTCCAGGGCTCGATGTCGTTGCGCACTTGCTGCTGCCATGAGAAGGCCTCGGGTTCGGATTTGATCAACCAGTACTGCATTATCGTCCCTCTCTTATCGGCCTGACCTGTTCGGGTTATCGGAAGAAACTGCACCTTATGGCCTCCCTCCCCCGCCATGAATCCCGTATCAGGACGGCTTTCCGTCAAAACCTGCATTGGATGGTGGCTGAAGCGGGCTATATCATGACCGCAATCGAGGGGGAGAGAAGCACGAAGTGACAGGAACTGCGCAAGATACCAAGGGAGGCAAAAGCGTGGAACGGCCCGTACAGGGAACGTTCCTGCATCGTTACGCCAATCCGGGGCGCTTCCTGAAGCTGGCGCAATGGCTGTTGCCGCTCCTGGCCCTTCTGTCATGCCTGACGCTTGGCGTCGGTCTGGTCTGGGCGCTGATCTGGTCGCCAGCAGACTGGCAGCAGGGGGATGCCGTACGGATCATGTATATCCATGTTCCCATGGCGATACTGGCCTCGGGTGGCTATGCCGCTCTTGCCATATGCGGGGTTCTGTCCCTCGTCTGGAAGCATCCTCTGGCCGACCTTGCCGCCGTCGAGATCGGGCCATTAGGCGCTGCCATTACCGCACTGTGCCTGATCACCGGTTCGCTCTGGGGCAAGCCCATGTGGGGGACGTGGTGGGTGTGGGATGCACGGCTGACATCGGTTCTCGTGCTGTTTTTTCTGTATCTCGGTCATATCGCGCTGATTCAGGCCTTCGACGATCCGCAGCGCGGTTATCGTGCCGCGGCTGTTCTGGCTATCGCCGGTGTCATTGATCTGCCCATCATCAAGTTCAGCGTCAACTGGTGGAATACCCTGCACCAGCCCGACAGCATCACGCTGACCCATGCCCCTGCCATGCCGCCCTCCATGCTGCTGCCGCTTTCATGCTGCATGGCCGGCTTTGCCTTCGGCTTCGCCGCCCTTGTGACAGGCCGCCTCAAGGCCGCCATTCTCGAAGCCCGGGCCCGACAGATCATGACCCGGTCGCTCATGCAGGAGGGACCGGCCGCGTGACCCATCTGCCCTATATCGTTGCCTCCTATGCCGCGACGCTTGTGATGATCGGTGCCTTTACCCTGCCTCTCGTGATGCGGCTGCGCCGCGCCAGAGCCCGCCTCATGCTGCTCGAACAGCGGCAGGGAGCCAGACACCGCAGCATCGGACGCCGCGGTACCGGATCGCTCCCCGATCAGGAGGCGACCTCATGAGCGATGCGCTCTTTCAGACGCGCCCGAAGCGTCGCATGACCCGCAAATCCCGGCGTTTATGGCTTGTGCTAAGTTGCCTCGCCTGCTTCACCATTACGACGGCGCTGGTACTGAATGCGTTTTCCTCCAGTATTGTCTTCTTCATGGCGCCCTCACAGCTTGTGCAAAAGCCACCCGCGCCTGACCGGGTGATTCGCCTTGGCGGCATGGTCGTGGCGGGGTCGCTCCGACGCGAAACGGACGGCAAGACACCGGTCAATTTCTTCAGGGTCACGGATGGGCAAGCCGCCGTCGAGGTGCGTTTCGAGGGCATCCTGCCGGATCTGTTCCGGGAAGGGCAAAGTGTGGTCGCCCTTGGCAGCTATCATGTCGGCGCGCCCTTTGCTGCCTCTGAAGTTCTGGCCAAGCATGACGAGACCTATATGCCGAAAGAGGTGGCCGAAGCCCTGCAACGCAGCGGCAAATGGGACCCGCGCTTTGGCAAACCACCCAGTTCCGAAAGCTGGACGAGCATGATCCGTGACGATGCCAAGGGTCACACAACGCCATGATGCCTGTCGCATGATTTCTGTCCTGGGGGCCGAACAAGGCCATTATGCACTGGCTCTGGCCTGCGTGATCGCACTGGCCCAGTTCATCCTGCCGCTCTGGGGGGCCGCACGCGCCAGATTTGCGCTGCTCGATCTGGCCCCGGCGCTGGCTGTAGCCCAGCTTCTGGCTTTGGGCTTTTCCTTCGCAAGCCTGATTGCCTGCGCGGTAAGCGATGATTTCTCGGTTCAGAACGTGGCCGCGAATTCTGCCCTGAGCAAGCCGTTGCTCTACAAGATCACGGGCGTGTGGGGTAATCACGAGGGGTCGGTTCTGCTCTGGGCGCTTATCCTTGCCCTGTGCGGAGGCGCCGTGGCCCTGTTTGGCCGCAACCTGCCGCTTGTGCTTAAGGCCCGCGTGCTGGCCATTCTGGGTGGCGTATCGACCGGGTTCCAGCTTTTCTGTCTGCTCACTTCCGACCCGTTCGAACGCATCTGGCCAGCACCCGATGACGGGCAGGGCATGAACCCGCTTCTGCAGGACCCCGGCCTCGCCTTCCACCCGCCCATTCTCTACACTGGCTATGTCGGGTTTGCCGTGCCGTTCGCCTTTGCTGTCGCTGCCCTGATCGAGGGGCGCGTGGATGCGGCCTGGGGCCGCTGGGTCCGTCCCTGGGCCGTGGCGGCCTGGGCGTTTCTCACATGCGGCATCGCGATGGGCTCATGGTGGTCCTATTATGTGCTGGGCTGGGGCGGCTACTGGTTCTGGGACCCGGTGGAAAACGCTTCGCTCATACCCTGGCTGACCGGAACGGCCCTCGTTCATTCGGCCATCGTGGTTGAAAAACGCGATGCCCTGCGTATCTGGACCGTTCTGCTGGCCATTGCGAGCTTCTCGTTCTCGCTTTCAGGCACATTTCTTGTACGCTCGGGTATTCTCAATTCGGTGCATGCCTTCGCCAATGACCCTGCCCGCGGCATTTTCATTCTGGGTCTGCTTGCGCTCGTCATAGGCGGGTCGCTTGTGCTCTTCGCCTGGCGAGCCCCCTCGCTCACCTCGGGGGGCATCTTTGCACCGTTTTCACGCGAAGGCGGGCTTGTGCTCAATAACATCCTGCTTTGCGCCCTGTGCGCGGTGGTGGTGACTGGCACCATGTACCCCCCCTTCATGCAGATCCTGACGGGGCGTACCCTCTCGGTCGGCAAGCCGTTTTTCGATGCCACGACCATTCCGCTGGCACTGCCCCTCCTGCTTGCAATGGGTATCGGTCCTCTGCTGCCCTGGAAGCGTGCACGCCTCTCGCCGGTGCTGGGGCGCCTTTATCCGGCGGCCTGTTTTGCTGTGGTTGGGCTTGCAACCGCGCTCATTCTGCTCGACGGCCTTCTGCCTGCGCTCTGTGCGGCGGCAGGGCTCTGGGTCATTGCGGCCAGTCTTTCCGATCTGGCCGTCCGTCTTGGCGTCACCACAACCCGGTGGAGTGCGATACCCCGGACCATGCACCAGCGCGTGGCAGGACTCCCCCGCGCCGTATGGGGCGGGGCTCTGGCCCATATCGGCGTGGGTGTGACGGTGCTGGGTCTCACTGGCATGTCACAGGCGAGCCATTCTGTGGTGGAACTCGGCGTGGGGGAGACGATCCAGCAGGGTGCGCTGGTCTGGCGGCTCGATGGCGCCAGACAGGAGGACGGCCCGAATTACCGCGCGCTCGTGGCCGACCTGACCGTCGTGCGCGGCGGGCATGTTGTTGCCCATCTGCACCCGTCGCGTCGTGATTTCACAAGCCAGCATCAGGTGACGACCGATGTCGCCATAAGAACCAACTTGCTGCGTGACCTCTATGCTGCACTAGGTGAGGCTCATGGTACAGGCGCGCAGACCCGCTATGTGCTGCGCCTTCACAATAATCCGCTTGCCCCCTGGATCTGGCTTGGCGGTGTGATCATGGCTCTCGGGGGGGCGCTTTCGCTGTCGGATCGACGCCATCGCCTCGGTGCGCCCAGTAGAGGCCGCACAGCTTCTACCTTGCCGGTCGCGAAGGAGATACGCCCATGACACGCCTGACAAGACGCCAGATGTTCATGGCGCTTCCCGTAGCCGGGGCGACGCTTGCGGGGCTGGGATGCTGGAAGATGCTGGCAGCGATGCAGGACGGTTCCTTCGACCCTCATGCCATCCGTAACGATCAGGCGAGCGAGACAATTCCGGATTTCTCGCTGCCCGGTCTCACCGGGCAAAGTGACGGTTTCTCAACCGCTGAGCTTAGAGCCAGCCCTGTGCCTGTGCTTGTTAATTTCTTCGCCTCCTGGTGTATCCCCTGCGTCGCAGAGATGGCCGCCCTGCGGGTGATCAGCCGCGACATTGCTCTTTGGGGTATTGCCTATAAGGACAAGCCACAGGACGCCCATCGTTTCATCGAGCGCGATGGCTCGCCTTATGCACGCACGGGACTGGATGAAAGCGGTATGACCGCCATCGACTGGGGCGTAACCGGCGTGCCTGAGAGTTTTCTTGTCATGCCGGGTGGGCATATTGCATGGCATGGCGCGGCCGCGCTTGATGACGCCCTGTTTCATCACACGATCCTGCCTCTCGCCACGCAGGCGTCTGCCCCATCTACAGGTGGTGGCAGGTCACCATGAGCCCGTCAGGATTGGGCTTACGTTCTCTCGCTCCGGCATGGCTTGGTGTTATTCTGCTGACAGCGCTGCTAGCCCTCACACCCCTGATATCCGGTCGGGCTTTGGCGCTGGACGATCCGTCCGAGATGCTGAACGACCCCGCACAGGAAAAGCGGGCGGCTGCCATAGGGGCCCAATTGCGCTGTCTGGTGTGCCAGAACGAATCCATCGAGGATAGCAGCGCAGGGCTGGCGCGCGATTTGCGCCATGTCGTGCGCGAGCATGTGGCAAAAGGAGAGAGCGACGCCCAGATCATGGCATGGATGACCCATCGCTATGGCGAGTTCATCCGGCTGAAGCCGCAATTCTCGATGGCCACGTTGCTGCTCTGGACCATGCCGGCTCTGGCGGTTGCCGTCGGTATTGGCTCGGCCCTTGTGATGATGCGCCGCAAGCAGGAAGAACCTCCCCTGACTGAAGCCGAAGCCACGCGTCTGGCCAGTCTGCTGCGTGAGGAGAGCAAGTCATGAGCTGGACCGGTTTCCTGCTTGTCACGCTTCTGGCCCTCTCGCCGCTGCTTTGGCTGATATTCCTCCAGTCGAAGCGCCAGATCCCACCCGTCGGGCCACGCCTGTCAGCCCTCGCGCTATATCGCGAGCAGTTACGCGAACTCGATCGGGATATGGCCTCCGGGCTGATCGACCCCACTGAGGCGGGCAAGGCACGGCTGGAGATACAGCGTCGCATTCTCGCCGCCGACGCGCTGCCCGATGACGGACTCACAGCCCGCGCCCTGCCAGCAGCACGTGTGGATCCTGATAATCGCGAGGGCCATCGGGCCCAGGTTTCACAAGGTATGCGGCTCTGGAAATCTGTGCTCTGGCTACCCGTGCTCCCCATCGCTGGTTTCGCGCTTTATCTGGTGAACGGTCATCCGTCACTCCCACCCCAGCCGCATCAGGACCGCACGCGTACTGTCTCGCCGGAACTGCAGGCGCTTTTCGGCAAGCTGGCCCGGCAGGTGGCAACGCTCTCGCCTCAGGACCCGGATTTCATCCGATCGGCCCTGCTGCTGGGACAGGTGGATGAGGCCATGAATCGCCCCGATGAGGCTATCGGCCTGTATCGTCGTGTTCTGGCTGTACGCTTCATCCCCGATCTGGCCGTGCAGGTGGCAGAGCTTCAGACCCGTCGTGACGGTCACATCTCACCCGATAGTCTCGCCCTGTATCGACGCGCTGTGGATGAAGCCCCGGCAGATGCCCCGTGGCGTATGGCGGTCGAGGCCCGCATCGCGACAGGCGAACACGAGAACACCCCCTGAAATCAGCCCAAGCCTGTCGCCACACTTCCTGCGCGAACGCAACGCCCCTCAGACCCGACGCGCGATCGCCGCTCGAACGCGCTGCCACGTCTTGCGGAGCCCGTAAAAACGGGTCTGCTCAAAAGCGGGCCTGACTGTGCAGCTATTGCCGAATTTCGGGGCAAAATCGACAACAGCTCCTTCGCGCACATAACGCCGGTAGAGCGCTTGGGTCTGGTCGGTCTGCCACCCAGCTGCCTGACAGAGTACAGCCGCGAAAGCCTGCGAGCGCGGGGGCAGGAGATCAGCCGCACGGGATGCATAGCTGACGGCAAGCCAGCGATAATGATAGCGCACATCAGGCTTGACTGCGCTGCTGTCGAACCGGGCGATTTCCTGCGCCGTTACGAAGGTTCTTGAGGCAGGCGGCTGCTGGGCTACTGGACCTTGCACCGAGCGAGGATCGATGTCGGCACCCCAGCCATAAGTCCCGCCCCAGATATAATAATCCGGCCTGATCTCCGTGCCCATCAGCTCCATGCCATAGAGCCTCACGATCCGTGCCGCCAGAAACCAGGCTTCAGCCCGCCCCGTTCTGGTCCAGCGTGATTTTGCATCCGAAAGCGCCTGTGCATAGGTTTTGATCAGTTGTTCATAAGTCAGTTTTGCCAGATCGCGTGGCTGACCGCGTTCGCTCTCATAATCGCCACTCTTGGCACGGAAGTGATCCGTATAGGTCAGAGCCTCAGCAAATCGGTTTTCGCGGATCAGGCGACGCACGAGTAGTGACCGTATCATATCTGGCATTGGGTCAACGGGCCGCACATCCACCGACTCTGCCTGGCCATTCTGTTCTCCGGATGATCGGGCGCCAGATGCCTCGGGCAGCGTTGGGGGCACGTTGGCATCCACAAACTGCATGAGTTCATCGGCGCTCAGCACGCGCTCAGCGACATAGGCGGCATCGACCTCCACATCGCTGGCCGGTCCAGCCTGCTGCGCAGCTCTATAAAGCCAGACTAACGCTTGAACATATTCGCCGCGCGACAATGCCAGCACACCCTGCTCGCCCTGCATACGCACTGCAATGGCAGGGTCTTGCGCAGGCGACAGTGTTGGGAACCCTTTGGTCGCCTCGGCATAGGCAAGCGCTGCGGCTTTTGTGTCATTGGCACGGACAGCCAGCTTGGCCCGCACCCAGGCAGCCAGAGGGGACGGATTCTGTCCCGCGAAATCCCGCGCCAGATCGAACTGACCCTGACGATAGGCCGCAGCCGCCAGCAGATCGGTTCCGTCATCCGGTTTGACGCCCTGCTCATGCACGGCAATCGCAAGATTTTTCAGGGATGAATGGGCGAGGTCATCGTCATAATCGAAAGACAGGGCATAGGCGCTGAGCATTTTGCGCGACAGCGGATCAGCGGCGAGTGCTCTCACCAGATCAGGATATTGCGCGATCCAGCCAAGAACGTAACGCAAGGAGTCCTCACCGGCGTAGGATCCGGATTCAACCTGATGCACATAAAGAAGGAGCGCTTTGCCAATCAGATCCTTCCTCAGGCTGGTCGTGCACGGGGCGTGCGTCTCCATTTCGTGCCAGCCACACAGACCATTGGCGCCGCGCAGATAGAGCTTCGCCTCTTCACCCCATGAGGCCTTGGCCAGGGCGTCAGGGTCGTATGCGCCCGCATCGACCAACGAGCGCGTCAGGGCAAAGGCCCGGGCGGCTTCGGTCAGGTCATGCTCCGGATCGTTGGCTGACGCAAAAGCCGAAGCACTATACGCCTTGCCCAACATGAAGGCTGCCGCAACTTTCTCATGCGCGTTGCTGGCGTCCGGAATCGCAAGAACCGCCTTGAATGCGTCGATCCCGTGATCGGCGCTATTGGGGTCGCGATAGGCCTGCGCGCCGCTCTGGTAGAGATCACGCGCCCGGGCTTCGGCTGGGTTATCCTCATCCGGGGGCGCGATGCAGCCTCTGACCCTGGCGACGGCTCCGGTGTTACCTTCTGTCCGGGATAAAGATGTCTGATTGCATAAGAAAACGAAAAAGAAGGCAGCTTCTCAAGCGTGTGTGTACGGTCATTCAGCAACGGCTCGGGAAAGAACGGACCGCAGGCCATGACGCCGGCAAGGCTTGCAGGCACCAGAACCAGCACGCCAAGCAAGGCCCCCTGCCTTGCTGTCAGCCGCTTTTGGCGGGGTGCATGGCCTTCAGAAGCGTGGGGTAACGTCCTGCGCTGAGACATTGATCTGATCTTTCTTTTTCTGGCAGGTCAGCCAGCCCGCAACAATTTCCTGTCCGACCGGCAGCAGCGCCTCACCCGTTCTGACAAGAACCGGGCCAGCCTGGTCGTAATCGAGACGATAAGGCCCCTGCGCCCCCATACCGGCGCAGCCCTTGTCAGCATGGATAATGAGCGGCAGCGTGGCGTCAATCGTGCCGTCATTTCTCAACACGATATGATACAAAGCTGCACCCTGCGGGTTCAGGCCGAGCGAGAGTGCCCTGCGCAATGGCTCGTGCCTGACCAGCGTCAGCCACGCAGGCAGGCTCCAGGCGCGTCGGTCACCGGCAACCGGCAGGCGGAACCAGATCCATCCCGCAAGACCCGCGGGCGGCGCGTGCTCGATACGCTCCATGAACTGCGCGACCTCCTCCGGAGCTACGGTCAGTTCCTGCCCCGCCCCTCTGGCAATGCCGCGTGCCATCTCGCTTTCAACCGCGACCGGCTGGCCCGCCTCCCCCCATATGATTTTGGTACCGTAGCTTGGCAGCGCAATCTGCCAAGGAACGGGTGAAATCCTGCCGAAGCCGGCAGCGTCGCGCTGGGCCTCATGGGCTCTGAACAGGCCGCCCGCCGGATTGCTGACGGCGTGAAGCTGCAGGACGACGCTCTCGACATGGGACAGAACCGAACCGAGCGCCGGGGCGCCGATCCAGCTTGGCAAGGCTGTAATCGTCAGACGGTAGCGCCCCGACAATCTGCGATGAAGTGCATCGAGCCATGTCGCATAATCACCAAGCCGCGCAGTGGGGCAGTCATGATCGATCTCAATCCCCTCCGGCGTAAGGCCGAGCGTCTGCCATCGGGCGAGCACCTGCTCGATATGCTGGCCTGTTTGCACAGGATCGAGCGCTTCTATCCGACCGCTGAGGCGGAACACGGCGATCACACGATGCGATGCCAGAACCTGTCTTGAGCTGAGCAACGCCGTATCATGCCACTGGCCGGCCTGATCGAACTCGGCGGCTAGAATGTGCCAGGTCTGGATAGAGGGCGCAGCCTGCGTGATGGAGCGTAGCAGTTCATCCCGCCATTGACGCTGCCAGATATAGGCATCTGACGGCAGCTGCACGGGCTTGGGAGCGGCAGACCGTACAAGAAAAAGGCCCACAATGGCGGTCAGGGCAGCGAGAGGAATGAAAGCCCCGGCGAGTGCGGTACGCCATCTGGGCACAATTCACCTCCTGCATTCAGATGCAGCCATCGGGGCTCTGACTCTCATCGAAGGAGCTTGTCGGGAAGATCTAGACGGGGATCGTACACCTTGCCAAGACCTGCGGCCAAGGGCAGGTCGTCCCTCCCATTCCACATTCCTGACCAGAACCCGTGGCGGCCAGCACGCTCAGGGCCCTCCCCGGATCCTCGCATAACCAAGGGCGATCAGACGCCTGTCACAGGACGCAACGCGAGAGAGCCGCAAAAGCGTGCAGCTTGTCGGGGCAGCCAATCAATCCGGAGCACTGCGAATAAAAGCGGCCTTGCCTCGGCAACAGCGTGTCGCCTTGCCTGATTTTCATATTGCACTGCCCCCATGCTTCACGGCATGTGCATTTCATGGCGCGTCTCTCCCCCCTGCCCCGACAAAGATCGGTCATCACCGGCAATTATCTTCCTGTCCCCCGACCACCGGCGCAGGAAACGGTTGTTCTGTGCCCGGTTTGCCGCGGCAAGATGCAGCGTACGGATGAGGAATGCCCTAACTGCCATGCGCAGCGTCATTTCGGCCCCACCCGTCGTGAGACGGTTGTCAGCACTCTGATCGGACTTATCGCGGCTCCAGCCCTGTCACTCCTGCTGATACGCCCTTCGGGCTGGACATTCGCTTTTGCCGTGGCTGGTCTGCTGGCCGGGTTCTTTGTGGCGCATAGCCGCCACACCGGCGATCGCTGGTTGCGTGATCCGCGCTGAGACGGAAACTTCGTAACAAGATGCAGCTTTCGGCACGTCCGGCGAAACGCTAAGGGCAATACTCATGTCTGCTTCGGCTTCACGCTCCAAACAACGCTCTCCCCTGCTGCTGCGAGAACGCTATATCCTGCGTCAGCTTTTCCTTGGGCTGGTGGGCATTACCAGTGGTGCGATCGCGCTCATCTGGCTCATGCAGTCGTTGCGCTTCGTATCACTCGTCGTGGATCGTGGCCTCTCGCTGCGCGTGTTCATTCAGCTCACCTCCCTGATGATCCCCTCCTTCCTTGCGGTCATCCTGCCAATCACGACTTTTCTGGTTGTCCTGTTCGGTTATCAGCGCATGTCGGGCGATCGTGAACTGACGGTCATGCAGGCAGCGGGGCTTTCGCCGTTCCAGCTGGCGCGGCCAGCCATGGCCTGCGCCCTGATCACGACCGTAATTGGGTACATTCTCAACCTGTGGCTTGTACCGGTCTCCTACCACGCGTTCAGGCGCTACGAATTCGAGATCCGCAATCGTATGGCCGCCTTCCTGCTTCAGGACGGTGTGTTTGCTCAGCTCTCGAAAGACATGACCGTCTATGTGCGCACGCGCGACCGTGACGGGGAAATGCACGGTGTGTTTGTGGAGGATGACCGTCAGCCTGAAGCGCGCGCAACGATCATTGCTGAACGTGGAACGATGGTGGTGGTCGATAACCAGCCACGCGTGGTGCTCTTCAACGGCTCCCGCCAGGAGATCGATCATCATACCGGGCGGCTCAACGTCCTGACATTCACGCGCAATTCGATCGATCTTTCCAGCAGCAAACAGGCCGATACCGAAGTGCGCGACGCTTCCGAAATGTCTCTCCCCGAGCTCTTCCACCCTGACCCGCGCTTTGTCTCGCAACGTGACTGGGGCAAGTTCGCGGTGGAAGGGTGGAGGCGTCTGACTTCCCCCCTCACCACCCTGTCTTTCAGCATGATCGCGCTCGTTGCCGTGCTGAGCGGTGCCTTCTCGCGCCACGGCAACATCAAACGCCCGTTGGCCGCCATTCTCTCCGTTGTGGGGCTGATGGCCATGTCCCTCATGCTGCAAAATCTGGCAGGCCGAAATCTCGGTCTTGTCTCCCTTCTCTGGGGCGTAGCGATACTGCCTGCCATTGGCTGCGCGGTATGGCTCTTCCTGCCCAGAGGGCTGAATTCCGGCCGGAAAACATCTCATGGCGCGTAATACCCTGGCCCTGTTCCGCGGCACCTCGGCCGGGGTGTCGGTCACGCTCTCGGTCTATATCTCGCGCATTTTCACGCTGTTCTCGCTGGCAATGATCGCGGCATTGACAGGGCTCGTCTCGCTGTTCGACTTCATCGATCTGCTTCGACGTGTCGCCACCAAGCCCGACGTTCCAACCAGCCTTGTGACGGAAATTGCCGGGCTGCATGTGCCGTATTTCATGATCATGATCATGCCGTTCGGTATCCTGCTGGGCGGTATCGTGTGCTTCTGGCGCCTGACGCGCTCGTCCGAGCTGATTGTTGCCCGTGCAGCGGGCATTTCGGCCTGGCAGTTTCTGGCGGCGCCCCTGGCCTGTGCCATTCTGATGGGCGCTTTCGGGACGATGGCGCTCTCACCGCTTTCCTCCTCCATGTTCCGCAAGGCGGAGTTGCTGGACGAGGCCTATCTGAAGACCGGGGGGGGGCCACTCTCCCTTAATGGCGGTGCGTTATGGCTGCGCCAGCTCGATGATGAGCAGGGCGGACAGGGTGTTGCTATCCTGCACGCGCGTCACGTCTTTCTGCGGGACCGCAAATTGCAGATCAACGACATCAGCATCTTCCGCCTCGACGCGCGCGATCAGCTTGTCATCCGTATCGAGGCCCCTCGCGGCGAACTGGTGGAAGGTGCGTGGAAGCTGGAAAATGCCGCGACAGTCAGGCCGAACCACTTGCCGATCCATATCGGCGATTATCTTCTGCCGACCAATCTCTCGCTGCGTCGCGTCGAGCAGAGCTTTGCGTCGCCCGATACATTGTCCGTCTGGACGCTGCCGGGTTTCATCCATCTCCTCGAGCGGTCCGGTTTTTCCTCCATCCGGCATCGACTGCACTTCCAGACTCTGTTAGCTCTTCCGATCCTGTGCGGTACAATGGCGCTCGTCTCTGCCGGCTTCTCGATGCGTCCTACCCGGCGCGGCGGCGTGGCCCGGATGCTGGGCTCGGGAATCGCGGCGGGCTTCGCGCTTTTCACCATCTCGAAGGTGGCGGCGCAATTTGGTGAATCCGGTGCGTTGCCGCCTGTTATGGCGGCATGGGCACCGACTGGCGCGGGTCTCTGCTTGGCGGTAGCCTTGCTTCTGCATCTGGAGGATGGTTGATGTCGAAACGGCGCGTTGCGCATCACAGGCGCAGGTCATGGCTTGCTGCCTCCATGCTGGCGGGCACGGCGACATTCGGTGCCATTCCGGAGGCGGATGCAACCATGCAGCGCCAGACCGGGCCGAAAGTTGCCGTAGGCAAGCCTTCTTCACAGTCCGACCCTGTCACCTATCTGGCTGATAACGAGAGCTACACCCGCAGCGGTGTGGCAACCTGGACAGGCAATGTGCAGGTCTGGCAGGGCGAGCACGCGCTGCGTGCCGACAAGATCGTGTTCGATCGCAATACTGGCGTCCTGACGGCCACAGGCCACGTCGCGATGGTAGAGCCCGATGGCAGCACCAGCTTTGCGGACTATGTCGAGCTCAGCAATGGCATGCATGATGGCATTGCACGCGGCATCTTTCTGCGTATGGAAGACAATGCCAAGCTTGCTGCCAATGGCATGAGGCGGACCAACGGCAAGATCAACGATATGGCCAAGGCCGTTTATACGGCCTGCCAGATCTGCGCCAAGGATCCGTCACGCCCGCCCTTCTGGCAGCTGCGCGCGTATAATGCGACCCAGGATGCCGAACACAAACGCATCGAATTCAGTCATGCCTATCTGGACATGTTCGGTCTGCCGATCATGTACCTGCCTCTGTTTTCGATGACAGACCCCAGCGTAAAGCGTCAAAGCGGCTTCCTGATCCCGGGCATCAACCCGCATGACCGTTATCTGGGCACCTATTTCACCATTCCGTATTTCTGGGCGATTGACGACCAGCAGGATCTGACCGTCCAGGGGCTTGTCTCGACACGCACCGGACCGCAGATCAGCGGGCAGTATCGAAACCAGCTCAATTTCGGCAAGATCAACTTCACGGGCGGCGTGGCCTATAGCACCCATAAGGAAGGCAGCTACGTCAACACGTTTGGCAATACGGTTGATGGCACGAACGATAATGGCATCCAGGGCTATGTCCGTGGCAATGCCATTTTCGATATCGATGATCACTGGCGCGCGGGCGCCAACATCAACCTTGCCTCTTCAGCCAACTACATGCGTGACTACCGCATCACAGGCTACGGCAACGAGACCCTGCAATCCACCGCCTATATCGACGGCTTTGGCGTTGGCTCCTACACGCGTCTCGACGGGCAGTTCTATCAGGGTCTGAACCAGGGCGTTATCCGCAACTCGAATCTGCCTTTCGTTCTGCCGCGCTTTACCTATGCGTTTCAGGGTGAGACAGATCCGCTGGGTGGCACATTCTCGCTCAGCACGAACGACTTCAACGTCTATCGCCCCGAGGGGACACGCGATCAGCGCGGGCAGATCCAGATGAACTGGAACCGGCCATTCCACAATGTGCTGGGCCAGATTTGGCTACTGACAGCACGTCTTGACGCTACGGTTTACCAGGCGAGCCATCTGACAGAGCAGCCAACCTATTATACCGATACCGGGACACATACGACGGGCTGGGTCCTGCCCACTGTCGCGCTGAAGATGAACTGGCCTTTCATGCGCAGCTTTGCGCATGGTCACGGCTCTCAGGTGCTCGAGCCTATCGTGCAGGCAATTGCCGCGCCCAATATGGGCAATAGTGCCACGCGCATGATCCCGAATGAAGATTCGCTGCAATACGAATTCACGGACAGCACCTTGTTCGCACTGAACCGCTATACCGGCACCGACCGTCTGGATGGCGGCCTGCGCGGCAATATCGGTGTGCATGGCAACTGGACGTGGCGTGGCCATGTCGTGGATTTTCTCGTGGGTGAGAGCATCCAGCAGCACGTTACCCAGAACCGCATCCCCTATTCTGGCCTGTCGCATCACCTCTCGTCACCCGTGGCGCGTGTGCGCGTCAGCCCCAACCGCTATCTCGATCTGACGGCTCGCGGCCGCTATGACCCCTATCGCAAGAGCTTCGATTATGGCGAGGGACTGGTCAGTGTCGGTGTGCCCATATTCCATGTAAATGCCGGGTATATCTACGAACCTGTCACGCCCTATTACTTCTATGCGACGAACTATCGACTGAATGGTCCGACGCAGGTCTATTATACAAAGACAAATGAAGTAACAGCAGGTGTCTCGACGGCCTATAAGCAGTACCACGCCTCGATCTATGGGCGCCGTTCGCTGTCGCGCAAGGAGTTTGTCAGCCTGGGTGGCGATATCGGCTACTCCAATGACTGCTTCGGCTTGGACATCCTTGCGATCAAGCAATATACCTCGATCGGTGGCCAGCAGCGTAATACGACGGTGCTGTTCAATCTCACATTCAAGACGATCGGTACCTTCGGAATCAATGGCTGACGGACGCGCAATGACCCTTACCGCCCCCTTCCTCCGGGCTGCCCCGCAATCCGGCGCTGCCCGGCCCCTGCGTGCGATACTTATGGGCTTTGCCACCTGCCTCGTCCTGCCTGCTCTGACAGCAGAGGCAGCGACCACACATCACGCCACCCATGCCCGCCCGGGCCATGGCAGCGTCGCCCCGGCGGCCAATCCGCCGGAAGATGCCATTCTCGGAACGATCAACGGTCAGGTTCTGACCGAGCGTGACGTCGATAACCGCGGCAAGCTTTTTGCACTCTCCACGGGGCTGAATATCAGCGCCGACCTGATGCAGCGCCTGCGCCCGCAGATCATTCGTCAGCTGGTCGATGAGCGCATCAAGACGCAGGAAATCCTCAAGCGTCACATCAATGTCGAGCCGCAGCAGATCGCTCAGGCCATCAACAACATCGAATCCCGCAATGGCATGCCCAAGAATGCCCTGCGTGACCGACTGGCGCAGGATGGTGTATCGCTCACCACCCTGATCGACCAGATCCGCGTGCAGATCGGCTGGATGCAGGTGCTTCGCGAAGAGATTTCGGGACGCGGCCGCATCACGGCGCGTGAGATATCTCAGCGTGAGGAGGCCCTTCGTGCCGAGGAAGGCCGCGCGCAGTACAATGTGAGCGAGATCTTCATTCCGGTCGCCGATCCGCGCCATTCGGAAACCGAGCTGGAATTTACAAAGACAATCATCACGCAGCTGCGCAACGGGGCGCCTTTCCCTATCGTCGCCGCGCAGTTTTCGCAGGCCCAGACCGCGCTTGACGGCGGAACAATGGGCTGGGTGCAGGAAGACAGTCTCGACCCGCCGGTTGTCGAGATCGTGCGCCAGATGCCCATCGGGGCCATTTCGAACCCGGTGAAGGTGGCGGGCGGCTACGTGATCGTCACGGTCAACGGCAAGCGCACCATCGGCCATCAGAACGTCACGATGATCACGGTACGTCAGGCCTTCTTCCCCTTCTCCTCACCGCTCAACCCACAGGCGCCGACGGATCAGCAGAAGCTGACCCTTCAGAAAGCCACGGCCGCCGCACAATCCGTGCATGGCTGTGAGTCAATGGAGGCGCTCAATCGCTCTCTGGGTGAGAAGCATCCTTCCGATCCAGGCGGTCAGCTCGTCCTTGAGCGCCTGAACCCGCAAATGCGTCAGGTACTGGCCGATCTGCCCGTCGGGCAGTCGAGCCGCCCGCTTGTCTCCTCTGATGGTATCGCGCTGCTGACAGTCTGCACCAAGGGGCAGAAGAACATCGCCCAGCAGAGCCCGAGCGAAATCGCCGATAGCCTGATGAATGAGCGCGTCGAACAGGCCTCACGTCAGCTCGAGCGTGATCTGGAGCGTCGCTCCGTCATCGAGATGCGCAAGGACGACAAGACCGCTTCGGCCAAGGCAAGCGATGACGCTGCTGCCGATGATGAGGCCCCCGCCAAGCCTGCCCATCACGGGTCGGGGCAAGGCGGTCCGGCACAGGGTGGCAAGCCCCACGGCAAGCCAGTGTCGGACCAGGGATGACCCTTCCATCCCTGCGTGATGCAATCCGGATTCATGGTCTGGATGCGAAGAAATCCTTCGGTCAGCATTTTCTTCTCGATCCGGGAATCGTTGCCCGGATCGCCGCACTGGCTGGCGACATGGCTGGACGGCAGGTGGTCGAGATCGGCCCCGGTCCCGGTGGCCTGACGCGCGCCCTGCTGGATACGAAAGCCGATGCGGTGCATGCGGTTGAGATCGATCAGCGTGCCTGGCCCCTGCTGGATGAGCTTGTCGCCCACGCGCAAGGCAGGCTGCATCTGATCAAGGCGGATGCCACGTCCCTGGACTGTGCCACGCTATGCCCCGCACCACGCAAGATCGTCGCCAACCTGCCCTATAATGTTGGCACGCCTCTTCTGGTCGCGTGGTTGCGTCAGGCAGCGTCCTGGGAGCGCATGACGCTCATGTTCCAGCTTGAGGTGGCCGAGCGTATCTGTGCTGCGCCCGATACCGGTGCCTATGGCCGACTGGGTGTGCTGGCGCAGTGGTGCGCAACCTGCAATGTCGTCATGAAAGTCCCTGCGGGTGCCTTCTCGCCCCCGCCCAAGGTAGAGTCGGCTGTGGTCGATATCGTCCCGAAGCCCATCCAGCCTTCAGCCTCGATGTTCAAGGCGATGGAGCATGTGACGCATCTCGCCTTCGGGCAGAGAAGAAAGATGCTTCGTGCCTCGTTGCGTCCCATTGGCGGTGAGGCCCTGCTTGAAGAGGCAGGAATCATCGCGACGAGGCGGGCCGAGACACTGTCGATCGACGAGTTTGCCACACTTGCAAAACTGGTCTGCAAAGAGGGTTAAGCCTCGCTCAGTGCTTGCACTGGGCTGAGCGAACGCCCATACAGGGTAGACGCGGGTGCTTTTGGCCGGAAATGCGGGTGCATGTGGCGCCCGAAACAGATCCACGAGAGCATGTTTGCACGCATAATTCTTCTGCGTGGCCGCTATACTATCAAGGAGCCTTGCTATGGCAACAGGCACCGTCAAGTGGTTCAACTCAACAAAGGGCTATGGCTTCATCAAGCCGGATGCCGGTGGCGACGATGTGTTCGTGCACATTTCTGCTGTTGAGAAGGCCAACCTTTCCTCCCTCAACGACGGCCAGGCGCTCTCTTATGAGACCGAAGTCGGACGCAACGGCAAGACCTCGGCAGTAGCTCTCAAGCTTAGCTGAATCCAGCCGTTACGGGTGCCGGATTCCGGTAGAGGAAAGCGAACCAATCCAGTCGGGCCCGCAAGGGCCTCCCTTGGTGACCGTTCACGTCTCGCCGGATCTGCCCTGTCTCTGCACGGGGAGGACCATTTCCTCCCCCTCGGGTGGCTTTGAGCCACCGCTTTCCCCTCAGAATGCAATCGAAGTCGCGACAGCGAAGCTGCGCCCCTGCCCCCAGCTATTACGGTAAGCTGACCCTGTCGGAGCGATGATATAACCCTGGTTGAGCAGGTTGACCGCGTTGAGTTGCAGGCTGATCTGCCGCGCAAAGAGTTGCGTCACAGTCCAGGATGCAAAAGCATCAACCGTGCCGTAACCGGGCACCTGGAAGCTGTTATCAAGCGCTGCCGAGCGCGTTCCCACAAGATGGACACCACCACCTGCACGCATCGACACAGCGTGCCACGGCAAGACGCCATTCCACGTCAGGAACTGGCTCCCGCTGTTTTTCGGCACGCCAATCAACTGGCGCCCTTCGGTGGCAGACGTATCGCGTAACGTCCGGGCGTCGGTCCACGCATAGGCGAGCACGGCGCTCCAATGGGCAGACAGGGCCCCTGTTACACTTGCCTCCAGACCTTTCGACCCGGCCAGACCGGTAAGACGCTGCACGATATTGCCATCACTATCCTGCCCTGCAGTCTGGAGAACGTTTTTCTTGCGGATATGATAGAGGGCGAGATCGGCTGTCAGGCCGCCATGCGCATAACGTGCCCCGACTTCAAATTCCCGACCCGTCGTGGGCTTGTAGCCTCCCTGCAGCACGCTGCCGGCGGAGAGCTGATTTGCGCCGAAGGATTGCGAATAATCGCCATAGAACGAAACGCTTTTGAACGGCTGCCAGACGAGCGCAGCAAATGGCAACGGCTTTGTGTAGGACGCGTCGGTCGTCCGGATGAAGGGAATTCCACTGCCATAGCGCAAACCAAACCACTGATAGCGCACGCCGCCGCTTGCAATCAGGCTGCCTGTCAGGTGGATATTGTCCTTGAAATAGCCAGATGCCGAATTGATGTTCTGCTGCAGATTGCTGTTCGCCGGATTGGGGCGCCCGACGGGTGCGAGCCCCCCATAGACCGGATTGGCCAGGGTAAAGCCACCCTGATTGGCTGACTGATAGAACACCCCTTGATCCTGATTCCGGTTTTCGTAGTCGATACCCGCCGTGATTTCGTGGCGCATCCCCCACAGATCGTGATCGCCCAGATAATCAAGGGCGACACTGCCATTGGCACGGATTGTCCCACCATTGGCACGATAGCGACGTAGCAGAATGCCGGTGCGCGCCGAGTAGCTCGAAGGGTCGGCCTGCCTGTCATGATAATCGTCACGGTTATAGCCACCAGACAGCCTGAGCCTGTCATGCATCCCGATCCGGTAGCCCAGATGACTGGCAATGAGATGACGGGCACCGAAAGACGCGGTCCAAGGTTCATCTAGACGCTTCTGAGGACCGGAAACCGGATTATTCCCGACAAAAACGGCGCCGCGATCCAGCACATTGTCGTAATCGACATATTCGTAAGACAATGCGCCATCCCAGCGTTCGCGATGCCAATTGAGAGTCGGTGCCACCAGGATCTGCTTGTTGGCGCCAAAATTACGCCAGTAATTCTCGTTGCGGTAACTGCCGATCAGACGGAAAGCCAGCGTCTTTCCGAGCGGCCCGGTCACATCGACATGACCATTTCCACCTCCCAGAGAGCTCCACTGGGTTCCCAAAGCTGCCCCCCAGCGCCGGAAATCGGGCGCCTTGGTAATGACATTGATCACACCGCCTGGCTCCTGCATGCCGTAGAACAATGAGGCTGGTCCTTTGAGGATCTCGACGCGCTCGGCAGTATCACCCTGATAATTGCGTCCGATGGGCATCCTCACCCCGTCACGCAGGATGGACCCATCATCAATGGCCCCAAAGCCACGCTTGATGAGGGCATCCTGTGTACCGCCGAAATTGTTCCCGATTGCCATACCGGGCACGTATTTCGCCATATCCTCCATAGTCTGCGGCGAGAAATCCGCGAGCGTCTGATGGGTGACGACATTGGTGGTCTGTGTCTGTTGCAGAAACGGGGTGGCGCGCTTGTCCCCCATAGCGCTTTCGGCAGCGGCATAACCACCACGTGCCCCCATTACGGTCAGCACCTCATGGTTCCGATGGTGCCGCGCGCTCGTCTCGCCTCCCTGTCCTTCTCGGTGCGGGCGGGTGATATGGCGCAGCGGCTCGGCACGCGTAGCTCTATCATCCCCTGTCCGCCCGGGGCCGACAGTTTTGTCGCCAGGTTTGCCCTCCGCCAAGGCATCAGGCGGCAAGACCATGCCAAGCGCCGCAATGAGGACGATTCCGGGGCCAGACAGGCTCACCCCACTATATGGGTTGCGAATGTTTCTCATTCGCTAATCGTTGGCACAAAGCGTTACGTAACGAAACCGTGAGTCACGGTTTCGAGAGCCTATTTTCTTAACAAAGTATGAGCGCAGATGTCAGGTGGCTGACTAGGGGCCAGCCGTGCTGCTCAAAATAGGCTTCAGCGACCAGCCATATAGTCGCGGGTCAATGGAACAGCATCGATATCGGCAGTCAGCTGAAGCTGGAAGTTCATGTGGCCCTGCAGTCGGAAAGACAATTCGGCCCCAACGAGATAGAACTCGAACATACGGCAGAAGCGCTCGTCATAAAGCGCCTTGATCTTCTCACGATTGGCCGCAAAACGCTCACGCCAGATCCGGATCGTTTTCGCGTAATGCAAGCGCAGGATCTCGCAATCCGTCACCCAGAGGCCAGCCCGCTCGATTGCCGGAAACACTTCGCTCAAAGCCGGGGAATACCCACCGGGGAAGATATATTTGTCGATCCAGGGGTTGGTGGAACCCGGCTCGTCCATACGCCCGATCGAATGGACAAGCGCCACACCGTCAGGCCGAAGCGCCTTGCGCAGGGTACGGAAATAGGTGTCGTAATGACCTATGCCGACATGTTCGAACATGCCGACTGAAACGATACGGTCATACTGCCTGTCGAGCTTGCGGTAATCCATGAGCTTGAAGGTTACCAGCCCCTCAAGCCCTGCCGCACGAGCACGCTCGCGGGCAACCTGAAGCTGTTCCTGCGAGAGCGTGATGCCTGTCACCTTGACGCCGTAGTCACGCGCCAGCGTCAGGGCCATGCCTCCCCAGCCGCAACCGATATCGAGCACATCAAGGCCGGGCCGGTCGAGTTGCAGCTTGGCAGCAATATGATGCTTCTTGGCGAGCTGCGCCTCTTCCAGTGTCATGTCGTCAGAAGTGAAATAGGCGCATGAATACTGACGGTCTTCATCGAGGAAGAAGTCGTAGAGTTTTCCGTTCAGATCATAGTGATGAGCGACATTGCGACGTGAGCGCCTCTGCCCGTTCCATTGCCGGAGAAACCGCGTGACGAAACGGGCCTTTTCCTCGACGCGATTAAGCAGATGGTGACTGCCGTGGATGTTGAGCATGAGAACGCTCAGCACGTCCTCAAGCGAGCAGTCCACCGAGACGATGTCGCCATCCATCCAGCCCTCACCGAAGGCGAGCCCTGAATTCAGAAGGAGTGCTCTCAGCGCCTTGTCTGTCTTGACATGAATGGCTGCGCTCGGACCGGGACGCGTCCCTTTGTAGCGGCGTTTTTCACCGCTGGGCAGGATGACGTCGAGTGCTCCGGCACTGATAAAGCGCTCCAGAACACGGTCCAGCAGAAATATCATGGTCAATCCCGCTCTTCTCTCATCAATTCAAGTAATTGAACGAGGAAAACCTGAGATCGTCAACTGGCCCCAATAACACAAAACCCGACTGCCTGAGGCAGCCGGGTTTTGCACTCAATCGCTAAACGATGCGTCTTTTCAGACAGCAGCGCCTTCGACTTCACCTTCAGCCGCGGCGTCTTCACCCTCGACTTCGGTTTCGAGAACGTATTCGTCCTCTTCAGCGACGATGGCTTCGCCACGTGCCTGACGCTCGGCTTCTTCTTCCGAACGGGCCACGTTGACCGTAACCGGGATCGACACTTCCGGGTGGAGGGCAACGCGTGCCTCGACCAGACCCAGCAGCTTGATCGGCTCGGCGAGGACCACCTGGCTGCGGCTGACGCTCAGGCCAGCAGCCGTCACGGCAATCGCGATGTCGCGCGTCGTCACGGAGCCGTACAGGCTGCCGCTGTCACCAGCCTGACGGATGATGACAACGCTCAGGCCATGCATACGCTCGGCAAGACGCTCGGCCTCTTCACGACGCTTGAGGTTCTGGGCCTCAAGCTGTGCGCGCTCGGTTTCGAAACGCTGGCGGTTCTGGGCGTTGGCGCGGAGCGCCTTGCCCTGGGGCAGCAGGAAGTTACGGGCATAGCCGGGCTTCACGCGGACGATATCGCCCATCTGGCCCAGATGCTCAACGCGCTGCAGCAGGATGACTTCAGTCTGTGACATGCCTGTCTCCTCAGTTCATCACGTAGGGGAGCAGGGCAAGGAAGCGGGCGCGCTTGATCGCCTGCGCCAGCTCACGCTGCTTCTTGGCCGAAACCGCCGTGATGCGGCTCGGAACGATCTTGCCGCGCTCGGAGAGGAAGCGGCTCAGCAGACGCACGTCCTTGTAGTCGATCTTCGGCGCGTTGGGGCCGGAGAACGGGCAGGACTTGCGGCGGCGGTAGAACGGACGACGGGCGCCGACGGCAATGCGACGGGCGGCCGGGTTGATTTCGTTGGTGTTCTCGTCAGACATCGCGATTACTCCGCATCCATCTCGGCACCCTCACGGGCGCGGTATTCTTCACGATCGTCACCACGACGGCCGCCACGACCGCTGTCGAAACGACCAGCAGGCTTGGAGTTGCCACCACGGAAATTGCCACGATCGCCACGATCATCGCCCTTGCGGGACAGGATCGGAGACGGGTCCTGCGTGATTTCCTCAACGCGCAGCGTGAGAACGCGCAGAACGTCTTCGTTCAGGCTCAGCTGACGCTCCAGCTCGCGGATCTGGTCCGGACGGGCATTCAGGCCGAGAAGGACGTAGTGGCCCTTGCGGTTCTTCTTGATGCGGTATGCGAGCGAACGCAGACCCCAGAATTCGCGCTTCTCGATGGAACCGCCATCCTGGGTGAGGAGGGTTTCGATCTGCTCGACGAGGGTTTCGACCTGCGCCTGCGAGATATCATTACGTGCGATGAGCACGCTTTCGTACAACGGCATATGAGCTCCCTTCGGATTGCTTCAACCCAACCACCCGACCGGGACCGGTCGGATCAGCGCCTCTTCCACAAGGCTCGGGTATAGCCGGGACGATGCCTTCGTCCGGCAGGGAAAGGCGGCATAAAGCACATACGCCCCTGCGGGGGCAAGAGTTTTCCTGCCTCGGAACGCTCCCGTGCGAGCAACAGCCTGCTTTCCCGCATATTTGTCTTGGGTGTGGACGGGCTCAGGGGCGGAGTAGATGGGCCGGCAGGGTGAGGCCAAGATCGTCAGGCACCGCCCAGTGCTCCTCCTCGACCATGATCGGCACGAAGCCGGCAGCCTTGTAGGTAGGGAGCGCATTGGGGTGATCGGCCGTGCAGGTATTGACCCGCATGACCCGCGTGACCTTGCGCCAGCCATGAGATATGGCAGCCGCCAGCAATTTGCGGCCAAGCCCCTTGCCCTGCGCGCCCGGCACGAGCCCGAGATAGGACAGATAAGGGGTTTCCGGCTTGTGCATATCAAGCTCGAAAAAACCGGCCACGCCCTGCGGTCCCATCAGACGCCAGATTTCGGTATGGCGTGAGGCGATGATACGATGAAGGGTGTCAGCAGGCATCATGTACCGCATCCACCAGCAGTGTGGGGCGCCGATCAGACGGTAGAGGGCCAGATAATCATCCACATCCGGATGCCAGCGCTCGATGTGATAGCCTTCGGGCCAGCCGATATGGGCTGAAGGTGGCGGCCTGAGACGTTCGAGGAACGTCACCTCGACCGTAACTTCGGTCGTGGGACGCTCCGGAATCGTCTCAAGCCAGGGCTCCATGAGCCGTTCCCGCCGATCAGTTATCGTCGAGGAAGGAACGCAGCTTGCGGCTTCGGCTCGGGTGCTTGAGCTTGCGCAGTGCCTTCGCCTCAATCTGGCGGATACGCTCGCGAGTCACGTTGAACTGCTGACCCACCTCTTCCAGCGTATGATCGGTGTTCATGCCGATGCCAAAGCGCATACGCAGCACGCGCTCTTCACGCGGGGTGAGAGAGGCCAGAACGCGCGTGGTTGCCTCGCGCAGATTGGTCTGGATCGCGGCATCCAGCGGAATGACCGCCGTCTTGTCCTCGATGAAGTCACCAAGATGGCTGTCTTCCTCGTCACCGATCGGGGTTTCGAGAGAGATCGGCTCCTTGGCGATCTTGAGCACCTTGCGCACTTTCTCAAGCGGCATACCCAGCTTTTCAGCCAGCTCTTCAGGTGCGGGCTCACGACCAATCTCGTGCAACATCTGACGTGAGGTGCGCACGAGCTTGTTGATCGTCTCGATCATATGCACCGGAATACGAATGGTGCGGGCCTGATCGGCAATCGAGCGCGTGATGGCCTGACGGATCCACCATGTCGCATAGGTCGAGAACTTGTAACCACGGCGGTACTCGAACTTGTCCACCGCCTTCATGAGGCCGATATTGCCTTCCTGAATCAGATCCAGGAATTGCAGGCCACGATTGGTGTATTTCTTGGCAATGGAAATCACGAGACGCAGATTGGCCTCGATCATTTCCTTCTTGGCGCGCGTCGTGTCACGCTCGCCACGCGACACCACAGCATAGACGCGGCGGAACTCGCCAACCGGCAGACCGGTGCTATGAGCCAGATCGGCCACCTGGTTACGCAGATCAATAATCTGCTCGGCATAGCGCGTGGTGAAATTCTTCCACGACTTGCCAGGCAGCGCCGAGACGGAGGCCAGCCAGTTGGGGTCGAGTTCGTAGCCGCGATATTTTTGCAGGAAGTCATCACGCGAGACGCGGCAACCCTCGGCCATACGCAGCATGCGGCCTTCGAGGTTATTGAGGCGCTGGAACTGAACCTTGAGCTGGGTCACTAGCTCCTCGATCCGATTGTTGTGCAGATGGACCTGCTCGACCATCTTCACGAGCTCCATACGCACTTTCTCGTATTCCTGCTCGGAAGAACCTGTGGTCTCGGACCCGCTGGTCAGCGTCTCGATGCGACGCACCTGAAGTGCACGCAACGTATCGTAAAGCGGTTCGATGGCCTCGAAATGCGCCAGGATCTCGGGCTTGAGCTTCTCTTCGAGGGCAGAGAGCGACAGGCCGGAGCTTTCCGGGTCGCCACCTTCCTCGTTTGCGGGCTCCTCGTCGAGATTGTCCTCGTTCTCCTCGGCGTTCTCGCTCTCGGCGGCTTCCTCTTCGGAGGGGCCGCCCTGCATGGCTTCAAGGTCGACGATGTCGCGCAGCAACATCTCGCCTTCCTTGAGCTTGTCGTGCCAGGAAATAATGGCGCGGAAGGTCAACGGGCTTTCGCACAGCCCGCCGATCATCTCATCGCGGCCCGCCTCAATCCGCTTGGCAATGGCGATTTCGCCCTCACGCGACAGCAGCTCGACCGAGCCCATCTCGCGCAGGTACATACGCACCGGGTCATCTGTACGACCGGCGCTTTCGCTCACATTACCAGTAGGAGATTCTTCGGATTCCTCAGCCTCTTCCTTTTCCTCGGATTTCTCCTCGGCTTCGTCAGAGTCCTCGTTTTCCTCATTCTCGACGACCTGAATCCCCATCTCGGAGAAAATCGCCATGATGTCCTCGATCTGCTCGGAGGACATCTGATCCTGCGGCAGGACAGCGTTCAGCTCGTCAAACGTGATGTGACCGCGCTCGCGTCCCTTGGCGATGAGCCGCTTGACCGCACCGGACTGCGTGTCGAGGACATTGGTATCGCCGTCCTGGTCCTGCGCGTTCCGCTCCGTTCCCGTGGCCGCTTTCGTCGCCATACCCTACTCCCTGCTCCCGCACGCCCTATCGAACGCCGCGCTTAAAACCAGCCATGAAAGAAACGCGCTTGGCCAGCGCACTGCAATCACAGAACGCCGCCCCACCCGTCAGCCTGAGGCCGACCTGTCTTTCATTTGCGATCCACCAGCGCGAGCGCCAGCAATTTCGGCATCGTGCAGGTGGGCGATACGGGCCACGAAGTCAAGGGCCGGGGGCGCTCTTTTCGCGTTACGAAACCTGCATCGTCAATCTGCGTCATCGCCCTCTTCGCCGCGACGCAGGCGCTCGAGTGTGCGCAGCCGCACCATCAGCGCCTCGGGCAGTCCTTCCAGCGCGGGATTGGCCAGCGCCGCCTGCATGTCCTGCTCGACCTCGCGCTTGAAGGCCGGGAAATTGACCAATCCGAAAAAATGCCACCATTGCTGAAGCGGGGCCTGATTGAAAACTCCGCCCGTCTCGGCTTGCGCGGAGGGCACAACGCCCCGCGCAATCAGTTGTCGAGCCTCATCGCCCAGCCCCTCATGATCGAGTGCCACGAGGGCATTCTGTTCTGTCAGGAGGTCCGGCGAACCAATTTCGGCAAACCAGTCGAGAATCGTGTCGCGGATCTCATCGAGCGGGTGGGGCAGATCGAGACGGCCATAGGGGTCTTCGATCTGCGGCAGAATGGACGGGTGGCGCAGCACCAGAACCGTCAGCACCCGCAGACGCTCTCCAGCCCCGTCCCCTACAGCAATATTGCGCACCCGGCTCTTGCCAGAATCCGGCCGTGAAGGCCCACCCCGCCCCTTGCCCCGACGTGACGATGCGAAAAACCGCTCCATCAATGCACGCCGGTACTCAGCGGCAAGGTCCTTGTCCGCCACCAGTGCGGCAGAGGCCTCCAGCCGCTTTTTCAGCGCCGCACGCTGCTCGGGCACATCCTGCTTCACACCGGCCTGCATGAGCTGGAACAGTTCGTCCGCCAGAGAGGTTGCTCCATCGAGCACCTGACGCATGGCCTGAGGGCCATCGCGCCTGATCAGGCTGTCCGGGTCATCCTTGGGGTCGAGGCGGCAGAATTGCAGGCTGCGCTCCGGTGTCAGGAGCGGCAGGGCCAACTCAGCCACACGAAGCGCCGCCCGCGCCCCGGCAGCATCGCCATCAAGACACAGGATCGGATGCGAGGCCTCGCGCCACAGAAGTTCGAGTTGCTCAACACCCATCGCCGTACCGAGCGGCGCAACCGCAGCTTCGAACCCGGCCTGTGCGAGGGCGATCACATCCATATAGCCTTCAGCCACAACCAGCTTCTGGGCTGGGTCGCGCAAGGCGTTGCGGGCCTGATCGAGATTGTAGAGTGCGTGCCGCTTCGAGAACAACGCCGTCTCGGGACCATTCACATATTTCGGCTGAGCGTCGCCAAGGGTGCGTCCACCGAATGAGATCAGCCTGCCTCGCCGGTCGCGTATAGGGAACATGACACGCGAAAAGAACAGCTCGCCTCGCGGTGCGCCATGTTCATCCACACGCATCAGCCCAGCCTGTAAAAGCTGCTCGGCTGTAATATCCTGCCCGCGCAGCGCCTGAAGCAGCGCCCCCCGTCCCTCGCCCGCCCAGCCAAGGCCGAAGCGCTCGATCGTTGCCTCGGTCAGGCCGCGTCGCCTGAGATAGGACAGTGCCTGACGGCCTTCAGGTGCATAAAGCGCCTGGCGGTAGACGTTCTGCACGGCCTCGAGCACATCGCCGAGAGATCGCGCCTCGCGCGATCGGGCCTCCTGCCGCGGGTCCTGCCGGGGCATATCGAGTCCGGCTTCATTCGCCAGCTGCTCCACAGCCTCCGGGAAGCTGCGTCCCTCGCTTTGCATGACGAAGGAGATCACATCGCCATGGACGCCGCAGCCAAAGCAATGGAAGTGATCGTCATAAACATAAAAGGATGGCGTCTTTTCCCCATGGAAGGGGCAGCATGCCTTCCAGTTGCGGCCTGAACGGCTGAGCTTGGTGCGGCGCCCGATGACGGCTGCAATCGGGGTGCGGGCACGCAGCTCGTCCAGAAAACCGGGATCGAACGCCATCGTTCAGCCTGCCTTCAGGACAGACGGGCTTTGACGACAGGATTGACGCGACCCATATCGAGGGCGCTGCCAAACTTGGCTTTGAGCACACCCATGACCTTGCCCATCTCCTTCATGCTGGTCGCACCAGCCTCGGCAATCGCCGCATCGATTTCGGCATTGAGGGTTGCCTCGTCCATCTCGGGCGGGAGATAGGTCTTGATCGTCTCGATTTCGGCTTCTTCCTTTTCCGCCAGTTCGGGACGGCCGCCTTCGCGATACATCGTGGCGGACTCGGTGCGCGACTTGATCATGCTGCGCAGCATCGGGAGGATGTCCTCGTCACCAACTTCCTTGCCGTTGGCACGCGCCGCGACATCCAGATCCTTGATACGGGCGGTGATGCCACGAATCTGGGCCACGCGATCCATCTCCTTGGCCTTCATGGCGGTCTTGAGATCGGCGGAGATCTGTTCTCTCAGGGACATTGTCTCATTCCTTTTTCGGATCACGCCACATGATTTCGGGAATATTTTTCCCACATATCAGGCAACGCATGTGAGTGGGAAAAAACTTCCCAATCTCGTCTCAAGGGCTTATCTAGCACCAACCACGCGAGCGTCCGAGTGGAAAAGGACGCAAGGGAGACGGGTATGGATATCGAAGAGATCATCGAGAAGGCCGGTGGCGCCGAGGCGCTGGCAAGCCTGACCGGCGTCGGCACCGAAGCCATTCGCAAATGGCGCCAGTCGCGCGCCATCCCCGGCAAGCACTGGGCCGCATTGCTGCGTCTGCCCGGCATTTCCCTTTCGGACCTCGATCCGCAGACGCCTCAGGAGGAAACCCCGACAATGACAGAGACCTGCCCTGACGGCGCGAATGCCGCCCTCGTTCTCGCTGATGGCACCGTTTTGTGGGGCGTCGGCTTTGGCGCCCATACGGATGGCGCAGCCATTGGCGAGCTCTGCTTCAATACCGGCATGACCGGCTATCAGGAAACGCTCACCGACCCGTCCTTCGCCGGGCAGATCGTGACTTTCACCTTTCCCCATATCGGCAATGTCGGCACGAACGCCGAGGATGACGAGGCCCAGCGCGTGGCCGCGCGTGGCGTGGTGGTGAAAGAGGACGTTACCCTGCCCGCCAACTGGCGCTCGACCCAGAAGCTTGCGCAGTGGATGATCGGCCAGAACCTGCCTGGCATTGCCGGCATCGACACGCGTCTGATCACCCGCCGCCTGCGCGATGGCGGCCCGCAGACCGCCGTGCTCGCCTTCCCGAAGAATGGCCAGTTCGACCTCGCCGCCCTGCGTGCCCAGGCCGTTTCATGGCCGGGGCTGGAGGGCATGGATCTGGCAAAGGATGTGACCTGCGCCCAGAGCTATAGCTGGGATCTGGGCGTGTGGCAGAAGCCCGCAGCAGAGCGCAGCACGCGTCGCCGCGTGGTCGCTGTCGATTACGGCGCCAAGCGCAACATCCTGCGCTGCCTCGTGACCGCAGGCTGCGACGTGACCGTGGTGCCTGCCACGGCAACGGCCGAGGAAATCCTGCGCCACGATCCTGAAGGCGTGTTTCTCTCCAACGGCCCCGGCGACCCGGCGGCAACCGGCGTTTATGCGGTGCCCGCCATCAAGGGCGTGCTGGATGCCAACATCCCGGTCTTTGGAATCTGCCTTGGTCACCAGCTTCTGGCGCAGGCACTTGGAGCAAAGACCTTTAAGCTGGAGCGCGGCCATCGCGGCGCGAACCAGCCGGTCAAGGACCTCGCCTCGGGCCGCGTGGAGATCACGAGCCAGAATCACGGCTTTGCTGTGGATGACAAATCCCTGCCCGAGGACGTGATCATCACCCATACCAGCCTGTTCGATGGCTCGAATGAGGGTATCCGCAGCACGAAGCTCGATGCCTTCTCGGTTCAGTATCACCCCGAGGCCAGCCCCGGGCCATCGGATTCATTCTATCTCTTCGAGCGTTTCGTCGCGCTCATGGACAAGAAGGCAGCCTGATCCATGCCGAAACGTACAGATATCTCGTCGATCCTCATTATCGGCGCTGGCCCTATCGTGATCGGTCAGGCCTGTGAATTCGATTACTCCGGCACGCAGGCCTGCAAGGCGCTGAAGGAGGAAGGCTATCGCGTCATCCTCATCAACTCCAACCCGGCCACCATCATGACCGATCCGGGTCTGGCCGATGCCACCTATGTCGAGCCGATCACCCCGGAATTCGTCGAGCGCATCATTCTCAAGGAAAAGCCCGATGCGGTTCTGCCGACAATGGGCGGTCAGACGGCGCTCAACGCCGCCATGGCGCTCGACAAGTCGGGCTTCCTCAAGAAGCATAATGTCGAGTTGATCGGCGCCAATGCCGAAGTCATCGACCGCGCCGAGGACCGTCAGAAATTCCGCGAGGCCATGGACGAAATCGGCGTGGAATCCCCGCGCAGCACCATCGCCCACACGCTCGAAGAAGCCCGTGCGGCGCTGGAATCGGTCGGCCTGCCCGCCATCATCCGCCCTTCCTTCACCATGGGCGGCGCCGGTGGCGGCATTGCCTATAACCGTGAAGAGTTCGACCAGATCGTGGCGGGCGGTCTAGATGCCTCCCCCACCACCGAGGTTCTCATCGAGGAATCCGTGCTGGGCTGGAAGGAATTCGAGATGGAAGTCGTCCGCGACAAGGCGGATAACTGCATCATCGTCTGCTCGATCGAGAATATCGATCCGATGGGCGTGCATACAGGTGACTCCATTACCGTCGCCCCTGCACTCACCCTGACCGACAAGGAATTCCAGAAGCTCCGCGACATCTCGATCGCCTGTCTGCGCAAGATCGGTGTAGAGACCGGCGGGTCGAACGTTCAGTTCGGCATCAACCCCGATGATGGCCGTATCGTCGTCATCGAGATGAACCCGCGCGTCTCGCGCTCTTCGGCACTTGCCTCCAAGGCGACGGGCTTCCCCATCGCCAAGATCGCGGCCAAGCTGGCCGTGGGCTACACGCTGGACGAGCTCGCCAACGACATTACCGGCACGACACCTGCCAGCTTCGAGCCGACCATCGATTATGTCGTGGTGAAGATTCCGCGCTTCACCTTCGAGAAGTTCCCCGGCGCCCCTGCCCTGCTCTCGACGTCAATGAAGTCGGTGGGTGAGGCCATGTCGGTCGGTCGCTCCTTCGCAGAAGCGCTGCAGAAGGGTCTGCGTTCGATGGAGACGGGTCTGACAGGCCTCGATCCCGTCGAGGCCCCGGGAGACGGCTCGCTCGATGCCTATCGCGCCGCCCTCTCCGAGCCGCGCCCCGAGCGTATTCTCATGGCTGCCCAGGCCATGCGCGCCGGGCTGTCTCTTGAAGACATCAACGCAGCCTGCCGCTTCGAGCCATGGTTCCTGCGTCAGCTGCACGATATCATCGTTACCGAAAACGAGATCGCCGCCAACGGCCTGCCCAGGGATGCCCGCAATCTGCGCCGCATCAAGGCGCAGGGCTTCTCCGATCGCCAGCTTGCCCGCCTGACGGGCCAGAGCGTCGAGGATGTGGCCGCGTTCCGTCTCAAGCTTGCCGTGACCCCAGCCTATAAGCGCATCGATACCTGCGCAGGCGAATTCGCTTCTGACACACCCTATCTCTACTCGACCTATGAGGGTGGGTTCGGCGTGCCGGAATGCGAAAGCCGTCCGACCGACCGCAAGAAGATCATCATTCTCGGCGGTGGCCCGAACCGTATCGGTCAGGGTATCGAGTTCGACTATTGCTGTGTGCATGCCGCCTATGCACTGCGCGAGGCCGGGTTCGAGACCATCATGGTCAACTGCAACCCCGAGACGGTCTCGACCGATTACGACACCTCGGACCGTCTCTATTTCGAACCGCTGACCGATGAGGATGTGATCTCTCTCATCCGCACCGAACAGGCTGGCGGCGAGATTCTGGGCTGCATCGTGCAATATGGTGGCCAGACCCCGCTGAAACTGTCCCGAGCGCTGGAAGCCGCTGGCATTCCGCTGCTCGGCACCCCGGCTGATGCCATTGACCGTGCAGAAGACCGCGAGCGTTTCCAGGCACTGCTGCGCAAGCTCGGCCTGCGTCAGCCCGAAAACGGCATTGCCCGCACACCGGGTGAAGCCGAAGCCGTGGCCGAGAAGGTTGGCTACCCGGTCGTGGTTCGTCCGTCCTATGTGCTGGGCGGCCGCGCGATGGAAATCGTCTATGATCCGGCAGGGCTGCAGCGCTATCTGCGCAATACGCTCGTTCTGGCCGGTGCCGAGGTCTCTTCCGGCCCGATCCTGCTCGACCGCTATCTGAATGACGCCATCGAAGCCGATGTGGACTGCATCTGCGACGGTCAGGACGTGTATGTGGCGGGCGTGATGGAGCATATCGAGGAAGCCGGCATCCATTCCGGTGACTCTGCCTGCTCGCTGCCGCCCTATACCCTGTCACCCGCCATCGTGACCGAGCTGAAGGCCCAGACCGAGGCCATGGCGCGTGAGCTGGGCATTGTCGGCCTGATGAACGTGCAATACGCCATCAAGGACCACGAGGTTTTCGTGCTCGAGGTGAACCCGCGCGCCTCGCGCACGGTGCCCTTCGTTGCCAAGGCGACCGGCGTACCGGTGGCCAAGATCGGCGCCTGCGTGATGGCAGGCGCCAAGCTTTCGAGCTTCAAGCTCGATGGCGATGCCATTGCGCCGCATGTGGCGGTGAAGGAAGCTGTCTTCCCGTTCCATCGCTTTGCCGATACCGACACGATCCTCGGGCCGGAAATGCGCTCGACGGGTGAAGTCATCGGGCTCGACAGCAGCTTCGAGCGCGCCTTTGCCAAGTCGCAGCTTGCTGCCGGCGTGGTGCTGCCCCAGTCGGGCGCCGTGCTGCTTTCGGTGCGCGATGGTCACAAGACCCAGGTCCAGGCCCTTGGACGCAAGCTGATCGAAATGGGTTTCAGCATTCTCGCCACACGCGGCACGGCTGCCCGCCTTGAAGAAGCCGGTATTCCCGTCAAGCGCGTGAACAAGGTGCTGGAAGGCCGCCCGAACTGCGTGGACGCCATCCGCTCGGGTGACGTGCAGCTGGTCATCAACACGGCGCAGGGTGCGCAGGCCGTGCGCGACAGCTTTGATATCCGTCGCTCCTCCCTGCTCGGAGGCGTTCCGCATTTCACAACTCTCGCGGGTGCCCGTGCGGCGATCTATGCCATTTCGGCCATCAAGGATGGCGGGCTGGATGTGGCGCCCCTTCAATCCTACTTCAAACGCGCTTTCTGAGACCACGGGGCTTTGTCCCTTTCCCCTGCCCGGCTGTTTCAAGCCGGGTAGGGTGACGAGGCTCTGCCTCGCGCTCTGGAAAGGGACTTGCCCCTTTCATCCCCGCTTTGAGGCCTTCAAGGCGGGATGCGACATCCTCAAGTCGCGGATTTTCAGAGGTCGACCGCCTTTTAGCGCGTTTCAGGGCAGAGCCCTGCTTCCTCCCCGAGATGATCAACTCTGAACAAAACAGGCCCTCATTTCGAGGCTTGCCTTGAATTCGCCCCCCGGAAGACCTAATTTATCTGATCAAATTGCGGGCGGGGATTGTCTCATGCCCATCCATGCCCCGTGCAGGGCTCTGGGACAATGTTGTTCCTGGGCGCTACGCGAGGGCTGAACTCGTTTTGGGGAATGCGCTGTGCAGAAGATTCCGATGACCGGTGAAGGTTTGACCCGTCTAGAAGATGAACTGCGTCGGCTGAAAAGCGAAGATCGTCCGGCCGTCATCCGCGCCATTGCTGAAGCACGCGCTCACGGCGATCTGTCAGAAAATGCCGAATATCATGCAGCACGCGATCGTCAGTCCTTCATCGAGGGGCGCGTTCTCGAACTCGAGGAACTGATCTCGACGGCTGAAGTCATTGACCCCTCGCAGCTCTCGGGGGACACCGTGAAATTCGGTGCTCATATCGAACTGGTCGATGAGGAAACGGACAAGGAGAGCAGCTATCAGATCGTGGGCGTCCACGAGGCTGATATCAAGCTGGGCCGCCTTTCTGTCTCCTCGCCGCTCGCCAAGGCGCTTATCGGCAAGTCGGTCGGTGACAGCGTGACCGTACCGACCCCGGGTGGCGACAAGAGCTACGAGATTCTGGCCGTCACTTTCAAATAAACGGATCAGTATCAGCACGGGCTGGCGTCTGGCGGTTTCGGACGGCCAGCCCCAAAGCAAGAAAAGAAGACCGTGTCCGAAAGCCTCACCCTCACCTTCGCCGATATCCTTGCCGCCCATGAGCGGATTTCCCCCCATATTGTGCGCACGCCCAGCATTCGCTGCGCGGCCCTGTGCAAGATGACGGGAGCCGATATCTGGCTGAAGCTCGAGAATCTGCAGGCTGTCGCCTCGTTCAAGGAACGCGGTGCCGCCAACAAGCTGGCGCTGCTGAGCGACGAGGAAAAGAAACGCGGCGTGATTGCGGTTTCGGCGGGAAATCATTCTCAGGGCGTGGCCCGTCATGCCAGCCTGCTTGGCATTGACGCTACCATCGTCATGCCGCGCCATACGCCCTCGGCCAAGGTCGAGCGCACACGTGGCTGGGGCGCTCATGTCGTGACCGAGGGCGAGGATTTTGCCGAAGCCTCAATGGTGGCTGAGGCAATCCGCAAGGAGAACGGCCTCGTTCTGGTTCACCCGTTTAATGACGTGGCTGTCATGGCGGGTCAGGGCACCTTCGCCATCGAGTTGATCGAGGACAGCCCCGAGCTCGATTATCTGGTCCTGCCGATTGGCGGTGGCGGGTTGATCAGCGGTTCAGCCATCGCTTCGGCAGCGCTAAGCCCCAATACGAAGATCATCGGCGTGCAGGTCGAGAGTCATGCCTCGCTTTCCGCCTTCCCCGAGGCGGCCGTACAGGCACGTGGTGGCTCCACCATTGCCGAAGGTATTGCGGTCATGCAGATCGGCAATACCTGCCTCGAAACCGTCAGCCCGCTTCTCGACCGTGTTCTGGTCGTTACCGAGCTTCAGGTGGAATCGGCCATTGCCCATTTGGCCGAACAGGCCAAGCAGGTCTCCGAGGGTGCTGGCGCGGCAGCTCTGGCTGCAGTGATGGCCTATCCCGAGCTCTTCAAGGGCAAGCGGGTGGCTTTACCCATCACGGGCGGGAACATCGGCACACGCATTTTTGCCAACACGCTACTTCGCGCCCTGCGCCGTGATGGCCGCCTGCTGTCGCTTACCCTTCAGATCCCTGATCGTCCCGGTGTGCTGGCTGATATCTCCACGCGCATCGGCAATGCTGGCGGCAATATCATCGAGGTCTCGCATCAACGCCTCTTTGCCGCTCCTTCTGTGCAGACGGCGGAGCTGGAGATCATGATCGAAGCCCGCGATGGGGCTCATGCTGACCAGATCGAGGCCGATCTGCGCAGCCATTATCATCTGACGCGCGGCTGAACCTGCTGCCCGATCAGTGCGAGCGGGCCTCAGGCGAGAAATGACTGGCCATCCAGTTCAGGCCATCTGACTGGTCGTAGTCATCCGGGAGGGCATAAAGCGTTGCCAGAACGGCCCTGTCATAGGGAAGCATCTCCCCTGTTGGTCCCTCGAGGATCTCGGTCTGCGTGTATCTGAGCAAACTCCGGTCGTCGTAACCGTCGCGGAGATGCGGCGCCGCAAAGGCAACGAGCGAGAGCAGATCACCCAGCATGCCCCAGGATTCATTTCTGAGGCGGTTGATATCGATGATGATCAGAACAATCGTCAGGTCCCGCCGGGTTGTCACATTCCCCAGAGCGCTATCCACTACCGGCGCAGCATATCGAGGCGGAAAGCTCGATGGCAGGATGATCGGCGGCATATCGCTCTTGTTGCGCATGGACGACGATGCCAGCCACCTGACGGCGCGTGGTTTGAGAAACTGTCTGACCTCATCTCGGGTCGCTTCGACCTTACTCTCCTGATATTCCTGTGCATTATCCAGACCTACGAACAGATCGGGGTTCAGTTTGTGTATTCCGTCAGCCAGAGCATCGGACTGATCGGTAAAGAAGACGAAAAGCTGCTTTGCGCTGCAATCGCGCGACAGAGACAGCCCCAGACTACTCCCCGTATTCTTGAGGTGAGAGAACAGCATTTTGTCGAACTGCTCCTGCACGCCATGAATATCGACGCAGACCTGCTGATGCCATCGTGGCAGCGTGCCGAACTGACGTTCCCCCAGTTCGAAATTCAGATGATCCTCAAGAGCGTCTTGGGTCATGCCATGCACGGTCAGATGCTCCTGACAAAAAGCAGGATTTCCGACCGACAGCCCCGTCAACCCGACAACAGCCAGGAAAGCAAAGCGACGTAACAGGCTAGCAGTATGCATGAATTCTCCCGGAAAACGGACGTGACAAACTGTATCATCCGTTTTGAGGAGGAAAAGACGCTGGCATACTGAAATGCGATCACATGTCGATTATTTCAACAGAGCGCGCGGGCATCTCTCATCGTGCCATCCGACCTGCTTCAATACGAAGAGGCCGGATCGATCACCGGCTATTGCGCAGGATTTCAGTCCTGCATGAAGCCCTCACGCTTCAGGACCGCAATGGCCGCGCGGATACGATGGCCATAAGTATGCTCCTCCATCGTGCGCGCCTGAGCACGGCGCGCCATCTCGATGCAAAGCGGCGTGTCGTTGATATAGCGGGCCACCAGACGATCGAAGTCGATCTTGTTCGAGAAGGTCGGAATCTCATCGGCCGTGAAGTAGCGGCGCAGCTCATAGGTATCCTCATGGAATACCTGAAAAGCACCTGCAGCAGCGGCCTCGAAGGTACGCGGACCGGGCGTCGAGGGTGAGATCATGAAGCGCTTGTTTTCGAAATGGAGCGAGCGGCCCAGATTGAGAACAAGCTTGGAGCGACGATACAACTCGATAAGCTGTGCCTTCTCGATGCGCGCATCCGAGAAACCGATACCGAACTCACCCCAGCCCGGACCGATGATCTTGATGTTCAGGTTGCGGAGCGTGGGCATCAGGTTGCGCACGATATCCTTGCGGCTCGTGAAGGCCACACCGCAGAAAAGGACATCGATCGACTTCTCGACATCAGCTTCAATCGGCGCGTAATGCAGCTTGCGGCTGGCCGCGAGCGGAAGATGATAGATCTGCTCGCGCTGATAGAAGTTATGACCCCAGCGGTCACACGAAAAGATGACATCGAAATCATCCGTGATGCGATAATTGGCGTCCTGCTCGTAGGGGTCTTCTGTTGCCCAGAAAACAGTCGTTGCCCCGATCTTCTTGGCTTCGCGACAGACCTCCCCGAAATAGGTGCTCTCGGGAAGATAGGAGCCGATGGCAAAAACGATGGTTGGCTGGATACGCTCGACCGCAGCCGCGGCACCGCTGATATGCACGGCAACAACATTTTCATCGCCGAAGCACTCGGCCCAACCATCCATGATTGATTCACGGATCTGCGCATTGGCCTGTGACTCATAGCGTCCGCCACTGCAAACGAGCACGCGCTGCGTTTTGCCAGCAGCCTTGGATCCTGTGTTTTTTTTCTCTGCTGACATGGTCTTTACGTCCATTCCTCATTCTGGCTCCGGGGAAACCCGTCACCGATTGTCAGACGTGGCTGCCTGCGGGCGCCACACTTGCTTCAATAATCGCCCGGAGTGCGTGACTGAATCGCGCAGGGCTACAGTCGCGCTCAATGGCCCGCAGAGCCCCGGTGCGGATCATTTTCCACTTCTCGGCATTGTCGTAGAGTTCCGACAGGGCAAAGGCGAAGGCGATCGGATCCTCGCTCGGCGCACTCACCAGCTCTACGCCGTCCGCCCAATCCATCTGACGAGCGAGAAGCCGCGTTGCGACCACTGGCAGGCCATAAGACGCCGCCTCATGCACCTTGTAGGGCAGGCCACCAGCATAGCGCGTGGGTGCCACAAATAGACGATGCGAAGCATAAAGCGGGCGGAGATCGTCAACCGGACCAAGCCAGTTTATCCGCTTGGACGAACGCAAGGCAGAGACATCCAGGGCAGGGTTGAAGTACCCGGCAACACTCACCTTCACGTCTGGGGGAAGGTACTCATCGAGCTCGGGCAACACGTCGTTGATCAGCCAGAAGAGACTGTCGAAATTGGGAGCGTCTTCATCATGAAGGGCGCCTACGAAGAGAATATCGCGACGCTCTTCAAAGCCGCGAGGATCCGGCCTGGCCGCCAGGGCATGGCCCAGAATGGAGACGTTTTCATACCCGGCTTCACGAACAAGGGCCGCATCATGGGCGGAAACCACGACGATCTTCTGGCAGTAATGGGCTGTCTCAAGCTCGCGTGATACCATTTCGCCCAACGACAGGAGTTTTTCCTTCGGTGGGTGAAAGCGCGCTTTTTCGATCGCTCTTGGTGCGGCAATAACCTCCGTATCAAGCACGACACTATCGACCGGCAAATGACGGCTTTGCTCTGTAAGGACCGGTAGCAAGCGCGTAAGATTATGTGTGCGCCCTATCCAGATAAGATCATAATACCCGGCCCGTTCCTCAATAAATGCGTTGAGGTCACTCAGGTCACTCTGCGCCATGAGTTCGACGTCATCCGGAAAATCGGTCGCCAGATCGAGATGACTTGCCGGGCGCGGAAGTACCGGAAACACAGTGACCTGCAGACCCAGGCGGCTCATGGCCCAGACCAGATCATTCGAGCGCACGTATCCCGACCCCAGCGAGCGCAGGGGAATACGATCCTCGATGAACAGGACGCGGCGCCGGCCCCCACGATGGGAACGGGCCAGAACGGCATTGCGCACATGGGCAGGAAGCTGCTGCCTCAGATATTCCTGATGCTGCTTGCCAAAAATACGATAATTGATCTGGATCTGCGCATGCGAACCCGCATTGCCGGCACTGCCGAATTCGAGATGCTCGACCACCACACTGGGATCGTACACGATGCGCTTGCCAGAGCGCACGATACGCAGACAGAAATCCGTATCTTCAAAATAGGCAGGACGGTAGATCGTATCATAGCCATTGAGCGCATGGGCAGTCGCGCTGCGGACCATAAGAAAAGCCGCCGAGCAGTAATCGACATCGCGAACGAAATTCGCCTCCGGGATGGAGGGATTATCCTGACGCCGATAGCCATAGGTCGCACCATCACGCCAGATGATTGAACCCGCTTCCTGAAGCCACATGTTGCTTCGGATAAGTTTGGCGCCAACGGCCGCAATCTCATCCGATGAGTTCAGCCGCGACAACGCATTGCGGATAGCATGCGGATAGAGACGAAGATCATTATTGAGATAAAGCACAACCGGCGCACGCACTTCGGCCAATGCCGCGTTGCACCCGTCGAGATAGCCAATGTTGTAGCGATAGCGCATCACCCGCACACCGCGCACGACCTGCTCGATACGGGTCGTCTCGTCGCTTGATGCAGAATCAACGATGATGACCTGTAACGCCCCTGCATAATTTGCACGCAACGAAGCAAGAGCCTGCATGGTCAGCGCGTATTTGTTGTGCAGCACCATGATGACTGAAAGCTGCGGCTCACCCTCGTGGGTGAAATCAGGAGCATGCCGGGTGAGAACACGCTGCTGTAAAGCCGCGGTTGCCTCGAAAAGCCGGCGTGTCTGTTCCTCGGACGGTGGGGCAACGTCGCCTTGCTCACCATATTTGAGGCGCTGTGCGACCCAGCAAGCGAAAACGCTATCGTAAAGGCCGGCGTCAAGCAGGGCACGGATATCGGGTTTGGTTCCGAAAACCTGAAGGTTGATCCCCTCAGCAGGCCGACGTCCTTCTCGCGCACCAAACCTTACAAAATGCTCGTATCCATTCCGGAATGCCCCATTATCGATGCTGGGCATCACATCTGCATGGACACGCAGGTAATATTGCTCATCGAAAAAAGCTTGCGGATTGAACTGCCGCGGCGTCTGGTTTGTCAGATAGTGGTGAAGAGCGGATAGATACCGCCCCGCAGCAATCTCACGATCAACTTCCGGATAGCGCTCGCGATACCAGACCGGGTCAAAATACCATGAGACCCGGTGCTGATCTGCCATCCCCGGCTTGTTGAGGGTCAGGGCAGAAAAAAGTGCCCTGCCGTCGCCCTGCTCTGCAAATGTTTCCGGGCAGAGCCGCGCAACGGTTTCCGGATCGAGGAACCAATGGCCTGAAAGCCCGTCAGCATCGCCTGTTTCAAGAAAATGGTCATAACCATTGACGTAAAACCCACTGGCAAGCGCCGGCTCGATCTGCCTGCCATTGCGGGCACGATAGTAGGTTTCGGAAAACAACCAGTGCGGTGCGTAGGATGTGTAACCCGTTGCGCAGTAGTGATCGAACCCCGAAGCCAGTCCACCACGGCAGATTTCCGCATAGATCTCGGGATAAGTCTGACGATACCAGCTCTCGTCGAAATAGCGATTGGGGGAAAATCCGAAGGACTTCCCTATCGTCTCGTAATGCTCCGTAGCATCACGCAATCCGTTAGCAGTGATTTCGTCGACCGCCTCCGGATGAAGACCGAGATACCAGTCTTCATCAACCAGACGCCATTTCGCGATGCGCGCATGCTCCATGAGAAGGCTTCCCCCTGATGTCAGACAGCAGGCTCGGACGCATAGCGTGCCTCAATGCAATCATTGACCTGGGCAACTGTCGCCTCACTCACCTCGCTGTGTTCGACAGAGGCAATAATGCCCTCGGTGACCGTCACGATGACATCCAGAGGTTTGATACCCACCAGTTCACCAATCGTGTTGACCAGACATAGACGATAACGTCCTGCCATTTCCGCCGCATAGCCTGACGCTATGGAGAGCCACCCTTCAAAGCCGACACAAAGCGGTGCATCGACGAAAATCGTTTTGACATCGTGACGGACAAATCGATTGAGCGCAAAGAAGAAGACATCTCCGTTGGCTTCGCTCACCAGAGCAACCGACATGGTGCCAGCGCGCTCGATCTGGCGCAGGAAACCCCACCCACGGATGAAGAGATTGCCGTCATCGGTGAGCAACGGAGCCGGATCGCCAATCAGGCCGCTCAGTGAATCGATATAATGCTGGAAATCATTCGTGCTGCGATGCGGGGCATTTTCCCGGTGCAGTCGGCTCAGCTTGATCCCGCGCAAATGGCCATCGGCATGCGAGACACGGGCGAAATCAGCCATGATCTGGCCATTCGACGGGCGCTCGACCTGAATTTCGTTGATCTTGCCATCCTTGACCGCAATCTCGACCGAGGTGACCATGAAGGCACCGGAGCCATTGACGATGTTGACCAGCGCCACCCGGAAACGTCCCTCACACCACTTCCCGCGCAGGGCAGCCTGGCCAGCAAAGCCCGAGCGACGCGGCGCATTAGGATAGATCGACAAGACGTCGCCGCGGGCCTCGCGAATGCAAGGCAGGAAGATCATCGGCGTATCGTCATCACCGATCAGAACAGCATACATCGAGCCTGCAGAACTGACGCCCGGCAGAACGTGCCAGCCACGGATATGGAACTCGTAAGACCCCGCGAAGTCCTCCGGTTCGTTATCTGCGAGAACGAAATGGCAGACGTCGTCAATGTAGTATTCAGCACCCTGGATTGCGTACCAATCCGTTACCGGCTCAGGCAGTTCAACCGACAGATCGCGGATGGTCGGTGGATCGAAGATGTGACGCGGGGGCGCCTGATGACGCCAGGACGCATGCGGCAACAAATGAACCTGACCGGCATCGATCTGCATCTCTGCGGTACCGAGCTCGCGGACCGGAGCCGCCTCGCGATAGACATCGCGCATATCGTTTGCGTAGGTCTCGGCCTGCGTCCAGAGCGCGGGCGAGATATTACTCATGATACCACGGCGAATACCCTCTGACGAACGGAGGAGTTCGAGACGCTCGAGAACCATGTTGGCGCGACCGATCGGAACCTTGAACCCGTTCACACCATCCTTCACGCGGTCACCGAGGGCACCAACATCAGTCACGATGGGAATGAGACCATTCTGCCATGCCTCTGAAAGCGAGATGCAGTATGTCTCAGGCCAGATCGAAAGGTTGAGAGCAACATCAGCCACCTGCAGGGCTGCGATATCGCCGGCCGTGTAACGACCGTATACCTTCACGTTAGGCCGTGGCTTGCCATTGATCACCGCGTCATATTCCGGGTGAATATAACCGAAGATATGGAACTCGAAATGATCGGGATGGGCGATCTCGATCAGATTGAGGATGGTATCCGCGCCCTTGGTACGCAGGAAATTGCCGACAATCGCGACCTTGAGCGGACGTTCCCCAAGAGGTTCATAGGCCTTTGGAACGATGGGGATCGTGTTCTCGGGAGAAGGTATACCGAGGATCAGACTGCTCTTCTGGTTCAGGATCGGGTAGATCTCATGAGTCAGATTGCGCGAGTGCTCGGTTCCGAACAGGATGAGATCGACTGAGTGAAGCATCTTGGCGATGAAGGCCCGACGGGTCTGTTCGCCACCATATTCAATGTTCTCGGCCACCTTCAGAATGATGTCGCTTGCCACGACCGACTTCACCTCATCCTCGACGTAACGAAGATCCTGGTTCAGCAGGTTATAGCGTGACGAAATCAGCCAGAAATCATGCGCCGAGAACACCACGCCTGCGCCACAGGCCTTGGCGATGATCGGCAGAGACAGGGCGTGATGACCGAGATGCTGGAAATGCACGATGTCAAAATTGTACTGACTGATGGCGTTCGAAAATGCCATTTCTTCCGGGCCGTCGCACATGGCGTCCATCCAGCCCACTTCTGGCACGTCGTAACGCTCGACTTCCTGCCCGTTCGCCGTGGTCAGACGGCAATGCGTGCCGCGACGCAGCCAGTAGAAAAACTCGATCTCACGACCCAGCATCGAGCATAGAGTTTGCTGATAGACCTCAACGCCACCCCAGGCTGCCTCATGGATGGTAGAGTGCGTGCACATCAGAACGCGCAGACGGCGGCGGCGCGGCGCAAGTTCAGTACCGGGCTTTGCGCGACCGAAATTCGCTCGGGTCACCTCGGCCATATAGCGCAGGCGGTGCTCATACAAATGGCCCTCCTCCACCGACTTCTGGCCGGCAAGAGCCACGTTTCGTCGAAGGTCGCGATCGCTCAGCAGCGCTGCAACAGCGCTCACGACACCATCGACATCGCGAGCAAGGAACGTGCCCTCGATCTCCGCAAAATACTTGGTGTCCATGCTCTCAGGCGCTTCAACCACCTGCGCGGCACCAGCAAGGGCAAGCTCGTAGAAACGCGGCCCCGGCGCTGTTGCCTGGCTTATGTCACCGTGACTCGCATAATCGCGGAACATGGTGAGCGTCACCGCACTGGCATTGGCGAAGTCGATGAATGCCTCATGACTGACCGGTCGCTGGATCGCCAGTTCGGCGAGATCGGCAGGAAGTGGCGGCAGATATTCGTTGCCAGGACAGATCAGCTTGAGGCGGGCCTTCGGGAAGGCCGCAATGATACGGCGCAGCGTCTCGACGCGGTTAGGCCACATCGTGCCCGCGAAAAAGATGTCGTAATCGAGAGACTCGGCGTCCTTGACATCGCGCTGGTGGATGGTGCGGCTGGCGCCGAGCGGCAGGTAGAAGCCCTTGCCACGATAGTGTTCAGCGCAGGACGGATCGTTGGTGAAGACGTAGTCGAAGAGATGGGAGTTCTCGACATTGAAGTCCCGCATGAACGGATCTTCAAAGGTCCAGAGAATCATCGTCTTGAACGCGGGGCGGATGCGCCGCATGAGCTGCGTATTGATACGCTGTCCGTCGATGCAGATGAGTGTGTCATGTTCACCGGATGCGGCAGCGGCAGCCAGGGACATGTTGTCGGCAAGAATGATCTGGTCATGGCCGAACAGCGCACGGGCTGCACGTTCGACAGCAAGTGTCAGGTACGAATTCGGGTTATGGGTGTAGTTTGTATTGTAAATAACAGCCATGAAGACCCCACCTGCACATCTCACCAACAAACGGGGCAATCCCCATCCGTCCATTGATCTGCCTTTAGCCTAATCATCGATCTGGCAAAAGTGTTCGTCTACGAATTAATGATTAAGTTGAATGTCAGTTTAACAAGAAAAAATAAAAGGGCTGCCGAAGCAGCCCTTTCATAGTGTTTCTGCGATTTAACGCCAGATTACACTTCGGTATTACGACGACGGATCGCCGCACCGAGGATGTCACCAAGCGATGCACCGCTGTCGGACGAACCGTATTCGTTGATGGCTGCCTTGTCTTCCTCGACCTCACGGCCGCGGATGGTCAGGGCCAGCTTGCGCGAAGCGCGATCGACGGACACAACCTTCGCATCGACCTTCTCGCCAACCGCGAAGCGCTCGGGGCGCTGCTCGGCCTTGTCACGAGCCAGTTCGGCGCGACGGATGAAGCCGGTCAGGACGTCGTCCACCTTCACTTCGATGCCGTTGGTCTGAACCGACGTCACGAGGCAGGTCACGATGTCGCCCTTGTGGACGCGCGACAGGGTATCGGCTGCAGGGTCTTCCTGAAGCTGCTTGATACCGAGCGAGATGCGCTCCTTCTCGGGATCCACATCGAGCACCTTGGCCTGAACGACCTGACCCTTCTCGAACTTCGCCATGGCTGCTTCGCCGGCTTCGTCCCAGGAGAGATCGGACATGTGCACCATGCCGTCGATATCGGCAGAGAGACCCACGAACAGACCGAATTCGGTGATGTTGCGGATCTCGCCTTCGATGGTCGAACCGACCTTGTGCTCTTCGGCGAACTGCTCCCACGGGTTGCGCTGAACCTGCTTCAGGCCGAGCGAGATACGACGCTTGGCGCTGTCCACGTCGAGAACCATGACGTCGACTTCCTGCGAGGTCGCGACAAGCTTGCCCGGATGGACGTTCTTCTTCGTCCAGGACATTTCGGAAACGTGTACCAGACCTTCAACGCCGGGCTCGAGCTCAACGAATGCACCGTAGTCGGTGATGTTCGTGACGCGACCGGAGTAGCGGGCACCCGGCGGATACTTGATCGCCACGTTCTCCCACGGATCAGCCTCAAGCTGCTTCATGCCCAGCGAGATACGCTGCGTGTCGGAGTTGAAGCGGATGACCTGAACGCGAACCGGCATGCCGATCTGCAGGGCTTCGGACGGGTGGTTGATACGCTTCCAGGCGATGTCGGTGACATGCAGGAGGCCATCGACGCCGCCGAGGTCAACGAACGCACCGTAATCGGTGATGTTCTTGACGACGCCATCGAGGATCATGCCTTCCTTCAGGCCCTGGATCAGCTCGGAGCGCTGCTCTGCACGGGTCTCTTCAAGAACGGCACGACGCGAGACAACGATGTTGCCACGAGCGCGATCCATCTTGAGGATCTGGAAAGGCTGGGGCTGGCCCATGAGCGGAGCAACATCGCGCACGGGGCGGATATCGACCTGGCTGCCCGGAAGGAACGCCATGGCGCCGCCGAGATCAACCGTGAAGCCGCCCTTGACGCGACCATAGATCGTGCCGTTGACGCGCTGGTTGTTCGCGAATGCACGCTCGAGCGAGGTCCATGCCTCTTCACGACGGGCCTTCTCGCGCGACAGCACGATGGAGCCGTCACGGTCTTCGTAGCGCTCGACATAAAGCTCGATCACGTCGCCCGGACGCACGTCAGGCGCGGTGCCCGGCGGTCCGAATTCCTTGAGCGAGACGCGACCTTCGCTCTTGAGGCCGACATCGACAATCGCATACTCGTCCGTCAGACGGATAACGCGACCGGTGACAACCGAGCCGTCAAAGCCCGTGTCCTGGCCGAGGGTCTCGTCGAGAAGAGCAGCAAAGTCTTCGACGGTGTTGGTGGCTGAAGCCATGTGTTTTCGTAATCCTGGGCCGATCGTGAAGACCGGGCCAATGTCTGCGCCCGACATCTTGGCCGGACGGCTTGCTCGATGATCCTGGGCCACCCATGAGCCTTCAGGGAAAGATCGCCCGCAAGGCGCGGGAGAACGGATAGCGCAGGTGGCATTACGCTGCTCGTGGTCAGACACCCGCAGCGGGGTGCTTGTCAACAAAAACCTGTATTTCCGGGCCGAAATCGGGTGCGGGCTCTCGACTCCGACTCAGATCGCAAGTGCCGCCAATCATGCCGTTCAGTCATGCGTCGCGTATAAAGTCGAACACCTGTAGGCGCAGGGGTGCTTCCGCGCTGCAGGACGCCCCGGCGATGGTATGAGTGCGGTGACGGTGCCGGAAAGCATCCCGTTTGCAGAAGGTGCCTGATGCGCCTCCAGCTGTCATTCATCTGCCGGGAACTGGGTCGAAGGATAAAGCCCCCTACCCGCCCCGGCCAGATTTCAGGCTTCCGACTCAGGCCGGAAAACGAGACCTTACGATTGACAAGGCGTGGGCCAGAACAGCCCCGGCATCCATGTCATCTGTTTCAATCAGAACGGCATCATCAGCCTGACGGAGCGGAGAGACCGGGCGCTCCGCATCCTTCTGGTCGCGTGCGCTGATCTCTGCCGTCAGGGCAGAAAGCGCGTTTTCATCACGGGCGCCTGTCCCATGAAGTTGCTGGTAGCGACGCAGGGCGCGGACCCCGGCGCTGGCGGTGACAAAAAACTTGAGGTCGGCATCGGGGAAAACCACCGTGCCAATATCGCGCCCATCAATCACCGCACCGCTGGCTGTCGCAAACTCGCGCTGACGCCGAAGCAGGGCGGAGCGTACAGGGGGCTGCGTGGCTACCGAACTTGCGCCGCGATCGATTTCCGGCACACGCAGGTCACCACGCAGCAGATCCTCGGGCTGGAGCGCCTGCGCCGTCTGCTCGCCGCTATCGGCAGCGGGATCCAGACCCTTGAGGATCATCTGACGGGCGACAGCGCGATAGAGGAGCCCCGTATCCAGATGAGGCAGCCCCAGCGCCGCAGCGAGCGATTTGGCCAACGTCCCCTTGCCCGCTGCAGCCGGGCCATCAACAGCAATGATAAGGCGCATCAGAGCGCAGCCCCCAGAGCCGTCATGAGCGACACGAAGCCGGGGAAACTCGTATTGATGAAGCCGGTGTCATCCACCATCACGGGCTTCTCCGCAGCCAGGCCGAACACGATGGCACTCATGGCCAGACGATGGTCCATGCGCGTCTCTACCAGCCCGCCGCCCAGTCCTTCGGCGCCGCCGCGCCCCTCAATGATCATGTCATCACCCTCGACACGAACAGTCGCGCCATTGGCCTTGAGCAGCGCCACAGTGGCGGAAAGGCGGTCGCTCTCCTTCACGCGCAGTTCTTCAAGACCGCGCAGGCGCGATGTGCCGGTGGCAAACGCACAGGCCACAGCCAGCACGGGATATTCATCGATCATGGAGGGCGCGCGATTGGCCGGCACGTCCACACCGTGAAGGGCAGAGGCACGCACCACGAGATCACCGACGGGCTCACCACCCTCGATGCGCTCATTCTCGATCTCGAGCGATGCGCCCATTTCACGCAATGTGGTGAACAGACCGGTGCGCAAGGGGTTCAGCCCGATACCGGGCAGTCGAACTTCCGAGCCGGGAACAAGGCAGGCCGCCACGATGGGGAACGCCGCAGATGACGGATCAGCCGGCACGACAACATCGCGGGCAGCAAGACGTGCAGGTCCCTGCAGGGTGATGATACGACCACCTGTCGGGGTCAGCCCTACCTCAACCTCGACGCCGAAATGGCGCAGCATGTTCTCGGTGTGATCGCGCGTCGCTACGGGCTCCTCCACCTTGGTCCTGCCCGTCGCATTGAGCCCGGCCAGCAAAATGGCAGATTTCACCTGCGCCGAGGCAACCGGCAGGCGATAGGCAATCGGTGCGGCCTCACCTGTGCCGATGATGGCCATCGGAAGCTTTTCGCCATGTCTGGTGGCAAAACAGGCCCCGTTAGCCGAGAGCGGCTGCGTAACGCGGCGCATGGGACGACTGCGCAGGCTGGCATCGCCCGTCATGAAGCTGGTGATGGCGTGGCTGGACAGGATACCTGACAAGAGGCGGGCGGCCGTGCCGGAATTGCCCATATCCAACACATCGTCGGGTTCGTTCAGCGCACCGACCCCCTTGCCCTCGATAACCCAGCGATCCGTCTCTCGGGTGATTGTCGCACCAAGGGCGCGCATGGCATCGGCCGTGCGCAGCACATCCTCACCTTCAAGCAGGCCGGTTACAACAGTACGCCCACTGGCAAGAGACGCCAGCATCAGGGCGCGATGGCTGATCGACTTGTCGCCGGGGACACGAATCGAACCCCGAAGCGGGCCAGGATTGCGCGCTACGGAAAGAGGAATGACGGGGGCGGAGGGATGATGTTCCATGATAGCGTTCATTCCGATGCGAGCCCCCTCCCTGTCAATTGCCGAGACCGGATTCACGTCAGGTTTCGACATCAAAATCCCCGCTGGCATTTGACATTGCGGGCACAAGCTGGCATGGCCCCGTGCTTCGCGGCACAAGCCGTTTCCCTTTTCAACCGGTTCAGGATCGACAGGTAGTCATCATGGCAAAACCAGAACTCGGTCTGAAACGCGTCTGCGTCTCCTGCGGCACACGTTTCTACGACCTGAATCGCGCTCCCGCGATTTGTCCCAAATGCGGCGCAGAACAGCCCAGCGATCTGCCCCAGCCCAAGCGCGGTGGCGACATCCCCGCGGATCAGACCAAGAATGATCCCAAGAGCGACGAGGATGACATCGATGTCGATCTCGACGCCGATGAAGATGGCGATGACGATGTGATGGAAGACGCATCGGATCTCGATGATGACGATGATGATCTTGGCTCCGAGATCGAAGTCACCACCGACAACGACGATAACGAAAATTGATTTCCTTGGGAAAAGCCGGTCTGACCGGCTTTTTTCTTTTGTGCATGGCTCCTTCCTTCTCCCACGCCGAGACGGCCGATCAACTGGGCCGCGCCCTTCAGGCCGAGCCGAGCGCTACAAAAGTGCTGCAAGCCTATTGCTCGCGTCTCGCGCCTGGCGTGGCGATCACGGCCATTCCGCTACCCGCTGACAGTCTGCCGCCGCCTGCGCCCTTCAGGACACATTTTTCGCTGGGTGCGGATGAGCATATCCGGCTGCGCCATGTCAGCCTGCGCTGCGGAACCCACGTGCTTTCTGATGCCTGGAACTGGTATGTGCCTGAGCGTCTTGAACCCGCCATGAACAAGCTGCTCGACACCACCACCCTGCCTTTTGGCCATGTGGTGGCCGCGTTGCGTTTTCACCGGGTGGGGCTGGAAAGCGAGCGCGACCACCTTCCGTCAGATGTCCTGCTGCGCAACACCGCCATGCTCACGCGCGGGACTGACGGTCTGCCCTTCTCCCTGGTGGTCGAAAATTACCTCGCCTCCGGGTTTGCAGGGCTCACATCAGCATCGCATCAAACCCAACCCTGATGGAGGCCCGGTAACCGGGCCTCCATCATCGGGGCTGGGTCCTGTCCTCCGTCAGGAGAGACCGCGCAGCCTGCGCCATTCCGCAACCAGGGCGCACCATCTTTCCCGTGTCTCGACATCGATGCGATCATCCTCTTTCATGATGGCCGCACTCTGCTCAACGTAATCGATCGATTGCTCAGCGAAGCGTCTCTCGATCTCCTCGCGGGCTTCGGTTACGCCGGGCAGACGGGAGAGACGCCGGATACCCCGGTGGACGTCCTCGGCAAGAGGCAGTGCAGGTTTGGGACCACCAGCCTCGAAACGCGTGGTGAAAAGATTGAAAACACCCGGATTATTATATCGAAAATGCTTGGTCTTGAGCACGCCATTGCCGTCGTTTTCGCCGCGGGCGAATTTCCAAACATATTCCTCAAGAGAGCGAACGTGATAGTGGCAGATCATCGCATTGACGGTGGGGCGGATAGCAAAATTGATATCATGTTCCCCCAGATCACCGCTACGGTGACGCTCGCCATCAATGGTGAGGAACGGGATCACGCGCCTGTCCTGTGCATCCGGATGATGGGCTGAAGACCCGAAGAAGCGGTTGGTACGAAACACCGATTTGATCAGCGGGTGACGCTCGGTCTCTACAAAACGCTCGGATGCCAGTCCGGGGGACCATGTCAGACGGCCATTGGAATTGAAAACGTGCCACGAGATCGCAATAGCCTCGGCACCTTCATGCTCTCGGGCTTCAAGCAATGGCGGCAGGCTGTAATCGACATGAGCGCCAGGCAGGACCATCTCATCGAGATCGAGCACGAGACACCAGCGATAATCCAGTATTTCGGGCACGATGGTCAGTGCATGACAATAGGCCTTGTCCTGCATGTTTATTTTGGCAGGAGATGCTCCGGTATTGTCAATCCAGACAATCTCGCCCGCTTCTGCCAGTTGCCGCAGCAAGACATCCGAGCCGTCTGTCAGATCATTCGTGTAGATGAAGAATTGCTCGACACCGACGCGGCGATGATGAGCAATCCATTCCAGCAGATACAGCCCCTCATCACGCGCCGTGGCCAGGATCGCCAGTTTGTGGTTGGGAACGATTGCACGACGGGCCTCGCCCAGCAGCCGGGCGCCCAGATGGTAGGCACTCCCCGGGCCGCGCTGGTCATGAAGTCCGAGAAAATCAAAACGCTCGTCGGCCGACAGACAGGCCCGGCTGCGCCCGTTTTTCCACTCATGCAGATCCTGCAGGGCACCCGCGATCCAACCCCCTCCCGGCAGGGCGGCGAGAAGGCGCACGGCGTCGCGTGTTGCGGGGTCGACGGCCCGGGCGAGGTCGGTCGTAAACAACGCTACGAAAGAGGTCAGAACGTCCGGCCGCAGGATTGTCAGCAGGATATCGAAAAGGGCTGGGAGAAAAGGCGCGGGGGCTGAAAGCAGCGTATGCAGGGCAGCCACCGCATCGTGACGGGCATGAAGCACAATGCCAAATTGTTCGGCGAAGTCGCCCAGAAGTACCGCTACCGACTGCCTGACGGACTCGAACTCAAAGAGCTCCCAGTCCGAGATGGTCGGCCGGTTGGTATGGATCAGGCCCGTATTGATTTCCGCAGTCAGAAAATCGGGTTTTCCGAATTCCTTGAGCGCGTGGCGACCTGCCTGCATGTCGATCACGGAAAGCGCCATGAAAGCCGGACTCCAGGGCTTCCCCTCTCCTCTTGAGAGCGCTTCCGGCCAGCTTCCATCGCTTGAAACCAGCAAACCAAACTCAGGCATGAAAGACCAGGTAACAAGGATCGTCTCTCCCTCGAGGGCAGATGACGTTTCATGTGCAAGACTGTGGTCCCGAGCCCGAAGGTTCAGATAGGTGTCGTGATGGGTGCGGACCCTGGATATGGTGAAACCGAAGCGATCTCCATCAGCCATGCGGCGAGTAAAAGATGTCATATGGAGATATTCGCCTCTTTTATTCAAATGTTAAGGACGCCACTGTAAATGCTGACCTCCATCAAGCGCAATCATCTGGCCAGTGACTGAAGGCATTCGCAATAAAGCTATCGCGGCTGTGACAATTTCCTGCGGGTCGGCACCGATACCGAGCGGGGCGTTCTGGCGCATCCTGTCGAAATGCTCCTGCGACTGCCCCACTGCCGGCAGCACAGGCCCCGGCCCGATAGCATTGACCCGGATGCGCGGCGCAAGGGCAAGCGCCATACTCTGCGTCAGGGTCCATAGCCCGGCCTTGGAAAGCGTGTAGCTGATAAAATGCGGCGTGAGATTCCAGACACGCTGATCCAGCAGATTGAGCACCGCGCCCTGTGCTGTTTCGGGCAGCATTCGGGCGAAATCCTGCATCAGCACGAAAGGCGCTCGCAGATTGGTTTCCATATGCCGGTCCCACGAACTGCGTGTGACGTCGGACCACTCATCACGCTCGAAAGCCGAGGCATTGTTGATCAGGACACCCAGAGGCCCGAGTGCCTTCGTTGCATCACCCACCAGACGGGCGGTTTGTGACTCATCTGTGAGGTCCGCCTCAAGCACACAGCCCGTCACATCGAGCGTGGCCAGCAGGGCTCGTGCCTCATCCGCATGAGAGCGGCAGTGGATGGCAACCGAGAATCCCTCCATCGCCAGCGCCTCGACCAGCGCCCGACCAATGCGCCTTACGCCGCCTGTGATCAGGGCCGCCCGGGGCATACACGGTGGGAAAGATGGCGCAGAGGTCGTTTTCATTGCGCGGGACGCCGGGCAGAGAGTGCCGCAGCCAATGTGCCGTCATCCAGCACATCTAGCGCACCACCGATTGGCACGCCGTGACCGACGCGGGTAACCGTCACGTCGAAGGCAGCAAGCTTCTCCTGCAGCCAGTGCGCCGTGCTCGCTCCCTCGACCGTAGCTCCCAGCGCAAGAATGACCTCACGCACCTGACCCGATTCCACGCGCGCCAGCAGCGACGCCGTGTTGAGATCCTCAGGACCGGTGCCGGACAATGCCGAGAGTACCCCACCAAGCACCTGATAGGTGCCGGGATGCAGCCTTGAGCGCTCAAGCGCCCAGAGATCGCCCACTGTCTCGACCACGCAGATCAATCCCTTGTCCCGCGCCGGATCGGCACAGATGCTGCAGGGATCGCTGCTGTCGAGCGTGCCGCAGATGGAACAGCTGCGCACGGAATGGGCTGCGGCCTCCATGGCCTGGGCCAGAGGCAGAAGCCTGGTCTGCGGGGAACGCAGGAGCACAAGGGCGGCTCTGCGCGCCGATCGCGGCCCCAGTCCGGGCAGACGGGATAGAAGCTGGATCAGCCTGTCGACATCGCCACCACCCATCATGGCTGTGCGCTCCTGCTCAGTACAACCGGTATGACGGTTTCCGGCCTTTAAGGTTCAGAAAGGAAACTTCATGCCAGCCGGCAAATCGATCCCGCCAGTGACCTTGCGCATTTCCTCGGCATTGGCTGCCTCGACCTTGCTGCGGGCATCGGCAAAAGCCGCGATGATCAGATCCTGCAGCATCTCGACTTCATTCGGGTCCGCCAGCTTCGGATCGATACGCAGGCCGCGCATGTCACCCTTGCCGCTGAGGGTTACGCTGACGAGCCCGGCGCCCGAGGAGCCCTCGACCGTGAGCGCATTGAGCGTGTTCTGCACCTCTTCCATGCGCGCCTGCATCTGTGAGGCCTGCTTCATCAGTCCTGCGAGATTTTTCATGATGTCTTGTCCTTGAGGTCAGAAAGAAGGGCTGCCACCGAAATCGTGCCAGTCATCGTCATCCATCAGATCGGCATCGAGGGGCGCAAAGTCCAGATCGGGCACGGCAGGTTCTGCCGTCCAGCTCTCCGGCTCTTCAAGCTCTTCGGGGGGAAGCCCGTATTCGTCGAGCGAGAGATCCTTTGGCTCGCCAACACGGGCATCGGGAAACACGTCGAGTATGGCACGCAGCAGCGGGTGCGCATGCAGTTCCTCGCGGCGCAGGGCCACGATCTCTGCACCTTGCTCATCCAGCGTCGGCTCGCCTTCTTCATCCGAGGCCTCGACATGCCACTGCCCCGGATAGGCTTTCTCAAGCAGAGCCTGCAGACGCGTTTCAATACGCGGTGGCGTGCCACGGGCCATGCGTATGGCCACACGCGGCGGCTCGAAGCGCACAAGATGAGCCGAATGGCGCAGCATGCCATGCAACATCGCTTCGGACTGGCGCGCGACAAAAGCGACCATCTCACGCCATGAACGCAGGGGCGGCAGGAGAGCATCTGCCGCCTCGCCCTGCGGCGCTGGCTGGACCGGGGTCAGAACGGGCGCTGGGACAGCCACGGCACTGGAGACAGGGTCGTAGGCTACACCCCCATTCGCAACCAGACGCAGGGCGGCTTTGGGGCGGTCATCGCCGCCCTGATTGCCCGAGATCCCCTGCGGGCTGCTCGCTTGTGCGGAAACCGATCCGGCGCCCTGACCCGTCCTGCTGCCTGCGGGACCCGACAGGCTTTCCCTGTCCATATCACCGGCGGGGCGGTCCTCGGATTGCATCTGCATGACCATGCGTGCCACGCGATCCGGCGTCGGCAGGGTGCTGGCATAGCACAGACGTATGAGCACCATCTCCGCCGCCGCGCGTCGATCAGGGGCCTGCTCGACCTCCTGAATACCCTTGAGCAGAATCTGCCAGGCGCGACCGAGTTCAGCATTGGGCAGGCGATCGGCCAGAGAGGCCCCGCGATCACGCTCGGCCTCCGGCAATTCGCGGCTGTGACGCAGCGACGGGATGGCCTTAAGACGCGAGATTACATGGATCAGATCGAGCAGATCGGCGAGGAGGATGCCAAGGTCAGCCCCCTGCGCATAGGCCTGACCACTTATGGCGAGCGCCTCTTCGGCCTTGCCCTGCATCAGGATCTCGAACAGGTCGAACACGAGCTGACGATCGGCCAGCCCCAACATGGCGCTGACCATGGGGGCCTCGATGCGCTCGGCCCCCTCGCCCTCACCTTGTGCAATCGCCTGATCGAGCAGAGACAGCCCATCACGCACAGAGCCATCGGCAGCGCGTGCGATCAGGGAGAGCGCCTCTTCCGAAAACGCGACCGACTCCTTCTCCGCAATGCCCGCGAAATGCTGCATGAGCATCTCCTGCGGCACGCGGCGCAGATCGAATCGCTGGCAGCGCGACAGCACGGTCACCGGCACCTTGCGCAGTTCGGTCGTCGCAAAAATGAAGGTTACCTGCTCGGGCGGTTCCTCGAGAGTTTTCAGCAACGCATTGAAGGCGTTGCGTGAGAGCATATGGACCTCATCGATGATGAAGACCTTCATGCGTCCCTGCATCGGGCGGAAACGTGTCGCCTCAATGATCTCGCGTATATCGTCCACGCCCGTCCGTGATGCGGCGTCCATCTCGAGCACATCGGGATGACGATCGGCGAGAATGGCCGTGCAATTGGCGCAGACACCGCAAGGATCAGCGGTCGGGCCACCCTGCCCATCGACGCCAATGCAGTTGAGCGCACGGGCGATGATGCGCGCCGTCGTGGTCTTGCCCACGCCGCGCACGCCGGTGAGCATGAAGGCATGAGCAACGCGGCCCAGCTGGAAGGCACGGCGCAGGATACGCACCGTGGCATCCTGCCCGATCAGGTCATCGAAATGCTGGGGGCGATATTTGCGGGCGAGAACACGATAGGGTCCGCTGCGCTCGTTTTTATCCCGCGCGGGTGCCACGGACGCTGCCGGTGCAGGAGCAGCCGCTTCAACGGGACTTTCCTGCGGCGCATCGAAAAATCCGCCAGCCTCAACTGGGGGCAGCGGAATATCGTCATCGTGGGAGGGGGTATCTGAAGGCGTCATGACTCGCGCGACGAGACCGGCTGCTTCAGAGGGTGGGAGGCCGAACACATGACCCGAACAAAACTCACTGCGGCTGCTTCCTTCCGGACCTGACCGGGTTCGCAAGCCGTCCGTCCAAGGCCGACCTCCCGGTGCAGGGTTAACACCATTCTGCCTCTCATGCGCAAGAGGCAGGATCAGGTTTTTTTACAATCCGCTTGCGCCGCCACCTTCATGGCGTCGGTCCCAGCCCCCATAAAGCTTGCCGCTTGCAGGTGCCGCAACCGATGGACGCCCAAACAGAATTCCCTCAGCCACACCCCAGGGGCGATGCGGCGAGAGCGCGTATCCCTCGATCTGAAGCTGCTGCATGACATCAGGGCTGAGTGCCCGCGGTTCGAGCTCGATCGCCGAGGGCTTCCACTGTTCATGAATACGCGGCAGATCCACGGCCTGCTGGATGTCCAGCCCGCCATCGATCACCCCGAGCACGACAGACAGAATGATGGTGGGGATGCGTGAACCGCCGGGGCTGCCGATCACCATGAAAGGCTTGCCCTCATGCGTGATGATCGTGGGGGCCATGGATGACAGAGGGGTCTTGCCCGGCGCGATGGCATTGGCCTCGGACCCGACAATGCCAAACATGTTGGCACTGCCCGGCTTGGCGGCAAAATCATCCATCTCGTCATTGAGGAAGAAGCCGGTATCCCCACCGATAACACCCGCGCCGAACCAGCCATTAAGCGTGTAGGTGGCAGAAATGGCGAAGCCTGAGCGGTCAGCTACAGAAAACTGCGTTGTCTCATGCTTTTCGTGATCTTCGGCAGGCTGGGCCTGCATGACACCCGGCAGGGGGGCGCCCGCGACCAGCGCATCGGAATTCAGGGCGTGATCAAGCGGAATACCCTGACGGATGGCGGCCGCATAGGCCGGGTCGATCAGGTGGGCGACAGGGTTCTTCACGAAGTCCGGATCGCCCAGATCGCGGCGGTCGGAATAGGCATGGCGCATGGCCTCTACCTGACGCTGAACGCCAGCCACCGTGCGCAGGCCAAGCTGCTTCATGTCATAGCCAGACAGAATGTCGAGCATTTCGCACAGGGCCACACCACCGCCGCTGGGAGGCGGGGCTGTATCGATATCATAGCCACGATAGCTGCAATGAATCGGTTCCAGCTCACGCGTATGATAGGCCGCAAAATCGGCGAGGCTCAGAATCCCCCCATTCTGCTTGCTGGCGGCTACAACGCGCTGGGCAATATCGCCCTTGTAGAACACATCCGGCCCCTGGCTCGCGATGCTGCGCAACGTGCGGGCAAGCTCTGTCTGCACCAGTCGATCGCCCGGCTGAAGCGGTGTACCGTCGGGACGAAGAAAGATCTTCGATGCATGCGGGTCTTTCTGAAAGGCCGCGGTGCTGGTGTGCAGCAGATCGGCATCGCCTTGCCCGATCACAAAGCCCTTCTCCGCCAGTTCGATGGCCGGCGCCATGACCTGAGCACGGCTGAGCTTGCCCCAGCGACGCTGGATCTCATCCAGTCCGGCAACTGTGCCCGGCACGCCGATTGCCCGCCATCCTTCGATGGAGGCCTTGGGGTCCACCTTGCCCTGTGCATCCTGATACATCGTGGCCGTGGCCGCGAGCGGCGCGTGCTCACGGAAGTCGATGAATGTCGTCTTGCCGTCTGGCAGGCGCAGGGTCATGAAGCCGCCGCCGCCGATATTGCCGGCAGCCGGATAGACAACCGCGAGCGCATACCCCACCGCGACGGCAGCATCAGCCGCATTACCACCCGACGCCAGAATACGACGCCCGGCCTCCGACGCCAGATGCTGGGCCGATACGACCATGCCACGCGTTCCGACAACCGGCTTTGCGGGCTTGAGCGCCGGGTTGACCGTGCCAAAGGCCAGCGGATCATAGGGCATGGCTGCTGGCGCAGCCTGGACGAGACTCGAGACAGAAATGCTGGCGAGGAGGAGCGGCAGGGCCGCAACCCGGGTGCTGACACGCTTCACGTAAATCGTTCCTTGCAGATCAGACAGAAGCCTTTGGCTTCAGACGTAAGGCGGCTTGGTAAAGCCGGCAGGCGAGAGCGTGAAAATCTCGCATCCCTCACTCGTTACGGCAAGCATATGTTCGAACTGTGCGGAAAGGGAACGATCACGCGTCACAGCTGTCCAGCCGTCCTCAAGCGTCTTGGTGCCTTCCTTGCCCAGATTGAGCATGGGTTCGATCGTGAACACCATGCCTTCTCTCAGCTTCAACCCCTTGCCCGGCTTGCCGTAATGCACGACCTGCGGCTCGGCATGGAATTCACGCCCGATGCCATGCCCGCAGAAATCGCGCACGACCGAAAGTCGCTGCCCCTCGGCAAAGCTCTGGATGGCGTGCCCGATATCCCCCAGTGTCTTGCCCGGCGCAACTTCCGCAATGCCAAGCATCAGTGCCTTGTAGGTTGCATCAACCAGATTGACAGCTTTGCGGGGCACGTTCCCCACCAGATACATGCGCGACGTATCGCCATACCAGCCATCGATGATGGAGGTGACATCAATATTGACGATATCGCCATCCTTGAGGCAGCGCTCGCCAGGGATGCCATGACAGACGACATGGTTGATCGAGATGCAGCAGGATTTCGGGAAACCACGGTAGTTCAGTGGTGCAGGAACTGCCCCATGATCGAGCGTGTATTCGTGGATCAGACGATTGAGATCATCGGTCTTGGCGCCGGGCACGACATAGGGCGTGATCATGTCGAGTGTGGCGGCAGCGAGTTGACCCGCTTTTCTCAGGCCAACAAAATCGTCCTCAGTGTAAATCGTGATCCCGTGGTCGTGCGCCATACTGTCCATACCCTGCTGTTGCTCCCGCTCATGTTGTCTACTTCACGGATGATGCAGAGAAAATGCGCTGCCGGAGCAGGAGGAGCAAGGCCGGATCGTCGTTTTTTATCGCCCGACCGGATCAACCCTTCTGGTGGCGGCTCGTCTTCCGGGTCGAGACAACATGACGCGACGTAGCCATACGCAGCTTTGCAGACGCGACTGTGTGGTGCTTGGCACCATGCGCAAGAGGCTGATAGCGGCGCGGGCCTGTTGGCGCCTCTGCCACCTCAAGAACGGCCGCAGACCCGGCAGAGAGATGCCCGTGACGGCGCGTGTTGCGTGCCAGAACAACCGGGGGATGCAGCGGGGCCATGGGGGCCACACCTTCCGCCGCAAAACCCTGATCGAGGATGTTCGCCATCATCGCGTTGCGCTGGGGATTGGAGCGCGCGCCCAGCACCACGCCCACAAGACGCACATTGCTGCGCTGGGCGGATGTGATCAGATTATGCCCTGCCAGATCGGTATAACCGGTCTTCATCCCGTCCGCACCTGCATAGGTCTTGAGCATCGGATTATGGTTCGGGATCATGCGCCCGTGGAAAGCAAACATGGGCGTGGAGAAATAGTGGTAATATTCAGGAAAATCTTGAACCAGATGCTGCGCCAGCATGGACAGGTCGCGTGCCGTCGTCACCTGATCGGGGTCAGGCAGGCCCGAGGCATTGCGGAACGTCGTATTCGACATACCCAGTGCGCGTGCCTGCTGAGTCATCATATTCGCAAAACGGACCTCGTCGCCTCCGCCCAGCAATTCACCGAGCGCGCAGGCGGCGTCATTGGCTGATTTGGTAACAAGGCCGAGAATCGCCTGCTGCACGACGAAATGCGTGCCGGGAACCAGGCCGAGCTTCGAAGGCGCCTGAATGGACGCGTGGATGGAGACCGGCACCGGGGTATCAGCCGTGATCTCGCCTGCACGCATGGCGCGGAACGCCATGTATAGCGTCATGAGCTTGGTCAGCGAGGCCGGATATCGCTGAAGGTCAGGATCGACCTGCGAGAGGACGGCGCCGCTATTCACATCCACGACATAGGAGCTGACATGGCCAGCATACTGGGCATGTGCCGGTGCCGAGACCGCTACAGTACCCAGCCCCAGCCCGGCACCCAGAAGCGCACGGGTGAACACCGACCATTTGCGCGCCTTGTCCGCCCGGGTGACCTTGATCAGGTTCGTCTTGATAGCGGACTGCATGCAGTAGGTCACTCGTGCCCCCGGAGATCTGGCGTTAACTCGTATCATAGACTGACACATTTCAAACCGTCCACGACGATCTGACATAATTGAGGGAAAAATAAGGTAAAAGAGCACACAAGAATCGCAACTGAACCTCATCAGGGATTTCAACCTGAGATTTGGGGCTGGAAGTCCAGTTCCACGTGGCGCGAATGCGCGCGCGGCAAGTCCGCAAAACGCACGAATGATCTTTGCGAACGCCGCATTGATCCCATATGGTCTGGATCATGCCGTACCGCACAGAAGTTTCAGGAATCCGGTTAGCCGATGTCTCGGTGACCCCCGCCCCTACCCTGCCTCATCTGGCGGGCGAGGACGATCCACCGCGCAAGGATGGCAATAACGACGAGTCGCATATCAGCGTCGTCATCCAGGCGCGCCCCGAAACGCGTCGCCCGGCGATGTACAAGGTTCTCATGCTGAATGACGACTACACGCCGATGGAATTCGTCGTGCACGTTCTGGAACGCTTTTTCTCCAAATCACGCGAGGAGGCGACCAACATCATGCTTAATGTCCACAAAAAAGGCGTTGGCGTCTGCGGGGTCTTCACCTTTGAGGTGGCAGAGAGCAAGGTAACTCAGGTGATGGATCTGGCACGGCAGAACCAGCACCCGCTGCAATGCATGATTGAGAAAGCCTGAATCGAAATTATTCGACCTTGCCGGGGAAACGGCAGGAGAGACCCTTTTACAAACCCATTATTTGCCTACATCCTGTCATGCTGACCCGTCACGCCTGACCTCAAGGAGCGCCCCCATGTTGTCTCGTATGCTCGAACAGACGCTCCATCGCGCCCTCACCCTTGCGGGTGAGCGACGCCACGAATACGCAACCCTTGAACACCTGCTGCTGGCTCTGACCGAAGACACGGACTCGGTGACGGTCTTCAAGGCCTGCGGAATCGACCTCGAGAAGCTTCGTGCCGATCTGACCGAGTTTCTCGACAAGGATCTGGCTGGCCTTGCTTCCGACCGCCCCACCGAGCCCAAGCCGACAGCGGCTTTCCAGCGCGTCATCCAGCGAGCGGCCATCCATGTGCAGTCGACGGGCCGCGATGAGGTGACGGGTGCCAATGTGCTGGTTGCGCTCTTTGCCGAGCGCGAAAGCCATGCCGTCTATTTCCTGCAGCTGCAGGACATGACCCGGCTCGATGCCGTGAACTTCATCTCCCACGGTATTGCCAAGGCACCTGACAAATCCAGCCGCCGCACCCCGACCGGGTCGCGTGACAAGGATGAAGGGGAACGTGAGGAGAAGCAGGGCAAGGCCGCCAAGCCGCAGGAAGCGCTCGCCGCCTATTGCGTCGATCTCAACAAGCGTGCCGAGGAAGGCAAGATTGACCCGCTGATCGGGCGCGACGGTGAGGTTGAGCGGACGATCCAGATCCTGTGCCGCCGCACCAAGAACAACCCTCTCTATGTGGGTGATCCGGGCGTAGGCAAGACTGCTATTGCCGAAGGGCTTGCCAAGCGCATCGTCGAAGGTGATGTGCCGGAGGTGCTGCTCGATGCGACGATCTTCTCGCTCGATATGGGCGCGCTGCTTGCTGGCACCCGCTATCGCGGTGATTTCGAGGAGCGTCTCAAGGCGGTGGTGACAGAGCTGGACCAGACGCCGGGCGCCATCCTCTTCATCGATGAAATCCACACCGTGATTGGCGCAGGGGCGACATCGGGTGGGGCGATGGATGCGTCCAATCTGCTCAAGCCCGCACTGGCAGCCGGTACGCTGCGTTGCATTGGCTCGACCACCTACAAGGAATACCGTCAGCATTTTGAAAAGGACCGTGCGCTGGTGCGCCGGTTCCAGAAAATCGACGTGCCCGAGCCCTCGATCAGCGATACGATCAAGATCCTGCGCGGGCTCAAAGGCAATTATGAGCGCCATCACAAGGTCCGTTACACCGATGACGCCCTGAAGGCGGCGGTCGAGCTTTCGGCCAAATACATGCATGACCGCAAGCTGCCGGACAAGGCAATCGACATCATCGATGAAGCCGGTGCGTCGCGTATGCTCCTGCCCGAAAGCAAGCGCCGCAAGACGGTCACGCTCAAGGATATTGAAGAGATCGTGGCCAAGATCGCACGTATTCCGCCCAAATCGGTCTCAACCGATGACCGCGAAACGCTTCGCCTCCTGTCCCGTGATCTGAAGAACATGGTGTTCGGTCAGGATACGGCGATCGAAGCCCTCAGCTCTGCCATCAAGCTGGCTCGTGCCGGTTTGCGTGATCCTGAGAAGCCTATCGGAAACTACCTGTTTTCCGGACCGACTGGCGTGGGCAAGACCGAAGTGGCCAAACAGCTTGCCGCCTCTCTGGGTGTCGAACTGATTCGCTTCGACATGTCGGAATATATGGAGCGTCACTCCATTTCACGCCTGATTGGTGCGCCTCCGGGTTATGTGGGTTTCGATCAGGGCGGTTTGCTGACCGATGCCATCGACCAGCACCCGCATGCGGTGCTTCTGCTCGATGAAATCGAGAAGGCGCATCCCGAACTCTATAATATCCTGCTTCAGGTCATGGATCATGGCCGTCTGACCGACCATAACGGCAAGACCATCGACTTCCGTAATGTTATCCTGATCATGACGACCAATGCGGGCGCGGCCGATCTGAGCAAGGAAGCTGTCGGGTTTGGCCGAACGGATCGTGTGGGTGAGGATGAAGACGCCATCAAGCGCCTGTTCACCCCGGAATTCCGCAACCGCCTGGATGCGATCATTCCGTTCGCCAATCTCACACCCGAGACTGTCGGCCGGGTGGTTGAGAAGTTCGTGCTGCAGCTTGAAGCCCAACTGGCGGATCGTCATGTGACGATCGAGATCAGTTCCGCGGCCAAGGAATGGCTGGCTGAACGCGGCTATGACCGCCATTACGGCGCACGCCCATTGGGGCGCGTCATTCAGGACACGATCAAGAAGCCCCTCGCGGAGGAGCTATTGTTCGGTGCCTTGGCGAATGGTGGCGCGGTGCGCATCGGGCTGAAGGACAACGCACTGCACTTCGACTTCCTTGAGGCTACTCCAGCCACACCGAAGAATGGCGAAGAAGATTCCGACGAGAAGTCGGAAGCGACCAGCGATAACTGACCGCAGCCCCCTTACCTCGGTATCCCGCCGGACAAGGGGCAAAGAAACAACAGGCTCACGTGAGCCCAAAAGAAAAAGCGGTGGGAAAACCCCACCGCTTTTTTTATTCGTAGCGTGTACCGTTCACGACGACATAGCCGGGCGTCGCCCAGTGTCTGCCTGTGCCATGATGCGTCCAGTCAATGCCCTGACTGCGCGCTGAGTCGAAATAATACCGGCCTACGACCTCAACCTGATCGCCCGGCTTGACCCATGGCCATGCGGGTGCGTTCATACGGTCGAGATCAGACACGATACGAATGGCCTGCCCGGGCGCCAGCTGCATGATGAAGTAGCCATGGACACCGCTGCGCGTATGACGCGCACGCGTGGTGACCGACATGACCTTTCCGCAGACATGTTCAGGCAGGTCGACACGCGTCGGACCTGTTTGCAGAAAACCGGCCTGATCTGACTGGAATTTCGCGTTATCACACTGGCCGTCTGCTGCCTGCGCAATTGCGGGAGCCACAGCGAAAGCCAGAGCGGCAAGCGCAGCGCCTCTCCAGCGCCGAAACGATTGAATCTGCATCTGTGTCACTTTTTGTGCAGTGTGTCTGGCTTGTGAGCGGCCTTCGCACCAGTCTTGTCACTTTCCACCAGAATTTTGGGATTGTCCTTGGACGCTTTCACCTCATTGCTTTTGATCTTCATCGGCTTCGTAACCGTCTTGACCACATGGCCCTCGGTTTCGCCGTTGCTCGTCTTCCAGGTGACGTCATCACCCTTCTTGAAGTCCTTTGCTGACATGATGCCTGTCCTTGCTCTGCCCGGCGGGCGGTTGGGAAGGAAAATCCCGTGCAAGCCGAACGCAGGGTGAGGCGGGAATGTTGCCTGCCTCACCAACTGAGCAGACATTAAAAAAGCCGCCCCGAGGGACGGCTTTTTGACGAGTGGACGATCACCAAGCCTCAGGCAGCGATTGCCTTTGCGCCGGACTGCACATCCAGAATTTGCTTGAGGATCAGCGGGAATTCAGAAAGATGCCCGATGCGGAGAAGGCCAGGCCAGCTGGGAGCAGGCTTGCTGAGGTCGCGCAGCAGCACACAGGCCATACCGGCGCGACGAGCGGCTTCAGCACCTGTGTCTGAATCCTCAAGCACGATGCAATTCTCGGGATGCACGCCTTCCATTTCAGCTGCGTGCAAATAGAGATCGGGGCGCGGCTTCGGCATGTCGAGATCACGGCCCGAGTGAATGCGCTCATCTTCGAGCAATTCGTCGAGCCCCGTGCTCGAGAACTTTGCTTCCATTTCAGCGCCGGAAGAGTTCGAACCAATACGGATGGGGAGGCCCAGATCATGCACGCTTTGCAGCATGTCATGAGCACCATCGATGGTCTCTGCTTCGGTTTCCATCATTTTGACGATGCGGTCCTGCATCATCATGTCCCAGTTCTCGGGCATCTCGGTGCCGGTCTCGCGGCCAATCCGCTCGCCAATTTTCACAAGTTCACCACCTGTGAAAATCTTGTGGGCCTCGTCATTGGAAATGTTCCAGCCGTAATGACGGGCTTCTTCAGCCATCTTGGCGGTCGACAGATGCTCACCATCAACCAGCACGCCATCGCAATCGAAAATGACGAGTTTCAATGAGCCATCTTCACGAAGGGCTGCGGGAATATCGGTAGCATTAGCGGGGGCTACAGTCATGATATTGTCCTCTCTCGGTTTGTGCGGGCACCGATCGGCGCTCTCTGCACACAGGGTTTGGGCAATCACGAAATCGTGTGTATGGGCTCAAGATAAGCATGAAAAATAGAAATGCAAGGAAAAACGTCAAAATATCTCTCCTGGGAGAGCGGGATTTTCCATTCGGCCAATGAAGTCCGCATAACTGCAGGAATGTCACGCGTCACATATTTGGCGTTATACGTGTAGGTTTTGGATTTCTCTCGGCAATCATGACAAAGACATGACAGAACTACCGCAAAAAGATTATTGGCCTGTTTTATTACTTTTTCTATACAATAAATCTCGAATGATCACTTGGAGAGACCATGAACGGATGCGCGTGGTCCTATGGGCATATGGCCCGCTCAAGTAATCGCAGGTTCGTGATGAACAGCGCCAGACCGGCTCATCGGTTTTGTCATCACAGCATGAAGTTTTCGTAGCCTTGGCGTTAGGTTCGACGCTACGTTGTCGTTGCGCCGTTTTATACGCGAATTAGGACCCTATCGGGCATAGCGCATGAGATAGTCCCTGGCGACGTCGAGACTTTCAACGATGGCAAGAGCGTTAGCTCTCGCAAAATCGTCTGGTTCAGCCAGATCCGGCACCATGATGACGCGCATACCTGCTGCAACCGCCGCCCTGACGCCTACTGATGAATCCTCGAGTGCAAGGCATAGTTCGGCGGTCACGCCGATACGGGCGGCGGCAAGCGTGTAGGGTTCAGGATCCGGCTTGCCGTGGGTTACATCGTCACGCGTCACAACGGCGTCGAAACGCTCTGTCATGGCAAGAGCGGCAAGATGATTTGTGGCGCGCCCATGGCTTGATGACGTGGCAATTGCGCGTGGAATATTTCTGGCGTCGAGCAGATCGAGAAGACTGAGGGCGCCCGGCTTTAACCGCAAACGACCCTGCCCGACCATTTCGGACAGGCACTCCTCCTGCAAGGCGAAGAATTTTTCCGCTTGCGCTGCTGCACCGCAATGCATTGCAAGGAGTTCGAGGCACCTGTCCTCAGGAAGGCCTATCATGGCGTTCGCAAGAGATACCGGCAGCGGGAAACCGCATTGTCGCGCAGCCCGCATGGAGGCCTCTATACCTAGCGATTCGCTGTCAAGCAGGAGACCGTCCATGTCCAAAATCACACCGCGAACCGACATCTGTGGGGTGGTGATCAGGGATTCGGCCAGGGTTTTTGTAACCATCTCGCGTCTCTTTCGCAGCAGATCCAATGCCGCGACCCCCAGAGAATTTCCTCTTCGACGAGAGACTGGCCAGAAGCAACGGCGTCCCGCTGCTCTCATACAGACGGGTAGCTGGGTTCTATCAACGCGTGCATACAACCCATTTAAGGCTTAACGATGTCGCGCACCGGCTGTTCGCATGGTGTCGCCCATCCTTCGTTCACAACCGCGCTACCGCAGGAGCGCGTCTGAAAATCCAGGGGATGCTCGAATGCTCAACGTCGTGCATTCAAGCACCCCCCGTCACCGCCCAAGTGAATTGCGCGCCTGATGGTGGGCCGCTCTGTAAAGCACCCATTCCTCAACCACGCGTCCATAGGCCAGGTGGCAGTAACCTACCTCACCATCTTTCTCATGCCGAATTTCGAGCTTACCGCCCTGCTCCTTGCAATAAACAGAAGCGGGATTGGCCAGATAGGCACCTTTTGCCGGTCTATCGTCATGAGCGCATCCTGCAAGCACTGATGTCAGAAGCACTGTGAACAGCGCGATGGAGCGGGGAAAACCCTGTCTCCCTGTTTGACGCAATCTGATCATGACATGTGTCCCTCTCACGCAATTTTCTATCTACAGCGTCTGGTGATGAACCATGTCAGGTGCCGCGTCGAGGGCGGCTCACGCATCCAGGTCCCGCCTCCTTGTAAGCCCGGATCACGATTTGCAGGCTGCAAAAAAAAACCAACGACCATGAAAGACTCGTTACGGGCAGGCCTGCACAGATGGTAGCGCGCAAGACCTCGGTCATACCGGGCACGGCACCGTTAGTGGCGTCGTCAGCCGCGCCACATCAAGCTGCATTGCTCGCTCGCCCCCAGAACTTTCGTCTGTCGACATCGCCGCGAATACGGTGCCGCGGCAAAGAACGGCAGTGATCGTCCTGAAACCCGGGATTGTTTACTGCCACGAGGGGGCACAATCCGGTTGATGACGCTCCCTGGCCCAGGTGAGAAGCTCGGCAGATAAACGGTCACTGGAAAGAGCGACGCGCCGAATACCCTATCGGGATACTCAACGATGCTTACGGTGAAAAAGTCACCCCCAGAAACCTTTTCCGCACGGATCGTCCCAGCCTGAGGCTCGTGTCGGTTCTGGTCAGCCGACGGGTAGCTGCACTGCTCATCTCCCTCGCCTCACCGTAGCGTGTTCGATGTCACTCAAACTTGTGCGCTTCTCCCTCTTCCTCCCGTTTCTGATCCCTCGTTCAGTATGCCGCCTATGGGTCGCCTCACAGGGAGGTGACACAGGATCTCACAAGGACGATTGGTATGGATCTGGGTTTGAAGGATAAAGTTGCTGTCATCACAGGTGGTAGTGTCGGCATCGGTCTTGCTGTGGCTGAGGGTCTGGCCCGCGAAGGGGCTCACATCGTCATGGTGGCCCGCGACAAGGAGCGGCTGACAGAAGCGGCATCAAAGCTCGCGGCAAGCTTCGGCGTGCGCTGCGTGCCCATCGCTGCCGATGTAGCGACCAGCGAGGGAATCGAAAGCATTGTTCGTGAAACTGAAGCCGCTTTTGGTGGTGCGGATATCCTCATCAACAATGCCGGAACGGGCTCGAACGAGACTATCATGGAAGCCTCTGACGAAAAGTGGCAGTTCTACTGGGATCTGCACGTCATGGCGGCCATTCGCCTGGCACGCGGCCTTGTGCCTGGCATGAAGAAACGTGGCGGTGGCGCCATCATTCACAATGCCTCCATCTGTGCAGCCCAGCCGCTGTGGTACGAGCCGATCTATAATGTCACCAAAGCAGCCTTGATGATGTTCTCGAAAACCCTCTCGACAGAGGTGATCAAGGACAACATCCGCGTGAACTGCGTCAATCCGGGCCTGATCCTGACGCCTGACTGGATCAAGACGGCCAAGCAACTGACCAGCGAAAGCGGTGGCGACTGGGAAGCCTATCTGCAGGGCGTTGCCGACGAACATGCCCCCATCAAGCGCTTTGGGTCACCCGAGGAACTGGCCAATTTCTTTGTGTTCCTGTGCTCCGACAAGGCTTCCTACAGCGTGGGTTCGTCGTATTTCGTTGATGGCGGAATGCTTAAAACCCTTTGATGCATAGCAATGCGAAAGCCCTGCTATACTGCTAGTTATGAGGAACCGACCCGCGCCTATGCCGCTAAAGGCAAGGCAGGGTCTTTCGGCGTATCCCGGTCGAAAGGCCGGGATACGACCATGAAGGATGACAACCAATGAGTGAGACGAAACGTTTCGCTGGCAAGACAGCTCTCGTGACCGGTGCCGCTGGCAATATCGGGCTCGCCGTAGCACGCCGTCTGGCGAAAGAAGGCAGTCACGTTGTGCTGCTCGATCTCGATCAGGGCAAACTCGACGAAGCGGCGAAGCAGTTCGCCGAGCATGGTGTGAAGGTCAAGACGGTGGTTTGTGACGTTACGAACTACACCAGCGTCGAGGAAGCCGTTGACTACGCCGAGAAGGATGTCGGCCCGATCGACCTGCTGTTCAATAATGCCGGTTATCAGGGCGCCTTCGCACCCATTCATGAGTACCCCGTTGAAGACTTCCAGCGCGTTGTCGATATCGATCTGGTTGGGGCGTTTCATGTGCTGCGTGCCGTATCGCGTCGCATGGTTGCTCGCCGTTCGGGCAGCATTGTGAACACAGCCAGCATGGCAGGCCTGCAGGGCCCTCCGAACATGGGCGCCTATGGTTCGTCGAAATTCGGCGTGGTCGGCCTGACACAAGTCGCCTCCAAGGATCTCGCGCCTCATAACATCCGGGTCAATGGCATTGCCCCGGCGCTGATGGGGCCGGGCTTCATGTGGGACCGCCAGACCGAGCTGCAAGCGGCCACGAATACGCAGTATTTCTCGACCGATCCGGAGACAGTCAAGAAGGAGATGGTTGCTGGTGTTCCCATGCGTCGTCTTGGCGACATCGAGGAAATTCCTGGCACCGTGGCTTTCCTGCTGAGTGAGGACGCAAGTTATATTACAGGCGTTACGATGCCGATCTCGGGCGGCATCCTCTAACCTTTGGCTGCTCACTCAGGGTGCAATGAGCAAGACATCGTTGCCCCCTGAGCAGACGCGGATCATGCCTCAGGCGCAGGTCGTCCAGCGTTCGCGCAGATGTTCTGACGTTGCGAGGCTTGATGGGCGCGGCACAGAGGGCGGTGGATCGAACACCCCCTCAGACAGATAACGCAATGCGTTCACCACGCCAGCATGGGAAAATGGCTTGGCGATTACACCATGGGCCCCTGAAAAATCCTCGGGGATTTTCGAGACGTTAGCGGTCAGGAAGATAATCAGGGCTTGCGGCCATCTCTCGCGTATGTGCGCACAGACCTCAAACCCGTTCGATCCCCCTGCAAGATGAAGATCAACTAATGCGAGTTGCGGACTGACCTGATCCGGCAGCGCCTCGACCTCCTGTAACGACGCAACAGCTCCCACCACCTCATGACCACTGTCACGTATCAGCGCTTCCATATCCATAGCGATGATCATTTCGTCCTCAACGATGAGGACATCCATGGGAGTTGCCATCAGAGAGTATCGCTTTTGGGAAAAGTGATCGTGACGCAGGTGCCAGGACCGTTGTCACTCCATGTGGCCTGAGCCTGAGCCTGACGCGAAAGACGGGTGATCAGGGCCGCGCCTATGCTTCTGGTTCGTCTGACTGAGAGCATGCCGGGACCGTCATCGCATATCCGGATCGTGCCAAGCCCGTTTTCCTCCCCGGCGAACAGGCTGAGCACACCTGCCCGACCATCGGCAAAACCGTGCTTGATAGCGTTTGTCAGGATCTCGTTGAGGATGAGACCAAGGGCAGAGGCATGGGCTGAATCAACCATCAGCGGCCGCACCTTCAACAGGAGACGTATATTTGTGCGACCACTCGACCCGACGACGTCGCGTGCAAGGTTTTCAACGAAACCGCCAATGTCGAACGCGGCAATATCCTCTGACTGGTAAAGCTGACGGTGGACCACAGCGAGGGCATCGACACGCTCAAGCATACTGTCGAGCTTCGCAACGATAGCCGGGTCGTCAATCGTGCGCGCTTGCAGACGCAGAAGCGACCCGATCATGGTCAGATTATTCTTCACACGATGATCGACTTCGTGGAGGAGGATGGTTTTCGCCTCCAGAGCATCACGTAGATCCGCCGTTCGGCGTTCAACCTCACGCTCCACCAAAATCTTCTGGTGGTTGATGATCTGCTGCGCCTCCACACGCTCTGTCACATCGAGCTGGGAAGCGAAGAAAAAGCGGATATCACCATTCGCGTCGCGGACGGGAGAGAGATAGAGCGCATTCCAGAAGGTCGAACCGTCCTTGCGGTAATTCAGCAAATCAACGTCGATGTCGTGCCCCTGCTCGATCGCTGCACGAACTCGCGCGACCATATGAGGGTCGGTTTCAGGCCCCTGAAGAAAGCGGCAGTTCCTGCCGATAATTTCGGCGCGGTCATAACCCGTCAGTTCCTGAAAAGCGACATTGCAGAAAACGATCGGATTATCTGACTGACCCGGATCCGTGATCACCATGGGCATGCGCGTTGCCCGGACAGCAGCGGCAAACGGGTCACCTCGCCCCTGCTCATAATCAAGCTCGTCTGTCAGGTGCCAGTCGTCGCGCTGCTTCACATTTTCTCCCCCGGTGAATGCCGGAGGGGCATCACATCTGCATCAAACGAAACCTTGCCGGGAGGGTTTCACACACTTCCATGTTCCCCAACAAGCGAGGCTCCCACCCGACACAAGCCGCCCATGACAGGCTCGCGGCGAGGTCATTGTTTCAATGACAGACTGACTTGCTCTCGAACCAGGTAGCCAGAGATCTTATTTTGCCCCCAATCGCAGACGAACACCGGAGTTTCTATCTATCATATCTGTTTTCAATGGAAATATTGATCAATCGAATATGATATTCACATATAATCCAAGATATGATATCAATGTAATTACCTGAACGTATATCTGTGTTCGAGGTGGAACTTACCATCCGCTTCTCTTCAGGATCTACATCGCCGATACGCGATCAGGGCAGAGCATTCTACGGGTCCAGACCAGGGATGGCCGCTCTCTGTGCTTACGAGCTGCACAGCAGCATCCCTGCGCCTGTTGCAAGCACGGTGGAACGATCCAGACATTCCCGCCGTAAGTGGGCAAAAGAAAAATTTCCAACACACCCACAGCCTGCTGACAGAAGTTTTGCAGAAAACATCTGGGTTTCCAGCACGTAACTGACGGATGCCGAACGTCATTAAACAATAGATTACAAGTAATGAGAAATATAATGAGCAATTCAATCGAAGTTGCTACGGCGCTTTTGCGTCGTGACGATGTTGAGGGACTACGCCTCGCCCCCTACCGATGCCCTGCTGGATACTGGACGATTGGCATTGGCAACCGGTTTCTCGCTGATGGTAGCCCGGTTACCCCCGAAACGCCCCAACTGACAGAAAAGAGCGCAATCAGCCTGCTGAGATGCACTCTTATCGATCTACGCGAAAAATTGCGTAAAGCGATTTCAGTACCATTGTTACCTACTCAGGAGGCCGCCCTCCTGTCATGGCAATTCAATATCGGTAGCGCGGCCATGTATCGCTCCACTCTGCGCACCCTGCTCAATCAGGGCCAATACACAGCCGCCGGTGAGCAGTTGCTCCGCTGGGACAAAGCCAGTGTGAACGGCCGGATGGTGGTTCTTGCAGGTCTCAGGAGGCGCCGCCAACTCGAGCGCGCCGTCTATTTCGGTCAACCCGTGACAGGTGTGCCGAGTTGCGCCTGATCATCGTTCCATCCAAATCGTCAAAGGTAATCTGACAATGGATCTCGACTGGCAGGCGTTTTACACGTCCATTATGCCGATAATCCCGGCTGAACTGGCTTCCGACCTTACGGTGCTTGGAACTTTCGTTGTGGCATCATGTGCCGTCGCGGCCCGTTTCTGGCCGCGTCCAGCCGAAGGCTCAAAATGGCTGGGCCTTTATAATCTGGTCAATCACCTCGCCATGAACAGCAGACATGCGGCAAATGCCGATGACACAAAGCCTACGAAAAACTGAACTGACAGGCTGAGCGATGAAATAGCGCATGTGAGTGCCATGGGGACACCTCGCTTGTCCCCATGGCGCTGCACCTCAAGCGTCAGGTCGATGCGTTAGTCATCGAACCGGGCAATCAGGCCGAGATACGAAAAAATAGACAAACTTTCCAATGTTGTCCTCATGGGAACGATCGGCAGACGCCTGTCAGCATCCTGCACCGCACCGCCGACGCCATAATCCAGGTCAGGCATCGCAAGACATGTGCGCTCCACCCGGAACGTCTTGACCAGCCAGCAAGGGAGGAAATACCCACCTTATGCCTGAGGCCGGGGGAATGCTGTGTGTAGCAGGCCATCTGTCTGCAGGGATCGATTTACGGCTTGAGCCACTGTCAGCTTCAATCCATATCCCGCGACGTATCAGGGCCGAGGCAGAGAATGGAAACGGATCAGAGAGAACCAACGGTACCGGCCCGGAGCATTCGGCTAGGCTCTGTTTGTCCAGAAGCCACGTAGCCAGCAAAAACCTGAGCGTAGTGTCATACCATGCGCTATCAGCGCTCGACGGGGAAATGCGTCTCGCGTGCGGCGGAGAAAAATGTCAGGAAAATCATGGTGCTGCTAGCGAGGATTGAACTCGCGACCTCTCCCTTACCAAGGGAGTGCTCTACCACTGAGCTACAGCAGCAACTGGAGCGCTTCGTAGCTTCTCAGCCTGAAAGCTGCAAGCCCCGAAAGCGCTTTTTTGTAAAAAGAATCAGTCGTCGCGATGAATTTTTTCCATACGCTCATGACGCTCCTGCGCTTCGATCGACATCGTTGCAATGGGGCGGGCCTCAAGGCGACGAAGGCCAATAGGCTCACCCGTTTCTTCGCAGAAGCCGTAGGAACCGTTCTCGACACGCTGCAAGGCAAGGTTGATCTTGCCAATCAGCTTGCGAGCACGGTCACGCGTTCTCAACTCCAGAGCTCTGTCTGTCTCGACACTGGCGCGATCAGTGACGTCGGCCTCGTGAATTCCCCCTTCGGACAGACTGGCGAGCGTCAGATTAGCCTCCTTAAGGAGGTCATTGCGCCAACGCAGCAGTTTCTGCCTGAAGAACTCCACCTGAAGCGGATTCATGAACTCTTCGTCGTCGGAGGGCCGATAATCCGGTGGGAGCGTGATCATGCACGTCTGTCCTTAACGCAAGTCGCTTGAGCCGCGCCGTCCCGTCATATGCGTTGCAGGAGAGGAGGGCCCAAACCCGTATCCTGAGCAAAACGGCATGGCTGGTTTGGCGCGGCTTATACCCGCCTTGGTAACGATCGCCAAGCCCGAACTGTCAAAAACGCGCAATCTATTAGTTAACAGACTACATAAATCCAAAAATCAGCTGACGGTAATAAAATTGTCTTATACAGCAGCACGATTTTTTATTTTGGGAATTTCAATCAATACCGTGAAGCGCACCGTGACCACCTCTAAGCAATAGGTAACGAATTCCCAAGCAATTTACCGCCGTTAAAGTGTTCGAAGTGATGAAACAGGAATAGGACCCTATCCAAGATCATTCGGCCCCGTCCATAACTACTATCAAGCCGGTGTTTAGGGGCGTTATGAAGCACAATGCCTCAATGCGAGGCAGAGCCCTTGCGCATCAAGGCTGTCACTATGGCGCTCAGTTGAGTGCCTCGTAACGCTCCAGATGCCACGAGGTGGGTTCCAGCGCCGCGAGACGCGCCCATTCCCGCATGAGGGGATGATCGAGCACCGTCTGCCGATAGGCTTCAGCAATAGGCGAGAGCGTTACTCCATAGGAGGTGAAACGCGAGACTACCGGTGCAAACATGATATCAGCAATGCAGAAATCGGCGCCAAAAAGATAAGGACCGGTTGCACCGAAGCGCTCGCGTGTCTCGCACCATATCCGATCGATTCTGGCGATGTCCGCCAGCACGTCATCGCCGGTTTCGAGCAAAGGACGCTTTGTCCGACCGAGATTCATAGGCATAGCGATACGCAAGGCGCGAAAGCCTGCATGCATCTCACTGGCCACGCTGCGGGCCACGGCGCGGGCCACGCGATCGGCCGGCCATAATATGGGCGCGATCTCAGCGCAGTATTCGCAGATCGCAAGGCTTTCCCATATCCTGGCACCCTGATGCACCAGATAGGGCACCATCCCATTTGGGGAGATCGCATGGATCTCGCTCGTCTGTCCGCCCCCGCGCAAGGCGATGACCTCATCCGGCACGTCCAGCCCGGCGCAACGCACGGCGAGCCACCCTCTCAGAGACCAAGAGGAGTAGCGGCGCGTTCCAATGACGAGGCGATCCATAACAATGGTCCTGTTCAGGCGAGAATGAAGCCCCCGCCCAGAACCCTGCTCTCTTGATAAAGGACGCAGGCCTGTCCGGGCGCAGGCATGGCTGCCTCATCCAGCACGACACGTGCGCCACCCGCAAGAGGATAGACCCAGGCGTCACGCGTCACCTCGCGGGCCCGGATCTGCACCTGGCAGCGCACGCCGACTTCTGGCGCATCGATCAGCCAGTTCATGTCGCGCAGGGCGAATTCGCTCCGCCCGGCATTTTCCTTGGGGCCCACGATGATACGGCGCGTCGTGGCGTCAATGCGTTTGACAATCTGGCGGCGGCCATCCTTCGTGTGGATGTCACCCAGGCGTTTGCTCTGCCCGACCGTGTAGCGCGCGATGCCCTCATGCTGGCCCAGGATACGCCCTGTCTCATCGACGATCTCGCCAGTCCCGCTGGTTTCCGGGCGCAGCTTCTCAACCACTTCGGCATAGGTGCCGGTGGGAACGAAGCAGATATCCTGACTATCGGGCTTGGCCGCGATTGCCAGTCCGAATTCCTCGGCTTTCTGACGCACTGCATCCTTGTTCGGCATATCGCCAAGCGGAAAGCGCAGATAATCGAGCTGGTCCTGCGTGGTTGCGAACAGGAACCATGACTGATCGCGCGAGCTATCTGACGGGCGATGCAGTTCCGACCGCTCCTCACCCTCGATACGCCGCACATAATGACCGGTCGCCATCGCCTCGCAGCCCAGATCACGGGCCATGCTCAGCAGATCGGTGAATTTGACGCCCTGATTACACGCAACGCAGGGCACGGGCGTTTCACCACGTGCATAGCTGTCAGCAAAACTGGCCATCACGCTGCTGCGAAAACGATCTTCAGCATTGATGACGTAGTGCGGGATATCGAGCCTGTCGGCCACGGCACGCGCATCAAGAATGTCACGGCCCGCACAGCAGGCACCGGGCTTGGACACGGCCTGACCATGATCATAAAGCTGCAACGTGGCGCCGATGACCTCATGCCCTTCCTGTTTCAGGAGCGCGGCCACTACGGAACTGTCCACGCCTCCCGACATGGCAACTAGGATACGCATGAGATCTCTCTACTTTTCAAAAAACGGAATTTCAGGCTTCAGGAAGCCTTGGGCAGACGCACAACCAGACCGTCCAGCGCATCGGTCATAACGATCTGACAGCCGAGACGGGAAGTCTTTTCGAGCCCGAAGGCGAGATCGAGCATGTCTTCCTCGTCGTCTGTCGGCGCCGAAAGCTTGTCGGCCCATTCAGGATCGACAATCACATGACAGGTGGCGCAGGCCAGCGAGCCCTCGCAGGCGCCTTCGAGCTCGATGTCGTGCTTGTGGGCAACTTCAAGCACGGAGAGGCCGACCGGCGCATCGACTTCCCTGCGGGTGCCGTCCTGCTCGACGAAAATCATGTGTGGCATAGTGTTTCTACCCTGCTTCTTCGTTACGAGGTGCGATAGACCTCGCAGGCTGCCTGACGGAAATATCCCAGCGCCTGCACGATCTCGGGCGTGGAGGTAAAGCGTCCGACCGACAGACGCAAGCATCGTGCCGCGTCTTTTGCATCAAGCCCCATTGCCGTCAGAACATAGGAAGGCGTGACATCAGCCGAGGTACAGGCTGATCCGGTGGACAAGGCCACATCAGGCAGCGCTGCCATAAGGGCCCTTGCCTCGACCCCTTCGGGGAAGATGAGGTTGAGAGCGCCGCCAATTCGAGGCGACGAAGCACCATTGGCGCGCACCCCGGGAAAGATCTCCTCAAGCCCCGCCAGAAGCTGGTCGCGCAGACCGGCAAGGCGCTGCTGCTCCTGCGGCATCAGCGCCTTTGCCAGCGTTGCCGCCTTTCCAAATCCGGCGATCAGGGGTGTCGGCAAGGTGCCCGAGCGCAATCCCCTCTCCTGCCCGCCCCCGGAGAACAGGGGAAGAAGGCGCGCCCTTGGCCGATGGCGTACATAAAGCGCCCCGATGCCTTTGGGCCCGTAGAACTTATGGGCCGACAGCGACATCAGGTCGACCAGACCGCAATCAAGCGCCATCTTGCCAGCGGCCTGTGCGGCATCGGTGTGGAACAGCGCACCTGCCTCACGGGCCATGGCAGACAGGCGCGGAATATCCTGAACGATGCCTGTCTCGTTATTGACCGTCATGACACTGACCAGAGCCGTCGGTTGCGACAGGGCAGCGGCCAAGGTTTCGGGCGCGAGCAAGCCGTCGGGTCCGACAGGCAAGATGACGGGCTCGAACCCTTCTGCTGCCAGATCGCGCACCGACTCCAGAACACATTTATGCTCTGTCGCAACAGTAATGATGCGACGCTTCGGACTGTTCTGGCGGGCCAGAAACCGGGCTGCGCCCTTGATCGCCAGATTATTCGCCTCGGTGGCGCCGGAGGTAAAGATGATCTCGCGTGACTGCGCCCCGATCAGCGCCGCAATGGCAGCACGTGCCTCTTCAACAGCACGGGCTGCCGCCTCACCTGCCGCGTGCCCTTCGCTGTGCGGATTGCCGTAATACTCGCTGAACCAGAGCAGCATGGCCGCCACGACCTCGGGATCACAACGCGTCGTTGCCTGATTATCGAGATAGATCACGCTGCCTTGGCCCCCAGACGAAGCGCCATGGACGTATAGGCCTCGATAAAACGGTCAATCTGCTCCTCGGTGATGTTCCAGGGCAATGAGACGCGGATGGCATTGGCGGCTGCCTCACCCAGCCCCATGGCCTGAAGGACATGGGAGGCCGAGACCTTGCCGGAGGAGCAGGCCGACCCCGTTGAAACGGCAAAGCCCTGCAGGTCCAGCATCATGAGTTGTGTCTGTGCCGGCACACCCCACAAGATCAGAGAAGTCGTGTTGGGCAGGCGCGGTGCCATGCGATCTCCGGTTACGCGCGCACCGCAGGCGAGCGCCGCTTCATCCACCTTGTCACGAAGCCTTGCAATCTCGCGCCAGTCCTGTTGGCGGGATGCTTCAAGCGCGGCCATCATACCAAGGATTGCGGGGAGTGGCGGAGTGCCTCCGCGTCTGCCACGCTCCTGGCCACCGCCGCGGATGAGCGGGGTGATGTGTCCCTCTGCTCCCAGAATCAAGGCGCCCGCGCCCATGATGCCACCGGCCTTGTGCCCGGACAGTGCGAGGCTTGCGACCGAACCAAGGGGTAACGCCATACGCCCCGCCACCTGCACCGCGTCGACATGGAGCAGAGCCCCGTAGCGTGCGCAGAGCGCAGCGATTTCCTGCGTCGGATGAATAATCCCCGTCTCGTTATTGGCGGCCATGCAGCAAACGAGCGCCGGCGCGCCATCAGCAAGCGCCTTTTCCAGGGCATCGAGGCAGAGTGTCCCATCTGCCAGCACGGGCAGGATCGCGGCATCAGGACGCGCCATCCTTACGGCGTCATGCTCCGTCGCGCCAATCAGCAGCCGTCGCGTCGTCCCGCCGGGCAGGCTATCGCCCTGCGTCAGGGCGTGTATGGCCAGCATGTTCGCCTCGGTTCCGCCCGAGGTGAAAACGACCTGCTCCGGCCCTACGCCGCAATAGCGACCCATGCGGTCACGCGCCTCCTCCAGCGCCCGACGCGCAACGCGTCCCGGCCCATGCACCGAGGAGGGATTGCCCTTAAGCGCCAGTGCCTCAAGCATCGCCAATCTGGCTTCATCACGCAAAACGTCAGTAGCATTGGCATCAAGATAAACGGTCATCTTCCTATAGATCGGCTTGCGCTCACCAAGTGCAAGTCAAAAGCGCAGGAAAGGGAAATGGCGTGTTGTGACGATTTCTGTGGAATTTTACCTGTCAGCATCGTTATACACTGCGCCAATGATGGCGTGGTGATCTGCCCCTGAGAGAGAAATCCCTCCCACGGGGCCCGCGCCGCTTCAGGGAATATCCGCTTGATATTCCCTTACCGTTGAGGAGCTAGTCCATGCGCGTTTCAACGCCTGCCGAATCCCTACATGGTTTTCACGCCCGACCAGCCTTCCCTTCGGTACGTGTCGCCACGGTGCCGCTTCGCTGAGAGATCTGCGTCAATCATCATGACCTGTCCCTGAACAGGTCTGGAGCAACAAGCCTCCGGGTCTTCAGGCATAGCCTCATCTCCCATAAAAAACACATATCCCCTGCAGGGCACGCCCTCAGACAGGGGCATAATTCGGAAGCATTTTGATGCCAGAAGTCATGTTCGCCGGCCCTGATGGCCGGTTGGAGGGTCGTTACCACCATTCTGACGAGCCCAACGCGCCGCTCGCTCTGGTTCTGCATCCGCACCCGCTTCATGGCGGGACCATGAACAACCGCATTACCTACACGATGTACCGGTCGTTCGAAAAAATGGGTTTTTCCGTCATGCGCTACAATTCGCGTGGCGTGGGGCGTTCGCAAGGCCGCTATGATGGCGGTATCGGAGAAATTTCAGACGCCGCAGCCGCGCTGGACTGGATGCAGATGGTCAACCCGAACTCAAGCGAGTTGTGGATTGCCGGCTACTCTTTCGGTGCGTTCGTGGGCATGCAGCTTCTGATGCGTCGCCCTGAAATCAGCGGCTGGATCAGCGTGGCACCACCCGCCAATGACTATGATTTCGGCTTTCTGGCCCCCTGCCCCTGCGGTGGCCTCATGATTGCTGGCGACAAGGATGACATGGCCCCGGAGCCGGGCATCCGCAAGCTGGTCGACAAGCTGAACACGCAAAAGAATGTCGAGGTTGATTACCGTGTCTTTGAGGGCGCCAACCACATCTTTGCCAGCGAGGCCGACAAGGTCGCCCACGCGCTGGAAGACCATGTGACTGTCATGCGCAACCGTCGCGTTCTGGCTATCGCTGCCGACTGACGCCTGAAAGGCATCGGATCTGTTGAAAAGGCGGGGTATACCCCGCCTTTTTTATTGGCGATTTACTTTTTTAGGGGGGCAGCTCTGCGTGCCCGGTCGGCTTCCGGGCAGTTTCATGCTAGGACCCCCAGCCTTGACCCTATTCTGATGGATGACCCGATATGGCAGAGCACGCGCTGAAAAGTCCTTTCCTGAAAGAGGCTCAGGCTCGGGGCTATATTTTCCAGTGCACCGACCTTGTCGCGCTTGACGAAGCGATGAGCAAGGGCCCGGTGGCAGGCTATATCGGCTTCGACCCAACAGCGGACTCGCTGCATGTGGGCAATGCCCTCTCCATCATGATGCTGCGCCTGATGCAGAAGCACGGCCATCGCCCGATTGCCCTCATGGGCGGCGGCACAGCCAAGATCGGCGATCCCTCGTTCCGCGACGAAGCAAGAGCGCTGATGAGCCCAGAAAAGCTGGCGCATAATCTGTCCGGAATCGAGATCAGCCTGCGCCAGTTCCTGAATTTCGGCACCGGATCGAGCGATGCCATGCTGGTCAATAATGCCGACTGGCTCGATCGCCTGTCCTATATTGAATTGCTGCAGGATGTCGGCGTGCATTTCTCGATCAGCCGCATGCTGTCATTCGAGAGCGTCAAGCAGCGCCTGGACCGCGAGCAGGGCCTGACTTTCCTAGAGTTCAACTATTCCATCCTGCAATCCTATGACTTCCGTGAACTGAACCGGCGCTTTGGAGCCGTGCTTCAGATGGGCGGCTCCGACCAGTGGGGCAATATCGTTGCCGGCATTGATCTAGCGCGTCGCACGGATGGCAAGCAGGTCTTTGGCCTGACGACACCGCTGGTAACGACATCATCCGGTGTGAAAATGGGCAAATCGGCCAAGGGTGCCACCTGGGTGAGCGCTGAAAAACTGCCGGTCTTCGAATACTGGCAGTTCTGGCGCAACACGGAAGATGCCGATGTTGGCCGCTTCCTGAAGTTCTTTACGGATCTCCCCGTTGAGGAATGCGATCGTCTCGGTGCGCTTGAAGGGGCCGAAATCAACGAGGCAAAGAAAATCCTCGCCACCGAAGCCACGGCCATCTGCCACGGCCGCGACGCCGCTCAAGCTGCCGCCGAAACTGCACGGCAGACTTTCGAGGCCGGTGCCGTTGCCGCTGATCTTCCCTCGCGCGACCTGCCGCGTGCAGAACTGGAGGCTGGTATTCCGGCGTTCCGTCTATTCGGCGAGTCGGGGCTGGTAGCGACAAACAGCGAAGCACGCCGTCTGATCAGGGGAGGCGGCGCAAGGCTGAACGATCAGCCCATTCAGGACGAGAACCGGATCATCGGTCCGGACGATCTTGCAGAAGGGGTGCTCAAGCTCTCCTCTGGCAAGAAGCGCCACCTGCTGCTGCGTATCGTCTGATCACGCCTCTGGGGGCGTGGCTGTACGGCTGTTTCGAACTCGTCGCGGCAAAGCCATTCCAATACGGAAACGCTCCCGCAGGTTTCGCCAGCCTTGTTCGGGCGGATCATGTCTCCGCCCACTCCCGGCGGCCAGAAAGCCGTCCGGGAGTGCTCTCCTCTGTTGCCTGTCCACGTTTGATGCCCGACCATCGGAAACGCTTCCCTGGCTCGCTGCAAATCAATCCTGAAGATCTTCTCATTGCCTGAAATGATCAGGAAGCACTCATCATTTTTTTGATGCAGCCAGCTCGGGCGTCAGCGCTATGTCAGCGTCGATTTTCACCCCGGATCAACAACCGCAATGGCACTGCCGGATATCCTCTTTAATCAGGACCGCAAGACCTCAATGAGCGTACTCGGCCTGGGCGCGGGAGAGCCTGGCGGGATCGATCCCAGTCCGGTGGACCCTGGTCCATGCACAGCATCACGAGTTGTGTACGCAAAACTACGCCCGGCTTCCTTCGCTGCAACCTTCTGCTCGTGCCGGGTTCAAGCTAAGCACTTTGTAATGCCAGGTCATTCAGCCACCTGACTCTTCTCACTGTTGTGCGCCCGGCCGATACACCATCGTGGTCTCCGTTGTCCTGAGAACGAGAGAACGTGACATGCTATCGACCCCCGTCCAGAACTCATGGCGCTATGCCCTTACAGATCTTACCGGGCTGTTATTCGCGGCCCTCTGGAGCATGCGAGGACTGACAGCACTTGGCATTGCCCCGTCTCAAGGACTGATTGTGACGGCGGTGATCTCTCTGCCTCTGGGTTGGGGCTTCCTGAGAAGAGACATCACGCAGGGTAAGCCCGAGAGAGTTCATCATCATCGTCTGGCTCGGCAGGCCCGCAGACTGAGGGTCTTGGCTCTTTTGGCTACCGGCATGGTTTTGTCCATGCTGCACCGACCTGACCTGATGCTCGTTTCTGCGGGTCTCATCATTGGTGCCTCTTACCTGCCATTGGGGCGAGCCATGGACGAGCCTGTACATGTCTACACGGGTATCGCCATTCTCATTGTCACCATGATGTCGCTTAGCCTGAATCAGCCTTTGCACAGTGCTGTCGCTGGGCTTGGGACAGCACTTGCTTGCTGGATCGGGGCGCTATGGCGCCTCGTACGGAGTGCACGCATCCCGGCACGAGGTGACGAAACCGAAACTCGCCTCGCATCCTGAAGCCTGATCTCCCCGCCCCGCAATGAACAGAGGCGCTGTCATGTCTTTCGCCCCCGGGTCCCGCTCGCGTATTGCCTTTCGCCGCAGCATTTCGGCCATCTACCTGCTTCTCTTCCCGCTCCCCTGGCTCGCTCATGGAGGGAGCCTGTCGGGAGCGGCCGCCTTCATCGCGGGAGCAATGGTATTCCTTGTGCTGCCGTTTCTGCCGGGCAGGCTTGCCATGCCTGTTGCGCTCAGGGCCGTAGTTTACGCTGCCATCGGCATTCTGCTTATCCCTTTTCACGGCTACTGGGGGGTGTTCTTCATCTCCGCCGCCGCAACATGTGGTGCGATCGAAAACCGCCGGCTCGCTCATGCCCTGCTTGCCGCCATTCTGATCGTATGCGCTTTACTGACATGGCTCGCCTATGAGGATCTTGTCGGCTGCCTGATCACAATCATCGTTGCCGTTGGCACATTTGCCACCATGACGCTTTCTATGGATCTGCATCAGCGGAATGAGGCGCTTGCTGCAGCGCAGGAAGAGATAAGATCCCTCACCCTTGTCGCAGAACGTGAGCGCCTTGCGCGTGACCTGCATGACACGCTTGGCCAGTCTCTGACCGTGATCGCGCTCAAATCCGATCTGGCAAGGCGTCATCTGCCTCATGACACCGACAAGGCGCAAAGCGAACTGGAAGAAATCGGTCGGAAGGCCCGCGATGCACTGGCAGAAACGCGTCTTGTCGTATCGGACATGCGCGTCGCCTCTCTTTCCCACGAACTTGCTGCGGGAGTCGCCGTGCTGCATGACGCAGGCATAAAGACCGATATCACAGGCGAACCCGGCCTGATGCCCGCACGGGCGGAGGCGGTTCTGGCACAAGCCTTGCGTGAGGCGCTGACCAATATCCTGCGTCATGCCAACGCCGTATCGTGCCACATCGAGTTTCGGCGTGCTGCATTCGGCGCGGCGCACCTCATCATCAGCGATCTGACGGATCGCCCTCAACCCGGCAATATTTTGATATCATTCCGCGAAGGGAATGGTATAAGCGGAATGCGTCGGCGTCTGGCTGAAATCGATGGACGACTTGTCCTGACTTCTCGTCCTGACGGCCTGACCCTCGTCATCTCGCTTGGAGACCCGTCATGAGGCAGAAGCTGCGCCTCGTTCTGGCTGAAGACCAGGCCATGGTGCGCGACGCTTTTGAAGCGCTTTTATCGATGGAACCGGATTTCGAGGTTGTTGGCAAAGCCGCGAGTGGTCTGGAGGCTCTGACCCTTTGCCGGTCCGAGCGACCCGATATCCTTCTGACTGATATCGAAATGCCCGGTATGAGCGGCATCGAACTGGCAGAGACATTACAGGCCGAGAAAGCCCGGACTGTGGTCGTCATCGTGACGACATTTGCGCGAGCAGGCTATATGAAGCGTGCGCTCAATGCGGGGGTGCGGGGGTATCTGCTGAAAGATGCGCCGCTGAGTCAGCTTGCCGGTGCGTTACGCAATGTTGGACGCGGTGGGCGCGCCATCGATCCTTCTCTCGCCCAGAAAGTGTGGGATGCTGCCCATGACCCGCTCAACTCGCGTGATCGCGCCATATTGCGCCTGGTTGAATCCGGACGCTCCAGCGAACAGATAGCAACATTTTTCGAGCTGACACCCGGCACCCTGCGCAACTGTTTTTCTGACATCATCCAGAAAATCGGGGCTCGTAACCGCGTCGAGGCAAGCAGAATTGCTCGGCAGAACGGCTGGCTCTGATCAGCTCAGCAGCGTGACCACGCGAGCCAGAACCTTCTTCTCGTCATAGAGCTGCACAGCACGGGCCCGACCGGCCCGCCCCATTGTCGCCCGCAGCCCAGGATTACTCACAAGCTGATCGAGCGCGTCGGCAAGAGGGGCCGCCAGGCCGGGAGAAACCAGAAAGCCTGTTTCACCATGCACGATCTGCTCGTTCGGGCCCCGTATATCGGTCGCCACAACCGGCAGACCGGTCAGCATGGCCTCAATGACCGACATAGGCAGCCCCTCGAAATGGCTGGGCAAAGCGAAGATATCTGCTGCGGCCAAAAGCTGTGGCGTATCATTACGATAGCCCAAAAGGCGCAATCGATCCCCGAGTACCGATGCAGCCTCCGCAAATTCGACAGACATGCTGTCACCATGATCAGAGGCGAGACGCTCTCCCACGATGACCAGCACGGCGCCAGGCACAGCCTCCATAGCGCGTAGAAGCTCTGGGTATCCCTTGTGACGAACGATACGCGACACGGCGATAATAACGACCTGAGAATCGTCAAGACCCAGTGTTCGGCGATATTGCCGCCTGACCGCCTCATCCGGCCGATAAAGTTGCGGATCACGACCATTGCCAACCGCTTCAGGCCAAGGGTGGATACGCAGACGACGAGCATCGCGCGCTTCGGCATGTGACACAGTCATGTAGCGGTCGGTTACCTGCCCTGCCAGCCATTCAAGCCCGTAGGACAACGCCCTGCGTCGCCACGATCCGGGTTGATTGAACAGATAACCATGGCAGGTATAGGCAATGAGAGGCACGTCGCACCACCACGCCGCAACCCGCGCCAGAAAACCGCTGATAGGCATATGCCCATGAACGAGATCGGGGCGCGTGCGTCGGATGAGCCGGACGATAGCCCGTAGCGCGCGCCACTGCGCGAACGGCGAGTAAGACCGCGCCATGGGAAGAGCATGCACGACGAAGCCGTCTGCACGAACGGTGGATAAATGCTCCCCTTCTGCACATCCCCCTTCAACCTCATGCCCTGCATCGCGCAAGGCGCGCATCAACGGGTGAATGAACTGCCTCATCGCGAAATCGACATTCGTGATTTCAAGGATACGCAGTTTTCCACTCGTGCCGGGCCGGGGTTCTACCCCTGAGCGCCGCTTTTTCATTCAGGCACGCGCTCCATGACCCATTGCACAACCTGATGCACGACACTCGGTTCAGCGGAGCGCGCAGGTGCAGAAGGCGGCGCCGTGTCATTCGGCAGAGGTTTTGTGATCTCCTTCCGAACAGAGGTTGCCCCTCCGGAACTCTCATTACCGGCATCTGATACATCTTCGGACTCAGCCAAAGTCCCGGAACTGCCGGCAGGCTCGGTTTCGAGCGCCTCTATGCGAGGTGTCTCCTGCTCATCGGCAGTCGCGATAGCCGTTATCTCGTTTTCCGTGCCTGGCGCGACGGGACGCACCACGATCTGAAGACTGGGAACCGGCTTTTCACCGCCAGCATAGACACTTTTCTCAAGCGCCAACTCCCCACCCTCCTGCCGAAAGCGCCAGATCATGCCGCCAGCGTGCATCAACACCTCATCACCATCAGGTGCCAGTTCGGCCGTCACTGTAGGATGAAGGTGAAAACGCAGGGCGAAACCCACGTTTCGCTCGCTCTCCACACAATCCTCACCTCGCAGATCCTCGCCTGTAGGGCCAAGGTAGAGGCGCCGGCGCCAATTGGCGCCAAGCCCGGGATACCACCCATCATGCTGGCCATCGATCCAGTGCGAGCCATCCTGACTTTGATGATTGAGGGTAACGTGGGCCGGTCGTCGCGTGATGGTGCCATCGGCGCCAATATCGCAGCAGGATGTGTTTTCAACGACGAGGGATGAATGAGCCGCTGTCTGGCGAAGGGCGCGCTTCCATAATCCTGCGGTGGCTCCGCCGCAGTTTACGATAAGCCTCTGGCGCGCATAGGAAAACTCGAGCGCGAGAGGAGCCGCATGCGCGTTCCGGTCATACCCGGCTGCAGGCGTCTGCCCTCCATCGACAAAAAGCAGCGCCTTGCCGGCGCTCACACGCCAGAAGGCACCATCAGGCATGGAAGATGCCAAGAGCCTCTGACGCGCCCCATACTGGATGATCCTGTCAATCTGGCGGTCGTCACCCTCCTTGCTGCCGTGAAACAGGGCGAGCCCGCCATCCCCATGCCGCAGAGCACGCAATACAGGGCAAAGGCGCGCAAGGGCATTCTGCACGACTTCCGAGGGCGCCATCTGCGCCATACGCATGAACACGCTGATCTCGGCCAGTTCACGCGTCGCCTCCATCTGAGCGAGGGGACTACGCTCGCGCAACGTGCCATCAGGAAGAATCTGACGGTCGATCTCCTGACCAAGAAAACGTTCAAAACGCTGGAGGAAGCCGGTCTGGGACGGTATGGCAACCGCGACTGCCAGCAACCCCTTGAGTGCTGTGAAATTGCGCCATCCATGTGCCTCGAGTGGCAGCATGATGGAGATCAGGCGTCCTTCGACCAGAAGACGATCCATCAATCGTTGCCTGAACGCTTCGCTGGCTGATGCCGCAAAGAAATCGAAATGCCCCAACCAAGAGGCAAGACGCGCGCCTGTTACGGTTGCGTTCAGAACAAGCGGATCGATAGGCGGTTGATCGAGCCAGCTGCTGACAATCGACCGGGCATAGAGACGGGCTTCGTCGCTACCGAGCGCACGAAGGTCCCGTAGCCAGGTAAACCCCTGCAACCAGTCACGGGTCGCGGGGGAGAGGTCGGCATATTCCCAGTCATTGACCCGCAAGGGGACGGTGCGTCCCTCAAAACGGGCCGCCCCGCTTACGAGCAAGGCACCATGATCAGCATTACCGGGCCATATATCGCGAATGGCATGAACCGGCCGGTCTGGCGCACGCGCGAGACCCGGCACGCTCGATGGCAGTCGGGCAAATGAAAGACGAGCTTCACGTGCCCAGCGTCCGAGCATGCCAGTACGATTCCTCTGGTCAGGTTGTCAGGACAGGCTGCCCGCCTGTCTCAGAGAGTTTATTGCAGCAGCATAATCATGCTGACCATAAATGGAGGTTCCGGCGACCATCATATCTGCGCCTGCGCCGGTTGCAAGAGGCGCTGTTGCGAGATCAATCCCGCCATCGACGCCAATACGGATGTCGCGTCCTGTGGCATCGGCCATCTGGCGAAGCTTGCGGATTTTGGGCACCTGGCTCTCGAGGAATTTCTGCCCCCCGAAACCGGGATTGACGGTCATGACCAGAATGATGTCGACAAGGTCGAGCAGATATTCGAGCGCTTCAGGCGGCGTACCCGGGCAAATGGCAATCCCGGGCTTCTTGCCAAGGGCACGGATGTGCTGAAGCGTACGATGCACGTGCGGATTGTTCTCTACATGCACATGAATATGGTCCGCACCGGCCTTGGCGAAAGCCTCGATGAAGGCATCGGCCGGCTCGATCATCAGATGCACGTCAAAGGGCTTGTCGGTACGGTTACGCAGGGCCGCCACCATGCCGGGGCCAAATGTCATGTTGGGCACGAAATGCCCGTCCATCACATCCAGATGCAGCCAGTCGGCCCCATCGCGCACCACGGCCTCGACTTCCTCGCCCATGCGCGCAAAATCGGCGCTGAGAATGCTTGGTGCAATCAGGGGCGTTTTCAACTGGGGCATCGTTCTACCTTCTCTCTGTGTCGATCGTTCCGTAGCAGGCCACTCAACTGGCGCCGCCCGACAGGGCGACGCTCTCTGACCGGTCCGTCTCAGGCCGTCTTGCGCAGCCTTGCAGCGAAAAAGCCATCCATACCGCCCCACTCGGCCCACATGCCGGGATGAGTGCGGAATGTTCCCTGTTTTGTGAGTGCCTCGGGCATGGCCGCCAGCTCTTCAGCGGTGAAAGGCTCCAGCACCCAGCCGCGTTTAAGCGCTGCCGCCACACGCTGCGGACCTTCCTCATCCTGGAGTGAGCATACTGCGTATAGCAAGACGCCGTCCGGCTTGAGCATGGCACCAGCGGCGTCGATCAGGCGATCCTGATCCTTCGCAAGCGACAGCACATCACGCGGGCGCTTCACCCACAGGACGTCTGGATGACGACGCAATGTCCCCGTTGCCGAACATGGCGCATCGAGCAGAACCGCGTCCACTTTCTCTTCTGGCTGCCATTGCAGGGCGTCGGCGATAACCACCTCGGCATCGAGCCTGAGGCGCTCAAGGTTCTGCTTGAGGCGCCTGGCGCGCGTCTCCTCGCGCTCGACCGCAAAGACCTTCGCCCCGGCTACAGCCAGCTGGGCCGTCTTGCCACCCGGCGCGGCGCAGAGATCGACAACGCTCTGTCCCGGCGAAACGTTCAGCAGGCGCGCTGGCATGGTGGCAGCCGCATCCTGAACCCAGAACGCGCCTTCCTCGAAGCCTTCAAGCTCCGTCACCCGCGTCCCCGGTGCGAAACGCACACTGCCATTGGGCATCATCTCCCCGTCTTCCGGAACCACAGCGCCCGGTTTCAGGGTCAGATCGATCGGCGCCTCGCGATGCAACCCTCCCGCGATATCGCGGGCGCGGTGCCCCCAGGCCGTCCAGAGCCAGGCCGGAACATCGAGCCGATCGGCATCAAGACCCTCGGCCAGCTCGTCACCATCGCGCGCCACACGCCTCAGCACGGCATTGGCCAGCCCGGCGAAAGGCGCCAGCCCACGACGACGAAGCAGGGAGACAATCGTGCCCACCGCAGCATGGGGGGGTGTCTCGAGATGACGCAGCTGGGCCACGCCCATCAGCAAGGCACAGCGCACGGGCGCAGGCGGCTCGCGACGAAGAAGCGGTTGCAGCAACTCGGTCATGCTGCCCATGTGCCGCAGCACGGTCGCCGCGAGGCGATGAGCGCTTGCACGGTCCCTTGGGTCGGTCAGCGGGCTACGGTCGAGCGTCGTCTCCAGCATTCGTCGATGCTCGACGACACCGCAGACAATATCGAAGGCCAGATCGCGTGTCGGATCGGCGGGAATCTGAGAAGGTGCTTTGGACATTGCCTTGCCAATGGCATTTCGCGAAGCGCCGCGCTACCCCTTCATGCATCTTAACAGCAACAACTTGCGGATATGGCCATGACAAACGACACGCTCTCCTCTCGTCTCGACCGGATTCGTGCGCGTATCGATGCCGCCTGCATGACAGCCCAACGCCAGAGGGAGAGCGTTCAGCTCGTTGCCGTCAGCAAGTTTCATCCGGCCTCCGCCATCGAGCAGGCCCTCGAGGCCGGGCAGCGCCTGTTCGGTGAAAACCGTGTGCAGGAAGCCAGGGACAAATTCCCTGCCCTGCGTGAAGTCTGGGCTGATCTTCGTCTGCACATCATCGGTGGCCTGCAAACCAACAAGGCGCTGGACGCGTGTCGCGTGGCCGATTGTATCGAATCCCTCGATCGCCCCGCTCTGGCCGATGCCATTGCCCGGGCCGGTGACCGGCTGGGCCGGCTGCCTGACCTGTTCGTTCAGGTCAACACCGGTGACGAACCCCAGAAATCAGGTATCCCGCGCGAGGAGGCCGATGCATTCATCACGCTGTGCCGGGCGCGTTTCGGCAACGCTGTGAAGGGACTGATGTGCATCCCTCCCGAGGATGAGGAACCGGCCCCCCACTTCGCGTACCTTGCACAGCTGGCGCAGGCTCATGGTCTGGCAGAGTGCTCCATGGGTATGTCGGCCGATTTTGAAACCGCTATCGCCCATGGCGCGACACTCGTGCGCGTCGGGACCGCCATATTCGGCAGCCGTCCCACCATTTGATTTCGGCCACACCATGCTTGCGGCGACAGGACGAATGATCGTATGGCAGGCTTTATGTCAGTGATCGCTCACATCTATGTGTATCACGCACCGTATTTGCCCCCGTGCTTGCCTCGCGCTTGCCATGAGATGGAACAGAAATGACAGACAGGCCTGCCGGACAGCCAGGTTCCACCACCGCAGAACCAGGGTCCGTTGTCAGAAACGCAACCGACGGGCAGGGCTCCATCCGTGAGTTCGGCGCGAATGACGGGCTGCAAAAGAAAGCCCCTGTCGGTCTGGCCGGTCTGCTGGGCGTTCTTGGGGTAGTCTATGGGGATATCGGCACCAGCCCACTTTACGCCTTCCAGGCCTCTGTCCAGATTGTTGGCTCAATCCGTCATCCGGCAGAAAGCTGGGAGATCATGGGCATCGAGAGCCTGATTTTCTGGGCGCTCATGCTGGTCGTCACCATCAAGTACGTCATGCTTGTCATGCGCGCCGACCATGATGGCGAAGGTGGTATCATCGCGCTCATGTCTTTGGCACAGCGTGTCTGCAAATCGCCAAGATATCGCTGGTTCTTCGGCATTGTCGGTATTGGCGGGGCCTGCCTCTTTTTCGGTGACGGCATCATCACGCCGGCCGTTTCGGTTCTCTCGGCCATTGAAGGTATCGAGGTCTCGGTGCCGTCTGCCTCCCACATCATCATCCCGGTGGCGATCATCATCCTGATTGCCCTGTTCAGCGCGCAGGCACTGGGCACCGGCAGGATCGGTCGTGCCTTTGGCCCGATCATGATGGTCTGGTTTCTGACGCTGGCCGTCATGGGCATTCATTCCATCGCCCAGACGCCCCATATCCTGATGGCGCTTTCGCCTTATTACGCCGCGCAATTCGTGCTCTATCACGGATGGCTGGCCTTCATCGCACTCGGCTCTGTTGTTCTTTCCGTGACAGGTGCCGAGGCGCTTTATGCCGATATGGGGCATTTTGGCCGGACGCCCATCCGCTATGCGTGGCTGTTTTTCGTTCTGCCGTCCCTGACGCTGAATTATCTGGGTCAGGGTGCCCTTCTTCTCCGCAACCCGGCAGCGTTGCAAAATCCGTTTTACCATCTTGCCCCCGGTTGGGCCCAGATTCCGCTTCTGCTGCTTGCCACCATGGCAACCGTGATCGCCAGCCAGGCCGGCATTTCGGGTGGCTTCTCGCTCTGCCGTCAGCTTATCCAGCTGGGCTATCTGCCCCGTATGCGCATCACCCATACCAATGCGGAGGAAGAAGCCCAGATCTATCTTCCTGTGTTCAACTGGGTGCTCGCTCTCGGTTCGATCCTGCTCGTGCTCTCCTTCCGCTCCTCTTCGGCGCTGGCTGCGGCTTACGGCATTGCCGTGACAGGCACCTTCATGTGCACGGCCGTTCTGGCCATGGTGGTGTTTCGCCGCGTGTTCAACTGGAGCACCCCTCTGGCGGGTCTTGTCTTTGGATTTTTTCTGCTCAGCGATGGGACCTTCTTTGCAGCGAATGTGCTGAAAATCCCCGATGGTGGCTGGGTGCCTCTGGCCATCGGTGTTTCGGCCACCATTCTCATGACCACATGGGCGCGCGGTCGCAGTCTGATCCGCACCCGCCAGATGGCAGATTCGCTACCCATGGCGTCCTTTCTGGCGCGTCTGCCGCAATCACGCACCGTCAGGGTGCCCGGCATGGCCGTATTCCTGACAGCCAATCCCGACACCGTCCCCACCTGCCTCCTGCATAACCTCAAGCATAACAAGGTGCTGCACGACCATGTCCTGTTTGTGACGGTGCAGAACCTCGATCAGCCCGAGGCAGAGCGCGGCCATCGTGCGATGGTGCAGGAGCTGGCGCCGAACATTCACCGTGTGATCGTACGCTACGGCTTCATGGAAATGCCCAATCTGCCCAAGGCCCTCGAGGAACTAAACGCGGCCGGGGTTGAGTTCGATGCCATCCAGGCCTCGTATTTCGTCTCGCGTGAGCTCGTCGTGCGCTCCACCCTGCCCAAGCTTTCAATCTGGCGCATGTGGCTGTTCCTGCTGATGGTGCGCAATGCCGTACCGAGCACCGAGTTCTTCCGTATTCCGCCTGATCGCGTGGTCGAGCTTGGTGTGAGGATCGCGATCTGAGCGCAGCACCGCCGCTCTCGCTCTATGTGCACTGGCCCTTCTGTCTGGCCAAATGCCCGTATTGCGACTTCAACTCCCATGTGCGCGACGTCATCCCGCATGAGCGCTTCACGGCGGCGCTGCGTCGGGAGCTCGCCCATGATGCAGCCCGCACGGGGCGACGCAGCCTGCGCTCGATCTTTTTCGGTGGCGGCACACCGTCGCTCATGCGCCCTGAAACTGTGGCCATGATCATTCAGGATGCCCTGCACCATTTCGACGCCGCGCCTGATCTCGAAATCACCCTCGAAGCCAACCCGACCAGCGTGGAGCGCGAGAAACTCGCCGGCTTTGCTCAGGCGGGGGTCAATCGGATATCGCTCGGCATCCAGAGCCTGAACGAGGATTCCCTGCGGTTTCTGGGCCGTGAACATTCAGCGGGACAGGCCGTGCAGGCTCTCGAGACAGCGCGTGCCCTCTTTTCGCGGCTTTCCTTCGACCTGATTTATGCCCGCCCCGGCCAGAGCCTGAGCGCCTGGGAGGCAGAGCTGCGCGAGGCGCTCGCCCTCGCCTCCGATCACCTGTCCCTCTATCAGCTCACCATCGAACAGGGCACGAAATTCGAGGCGCTCTATCGACAGGGGCGGTTCACCCTGCCCGAGGGAGATGAAGCTGCTCGCCTGTACGAAAAGACTGCCGAAATCGCAGGCCTTTTCGGAATGCGTGATTACGAAATCTCGAACTATGCCCGCCCCGGAGCCGAGAGCCGTCACAACCTCACCTACTGGCGCTATCAGGATTATATCGGCATCGGGCCGGGAGCGCATGGCAGGCTGACGCTGGATGACACACTTCTGGCCACACGGCGGCATCGTGCTCCGGAAATCTGGGCAGACCGTGTCGAACAGCGAGGAAGCGGGTCGACCGAGGAAACGCCCCTGTCATCCGTGGAACGCGGGCGTGAGGCGCTCCTGATGGGGTTGCGCCTGCGCGAAGGGATTGATCTGGACTGGTTCGCAATGCGTACAGGGCGCCACCTGACCGAGTGTGTGGACCCGATGATTTTCGAGGCGGCGCAGGAAGAGAATTATCTCAACCTTCGGGACAACCGGCTCATTGCCACAGACGAAGGTCGTGTGAGGCTCGAAGCCCTGCTGGGTGCTCTGGTCCTCTGATCATCCGCTAATCACCGCCCTTCGGCTTTGCGATTATTCAGGCTGCATGAACACCCTGCACGCCACGGGATGACGTTCATCGCCCCTTCCCTTAAGACTTTATTGCTCACAGTATGAGACACAGGGAACCGTCCCGCTTTTCCGGAGTCAAACCAGCTTATGCGTTGTTTCCTTGCCAGTCTGGCGCTTGCCGCCCTCACCATCGGCACAGCCTCCGCCGAAACCCGGAACGGTCCGGAGCTTGTGATTGCCGATAATGACTATCTGGGCCCGGGCGGCTCGAACATCCAATCCGTCATCCCCCTGCTGAACAACCCGAAACTGAAGGTTCTTGGCCTGACGGTCGTGGCTGGCGATGACTGGGAAAATGCTGAAAGTGCACGTATCCGCCGCTTTCTGGAGATTTCGGGCCATCGTGATGTGCCGGTTTATGACGGGGCAACACAACCCCTGATCAACACAGTGGCACTCACGCGCCTGCGCGAGCAGCAATATGGCAGCCTGCCCTGGAAAGGGGCGTGGGGTGGCATGGGGTCAATGGACAAGACTCCTGACACACAGCCCGCTGTTGCCCAGACCCCCGATGGCAAGCCCGAGCTTCAGCCTCAGGGCATCCCTGCGGCGCTGTTCATGATCCAGCAGGTCCATGCTCACCCCCATGAGGTGACAATCATCGAAGCTGGCCCGATGACCAATCTGGCTTTGGCCATTCGTCTGGATCCAAGCTTTGCGAGCACGGCGAAGCAGCTTGTCTTTATGGGCGGCTATCTTGACCTGGCAATGATGTCTGTCACCGGCAATGCGGATAATGGATCTGATTTCAATCTGATTTTCGATCCCGAGGCCGCGCATATCACCCTGACCGCGCCCTGGGCCCATATCACCTCTGTCGCCAATGTCTCCAATGACGTGGTGCTCAGCAAGGCTGAGGTCGAGGCCATTGCGAAGGATCATCGCTCGGCCGCCACCGATTATCTCGTACGCTACTATGTCCCGCTGGCCATGTGGGACGAAGTCACGAGCGCCATCGTGGCCGATCCCTCCCTCGTTACCAGGAAACAGGACGCCTATATGGATGTCGAGATCGGCAAGGGCATTGGCTATGGCCACGCCTATGTCTGGCCGGATGCCCTGGCACCCAGAGCAATGGGCGTTCGGAAGGTCAGCATCGTGCAGGCCATCGATGTCGATCGCTTCAAGAAGCTTTATGCCGGCTGGGCGCAGGGCTTCATGGGAAAGCACTGATCCCTTGTTGCACATGATCAAACTGGTCGTCGGTTGCACGACACTCGATGAACTCGCCGCCTGGATGCAGCGCGGCGAGCGTGTCGAGGGGTATGGCGTCATACGCACACGCACAATGCCCAAGCAGGCCGATGAGATCAGTGGGCAGGGCTCGCTTTTTCGGGTGATGGGCGGGCTGGTGCTCTGCCGTCAGCCGATTATGGGGTTCCGACCCTTCACCCGCCCGGATGGCCAGCTGGGCACTCATATCCTCGTTACTGACGAGATCATTCCGGTTCAGCCGCGCGCCATGCGGCCGTTCCAAGGCTGGCGTTATCTGAAGCCCGAGGACGCGCCCATCGATCTGGGCTCGTCACCCGCAGCGACGGGGATCGAGAACCTCCCCCCGGCGCTCAGACGCAGCCTGTCCGAACTCTGCCTGATCTGACTTCTCGCTGCTCTGATTTCCGGGCAAGTGGGGACGGCCTCAAGTCACGGCATCTCCTGCCACCCTGGTCCGAAGCCCGGCCTTCTGCCCCAGCCGCATCAAAGCCGTCTCGTCGTTAAGCCAGGTCAGAACTTCCTGCATGGCGGGAAGGCCCGTCCTTTCGGCATCTTGCGGCACGATCTTCGCGCCGCGGGACTTTCCCTCAGACGCGATCGCCTGCGCCCACCGCTCGAAGCGTGCCGCTTCCTGCGGGTCAGGGCATCGCAACCCGTTCTGCATATCGAAGCGATAGAGGGTCAGTTCGCCGCTCAGGCGACGGAGCGCCCGAAGGACGGCCTGCACATCCTGTGACTCCCCATCGCGCAGTTGCGTCACCAGTCCGCCGAACAAAGGCAGTCCCCCACGAGAGAACTCGGCAGCAATCGTTGTCATCCCGGCCTCACGCTGCGCCTTGTCGGTCTGGCCCTGATCCGTATCGCCCGAGAGAACAAGGCTGGCATAACGGCAATGGGCCAGTATCGCACGCCTGACCAGCGTTTCCCGGTCGGAATCGCCGCGCTGGGGCCAGAGCAGCAGGACGCAAAGCAGAGCGATCCCGCTGCCGATCAGATTGTCCAGCACACGCGCCCACACGATGCCGCCCCCCGGCATCAGCGCCTCGGCAATAACGACCACCAATCCGGTCAGGAAGAAAACCAGCATGGTGTAATTGACGGCCCGGGTCGCAATCGCAGCGAGAGAGAGAAAAACCGCTGCGATCAGAAGGGGGATTTTACCCGGAAGCACCAGAGCGCAAAGCGCCGCGAGCAGACTGCCCCCGATGCTGCCCACAACACGCTCCATGCTGCGCACGATGGTCAGGTTGCCAGCCGGCTGCATGACCAGCAGTGCCGCGATCAGCGCCCAGTAGGAAAACCCTTCGCCGCCATACAGACAGACGATCTGGGTCAGGGTAAGCGCCAGAGAGAGACGCATGGCATGGCGCCATATCAACGGGGTCAGGGCGCGCCCGCGCCCGGATTGCCCCTCACCCTCCTCACGATGGCGGCGCGAAAACGCAGCGATCATCTGCTGGAAAGCCGCGGCGCAGGCGATGACAGGCATGGCGTTCACCACACCACCATTGCGTGACTCCCTGTCGAGGCGCTGTGCGAGTTGCCCGAGAATACGAAAATCAGGCTCTGGCCGCGCGACCTGTCGCATGCACTCGTGGCAGGCCATGCCGAGCCGGCCAAGGAGGACGCGCAGCTCAGGCGATAAAGGCCCATTCTGCGAAAGATGCTCCAGCGCCAGCAGAGCGGTAAAGACGCGCTCGGCTGCCATGAGTGTCGCTTCCATGCGCCGACGAAGGCGCATATTGCCATGACGCGCATCGAGCATCAGCAGCAAGGTTCGGGCACGTTCGATCGCGTTGCGCGCCGCTTGACGATGCACGGCCTCGCGCAGACGCCCGGCCGATAACTCACGCGCCATCAGATCGAGAATATAGAACGTTGCCGAGAGGCTACGGCGCGCCGGGGCATAAGGCTGCTGCCGCCAAAGCACCAGACAGAACAGCGTCGCCAGGGCACCCCCCGCGAAGAACAGACCCGCAATCTCAGCCGCCTGACGCGGAGGTGATGGAAAACCGGTGGCGGCAACGGCGGCACAACCAGCCAGAGCCCAGAGCTGCATGACTGCCGGAGAAAACACACGCGCCAGACCGCAACCCAGCCCGATAAGCGCCACAAGCGGCACGGTGGCCCAGGGACCGAACAGGCTCAGGCTGGAAACCCCGAACACAAGAAGGGTACCGGCCAGGGTGAACCCGCCCAGAACCTGAAAGCGCTCGCGATTGGGGCCGCCCGGATCAATCAGACAGGCCCAGAAGCAGGCAAAGGCAATCCAGGCGAGAACGGGCTGGTCGAAGAAAAGCGAGGGGGTCAGGGCGAGCGCCGTGACGAGGCCTGCTCGCGCGCCTTCGTACAGGCTCAGCTGCTCTGGCGTGAGCGTGATGGCATAACGGGCGAGATGGTTTGTGGAGGTTGTCAGAAAGGCAGCCAGAGGGCGAGAGGCAGAAAGCCGGGTCTTGCCCTTCATCATGCCGTTTCGCACCTCCGCTGCTTGAGGGCGCTCAGCGCCCCGTCATGATCTGTTCAACAAGCTGACCGACTGTCGGCGTGAAGCCATCAGCATAGAACGGATCGGAACCGAAACGCCATGCGTTCGTCCCACCAAACATCAGGTTATGATCAACCAGCTGGTCGGCGGCCTCGATCCCCATGCTGTCATCGGCATGAGCAATGTCCTGCAGGCTCTTCTGGATGCAGAAGGAACGCGGATCGGACTTCGCCCCGTTGGTATAGTTCGGGCCTCGCTGGCTCCAATTGGAGAAGCGACATTCCGAAAGACAGCCCATGCAGGCCACCTGATCGGCCACGATCACCCGGCTTTCCTCAGGCGTGACGAAAACGAGCGTCGAATCCGGCGTGCGCATGGCCTCGGTATAGCCCGCAGCCTCCCATGCCAGAACATGCTCGCGATCCGTCGCGGTCATCCAGACCTCGCGCTTGCGCGCGCCGATCCCATGAGCCGTATCATGCTCGCCCACAGGTTCGCTGCTATAGGCCACCTGACGTTCGGAACGCCCGCGCAGGTTCTGCATGAAGCTGTTGTTCACAGCCGATGAGTAGAAGCCGGTGGGCGAGAAGCGATTCAGATACACATCGCCTTCATGCAGGCGGCGCAGGCGGCGCTTCCATGCATCAGGGATAGGGCTCTCCTGAGTCAGCAACGGGCGTGTGCCGAACTGGAACACGATCGGGCCGATCTCGGGATTATTGAACCAGTGCGCCCATTCCTCGAGCCACCAGACACCACCAGCCATGATGATCGGCACGGTCTCGAGACCGAACTGGTTCATGGACTTGCGCAGCGCGGCAACGCGGGGATAGGGGTCTTCCGGCTTGAGCGGGTTCTCGGTGTTCGACAGCCCGTTATGGCCGCCCGCCCGCCAGGGATCCTCGTAAACCACGCCGCCCAGCAATTCGGATGTCTTGCTGTACGAACGCTTCCACAGCGCGTTGAAAGCGCGCGCCGAGGAGACGATCGGATAATAATGCACCTTATGACGTGCGGCGATTTCCGACAGACGATAAGGCATGCCTGCGCCGCAGGTCAGCCCGTCGATCATCCCGGGGGCACCCTCGAGGATGCCCTCGATCACCTGCTCGGCACCGCCCATCTCCCACAGGAGATTGGCGTTGATCATGCCCTTGCTGCCTGCAATTTCGCGGGCAATGCGAACCTGGGTGATACCGCCCTCGATCGCGTAGCGGATCAGCTCCTCATGACGCTCACGGCGCGTACGGCCCGAATAGATCTGGGGGATACGGTTGCCATCTGCGTCATAGCTGTCGGCATTGACGGCAGAGACAGTGCCCACGCCACCAGCAGCAGCCCAATGGCCTGCTGATATACCGGTCGAAACCGAGACGCCCTTGCCACCCTCAACGAGGGGGAGGACTTCCCGGCCAGCCATGCGGACGGTATCAATCGACATCATAATCTGTGTTGTACTCCGAGGGAGGAGGCCCCTTTATGGCCCTCCTCCTGAAACGGGAGATCAGTCAGCGTCACGCTGCCTGGTCGGACGAGCGGCCTTTGCACCGACGCTCTCCGAGATATCGGCGCCGGTCTGCTGATCGACAACGCGCATCGACAGCTTGACCTTGCCGCGATCGTCGAAACCGACAACCTTCACCTTCACAGCGTCGCCCTGCTTCACGACATCGGTGGTCTTGGCAACGCGACCATCGGTCAGCTCGGAGATATGCACCAGACCGTCGCGCGGCCCGAGGAAGTTCACGAACGCACCGAAATCGGCGGTCTTGACGACCTTGCCATCGTAGATGCGGCCGATTTCCGGCTCAGCCACGATGCCTTCGATGCGCGAGATGGCCTTCTGGGCCTGCTCGTCATTCGATGCAGCGATGGTGATGACACCTTCGTCGTTGATATCAACCTTGGCACCCGAGAACTCGACGATCTCGCGAATGACCTTGCCACCCGAACCGATCACATCGCGGATCTTCTCCTTGGCGATGTTCATGGTGGTGATCTTCGGCGCATTGCGCGAGACCCCCTCACGACCTTCATCGATCGCCTTGGCCATCTCGCCGAGGATGTGGATGCGACCGTCACGGGCCTGCTCGAGCGCCACCTTCATGATTTCCGGCGTGATCGAGGTGATCTTGATGTCCATCTGGAGCGCAGTGATACCGGATTCGGTACCGGCCACCTTGAAGTCCATGTCACCAAGGTGATCTTCGTCACCCAGGATGTCGGACAGCACGGCGTAGCCACGATCTTCCTTGATCAGGCCCATGGCGATACCGGCAACGGGGCGCGGCAGCGGCACGCCGGCATCCATCAGCGCCAGCGAGGAGCCGCAAACGGTGGCCATTGAAGACGATCCGTTGCTCTCGGTGATCTCGGAAACGATACGCACCGTGTAGGGGAAGCGGTCCTTGCCCGGCAGCAGCGGGTGCAGCGCACGCCATGCCAGCTTGCCATGGCCGATCTCGCGACGGCCCGGGCTTCCCATGCGGCCGCACTCACCAACCGAGTAGGGTGGGAAGTTGTAGTGCAGCATGAAGTTCGAGCGGTACTCGCCTTCAAGGGCGTCAATGATCTGCTCGTCCTGGGTGGTGCCCAGCGTGGCAACGACCAGAGCCTGCGTCTCACCGCGCGTGAAGAGCGAGGAGCCATGGGCGCGTGGCAGGATGCCGACTTCGGACACGATCGGGCGCACCGTCTTGGTGTCGCGACCGTCGATACGGATGCCGGTCTTCAGGATGGCGCCGCGAACGACCTGGGCCTCAAGCTCCTTGAGCATCGGCTTGGCCATATCGACGTCCAGACCTTCCTCGGTCAGGCCTTCGATGATGCGCGCCTTGGCGGTCGCGATCTTCTCGTAGCGTGCCTGCTTGGCCTTTTCCTTATAGGCGTCGGCCATCAGCTTGGTGCCGATCTTCTCCACGCGCTTGCGCAGGGCGATCTGCTCCTTGGTGGGGCCTTCGAGGTCCCAGGGCTGCTTGGCGGCGTGCTCGGCCAGATCGATGATCGCGTCGATCACGGGCTGGAAGGCGGCATGGCCTGCGGTCACGGCTTCGAGCATGATCTCTTCCGAAAGCTCGGAAGCTTCGGATTCAACCATCAGCACGCCTTCGCTCGTCCCGGCGACGACGAGATCGAGCGCGCTCTCCTTCATCTCCGCAATGGTCGGATTAATGACGAGCTGGTCATTGATGCGGGCCACGCGCGCCACGCCAACCGGACCATAAAAGGGAATACCCGAAAGGGTGAGCGCGGCTGAGCAGCCGATCAGCGCAACCAGTGCGGGGTCGTTTTCCATGTCATGGCTGAGAACGGTCGCCGTGACCTGCACTTCATTGCGGAAGTTCTCAGGGAAGAGCGGGCGGATTGGACGGTCGATCAGACGCGAGATCAGGGTCTCGCTCTCGGACGGACGGCCCTCGCGCTTGAAGAAGCCGCCAGGAATACGGCCAGCTGCATAGGCCTTTTCCTGATAGTTGACGGTCATCGGGAAGAAGTCCTGGCCCGGCTTGACCGACTTGGCGCCAACGGCGGTGCAGAGCACAACCGTATCGCCATAGGTGGCGACAACCGCACCATCAGCCTGACGGGCAATCTTGCCGGTTTCCAGAACGAGCGGGCGTCCGGCCCAGTCGATTTCCTTGCGGAAGTAGTTGAACATCATTCTGTCCTGATTAGGGGGCTTTGGCACCGGTTACGGTGATCTGAAGGGAACGGGCCCTGACTGGCTGGCAGCGTTTCGGACGGCATGGCAAGAAAGGCCGGGATCGGACCGGCATGTCACCATGTGGCCTGAAACGCCGAAGGCCGGTTCTGTCTCCAGCTTCAACGTTCAGTGACGAAGCCTGGTACCCCGCCGCCAGCATGACGACGGGAGGCGGCGGAGGCATGACCCTCCGCCCGAGCATGTTAGCGGCGCAGGCCGAGACGCTCGATAAGGGTCTGGTAGCGGCCCTGATCCTTGCGCTTGAGATAGTCAAGCAGGCCACGACGCTGGCCAACGAGCATCAGAAGACCACGACGTGAGTGGAAGTCCTTCTTGTGCGTCTGCAGATGGCCCGTCAGGTTGACGATACGCTCGCTCAGCAGTGCAACCTGCACTTCCGGCGACCCGGTGTCGGTCGGGTTGGTCTTGAATTCTTCGATCAGCGCCGTGCGGCGTTCAGCTGTAATCGACATCTCTGTCTCCGTATTTAAACGACTCGAATATCCGTATCGGCTTGAGACGGCCCTCCTGGACGCGGCACAAACCGACAAGACACCCCCCCTCCTGGGCCTGCAGGACGTCACCCTCCTGCGGTGTCAGCATCAGAGCGGCGCAATCGGCCAGAGAAAGGCTCTGTCCAAAGCGCAAGGCCTGTGCTTCTGCGTCGGTCACGGCCAGAGCCGGGATGTCGGCCAGCGCGGTCGAGACCGGGCGCAAAAGCGCTGAAAGTGCATCGGCCTTGTCGTCATTTTGAACCAGCTTGTCCAGTGTTATCGCATGGGTCTCGTCAAACGGGCCGCATTTGGTCCTGCGCAATACGGCAATATGCCCGACGGTACCGCTGGCCAGGGCGATGTCACGTGCAAGGCTGCGCATATACACGCCCTTGCCCGACTGAACCTCGAACACGGCATGGTCACGATCAGGACGGTCGACAAGCGTGATGGAGTCAACGCGTGCAGGCCGCGGCGGCAGATCGGGCGGTCGTCCGGCCCGTGCGAGGTCATAGGATCGCTCGCCATCCACCTTGAGCGCCGAGTAGACCGGCGGCACCTGCATGATATCACCGGTGAGCGCAGGGAGAGCCGCGCGCAATTCGGCATCACTGGGGCGATGCTCGCTTGTCAGCACGACCTCGCCTTCACGGTCATCGGTTGTGCGCGACTCACCAAGGAACAGCGTGAAGCGATAACGCTTGGTAGCATCCATGATATAGGGGATCGTCTTGGTGGCCTGACCGAAAGCGACCGGCAGGATGCCCGTCGCCAAAGGGTCCAGCGTACCGCCATGCCCGGCCTTTTTGGCATCGAACAGGCGGCGCGCCTTGTTCACCACATCGGTCGAGCCGATTTTCAGGCTCTTGTCGACGACCAGCCAGCCGTCGATATCCTGCCCTTTTTTGCGTCCCATGACGGGTCGCTCCACTCAGTCTTCGGAATCAAGATCACGACGGACTTCCGGCGTGCGCATCAGCGCATCCATTTCCATCGCGTGTTCGAGCGCGGTATCGGGCTGGAAATGGATTTCCGGCACAATGCGCGAGCGCAGGGTTTTGGAGAGTCCTGTGCGCAGGAACGGCGCTACGCGCTTGAGCGCAGGCAGCACTTCCTCGATATCGCTACGCCCCAGACGGCTGACAAAAGCCGTGGCGTGGCGAAAATCGGGGGAGATACGCACTTCAGTCACCGTCACATGCACGCCCGAAAGTTCCGGATCACGAAACTCGGTGCGGGCGAAGAGATCCGAAAGAACACGACGGACCTCTTCGGACATTCTCAGCTGACGCTGTGAAGGGCCACCGGCGTCGCCGGGCCCTGAAAAGCCCGGCACCTTGGAACGCGAACCCCTCATGCAGGGATCACTTCCATCTCGTAGCACTCAACCATGTCGCCTTCGCGCAGGTCGTTGTAGCCAGCGAAGGAGAGACCGCACTCATAGTTGCGGGCCACTTCCTTGACGTCATCCTTGAAGCGCTTGAGCTGGCTCAGCTCGCCTTCATGGATCACCACGTTGTCACGCAACAGACGCACGCCACAGCCACGCTTGACCACGCCCTCGGTGACATAGCAACCCGCGACCTTGCCGACCTTCGTGATGTTGAAGACCTGACGGATCTCGGCGTAACCGAGGAACTTCTCGCGATGCTTGGGCGCAACCTTGCCCTTGACCAGCTGCTCCACATCGTCGGTCACCTGATAGATGATCGAGTAGTAGCGGATGTCCACATCCTCACGCTGGGCCATTTCACGGGCCTGCGTGGTGGCGCGGACATTGAAGGCCACGATGATGGCGTTCGATGCCTTGGCGAGCTGGATGTCGCTCTCGGTGATCTGACCGACAGAGGCGTTCAGCACGCGGATACGAACTTCCTCATGCTCGAGCTTGAGCACCGAAGCCTCAATAGCCTCGGCAGAGCCCTGCACGTCTGCCTTGATGAGCAGAGCCACTTCCTTCTGCTCACCCGCCTGGATACGGGCCAGCATCTGGTCAAGCGTACCGCGGGCTGCGGCACGACCTGCTGCCATCTTGTCCTTCTGCTTGCGCTGACGGAACTCGCAGATCTCGCGGGCACGGTTCTCGTTCTCTACGACCACGAACGGTTCGCCGGCGCCGGGAACACCCGTGATACCCAGAAGCTCGACCGGCATGGACGGACCAGCATCCTTGAGCTGGCGCCCCTTGTCATCCAGCATGGCACGAACACGACCCCACTCGGCACCAGCCACGACGATGTCGGAACGGTTGAGCGTGCCCTTCTGGACCAGAACCGTCGCAACTGGACCGCGACCGCGATCCAGACGGCTCTCGATGACCGAGCCTTCGGCGACACGGTTCGGATTCGCCTTCAGGTCGAGCACTTCTGCCTGCAACAGAATGGCTTCCTCCAGCTTGTCCAGGCCCGTGCGCTTGAGCGCCGAAACCTCGACATCCTGCACGTCACCGCCAAGGGCTTCCACCACGATCTCGTGGCTCAGCAGAGCCTGACGCACGCGGTCGGGGTTTGCACCCGGCTTGTCGATCTTGTTGATCGCCACAATGATCGGCGCATCAGCAGCCTTGGCGTGCTTGATGGCCTCGATCGTCTGCGGCATCACGCCGTCATCGGCGGCCACGACCAGCACAACTACGTCGGTGACCGAAGCACCGCGGGCACGCATCGAGGTAAACGCTTCATGGCCAGGCGTATCGACGAAGGTGATCTTCGCGCCGCTGGGCACCGTCACCTGATAGGCGCCGATATGCTGGGTGATACCACCGGCTTCGCCAGCTGCCACATCAGTTGTGCGCAGTGCATCGAGCAGCGAGGTCTTGCCGTGGTCGACATGGCCCATGACGGTCACAACCGGAGCGCGTGTCACGAGGTCTTCCTCGCGATCTTCCACACCCTCGATGCCCAGTTCCACGTCGCTCTCGGCAACGCGACGGACACGGTGGCCGAATTCGCTGATGACCAGTTCGGCCGTATCGGCGTCAATCAGCTGCGTGGCTGTAGCCATCACACCCATCTTCATGAGTGCCTTGACGACTTCAGCCTGACGCAGCGCCATACGGTTGGCCAGCTCGGCCACCGTGATAGATTCCGGCAGGATCACGTCACGCACCACGCGGACCTGATCGGCGCGGAGACGCTCAAGCTCGGCCTGGCGACGCTCGCGGTCACGCTGGCGACGAACCGAAGCGAGCGAACGCGTCTTGTCGTCATCACCTTCGATGGCGGCGCGGACGTCGATACGGCCAGAACGACGCGAATCACCGCTCTTCTTGGGGGCAGCTGGCGCACCACGGCGTGGCGGCGCGGCCGGGGCACGGCGCGGACCAGCGCGACGATCTTCCTCGGTTTCGCCACCAGCGCCACCGCGACGCAGATGCAGCGTTTCATTGCGAGGCGCTGCAGCCGATGCACCGGCCGCGGCGGGCGCCGGCTTGGGGGTGACGGGACGCGGCGCCATGACGGCACGTTCGGCCAACGGACGCAGACGTTCCATCGGGGCAGCAAGCTGCACGCCACCGGTACGACGGGCCGACTCAGTCGCCTCGAGCGGCGCACGGCGTGCAGCTTCCTCACGCTCGCGCTCGGCGGCACGCGCCTTGCGCTGCTCCTCGAGGGCTTCCTGCTTCGCCTGATCTTCAGCCGCGGCTGCCATCTGGCGGTCATGCTCTTCAGCTTCACGCTGGGCCTCAACCTCGCGGGCCGCTGCCTCGGCACGTGCCTCTTCCTCGCGCTTGGCCTCTTCGGCTGCGGAGAGGATACGGATCTTCTCTTCTTCGAGACGGGCTGCCTCGCGCGCCGCTTCCTTGCGCTGCTCTTCGAGCACGCGCTGGCGGATGGCGAGTTCTGCGGGGGTCAGCGCGCGTCCTGCGCCTGCGCGGCCACCACGGCCACCGGCAGCACCGCGGCCGTCCTTGCGCTCATTCGTCTCGCGCTTCTTGCGCACTTCGACCTGCACCACCTTGGATCGGCCGTGGCTGAAGCTCTGACGCACAGAGCCTGCGTCTACAGTCCGCCCGACTTCCGTGCGTCCGCCCGGACGCAGGGACAGACGTCCCTTACCCTGGTCACCCTGAGCCTGGGCGCCCTGATCCTGGACATTCTGGCCATCTGTCTGACCGCCCTGAGCCTGAGTGCCCTGGTTCCGTTCGTTGCCTTCGCTCATATACCTGCCTGTTCCCGTCCGAGCCGCTCATTGCGCGGCTCAGGAACCAACCCATCGGTCAGCCCCAAAAATCGTTCATGCTCAGCCATCAGACGCTGCGCGAGCGCACCGGGCGCTATCACAACATAGACCGCATGTTCCCGCCCGAATGCCGTCGCGAGCATCTGGGCCGGTAACGTCCGTACCGGAACCTTGTTGTTTCCCGATATCAGACGCCGCAACTCATCCGGGCTTCCGCCCGATCCCTGGATCACCAAGCCAGCCTTTCCGGCAGCAATCCATTCGCGACACTTAACAAACCCACAGAGAGCCTGCCCGGCCCGACGCGCGAGCCCAAGGCCCTGCACCAGCCGCGCTTCTATTCCTGAAACCAGCACCTGCGCAATATCCTCAGGCACCTTTACCGGCTGACGCGCTGCCCGAGAAAACAGGTGACGCGTCCGCGCGGTTTCTAGCACATCCCGCTTGGCACTCAACCAGATTCCCCGCCCTGGCAGCTTAGCCGCCAGATCGGGAACGACCGTACCATCGGGCGCGACGACAAAACGCAGCATGACTTCAGGGTTCCCGCTCTCGCGAGAGACGATGCAGCGCCGCTGCGGCCCCTTCTCGTCATCGAGTTCGATCAGGTCAAGCTCGATATCGGAGTCGGGACTCGGTGCCTGTGTTTGATGGATCTCAGACGTCGGAAGCCTCCCCTTCCTCGGGGGCTGCTTCTGCCTGCTCGCCATCAAACCAGTGGGCACGGGCTGCCATGATGATCTCATTGGCAGCGTCTTCATCTATATTGTCACTGCCGAGCATTTCGACAAGCTCGTCGCCTGCGAGATCGGCCAGATCATCGAGTGATTTTACACCCTTCTCACCCAGCGTCACCAGCATGGCATTGGTAAATACACCGAGCTCGGCAATCGAATCCTCAACGCCAAGGCCCCGACGCTTATCGTCCAGCTCCTGCTCCTTCTGCACGAGGAATTCCTCGGCGCGGCGCATCAGCTCTTCGGCTACGCTTTCATCGAAGCCCTCGATGGCGTGCAGCTCATCCGGATCGGCATAAGCCAGCTCTTCGATGGTGTGGAAACCTTCAGTCACCAGCAGGCCAGCAATCACGTCATCGACATCAAGCGCATCGACGAAGAGCTGGGTACGCTTGCGGAATTCTTCCTGACGACGCTCGGATTCTTCGGCCTCGGTCAGAATGTCGATGTCCCAGCGCGTGAGCTGGCTTGCCAGACGCACGTTCTGACCACGACGACCGATGGCAAGCGAAAGCTGTTCGTTCGGCACGACAACTTCCACGCGGCCGGCTTCTTCATCCATAACCACCTTGGTCACTTCAGCGGGAGCCAGAGCATTCACCACAAAGGTTGCGGCCTGAGGGCTCCAGGGGATGATGTCGATCTTCTCGCCCTGCAACTCAGCTACAACGGCCTGAACGCGTGAGCCGCGCATACCAACGCAGGCACCAACCGGGTCGATGGATGCATCCTTGGAGACAACGGCCATCTTGGCGCGCGATCCCGGATCACGGGCCACGGCCTTGATCTCGATGATGCCGTCATAGATTTCCGGCACTTCCTGCGCAAACAGCTTGGCAAGGAAAGCAGGATGGGTGCGGCTCAGGAAGATCTGCGGGCCACGCGTTTCGTCACGCACGTCATAGATGTAGGCGCGCACGCGATCGGAATTGCGGAACGACTCGCGGGGGATCAGTTCGTCACGACGGAGCAGCGCTTCCGTATGACCAATCTCGACCATGAGGTTGCCGTATTCCGTGCGCTTGACCGTGCCGTTGACAATCTCGCCCACGCGATCCTTGAACTCGTTATACTGCTTCTTGCGCTCATATTCGCGAACACGCTGCACGATAACCTGCTTGGCGGTCTGAGCAGCGATACGGCCGAAATCGATGGGCGGCAGCGGGTCGACCAGATGCTCACCCAGCTTGATCTCAGGCTGGAACTTTACCGCGATGGCGAGAGGAATCTGGGTGTCCTCGTTTTCAACAGTCTCGACCACTTCGGTCCAGCGTGACAGACGAACCTCACCGGAGCGGCGATCGATTGTCGCGCGGATATCCTTTTCGTGGCCGTACTTGGCGCGCCCGGCCTTCTGGATGGCCTGCTCCATCGCCTCCAGCACTTCTTCACGATCGATGTTCTTTTCACGCGAAACAGCGTCTGCCACCAGAAGCAGCTCAGGACGGGTAACGGAGGTGTCCATCAGACGAAATCCTCAAATGCGGCGCGCCGGTGCGGCGCGGACCATCAGAAACGGGAAAGGCGATAAACCCAGTACAGCTAACTTCAGTGTGTCTTTCGTCCGGGCCGCGATCCCTTGCCCGGCTTGGCAGGATTGAGCTTCGGCGTCTTGCGACGCGGTGCTTCCTCTTCTTCTGCCCCTTCATCCTCGGATGCAATGCCCAGCATCGCGGCACTCGCCTCGATCAGCGCATCGGTCAGCACAAGACGGGCCTTGCGGATCGTGTCGATGGGCAGAACGGCTTCCTCGCCGTCATCCAGACGAATTACGGCTGCACCATCACGCGTTCCGGTGATGATACCCGAAAAGCGCTTACGACCATTGAGCGGCAGATCGAGCTCGGCCTTGACCAGATGACCCGCAAAACGGTCCCAGTCCTTCAGGCGCGTCAGCGGGCGATCAATTCCGGCAGAGGAAACCTCAAGCGTCCACGCGCCAGGGATCGGATCATCCACATCCAGCACGGCGCCAACGGCGTGGCTGATCTGCTCACAATCCTCGATTCCGATCAGGGACCCATCGGCGCGATCAGCCATGATCTGGATGGTCGGCGTTTCGCGGCCCAGCACGCTCAGGCGCACGAGCTCGTAACCGAGATCGGTCAGGGTCGGCTCGATCTGCTGCGCGATACGCGCTTCAAGACCGTTCAGGCTGGGAATTTCATTGGCCAAGACAAAAAAGGCGGCCCGTCAAGGCCACCCCCCGATAAGACGAAAGATGAAAGGAATACGGGCTGTTTAGGCCAAGATGGCCGTCGATGCAAGACTCGCGAAAGGAAACGGACGAGTCACGTACGTTACATACACTTACATTATTGGACTACCGTAACGGTTGCGAGGGAATGACAGGCCCTGCCATCGTCACAGGACATGAGCAATGAAGAGCATCCCGCCCCGCAATTGATGGAAATGCACCCTGATGATGCTGCGCATAAGGGACGGGGATTCTCGCGCCTTGGCGGGTGCATCATTGTCGCTGCGCTCGCTCTGTCAGCCCTTGCGGTGGTGCATCAGTTCGGCGCTGACCCTGCCCAATTCGGTCACACGGGCACGAACCAGACGACTGCCGAAGTTGCGGCGCCGCCCACTGGAACACAAACCCCAGCCACGGCGTCGCATATGGGGGCCGACCTGCCCATGATTCCAGAAGGGCGAGCGGCCCTGGCACTGGCCCATTCGAACTATAGTACCCAGGATCAGGCACGTATTCTTGCAGCTTACAAGAGACGGGATATTTCGCTCGTTCAGATGCCTATCGCTGAAATCGACGGCAAGGCAGGAACAAGCGTCAAGATCGACACGGGAGGGTTCTCCCAGATCGTCACTCTGAGCCCGGCGCTCAAGGCCGTCACCATTCCGATCTACCACGCAGGGGAAGTGACAATTTCACCCGTCCATATGCTTGCGGGCAACACGCTTGCCGCCAGCGTGTTGACTGTCTACGGGATGTATAACCTCCCCACACTGAGCTCTTCGGAGCTGGTCACCCTGGACGTCATCGCGCAATGAAAGCCCTGCTTCCTGCCCTGAACCGTCTCATGCCCGTCATGATGGTTATCTTCCTGCTTCTGGCGAGCATTCAGGCGGCCGTAGCCCTGCACCTGTCAGGGGGCATGTTCGTCCGCTTTTTCTCCTGGGCGCGCGAGGCCTACCTTCCTCTGGCCGGGATTTCGGCGATCGCGGTACTGAGCGGCCTTCTCTTTGAAACACATTCCGAAAAGCTGATCCGAAAAGGCCTTCGCAGAAGGAGAGGTATTCTCATGGACTCACTGGCGAGACTGACCAACCGCGACATGCTCGAAGCCCTGATGGCGCAGGAACAGCGCGAGACAACGATTGACGCCGAGGAGCTTGCCGCAGCGCTGCGCGCCCGTGTCATCGGGCAGGACCAGGTTTGCGAGGATATTGCCCAGCAGCTTCGCAGGCGCCTTGCCCTGCACGTGCGCAACAAACCGGTCGGCATCTTCCTAATGGCCGGCCCTCCCGGCACAGGCAAAACCTATCTTGCCAAGCAGATCGCGCGCCAGATGGAGCGCCCCCTGCTGCATTTTGACATGACCCAGATGTCCAGCCCCCATGCAGCCACGCAGCTTTTTGGCTCCCCCAAGGGCTATGTCGGGTCAGACAGCTTCGGCAAACTCACCGGGGGGTTGCAGGAGAAACCCGATGCGGTCGTGCTGCTCGACGAAATCGAAAAAGCCCATCCGGACGTTTTCAAGAAGTTTCTCACCGCCTGGAATGATGGTCATGTGACCGAGGCCTCCACAGGGGCACAGATTTCGACAACACGTGCGATCTTCATGCTGACGTCGAACATCGCCACTGAAGAGCTCACGGAGATCGCTGACAGGTTGCATGACGACGCCGAGCGGATGCGTGCCGAGTCCACCGAAGCCCTGCGCAAGGCCGGCTTTGCCCCCGAGGTTCTCAATCGCCTCGACCGCATATTCGTCTTCCGTCGTCTCCACGGCCTCGATCTGGCCCGTGTCGCAGCGCTTGAAATCGAAGCCATGATCAAGGGATACGGCCTGAACGTGGAAGCGGGCGGCATCGACGCCCATCTCCTGTTCCAATTGCTTCAACGGCAGCAGAAGCTCGGAACAGGCGCCTCGGCGCGTGATCTTGTCAGATCGATCGAGGATATGGTTAGTGAAAGTCTCATCCTCGCCCGTCAGAATGGCGCCAAGCTTGTGCGTCTGGTCATGACAGATAACGGCGTGGTTGCTGAAATCGCAGAAGAGAAACAAGCACTCAATGCCCGTCTTACGCCTTGATATCTCTGGTCTGATTTCCTGATGTCTGCATCGTCGCGCCTGTGGCGCCGCGCCCCTGCGTGGCGCTTTTTTCTCTACACGACATTCCTGTTTCTGGTGCTGGGACTGATCTTCCCTACACCGTTCGTTTCCCGACATACCGGGTGGCTGCACGCTCTGACCCGTCACCTGCCCTCTTTTGGTAGCAAGACGCCGTCAGATCCTGATGCTCCGCCTGAAACGGACGAGACGCGCGGCAACAGCACTGGCAGCGCAGGTCCCGACCTGAACGACCCCGAGCGCTTCGTGACACCTGATATCGCGACGGCGATTACGGGCGCCATTCCGTTTGGCGGCCACAGCCTGCCCCTGCCTGCCGGAGTGTGGCATCCGGTGCTGAGCGGCCAGTACGGGCTGAACGGCATGATGTCGCTCAATGTTCTAGTGCGAACCGATCGCGGTATCGTCACGGGAGTGCTGATTGCCAGCACGACCAATCAGGAACTGCCACGCGACGTCATCGAGGACGCCTATAATCACTGTCACGACGACAGGAATTACCATTCCACCATCCTGGCTGATCATCCTGATGGCAAGATCGAATGTGCTTATCTTACGGCGGCCTATCTGGGGCCGAGCGGCATCTTATCCACAGATCCACTGATCCAGCTCGCCTTCAAACGCCTGACAACGCTGGGTTTTCCCATGCCGTCCCTGTTCGTTGTTGCGAGCTGGCTGAACAGTAGCGGCGCAGGTGAGAGCACGAAGGGCTCCACCAACGTAACACTTCTTCTCTCGCCTACCCGCCCCGGCACTGTGGTTCTGCGGGCCCCGCTCCCTTATTGGGACAAGCGTCTCATCAACCGGGCTCCGGACGCACTCGAATTTGTACGACACGTCGATAGCTGGTTTGCAGAATGGGTTCCAGTCATGCGTCATGGCATGACCACTGACTATAGCGGTACGGTTCCTGACGCTTTGCTGGCCAAAGACCCTGCTGCCCCCTAGGCAGAGCAGGAGCATAAACCGGTTTATGAGGAGTGGAACGGTCAGGCGGCGCTCTCTTGTGGGTGCCTCCCGCCTCCATAAGAAATTTCTGACATCGCCATGATGATCATATGCGTTGACGAGGCTGAATCCGTCTCAGCGAACACTGGCTCCTCCATCATGCTCGATGCCTCGCGCGCCTTCATTTGGCGCGTTGCATAATCACTGTCCCGGTCGACCGCGTTATCTCATGAGGCTCTGGGAGCGCTCGCGAATAGGTCAAAGGGAAAACGGTACGCCCATTTTTGGCACATTCACGGCTGTGGCTGCGTCCCTCCCGCTTACTCAGCCTGTCGCCAGGCTGTTAAGCCGGATCGGTTCACGGGCTGCACGTCGCACCATGCCGATCATAGAACGCTTACTGCGCCTGAGCATTGCGCCCGAAGTCCTGGCGCCTCACACCATCATGGTGGGACATGCTGCTCACGATCCTGCTGCGAACGACGCACTTACCTCTGCATCGGACTCAGAAGTTTTGTAACAGACTTCTCAGTGGTGTCCCGAGCGTGTGAGGCTCTGCCCCAATCGGCGTTCCACATGGCGGGCAAAACGGACAAAAGGCAGACCGAGCAGCAGATAGGCCGCACCGATCAGAAGCCCGGTACCGATATAGTCGTAATAGGTCGATGAAAGCCGGATATAGGTCTTTGTCAGCTCGGTCAGCGTGATCACACTCACCAGCGAAGAATCCTTGAGCAGGGCAATGAAGTCGTTGGTCATAACCGGCAGGACCGTGCGGAAAGCCTGCGGCACGATCACCAGTCGCACAGCCTTGGCGCGCGTCATGTTGAGCGCAATGGCCGCCTCCATTTGCCCGCGCGGCACAGAGGAGAGGCCAGCCCGATAATTTTCGGCTTCATAGGCGGCATAATTCAGGCCCAAGGCCAGCACGCCCGCGAAGAAAGGCGACAGTTTGATGCCTATGCCCGGCAGACCATAGAAGATGAAGAGCACCTGGATAAGCAGGGGCGTGCCGCGCACAACCTCGATGTAGAGACCGCTCAGCCATTGCAGGGGGCGTGCGCCGTAGTGGCGGCACAAGGCAAGCACGAGCCCCAGACTGACGGCAAGGATCATGGAAAGGGCCGACACCACAAGGGTCAGCACGGCCGCCTTGCCGATGATGGGCAGAAATCCGAGATAACGGTGGAACAGCCCCACCCAGCCAAGCTGACTGCGCATGGCGTCACGATAGCGCAGCCACGCGACAGGAGGCACCTCACGCACCATATGGTCGCCCGTCATGGCCGCCATCTCGGGTGTCCAGAGATTCCAGCGCCGCAGAATGGTCTGAAGCGTCCCATCGCTCATCATGTCACCCAGCACATGATCGACGGAATCATGAAGCGCGACATTGCCCGGCTTGAAGGCAATGCCATAGCGGGTCTGCCCGACCGGCTCACCAACGATCACCAGATCATCAGTTACCCCGGCATAGAAAAGCGCGATGGGTCCGTCGAGCAGGAGCGCATCCAGACGCCCGTTGCGCAGGTCCGAAAAGGCATAGGTCTCCTCCTCGTAAGAGCGCGTGGTAATGCTCGGCTCGTTCTGTAACAGTCGCTCGGCCAGCGTCTCCTTGATCGTTCCGACCACATGCCCCTTGAGGGCCGCGAAACTGGCAAGGTCCTGACGGTCGCGACGCACCACAATGCGATCGCCGGTCACATAGTAAGGCCGTGAGAAGAGCGCCGCCTTCACATGGTCGGGCGTCATCTCAATGCCGTCCACCACCATGTCATACATGCCGCGTTGGAGGCCGGGTATCAGACCATCCCAATCATTCTGCACGAAATGCGGTGTACGCTTCAGGCGCCGGGCAATCTCCTGCACCATGTCGAACTCGAATCCCTCAAGGCGATTCGTGTCTGCCGGGTCGTGAAAGACGTAGGGAACATTGGCCTCACCATCCGAGGCCCAGTTCAGAACCGACGATGAGGCCGCGTTGTTTATCGCTGGTGGGGGTGAAGATGTCTGGGCATGGGCAGGATGGCCACCGATCAGAAGCATCAGCCCCATCAGGGCGCAGGCAAGAACCCGCCTCGGCACGATGCGGGCGTTCACAGCAGTGACCTCAGGAATCGGCGCGTTCTGGCATCTTCAGGAGCCGCAAAGACTTCTTCAGGGTCGCCGCTTTCGATAATATGCCCACCCTCGACATACAGCACGCGGTTCGATGCCGCACGGGCAAAGCGCATATCGTGCGTCACGACAATCTGGGTCATGCCTTCCTCGTCCAGTCTGCGCATGACCTGCAAGACTTCTTCAGCCAGTTCGGGGTCCAGCGCAGAGGTCGGCTCGTCATAGAGCATGATGGCCGGTTTCATGGCCAGGGCGCGGGCAATGGCCGCACGCTGCTGCTGACCGCCAGACAGTGTCGAGGGATAACGGTCAGCCAGACCATCGAGCCCGACCTTCGCCAGCAGACCACGCGCCAGCGGCGCGATATCGCCAGTTGCCATGCCTTTAACCGCCCGCGGCGCCAGCATGACATTGTCCAGAACAGTGCGATGGGGAAACAGGTTGAACGACTGGAAAACCATGCCGACATGGGCACGCAGCTTATGGGCACGGCGCTCCTGGGCGCGGTTCCAGCCCTGACCGGCGACCGTGTCGATTTCGATATCCCGGATCCGGATCGTTCCGGAATCGGGTATCTCCAGAAAATTGAGACAGCGAAGAAAAGTCGATTTCCCGCAGCCCGAAGGCCCGATGATGGAAATCAGGTCACCACGCCTAACGCGAAGCGACATGTCGTGCAGCACGACATGTCGCCCAAAGCTCTTGGTGATGTTTCTGGCGTCGAGAACGGTCTCGGCGTGATCAGTCAGTTTCGGTCATCCCGCGCAGGACATAAGGGAGAATCCCTCCATGCCTGTAATAGGCGACTTCATCAAGCGTATCGATACGGCAAAGAAGTTCAACCTGCTCGGTCTCGCCGCTGGCGCGGGTGATGGTCATGGGTACGGTCATGCGCGGGGTGATGGACTCGAGCCCACCCAGCGAGATCGTTTCGGTGCCATCCAGCCCGAGCGTTTTGCGCGTCGTGCCCTCACGGAACGTAAGAGGCAGAACGCCCATGCCCACGAGATTGGAACGATGGATACGCTCGAAGCTCTCTGCAATCACGGCCTTGATGCCCAGCAGATTCGTGCCCTTGGCGGCCCAGTCACGCGAGGAGCCCATGCCGTATTCACGCCCGCCAATCACGACCAGAGGCGTGCCATCCTGCTGATAGCGATGCGCCACGTCATAGATCGACGCCACCGTGCCATCAGGCAGGTATTTCGACATGCCGCCCTCGACGCCCGGAAGCATCTCGTTGCGGATACGGATATTGGCAAAGGTGCCACGCACCATCACGCGGTCATTGCCGCGACGCGACCCGTAGGAGTTGTAATCCGCAACCGCCACCTGATGCTCGCTCAGGAACTTGCCCGCCGGGGAAGACGGCTTGATGGCGCCTGCCGGTGAGATGTGGTCAGTCGTGATGTTGTCGCCCAGCAGTGCGAGAATGCGTGCATTCTCGATGTCATGCGTCTCGCCCGGCTCCTTGGTCAGCCCTTCGAAATAGGGCGGCTTCTGGATATAGGTCGAGCTGTCCGACCACGCGAAGGTACGGGCGTCGCTGGCAACGGCCAGAGCCTGCCATTGCTTCGTGCCCTTCGAGATGCTGCCATAACGCTCGACAAAGCTCTCACGCGTGACGGAGGACTTTATGAGCGCTGCGATCTCTTCATTGCTCGGCCAGATATCGCGCAGGAAGATTTCCTTGCCATCCTTCGAGATGCCGAGAGGCTCTTTCGTGATGTCCTTGCGCAGGGTGCCAAGCAGGGCATAGGCCACCACCAGCGGCGGGCTGGCGAGGTAGTTGGCGCGCACGTTGGGCGAGATGCGCCCTTCAAAGTTACGGTTACCCGAAAGCACCGACGTCGCCACCAGACCATTGCCTTCGATCGCATCCACGATCGGCTGGGCGATGGGGCCCGAATTGCCGATACAGGTCGTGCAGCCATAACCGACCGTCTCGAAGCCAAGCGCATCGAGATCGGCACTGAGACCCGCCTTGTCGAGATAATCTGTCACCACCTGCGAGCCGGGGGCAAGCGACGTCTTGACCCAGGGCTTGGGCTTCAGGCCAAGCGCACGCGCCTTGCGTGCCACCAGACCAGCCGCCACCAGAACCGCCGGGTTGGAGGTGTTGGTGCACGAAGTGATGGCCGCAATCACCACATCGCCGTGACCGATGTCGTAATCCGACCCGGCCACGATGGCGCGCTTGCGCACGTCGTCGGGCTTCACGCCCAGCGTGGTCGTCAGTGCGTCCTCGAAAGCCGCCGTCGCATTGGTCAGGGCCACGCGATCCTGCGGACGCTTGGGACCAGCCAGTGAGGGGATGATGGTCGAGAGATCGAGCGACAGCACCTTCGAGAACACGGGCTCAGGCGTATCGGCATCGCGGAACATGCCTTGGGCGCGCAGATAAGCCTCGGTGAGACGGATGCGATGCTCGTCGCGTCCTGTCTGGTGCAGATAATCCAGCGTCAGCGCATCGACCGGGAAGAACCCGCAGGTTGCACCATATTCCGGCGCCATATTGGCGATGGTCGAACGATCGGCCACGGGCAGATGATCGAGGGCGGGGCCGAAGAATTCCACGAACTTGCCGACCACGCCTTCGGCGCGCAGCATTTCGGTAATGGTCAGCACAAGATCGGTCGCGGTTGCGCCTTCAGGCAGAACACCCTCGAGACGCACGCCGATCACATCCGGGATCAGCATGGCAATAGGCTGACCGAGCATGGCAGCCTCGGCCTCAATGCCGCCTACGCCCCAGCCCAGAACGCCCATTCCGTTCACCATGGTGGTGTGGCTGTCCGTGCCATAGAGCGTATCGGGATAGGCGTAGTCCTTGCCATCGACCTTGCCGGTCCAGACGGCCTGCGCCAGATATTCGAGATTGACCTGATGGCAGATACCTGCACCCGGCGGCACAACGCGGAAGTTCTCGAATGCGCCCTGGCCCCAGCGCAGGAAGGCGTAACGCTCGCCATTGCGCTCGAACTCGATCTCGACATTGCGTTCCAGCGCATCGGCGCTGCCCGCCACATCCACCATGACCGAGTGATCGATCACGAGGTCGACCGGCACCAGCGGGTTCACCTTCTCCGGATCGCCATCAAGGGCAATGATGCCGTCGCGCATGGCAGCGAGATCGACCACGGCCGGAACGCCGGTGAAATCCTGCATGAGGATACGCGCCGGTTTGAAGGGCACTTCCTGATCCGAATGGCCCTTCGCCGTCCAGTCGACAATGGCCTGCGCATCTTCAGTGCGATAGCTCAGCCCGTCCTCAAAACGCAGAACGTTCTCAAGAAGAACCTTGAGGCTGACCGGCAGGCGGGTCAGATTGCCCAGCTTGGCCGCCGCCTCTGGCAGGGAGAAGATGTGGTACTTTCGGCCATCAACCTCCAGATCCCGCATCACGCCCAGGGAATCCCGTCCAACGGTTCTCATGGCTTGTCCTCCTGCCTTGTCAACTGGCCCTCAAGGGCTGAGCCTTCTATACAGTCTCGACCCTTATTCGCACAGAGTCGAATAAAACTCTCTCAGGAAGATGTTATTTCCGCACAATGTCAGGTTTTCCCTCGCCTCCAGCGCCCTGGCTCAGTTTGCATGACGTAACCGTGATACGCGGTGATCGTCTGGTGCTGGATGGACTCAGCCTGTCGCTCGCGCCCGGCGAGGCCATCCTGCTCACGGGTCCGAATGGTGCGGGCAAATCAACCCTGCTCCGTTTTCTGGCCGGGCTCTGCCCCGCACAGGGTGGTCAGGTCACCTGGAATGGCGAGATAAGGTCAGCCGACAGGCCCGATCCGGAACAGGCTCTGGATATCGCGTATCTTGGCCATCAGGATGCGCTCAAGCCTGCTCTTACCCTGCGTCAGAACCTGAGCCTTGAGGCCGGGTTGTTTGGGGCACGAAAAGGCAAATTGGACGAGGGTGCAGCGCTGGATCAGGCTCTCGACCTCCTTGGCCTGATAACACTGGCTGATCTGCCAACGCGCCTTCTTTCGGCAGGCCAGAAAAGACGCGGCGCTTTCGCCCGCCTCCTTCTGCGCCACGCGCCCCTCTGGTTGCTGGATGAACCGAGCCTCGGACTGGATGCGCACGCAATCGAAACACTCGGGCATGTGATGGCCCGGCATCGTGCCCAGGGTGGGATGATTATCGCTACAACCCATGTTCCCCTGCCCCTGACCGATGCCATGACCCTCGCTCTCACTCCCACGGCGTTTCAGGGGAGTGACCCATGCTGGTGAGCGCTTTCCTCTCCCTCATCCGGCGCGACCTGTCTCTTGCCGTGCGCTTTGGGGCCGACACGCTCGCGGCTGTTCTTTTCTTCGTGCTCTGTGCCAGCCTCTTTCCGCTGGCGCTTGGACCATCGCCGGTTCTGCTTCACCGCATGGCCCCAGGCATTATCTGGGTCTGCGCGCTGCTGGCCAGCCTGTTGCCGCTCGACCGGCTTTTTGGTGCCGAACTTGATGATGGTGGCCTCGATCACCTTCTGCTTCTGGGCCTGCCCCCTTCACTGGTGGCGCTTGCCAAGATCATCGCGCACTGGCTGACAACCGGCGTGCCCCTGCTCGTTGCGGCCGGCCCTCTTACACTCATGCTGGGGGGCACGCCGGGCGATATCCTGCCACTACTGGCCGGGCTCGTGCCGGGCACGGCGCTGCTTTCGCTTCTGGGGGGAATGGCGGCGGGGCTCGTGCTGGGCGCGCGACGTGGCAGCATCCTGCTGCCGCTTCTGACTCTGCCCCTCGCCTCACCTGTGCTGATCTTTGGCGCCGCCGCCGCCGATGCGACGGCCAATGGTCAAAGCAACAGGGTGGAGCTGAGCATACTCGGCGCCTTTCTAGCGCTGGCACTGCCTCTGTGCCCCCTGGCCGCGGGGAGCGGATTACGCGCCGCTACCAGCTGAGGCCCTTCCCGGTGCCGTTTCCTGTGCCATTCGGTCCCCTCTCAGCACCCGAATACAGGCCATGAGGCTTGCGTTTGGGGACACTTCACAGTTTCTATTTGCAACCCCGTCGAGGTGAGGCTTCCGCGCCAGTCTCCCGCATCACAGAATTTCGTTGCTCCAGAAGGTGTTCATGCGTCTCTCCTCCCTGCTCGCCAGTACCGCTATTGCCAGCCTGACCCTGCTTGGCCTTGCCTCGCCTCCTGCCCAGGCTGCGCCCGGCTATCTGCGTGATCCCGCCCTGTCAGGCACGACCCTTGTCTTTGATGACGAGCAATCGGTGTGGAGCGCCCCCTTGCAGGGCGGCAACGCAACGCGCCTGACCGCACCAATCGGCACGGATCCGCATCCCATTCTCTCACCGGATGGCAAGCAGGTCGCCTTTCTGGCCAATTATGACGGCCCGCAGGAAATCTATGTCATGCCGGTCGAAGGGGGGACGGCCAGGCGCGTCACCTTCGAGAACCAGAATGTTATGCCCATTGGCTGGGACAGAAAGGCGGGTATTCTCTACAGTTCTGCTCCCGCGACGGGCCCGGGACTGAGCCGCGTAGTAAGCGCGATCCTTCCCGTAAGCGGCACGAAGCGCACCTACCCTCTGGCCGATGCCAATGACGCTGCCCTGAGCGCTGACGGACAATGGCTCTATTTCGTCCGTTTCGGCACGGCCGTCTCCCATGATCACCTCAGGCTGTATCGCGGCGGGGCTGTGGCGCAACTCTGGCGCTATCGCCTCAAGGGCGGCGGTGAAGCCGAACGTCTGGGGCCGCAAAACGTCAATCTGCGCCGCCCGATGCTCTGGAAAGACCGGCTGATCGTCATCAGCGACCAGAGCGGCCGCGACAATCTCTGGAGCTATGCGCTGGATGGCACGGATGGCCATCCGCTCACGCAACATGATGATTTCGGCATCAGACAGGCCAGCCTGAGCGGCCACGATGTGGTTTATCAGCGCGGAGCCGATCTCTATCACTTCGACCTCGATACCAGCGTCGAAACGCTCATTCCCGTTGATGTTGTCAGTGACAATGCTGCGCGGCGGCCTCAGTGGCTTGATAATCCTTTCCCCTATCTGACCGATATCGATCTCGCGCCCAACGGCAAGCAGGTCGCCCTGACCCTGCGTGGTCACGTGGCGCTTGCCAGCGCGGGGCCGCAAAGACGCATCACGCTGGCAACCGCAGCAAGCACACGGCTGCGTCATGCCAGCCTCTCTCCTGACGGCAAGACGCTTTATGCATTCAGTGACAAGGGCGGGGAATCCGAGCTCTGGGCTTTTCCGGCCACGGGAGGCGCCGAAGGCACGGCCCTGACCCATGCCAGCAAGAGCGAGCCTACCGGGCTCTGGGTGTCGCCCGATGGCACCCATATCGCTCATATCGATCTTGCCGGGCATCTGTATGTTCTGGACGTTGCGACACGCACCGACAAACTCATCGACGATGCTCGTCTCGACGGGCAGAGCGATTATGAGTCGGTGGTCTGGTCCCATGATGGCCGGGCGCTGGCCTTTACACGGGCGCGGGGGGATAATGTCCGGCGCCAGATCGCACTTTATCCTCTTGAAACAGGGGCCACGCTCTGGGCCACGACGCCGGACTACGATTCCTATGCGCCGCGCTTCAGCCCGGATGGTCACTTCCTGTGGTTCCTGTCCGACAGGCTTTTCAAGCTGAGCAATGGCAGCCCCTGGGGGGACCGCAACCCTGCACCCGTGTTCGGGCCTCGTACGGGAATTTTCGCGCTGGCCCTGCACAAGAGCGCGCGTTTCCCCTTTGCACCGCACAATGAGCTCGAACCGGCAGCCCCGACCAAGCCCCCCGAGAAACCAGCCGCGTCGTCGAACACCAAGACCCCGATCTTCGACCCCGACGGTCTGGCCGCACGCCTGTATCAACTGCCCGTGCCGGCGGCGGATTACAGCCAGATCGAGATCGCACCTGACTATCTCTACCTGCTGGCAAAAAAGCCGGACGACCTGACAGCCAAAAACGACGGGATGACGCTGTATTCCGTCAAGGTGACCCGTGACGAGATCAAGCCCAAGGTCTTTGCAGCAGATCTCAGGGATTTCAGCCTGACACCGGATGGCAAGACACTCATGCTGGTCTCCGGCAAGGAAAAGCAGCGACCCAAGATCCAGCTTGTCCCGGCAGGCGCGACGCTGGGTGATGCTGGAGGGCCGGAGTCACAGGTCAGTCTCGATGGCCTGCGACTGCGCATCGACCCCGGTGCGGAATGGCAGGACATGTTCACCGATGCGTGGCGTCTGCATCGAGACCATTTTTATGACCCTGCACTGCATGGCGTGGACTGGAACAGTGTTCGCGAACGCTACCGGCCGCTTCTGGCCCGCATAGGCGACCGCTCGGATCTGGACGATCTGCTCGGCCAGATGATGGGTGAACTCAATGCCCTTCACTCGCAGCTTCGCCCTGCCGAAACCACAACCCGCGACAATGAAACCCTGATTGCCGGCCTTGGCGCCCATCTGACACGCCAGCCGGGCGGCTTTCTGATCGATCGCATCTACACAGGCAACCCGGATCTCCCGCAGGATCGCGCGCCACTGGCTGCACCGGATGTCGATGCGCAACCGGGTGATCTGATTGTCTCCCTCAACGGTCAAAGCCTGGCCGACCTGCCGGACCTCTCTTCGCTGCTTGCCAATCAGGCGGGCAAGCAGGTGCTGCTGACGCTCAAACGCAAGGACAGGCAGTTCCAGACCATCGTCACGCCTGTGTCCGCCAAGCAGGAGGCCAGTCTGCGTCTGCGTGCCTGGGAAAGCGAACGCGCCGCGCGTGTCGAAAAGGACAGCCACGGACGGATAGGCTACCTGCACCTGCGCGCCATGGGCCCGGATGATATTGCAGCGTTCACGCGCGATTTCTATGCCCAGACCGATAAGGACGGGCTGATTATCGATGTTCGTCGCAATCTGGGTGGCAATATCGATTCCTGGGTGCTTTCGCAGCTGTTACGCAAGGTCTGGATGTTCTGGTCCGACCACGGCAAGGCTTCGCAAGGCAACATGCAACAGGCCTTCAGGGGGCATATCGTCGTTCTGTGCGATGAATTTACCTACTCGGATGGCGAGACCTTCTCGCAAGGTGTGAAGGCGCTCGGCATCGGGCCATTGATCGGCATGCGCACAGCCGGAGCAGGCGTGTGGCTTTCAGACTCCGACCGTCTGGCCGATAACGGCCTGCCCCGGACGGCACAGCATCCCTATTTCGACATGAAGGGCCATTGGCTTGTCGAGAACCACGGCGTGGAGCCCGACATTGCCGTCGAGAACATGCCGGTCGCGACCTTCAACGGTCAGGACCAGCAACTCGACAAGGCGTTGGAAACGCTGAACGGGCTGCTGCAAAAGCAGCCCATCACCCCGATGGCGGCTGAAGGCTTCTCGGGCGCCGCGGAGGCTTTGCCTCACTGACATGATCCCTGCCTCCCTCTTTCGGTCGGGAGACAGGATACCGGCCTGCTGACGCTGGTCATGCAGGCGGCCTGATCCCGGCGGTCGGGCGATAGGTCTCCGCAGAGCGATATCGCCCCCGGTGCTCGAGGAGACCGAACAAGCCGGATCGAAGGAATGGGCGCATTTGACCAAGCCCGGTCTGTGCCCTTGGCAAATGTGCTTGGACTCGAGGGGCTTGCTGGCGCAACAACCTGGCCACTCAGCCGAACGGACCCGTCACCGTTGGTCCCTGCCCGGGATGGAACGACATCCCTTCCCGAGCTTCGGTCATCTGCCGCGCAAGGCGTGAAGCCCCGACGGCGTTACCTTTAACGGCTGGGCGAGAAAGCCACCGGCGTCAGGATGCTGCTCTGCATGGTACCGAGCAGGGGCAGGATATTTTTTGGCGGCCACACACCACTCTCCACCGCCAGCTTCCGCTTGGCGGCACGGTCAGCGAGATCGGCATAGGGCCAGATGTGAAGGAGGCGTGATGCCCCCTGCGAGGCGGTCATAACGGCGTAGGCGGGGGAGATCTCGGCCCGCGCGGGGGTCGAGGCCTCCATCAGACCGACGACCTGTGCCTCGCACCCGTCCAGAATATCGTAGAGACGCCATTCATAGGCAGCGCCATACGTGCCGGGCTGCGGGGATGTTCCAGCGTGGAGCGTCCATTCCTGCTGCACAATGCCCTGCACGCCGTGATCAGAACCGGGCCATACGATGTCGTCCGGCAGCTTCTCGAACATGACGACAACCTGATTCAGGATGCCCAGTTCGGTTGTCCAGCATCCAAGGAAACCGGCACGCCCCACAAGTGGAGCCTCAAGCGCGGCGACAACCTGAGGAACGCTGCCCGAGCGGCAGGTGAGAACAAGGGTTTCAACACATACCGACATCGGGGCTTTTCCTTGCGCTTCTTACTTCTTGAGTGATTCGACGAATTTTTCCAGCCAGTGAATCGTGTAGTCACCCTTCTGGAACTGCGGGTCCGCCAGGATCTTGCGATGCAGCGGAATGACAGTTTTTACGCCATCGACCACACATTCATCCAGCGCACGCATCATGCGGGCAATGGCTTCCGCACGGGTCGGCGCATGGACAATCAGCTTGGCAATCATGCTGTCGTAGTAAGGGGGCACGCGATAACCCGCATAGATGGCGCTATCGATGCGCACACCCAGCCCGCCTGGAGCATGGAACACCTTGATCGTGCCCGGGTTGGGCATGAACGTCTCGGGGTCTTCAGCATTGATACGGCACTCGATGGCATGACCGCTGAACGTGATGTCCGACTGCTCGTATCCAAGGGCTTCACCAGCCGCGACACGGATCTGCTCACGTACCAGATCGACATCGCACACCATCTCGGTCACCGGATGCTCGACCTGAAGGCGCGTGTTCATCTCGATGAAGCAGAACTGGCCGTCCTGATACAGGAATTCGAGCGTACCGGCATTGCGGTAGCCCATCTTCTTCAACGCTGACGTTGCGGTGGCGCCAATCGCGTCTCGCTCTTCGGCGGTCAGAACGGGTGAGCCAGCCTCTTCCAGCAGCTTCTGGTGGCGACGCTGCAGCGAGCAGTCACGCTCGCCGAAATGCACGACATTGCCATGCGTGTCGGCCATGATCTGCAGCTCGATATGACGCGGCTTGTCGAGATATTTCTCGAGATAGACCTCGTCATTACCAAACGCTGCGCGTGCCTCGGTACGAGCGACCGACCAAGCTTCCTCGATCTCATCCTCGGTCTGAGCGACCTTCATGCCGCGACCACCGCCACCGGCGGCGGCCTTGATCAGCACAGGATAGCCGACCTTTGCGGCAACTTCCCGCGCTGCTGCCAGATCGCGCAAGGCACCATCAGCGCCCGGCACAAGCGGCACACCAAGCTCACGCATGGTGGTCTTGGCCATGATCTTGTCACCCATCGTACGGATATGATGGGCGGTCGGACCGATGAACACGAAGCCGTGCTCCTCGACCGTCTCGGCAAAATCGGCATTCTCGGACAGGAAGCCATAACCCGGATGAATGGCTTCTGCCCCGGTGATGGTCGCTGCGGAGAGGATGGCTGCTACGTTCAGATAGGATTCGCGCGACGACGGCGGGCCGATGCAGACCGCCTCATCCGCCAGTCGGACATGCATGGCATCGGCATCGGCCGTGGAATGCACGGCAACCGTTGCAATGCCCAGTTCACGGCAGGCGCGCAGGATGCGAAGCGCGATTTCGCCGCGATTGGCGATCAGGATCTTGGAAAACATCAGGCCCCAGACTCAGTCAGTAATGCTTATTCTATGATGGCGAGCGCTTCGCCGAATTCAACCGGGTCACCGCTGGAAACCAGGATACGCTTCAATGTACCGCCACGCGGCGCCTTGATCTGATTGAAGGTCTTCATGGCCTCGATCAGCATCAGGGTCTGACCGGCTGTCACGGCCTGACCTTCCTGCACGAAAGGCGGTGCCGACGGATCGGGCGCCAGATAGGCAATGCCGACCATCGGGCTGTTGACAGCGCCAGGATGGCTCGCTGCATCGACCGGCGCAGCAGCCGGAGCAGGCGCTGCAACCGGCGCTGCCGCGACAGGGGCAGCGCCCACGGCGTGCACAACCTGGCCACCGGCATTGCGTGCCACACGAATGCGGCTGTCCTTTTCCGCGACCTCGATTTCGGTCAGTCCGGTTTCGGTCAGAATATCAGCCAATGCCCGGATGGCATCCGCGTCCACGAGCATACGGCTCATCGTTCGTCCTCGTCTTCAATCATGTCATAGAGTGCACGCAATGCCATGGCATAGCCACGCACACCAAACCCGCAGATTACGCCAATTGCGGCCTGGGAGGTATAGGTATGATGGCGAAAGGCATCGCGGCGATGGATATTGGAGATATGAACCTCCACCGTCGGCAGACCGGTGGCCAGCAACGCATCGAGCAAAGCGATGGAGGTGTGGCCATAGGCCGCCGGATTGATCACGATGCCACGCGCCCTCCCCCGGCATTCCTGGATCCAGGAAACCAGTTCGCCCTCGATATTCGTCTGACGAAAATCGATGGCAACATCGAGCTGCTCGGCAGCCTGGATGCAGACCTGTTCGAGGTCGTCCAGGGTCGCGTGGCCGTATATTTCCGGCTGCCGCATTCCGAGCATGTTGAGGTTGGGGCCGTTAAGCACGGCAATCATCGGGCGAATCATGAGAGGAGCCCGTAGCACTTTCACAACTTGCGTAAAAGCCTCCCTGCGCCGCACCGCAGGATTACGCCTCATTCCTGCCCTGTTTGTAGGCTCACTTGCCACACAGGAGACAGACCGCTGCCTGTTTCACGGTGATGATGCGGTGCGTAAACCTCGCCCCGCCTCAGGATTTCGTGATCGGGCCAGTCTGTGATACACACGTCGTTCGCCGCCCTGGCTTGTCGGGGCAATCGTTCGTTCGGAGTAACTGGGCAAAAGGCTGCACGCTGTCGTGACATCTATGAAAAGCAGAAAACGCGTATACAGTTCCACGGAACGCTGCAAGAAGCGTCTCCGCGCTCGAATCGGTGGCATCGCTCTGCTTTGCACAGTGCTCGCGCCGAAGCACGGCGCACATGCCGCAACGACCTCTCAGTCGGACCATCTGGTCGAAGCCCCCGCCGATCATGCGCCCTGGGCTTCTTCAGTGCGGCTTGCCCTCGCCAAGCGGGCCCATCGCATCGCTCTCGCTAGCCATAACGTCCTCGCCTGGTCGGAACATGGTGTCGCCAGCTGGTACGGTCGCCGCCTTGCAGGTCATCGCACAAGCAGCGGCGAGCGACTGGACAGTCACGCCCTGACCGCAGCCCATCCGACCCTGCCCATGGGGTCCAAGGTTCTCGTCCAGAACGAGGACACGGGGCGCTCTGTCATCGTCACAGTGAATGATCGCGGGCCTTTCAACAGCCGTATCATCGACCTCTCCCATGCAGCCGCCGCAGAGATCGGCATGCTGGGCAGCGGTACAGCCCATGTGAAGATTGCTCCAATCCCGGCCGGCGCGCCGATCAAGGAAGACGAGCCGATCGAAGTGGCCGAAGCCGAGGCTGACGACACCAATGCGCAGGCGATGGACGCTGTGACCCCGAGTCTGACACCGCATGAGGCTAAAACGGCCATGGCCTCGCACGCACCGGCTCATCACGGACGCCATCACCCTAAGTAATTAAGAGGCCGCGGGACCACTTATCTACCTGATGCGCTTCTGAGCAGAAATTCTGCAGCTTACGATATCAATAGAAAAAGGCGCCGGATTGTACCGGCGCCTTTTCTGTTTTCAGGCCCTTGCGGGCCTATACCCGCTTCTCAGTCCCCGCTTCGTACCGACGCAGGCTCCGCTTCCTCCTGCACACGGGTCATACCGGGCATCTTGGGATTAAACCCTCGCATCCGGTCCTCAAGCCCGGCATTCAGCTCCGCGCCGAAAAGCACGACATAGGTGCCAACGAAGAACCACATCATGATGGCAGCAACGGCGCCCAAGGGACCGTAGGTCGAGCCGTAGCTCGCGAAATGACTCACATAATAGGAGAAGGCGAGCGAGGTCAGAACCCAGAGGAGCGTTGCGACCAGCGAGCCCGGCACGATCCAGCGCCAGTCCGGTTTGTCGCGGCAGGGGCCATAGCGGAACAGCAACGTCACCGCCATGAACACGAAGAGCAGCATGAGAGCCGGCGCACCGAAATGGACGATGTAGCGCGTACTGTAGCTCATGAGATAATCCGTGAGATACAGGATTTCCGGCGGCAGGTTGCGCAGACCGAACCTGTTGAGCAGGTCCGGCAGATAATCGATCAGCGCCGGGAACGCCACCATCAGGGCCAGTGTAAGGCAAGCGCCCACGACCGCGCCGAAAGTCACCCCCAGAGCCAGAAACTGGAACCGGAAGAAACCGCGTGTTTCCAGCACGTCATAAGCAAGGTTGAGCGCAGACAGCACCGATTTCGTGCTTGCAGACGCGGACCACAAGGCGATCACGGTGGAGAAAATCAGACCAACAGTCAGTGACGCATGAGGCTGGGCGATCAGCGTATGGATCTGTGAGGCAATCAGTTCGAACGCAGTCGGCGGCAACAGATTGCGTAGGACATTGAGCTGAGGCTCGACGGTCTGCAGATCGAAAATCAGCCCATACACCGAAATCAGAGAGGATATGGCCGGAAAGAGCGAGAGCGTGGCGTAGAAGGCGCAGCCTGCAGCCGAGAGACTGGTCTGGCTCGATCCCAGATTGCTGAATGTCTGGCGCATGACCAGTTTCCAGCCGCCCAGCGGCATGTGGATGGGGCTTCGTGCCCCCGTGCCGGGTGCTTCGCGACCCAAGGCCTCTTCCGGGATATCGACTTCCCCTACTGAGGTGTCCTCAGCCCGCTGGTCCGGCGTCGCGTTGCGCGTTGCAGTCGTATCAATCTCGGTCGGTCGTGCCTCCCCAAGGGCACCGCCCGATTCTGCAGCAGCTCGCGACAACTGAGTTTTCTGGGTCGGTGACTCGTCCACAAACACTTCCTTATACCAAAGCAGCCCCGTTCCGCCTGATGAACACAGCATATGTCACCCGGCGCGCGGCACAGATTTACTGTCGGAATGACGCCCCGGCACGAGAAACGTTGCAGGCCCACCGACGTTGAAACGCGACAACTGCGGCCCCCATGTGAAAAATACAAGTCCGGCCCATTTTTTAGTTGCAACAGGGGGGCTTTGGTCCCATATGCGCCGCACGCAGCAACGCACGTGCCACTGGCCCTCTGTAGGTTACGCAACGACGTCAAGCGTTCTGGCAATCGGGCTGATCCTGCTCACTTTCATGAGCACTCAGCCTCGTCCTGATCGCCGGTCCGTTCGACCGTTTCGCAACAATTCCGCCCGTGCAGTTCCGGGCGGATTTCGGGAGGAGTGACTCATGACTCCGAAAATCGTCCGCTATCTTGCCGAGCAGCAGCCGGCAACTCCCTGCCTCGTGGTCGATGTCGATCATGTCGAGGCACGCTATCACGCCCTGCGTGATGCCCTGCCACTCGCGCAGATCTATTACGCCGTCAAAGCCAACCCGGCTGCCCCGATCCTTGAGCGCCTCGTGCGTCTGGGCTCGTCTTTCGATGCGGCCTCCATCGGTGAAATCCACCAGTGCCTTACCGCTGGCGCACAGCCCAGCCAGATTTCGTTCGGCAACACCGTCAAGAAGGTCTCCTCCATTCGCGAGGCGTTCGGTCTTGGCGTCGACCTGTTCGTTTTCGACAGCGAGGAAGAGCTGGCGAAGCTGGCTGAACACGCCCCTGGCTCGCGCGTTTTCTGCCGCCTTGCCGTCGAGAATGAAGGCGCTGACTGGCCGCTGTCGCGCAAGTTCGGCACCACGGTCAACCACGCCAGGGATCTGCTGCTGAAGTCGGTCGAGCTTGGCCTCGAGCCCTATGGCCTGTCCTTCCACGTGGGCAGCCAGCAGACCAGCACGGCTGCCTATGAGACGGCTATTGCCAAGGTTGCCATGCTTTTCACCGATCTCTCGGCGGCTGGCATCGACCTCAAGATGGTCAATCTCGGTGGCGGCTTCCCCGTGCGTTACCGCGACGATATTCCCGAGATCGAACAGTTCGGTCTGGCCATTGGTCGTGCCATGACCGAGCATTTCGGCAACGCCCTGCCGCAGATGCTGATCGAGCCGGGCCGCTTCATGGTGGCTGAAGCCGGGGTCGTCTCGACCGAGGTCGTGCTTGTCAGCCGTCGCGGTGGCAAGGAGAGCGATCCGCGCTGGGTCTATCTCGATATCGGCCGTTTCGGCGGTCTGGCCGAGACCGAAGGCGAGGCCATTCGCTATCGTTTCCGTACCCCGCATGACGGTCTGCCCACGGGTGAGACGGTCGTTGCCGGCCCGAGCTGCGATGGCGTCGATATCATGTATGAGAAGAACCGCGTTCAGCTGCCACACGCCCTGAACTCGGGGGACCGTATCGAGCTGCTGACCACCGGCGCTTATGTCACCACCTACTGCTCAACCGGTTTCAACGGCTTTGCCCCGCTGAGCGAGCATTACATCTGAGCGCTAAATCAGGCCTCGGCTGGCGGCGGTCATGAACGCTGACCACTACCAGCTTCCTGCGTGAAGCCTTCAGGACCCGATCTGTTGCGAAACGGAGAAAGCGCCTCTTGATCCCGAACGGGACCGAAGGCGCTTTTTTCTTTGGGGCTGGATCATTCTCACCCGGAAGCCGCACTGCCTTGTGGCGCTGACTGGCTCACTCCGGGCCAACATAGGTCTTTCATTGCTCCCTTGCGCGTGATCGCTCTAGTTTGGCCCGCCCGAACCAGCATATGCCCAAAGGACCCCCGCCATGAAACGCCGTGTTTTCTGCCTCGCCAGTCTGGCAGCGACAGCGCTCGCGAGCACACCAAAGACCCGTGCTGCGTCACACGGCCATGTGGGGCAATCCAACACACTCGCCGACGTTGCGGGCTTCAAGATCGGGCAGGCTCAGGACAGCGTGCGCCGCACTGGTGTGACCGTCATTCTGCCGGACCAGCCCGTACCCTGTGCTGTCGATGTACGCGGCGGCGGTCCCGGCACACGTGAAACCGACGCGCTGAATGGCTGGAATCTCGTCCATCGCATCGATGCCCTCACCCTCTCGGGCGGATCGGTTTACGGCCTGGCCGCAGCCGATGGAGTGGCCGCATGGCTTGGCGCGCAAGGGCGTGGCTTTGCCATGCGCCGTGTGGCGGGTGTGCCCGTCTCCCCCATCGTTCCAGCGGCCATCCTGTATGACCTCGATAATGGTGGAGACAAGAACTGGGGCGAAACCCCACCCTATCGAGCCCTCGGTATGCAGGCCGTGCGCGATGCGCAGCGCAGCCTCGAACTTGGCACAGTTGGTGCGGGATACGGCGCGACATCGGGCCGGCTCAAGGGTGGTATCGGTTCAGCCTCCTGGGTCACGGTCGACGGAATCACAGTTGCGGCCCTTGTCGCCGTCAACAGCCTTGGGGCCGTGACGCCACCGAATCAGCGTCAGTTCTGGGCCGCCCCTTTCGAGCAGGGGCAGGAGTTTGGCGGTCTTGGAATCTCCTCCGCCACTGTCCCCCCCGATGACTGGACCGGTACGAAACTCGACCCCGCCCCACGTGCCAACACGACCCTGGCCTGCATCGCCACGGATGCGACCCTTGATCAGGACGACCTCAAGCGCATTGCGATGATGGCACAGGATGGGCTCGCCCGGGCCATTCACCCTGTCCACTCGCCTTTTGATGGCGATACGATCTTCGCACTCTCAACGCAGCGCCGCATAATTAAAGACGAAGGACGGGCTCTGATTGTAGCCCGTCTGGGCAGTATCGCCGCCGATGTGCTGGCCCGCGCCGTCGCGAGAGGGGTTTATACCGCGACGCGCCCGCCGGGCATGAACATCGACCTGTGGTCGGACATACCGTCGCGCCGGTAATCACGCAGCGGTAATTCCAGCCCGGCGCAACAGCCACCCCATTGGGCCGACAACACAGAAGGCGGGGCAGGAAAATAATGCCGGGATAATAACGCTGCGATCACGTTAGCTCTATCAGGGCTCGCCACATGACTCAGCATATGTTCTTCTTCCCGCCCGCGATTTCTGGCGAAACCGCCCCGACCATTTTTTCCGGAGACAAGCCCATGACCAGAACGCTGTCTGTTGCGCTCTCGGGGCAGGATCTGCTCAACCATCCCTTCCTCAACAAGGGCCTCGCCTTTTCCAGCGAAGAGCGCGATGCTTTTGAGCTGCATGGCCTCCTGCCCAAAGCCGTCCAGACGCTGGACCAGCAGGTTGAGGCAGCGCTGAAATTCCTCGATGCCCTGCCCTCACCTTTTGCACGCCATGTGCATCTGCGCGAATTGCAGGATACGAACGAAACGCTGTTCTATGCGCTACTGACCCGCAAGATCGATGCCATGCTGCCGCTGGTCTATACCCCCACCGTGGGTGAAGCCTGCCAGCGTTTCTCCGAGATCTGGCGTCGTCCGCGTGGCCTGTTCCTGAGCTACCCCGAGCGCGAGTCGATGGAAGATATCCTCGACAACCCGGCCTATGACGATGTGCGTGTGATTGTCGTCACAGACGGCGAGCGTATCCTTGGCCTGGGCGATCAGGGCGCAGGCGGTATGGGCATCCCCATTGGCAAGTTGTCGCTCTACACCACCTGCGCGGGTATCTCGCCTGACCAGACCCTCCCGATCGTGCTCGATACCGGCACCAATAATCAGGATCTGCTGCAAAACCCGGCCTATATCGGCTGGCGTCACGAGCGCGTACGCGGCGCAGAATATGATGCCTTCATCGAGCGTTTCGTGACCGCCGTGCAGACACGCTGGCCCCATGTGGCCCTGCACTGGGAAGATTTCAGCGGCGCCAATGCGGCCCCCATTCTTGAGCGCTATCGCGACCGGCTTTGCACCTTCAACGACGACATCCAGGGCACGGCTGCCGTCACTACTGCTGCCATTCTGAGCGCCAATGCGGCCCATGACGGCAAGCTCAAGGACGAGACCATCGTCATGCTGGGCGCGGGCTCTGCGGGTGTGGGCATTGCCAAACTGCTGCTTCAGGTCATGCTCGATGAAGGCGCGAGCGAGGAAGACGCGCTGGCCCGCTTCTACATGCTCGATCAGGACGGGCTGTTGCTGGACGGGCGCGAAGGGCTGACCGACGGTCAGGCGCTTTTTGCCCGCAAGGACTGGAAAGACCGCCCCACCGATTTCGAAAGCGTCATGCGCGAGTGCAAGGCCAGCATCCTGATTGGCGTGTCCGGCGTGAAGGGGCTGTTTACCGAGACCATCGTGCGCGAGATGAGCAAGACCTGCAAACGCCCGATCATCTTTCCCCTCTCAAACCCGACCTCCCATTCCGAAGCGACCCCTGAGGATATCATGGCCTGGTCGGATGAGCGCGCACTGGTCAGCACGGGCAGCCCCTTCCCGCCGCTCGACCTGCATGGCCGCACCCACCGCGTGGACCAGACCAACAACGCCTATATCTTCCCCGGTCTCGGGCTCTGCCTGCTGGCCACCGGCGCGACCCGCGTGACGGATTCCATGTTCATGGCCGCAGCCCGCGGGCTTGCCTCGCTTTCGCCGCTGCGCAGCAACCCCGATGGCAATCTGCTGCCGCCCGTCACGCAGCTGCGCAAGGTGGCTCTGGCCGTGGCCGAAGCCGCCGCCCGTCAGGCGCGTGAAGATGGCGTTTGCCCCTCTTTCAGCGATGACGAATTGCTCGAACGCATCCAGTCTCTGGTCTGGACGCCCGAATATTGTGCTTATGAGAAGATCTGACATGACCGACACACGCATTGAAAGCGACGGCCTCGGCGAAATCGAAATCCAGGCCGACAAGCTCTGGGGCGCGCAAACGCAGCGCTCGCTTCATTATTTCAGCATCGGCCGTGAGCTGATGCCGCGCGAGATGATCGAGGCCTATGCCATCGTCAAGCGTGCCTGCGCGAGCGCCAACCATCAGAGCGGCCGTCTGGGCGAGACGCAGTACAAGCTGATCACCACGGTTTGCGATGAAATCCTTGCCGGTCAGCACGCCGACATGTTCCCGCTGCATGTCTGGATGACCGGCTCTGGCACCCAGTTCAACATGAACATCAACGAGGTCATCTCGAACCGCGCCTGCCAGCTTTCCGACGAGCCTCTGGGCAGCAAGCGCCCGGTTCATCCCAATGACCACGTCAACATGTCGCAGTCCTCCAACGACAATTTCCCCACCGCCATGCATGTGGCGGTCGTGCTGGGCAGCCGTCGCAGGCTGATCCCGGCCCTGACCCGTCTGGCGGAATCCATCGAGGCCAAGGCCGAAGAGTGGATGGACATCGTCAAGATTGGCCGCACCCATATGCAGGATGCCGTGCCGGTCACGCTGGGTCAGGAATTCCACGGCTATGCCGGAATGTTGCGCGAGAACATCGCCCGTATTCAGGAAGCCGAGAAGGGTCTCTATCCCCTCGCCCTTGGGGGCACCGCGCTTGGCACCGGCATCAATACCGATGCCCCCTTTGCTGGTCGCGCCTGCGCCGAAATTGCCCGCCTGAGCGACGCCGCCTTCATCAGCGGCGAAAACAAGTTCGCCCTGCAAGGCGCGCATGATGCGCTCGTGCATTTCTCTGGCGCGCTGCGCACCACGGCAGGCGCGCTTTACAAGATCGCCAACGATATTCGCCTGCTCTCCTGCGGCCCGCGTGCCGGTTTTGCCGAGCTGCATCTGCCCGAAAACGAGCCGGGCTCGTCCATCATGCCCGGCAAGGTCAACCCGACCCAGGCCGAAGCGCTGGCCATGCTGGCCGTGCAGGTAATGGCCAATGACGTGGCGGTGGGTTTCGGCGGCGCCGGTGGCCTGCTGGAAATGAACGTCTACAAGCCGCTTATCATCCAGAACATCATGCAGAGCATCACCCTGCTGCATGACGGCAGCGAGAATTTCCGCACCTTCCTGATTGAAGGCACCAAGCCGAACCTCGCCCTTATCGAGCGCTATGTGGCAGAATCCGTCATGCTGGTGACGGCCCTCGCCCCCACCATCGGCTATGACACGGCGTCAAAGGTCGCGCATCACGCCATGGATCATGACTGCACACTGAAAGAGGCCGCCCTAGCCCTGAACGCGGTCAGCGAAGCCGATTTCGACCGACTGGTCGACCCGCGCACCATGCTGGCACCGAATTTGAAGGGAAAGTAAAGGAAAGCGGGGCTCTGCCCCGCCCCCCGGAAAGGGGCAGAAGCCCCTTTCATCCCATTTTTATCCGTCGCTTAGTCGAAGCTGATGGGTGCTACGAGGCGCATCACCCGCGTCTGCGCTGGTGCCTTAACGACGGCCGATCTGTTTCCTCTGACGTGGGTGACCACCGAGCCCTGTGCAGTTGGCATTCATCGGGGCGACTTCCCCCTGATTGCATCGCACACGTCTATCGGACGCTTGTGGTTTTCGGAGCCACCCTGACAGCCTTGATAAGCGTTTTCACGGATTAACCGCCCTGAGGGCGTATCGTGTAACGCCTCTGATAGTGACCGGGTGCAGGTTCTCCCGTCTCTCGCATCCATATCCGCCGCCGCGAGGAACATCTCAACAAAGGGTCCCGGCGTGATAGGCGTCTGTGCCTTATGAAGCTGCGAGAACAATTTGACGCCAAACGCGCATAACCCGGGATAAAGGTTCGGGTGGTTAAGCAAATGAGCATCCAGCCTCCTGCCAGCGACAATTGGCAGATTTCCCGTGTACAAGCTGTTGAGCCCATTGGCGGTACCTGCCCCATAGAGACCAACTTCACGCGTCAAATAATCAAGCAGGATGAGAGACCGGCAATCCTCCGTCTCACATCGGCGCTTCGATGCTTCGCGGGCAGCGACGGCGACACCATCAATCGTAGGAGATTCCAGCACAGCCTCGATCGGATTCCATGCGGAAGCAGCGACCGACTCATCTGACGCTACCACAAAGAGAAATGATGCGAGGACCTGGAGAAAAATGCGCACTATTTCCCCCGATAAAATTTGAAATTGCGTTCGTCCAAACCCGGGACCGCAACATTATCTAAGTAGTTAGCCCATGACGGCTTGTAGTCTTTCGCAGGGGTACCTTTTTTATCGACCACACCTGCGACGCCTTCCAGACCGCCTCCGATATCCTTTCCATGCTTCACGGATTCGGCATCCTTTTCTTTCGGCATGACCTGCGGTGAATAGAAATAAGTCGCGCGCCCAACTGATATCACGAGCACGGCCTGATAAAATCTCACAAGCGATCTGGGGAGTCTGAGAAGTCGCGGGTTGATTAGATGCGTACTGTCGATGCCCGTGATCAAAAATAACCGAGTAAACACGGTCATACTGGTGCGACTTCATGCGATTAACAATAGTCCAACCCACCATTGCCTGTGTTGTTGCACCGTAAACGTCGGCCTCAGACTGGATGACTGTGGTGAGCCTTGCAACATTACCCTCCGTTGCGACGGATTTACCAGTAAGTCATTTTAGCTGAGAAGCACCCGAACTGGTCCAGCCTGCATCCCGCTGCATGACGGCAGCGAGAATTTCCGCCCCTTCCTGATTAAAGGCACTAAACCGAACCTCACCCTTATCGAGCGCTATGTGGCAGAGTCCGTCAAGCTGGTGTCGGCCCTCGCCCCCACTATCGGCTATGACAAGGCCTCAAAGGTCGCGCATCACGCCATGAGCCATGACTGTACGCTAAAAGAGGCCGCTCCGACTCTCAACGCCGTCGGCGAAGCCGACTCCGACCGTTTGGTCGACCCGCGCACCATGCAGGCACCAAATTTGAAGGGCAAGTAAGGGAGAGCGACGCTCTGCCCCGCCATCGGAGATAAATCAAATAAGCGCATCTAACCCTATCTGCAAACACTCCCAAATAATTCCATAAAGTCTCGACGATAGGTTGGCCACCCAATATTTGCGAAAACTCCGCATATGTGCTCGACTACACTATCCGACTCTTTTTGTAATCGGTTGGATAAATATTTTTCCAGCTTTTCGACAAAGGCCTTCGCTGATTTTCTCCTATCCGCGCCGGAAACAGTACAATCGTAATCAGATGTGAGCGGAGAAATCCTTATCTGATTATCTCCACATCTTGCCCTGATGGAGCTCTCGAATGCCGTTGTATTATCTACAATATAGTCAGCCAAGCCAACCTCCGGCGTAAATGGTAGATAGCTTATATCTTTAGAGTTTTTCTCCATCTGTGCCAATTTAGCATAGCTCTTGCTTTTCTGGAGCGTTTTTATCGACTCGTCTTTAACATCATAGTCGAGCACAGCCCTCTGCAATACTTGACTAGGTAAAACTGAATGATTCCGATCCAAAAAAGCTATAACCGCGTCAAAGGGACCTATGGGCACGATTTTTATAGTGGGGCGTGTAGTTGGATCCTTGAATTTTTCTTCTGCAAATTTTTCGTAGAATGCTTGCAACACTTCGCGAGCAAATGTGTCTTCAACGTACAACACAATGTCTGGAAGACTCTCTTCATCGGCAGCAATACTTCCTATGGCATAGGTTGGGAAACAACCCACCACCGGAACAACATCTCCCGACTCTTGACGATCAAGATATATTATATTTTTCTTATTAATAGTCTTCAACAGAGTAGCTGAATGAGTTGAAAATATTATAGTAAGAGACTTATCTTTGGATATTCTCTCAAGGTGCTTGAGCAGATTTACCTGCGCCCTTGGGTGGAGCGCCATCTCCAATTCGTCTATGATGATCATGCTGTTATTTCCAGCATCCTTCAAGAGGCGTAGCAGTTTCAAGATACACAACTCGCCTAAGCTAAAGTGCTTTTCCGAGTGATAGGTGGCTGGCGCCCCTCCGAGTGATAGAACAAAGGCATCATTCCCTACACCCCTGCTCAAGTTTATGGTGCGCAATGATGAAAATTTCATTGTTTCAAATATATAGTTAGCTGAAGAAACTACATCTGCATCGGCCTTCCGTAAGTTATGCGTATTAAAGTCCTCAGGCCGCGGCGTTATACGCTCAGCCGTAACACCTATATATAATACCGATGAGTACCCAAACTTGTCCAAGAGACGAGAGTTTTTTCGAGGTCTGGGCGTCCATCTTTCTCCGCGGTAGGCATATTCGACTGTTTCACCGTTTATTTCGTAGGAAATGCTCCCTTTTGCATGATTATCTAATTGGTTCGACTGCAACGAAGATGGAAAATGAACGCCAAAAGCGTTGGAATGTCCTATGCGGTGCAGACAACCCAATAAAGAAGTTTTCCCACACCCATTGGCGGCAGTGAGAAGCCAAACACCCCGATCAGGCACCTCAAAGCGAAGCCTCGTGATATTCCTCAAATTCTTGATATCTATTGTACCGCTCACCATTTAAACTCCTCAAGAGTCCGTCAATAAATTCTTCGAATACAACTGATATATTTTATCTACGTCAATTAAAAGTTTTTTATGATATCTCAATTCTATATACTCATGCCTACGCGTATCGGCTTATTTCACCCCCGCTGCGTCGCAGAATCATGCCCCACATTGCACCCCCTTCCGAGATTGTTATACTGTTCCAAACTCGAAAGGACTTTGCATGTCGCGCAAGACTCTTGTTGCGGCGTTGCTGGCTTCGGCCTGCTTCGCCCTTCCCCTTCTCCCCGCCGCCCACGCGGCTGAGCCCGCCAAGAGCGAGGCACCGAAGGAGGGATTGGCGGCGCTGCTGCCTGCAGATTCCATCACCAAGCATCATCTGACCGCAGGCGGGCAGAGCATTGCCTATACTGCCCATGCAGGCACGGTCACGCTGCGTGACAAGGAGGGCAAGCCCTCCGCCAAGGTCTTTTATGTGGCCTATACGAAGGACGGGGCGAACGCCCAGACGCGCCCGGTGTCGTTCTTCTTCAACGGCGGCCCCGGCGCAGGCACAGCCTATCTGAATCTCGGTGCAGCAGGCCCGCGCGTGCTGCAATTCCCTGCGGATCATCCGGAAGATGGCGCGCGCGCCCATCTGGCCGACAACCCGGATAGCTGGCTGCCCGCCACCGACATGGTTTTCATCGATGCCGTGGGCACGGGGTATTCGCAGCCGACCGACCCGAAAAAGGCGGCCGAGCAGTTCTATAGTGTGACCAAGGATGGCGAGGCTTTCGCCAAGGCTATTGCGCTCTGGGTTGGTGAAAACGGGCGTCAGGGCTCGCCGCATTATCTGGTGGGTGAGAGCTATGGCGGCATCCGCTCGGCACAGGTGGCCGATGCGTTGCAGCAGCAGCAGAACCTTATCGTCAATGGCATCGTGATGATCTCACCCGCCATCCAGATGCAGTTTCTGGACAACACGAACAACCCGATGGCCTCGGCCATGGCGCTGCCCACCTTCATCGCCTCGCATCTGTCACAAACCGGCAAGCTGACGCCGCAGGCGGTAGATGAAGCCTATCACTATGCACTCGGGCCGTATCTGACCACCATCGCCAATGCCCCGCCGAAGGGGGATGACGCGAGGAAATTCTATACCGATCTAGCCGCCCGCACCGGCCTGCCGGTGGATGTCATCACCAAGGAAATGGGCGAGCCCAACCCGTTTGCGCATGACGTGCGCAGCCGCGATGGCCGCCTGTACGGCATCTACGACTTCACCCAGTCGATCCCTGACCCGTACGCCGATGGCATCGAGAACGGCCAGAGCCCGGAAATGACGCTGTCCGGTTTCGGTCGTGCCTATGGCAATGCCTATAGCGGCTATCTGGCCAATGAGCTCGGCTACAAGACCGACCTCACCTATGATTTGCTGAGCATGGAAGTGAACGGCGCTTGGAAGTTCACCAGTTCCGGCTCACAACTGACCGATCAGGTCGGTATTTTGCGCAAGATGCTGGCACTCGACCCCAGCCTGCATATCTTCATCGCCAATGGCTATTTCGACATGGCCTGCCCGTTCGGCACCACGCGCTGGACCAAGGACCATATCCCGGTCGGGGCCGATCGCATTGCGCTGCATCTCTATGAAGGCGGGCATATGCTCTATACCCGCCCTGCCAGCCGCGCCGCGCTCACGCGTGACGTCTCGGCATTTTATAACGATACGTCCAAGTAAGACGGTCGGGCACGGGGTTTGTCGCCCCGTGCCTGGAGAGGGGCGACGGCCCCTCCCCTCCCGTTTCAGAAGAAACCGAGTTTCGTCTCGCTGTAGCTCACCAGCAGGTTTTTGGTTTGCTGGTAGTGGTCGAGCAGCATCTTGTGCGTTTCGCGACCGATACCGGATTTCTTGTAGCCACCGAAGGCCGCGTGGGCGGGATAGGCGTGGTAGCAATTCACCCATACGCGCCCGGCCTGTAGCCCACGCCCCATGCGGTAGCAGGTGTTCGCGTCGCGGCTCCATACGCCCGCACCCAGACCGAACTCGGTGTCATTGGCAATGGCCAGGGCCTCTTCCTCGGTCTTGAAGGTCGTCACCGCCAGAACGGGGCCGAAAATCTCCTCCTGGAAAATACGCATCTTGTTGTTGCCACGGAACACAGTCGGCTCGATGTAAAAGCCGTCATCCAGCGTTCCGCCAAGTTTTGCCGCCTTGCCGCCAGTCAGAAGCTCGGCCCCTTCTTCCTTGCCGATAGCGATATAGGACAGGATCTTGTCCTGCTGCATCTGCGAGTTCTGGGCCCCCATCATGGTGGCGGGATCGAGCGGGTCGCCCCGTTTGATGGCCCGCACGCGCGGCAACACTTTCTCCATGAAGCGCTCATAGATTGATTCATGCACAAGGGCTCGGCTCGGGCAGGAGCAGATCTGCCCCTGATTGAGGGCGAACATGGCAAAACCCTCAATGGCCTTGTCGAGATAGGAATCATCACGATCCATCACATCGGCAAAGAAGATATTGGGGGATTTCCCACCCAGTTCGAGCGTTGCAGGAATAAGGTTTTCTGCCGCGGCATGAGCAATGGTCTTGCCCACGCCGGTCGAACCCGTGAAGGCCACTTTGGCAATGCGTGGGCTTTTAGCGAGGTAATCCCCCACATCGCGCCCGCTGCCATTGACGATATTGAGTACGCCCGACGGAAACAGATCACCAATAATATCCATTACTACCAGAATACTGGCGGGCGTCGTCTGGGCGGGCTTCATGACCACACAATTACCGGCGGCAAGCGCAGGCGCCAGCTTCCATGCAGCCATCAGGATCGGGAAATTCCAGGGAATGATCTGCGCGACAACACCCAGCGGCTCATGAAAATGGTAGGCCACGGTGGTGTCATTGATCTCGCCCAGACTGCCTTCCTGCGCCCGGATGCACCCGGCAAAATAGCGGAAATGGTCAATCGCCAGCGGAATATCGGCGTTGAGCGTCTCACGCACCGGTTTGCCGTTATCCCAGGTTTCGGCACGGGCAATGAGGTCGAGATTGGTCTCCATACGGTCTGCCGCCTTGAGCAGAAGAAGCGCCCGGTCAGCCACCGAGGTCCGGCCCCATGATTCACGCGCCTGCTCGGCGGCATCGAGCGCCATATCGACATCAGCGGGGGTGGAATGGGGAACCTGGCACAGTACGCGACCATCGACTGGCGAGTGATTATCGACATACTGGCCAGAAACTGGCTCACGCCACTGTCCGCCTATGAAATTGCCATAGCGTTCGCGAAATGGAGGACCTGCCTTGTTTCCCGACATCTTATCTACCTTTCCAGCAGACGGTAGGGCGACATCTTAAGAGATGTCTGGGCCTATCCGCCCGAACTCAGTATAGCCGTTATCAGCAACAGAATTACTGTGCCGTTTAACGTTATTCATGAGATAAACATGAAAAAGCCGGTCGGGTTTACTCAAGCTCGCGAGAGGTCACCGCTTCGTGAGAGCGCTGCAAGGGCAGCACTGTCGCCAGAAAGAGGCGACCACGCCCTGCATCCTCGCTGCACTCTCAAAGATCGTCGCGCAGAACAGGCGCAGCGAAGCGCCGGTTTTCGAGCACGGGCAATATGCGCCTGACCTCCTGCACATGGCTCTGGTCGAGTGTCGTCATGATCAGCCCCGGCCGGGCGCCCTGTGCGACCACCACCACGCCAAGCGGGTCGATCACCATGCTGTTGCCGATATTCTGCGGACCGCACTCGCCCGCCCCCAGCACATAACAGGTGTTTTCGAGCGCTCTGGCCGCCAGCATGATTTCCCAGTGCCGCTCCTTGCCGGGCCCGCGTAACCAGGCAGCAGGCACAACAATCGCCTCCGCACCCGAGAGTGCCAGATGACGCGCGATTTCCGGAAAGCGCACATCGTAGCAGGTCATGAACCCGATCCTTACGCCACCGATATCGAGAACAGGTGGCAGGTCATGGCCGGGGGCAATCAGGCGTGATTCCTGCATGGCAAAGGCATCGTAAAGATGCAGCTTTCTGTAGCAGGTCAGGATAGCCCCATCGCGCATGACAACGAGCGTGTTGTGAAACCGCCCTGCCCCATCAGGCACGTTCACGCAAAACGCGACCGTGATATCCTGCGTGACCGCCAGCAGCCCGCTCACAAACGGGCCATCCAGCTTCTGTGCCGTGCGCAGTACATGATCCGGGTCCGCCGGATCGCGCGCCAATATTCCCTCGGGCAACACAAGCAGCTTCGCGCCACCCGATCGGGCTTGCGCGATCATCCCGCTCGCTATGGCAAGATTTTCTTCCCATTGGGCCGAAACGATAAATTGTCCAAGCGCGACGCGCATCGCAAGCTCCATTCCGGTGCGTGATCTCGCCACCCTAGACCGGCGAGGCACGCCTTGCCATCACGTCGTCATCGTTGTTACGCGATAGAAGCTGCGAGAGCGCCGAAGCGCCCTAGCTGATCCCGGCAGCCTCCAGCGCCTCACCCAGGCGCGCGACAAAGGCGCTGTCCGTAACCCAGCCCGCCAGCTGAGCGGCAACGAGCACGGCTCCCCCGATGGGGGGCAGACCCGGCGCGACAGGCGCACCGCATTGCTGCGTGATACGCTCGCGCAGGACAGGGCTGCGCATGGTTCCCCCGGCATAGCTCCATGCCAGATGCGGTGCGCCGAGCCTGTGACGCAGGGCATGAACATGCCGCGCAAGGTGCTCTGCCGCCTGCGCAAACAGGTCATGCGAGACGACACATCCCTGCTCTGCAAGTCGCCCCAGCTCTGCTGTAAGGGCTGCCACGGCCGGTCTGGCCTCGTGCAGCCCTGCATACCATTCCTGAAGAGCGCTCGTGCAACCGGCGGTCTCCTCCGGCCAGCCCTGCATCCTCGCAAAACGCGCCTGAAAGCCGGTCTCGTCAGGGAGGCGCCCATCCAGAACCTGCGCCAGATGCGCAAGGGCCAGACGCCCGATCCAGTAGGCACTTCCCTCATCGCCGAAGAGACTGCCCCAGCCACCCACACGGGCTGTCCGCCCCTGTTCATCCTGCCCCCAGGCCATCGACCCCGTGCCAGAAAGCAGCAGCACGCCCGGCCCGTTCAGAAAGGCACCCCGGCAGGCCATATCGACATCATTATGGATGACATGGGGCGCCGGACAGGCTGCACCAAGCGTCTGCGCCAGTTCGCGGCTGAGCCGCCCGCTCTCGCCAAATCCAGCCATGCCGAAAGCTGCGGCACGAATATAGGGCTGCTGACCCTCCAGCAGCCCTGTAATCACGCTCCGCCACTCTGGCACGTCAAACGGGTTGGACCCACCGGCCTTGCGTATGTCAGCAAGGGAGGCGTCAGGTCTGACGCGCAGAAGAAGTGTTTTCGTGCCGCCGCCATCAATGGCGACAATATCGTTGTTCCGCACGTGTTTCCCGTCTCTAGGCCATTGAAACGCGCCCGGACATTCTCCGGGCGAGGGCGATGAGTCAAGTCGATCCGGTTATTCATCCACCCCGGATCAGAACCCGGTCGAGAGTGAAACCAGAGCCGCGAAGTTGCCACCAACAAGATAGATCGGTGAGCCAGCCTTGGTCTGATTGCCGTAAATCCCTGTGCGGCTCTGGGCGCTGGTGACGAAGCTGGCTGGTGCGGAACGATAGATGTTGTTGCCGATATTGACCAGATTGAGCTGGATTTTCGGGCCGTTCAAATGCGCGACATGAGGCAGGCGATAACCAAGCGTGATGTCTGACACGACATAGCCCGGCATGCGCTGGTCATTCATGAACGTGGAATATTGCGAGCTGATATAACGCAGGCTGAAATTCCCGAAAAACTGCCTGTTGTCGTCATAGGCAAGACCGACGGACGCCGTCACATGCGGTGTGGCCACCATCGTCTTGCCCGCGGTTGGCAGATAATCGATGACGGACTGACCCGCTGCGTTGGTCGCAGAGACAGGCAGATTATTATCCGTTGTCGCGTGCAGGTACTGGGCCGAGACATACGGGCTGAAATGATGCCAAGGCTTGAGCCCCAGCTCACCCTGAATACCGCGGATCGTCTCGCCACCCACATTGATCGGCATGGAAACCAGCGTGTTGGTGCCAGGAATATAGGAGGTGGAGCTTACCTGATGATTGGTCAGGTTCATGTTGAACGCCGAAACCTGAAAATGGATCAGCGTGCCGTTATGGCGATAACCGATTTCCTCACCAATACCGTATTCGCCCTTCAGGCTGCCTGGCTGTGATGTGGCCCCAACTGAGTTGGGATCGAAAATCTGGCTATAGGCCTGCACCGAAGCCGGCGCACGGAACGAGGTCGTGCCGTTGATATAGATCTGGTCCTTGGATGTAAGCGCATAGCTGATGGCCACCTGTGGCAAGGGGGCGAAGTAATTGCGCACTGTCTTGTAGGGATCGGCCCCGGGCACGTCATTCGTCCCCTGACGTGACACCATGACCGTACGAAAGCCCGCGCTCAGTGTCAGCTTGTCATTGAGCAGCTTGAGCGTGTCGGCAATGAACAGCGCGTTGATCTGCTGCATGAAATTGAGGTTGTAGCCGCTCAGCAGATCACCGCCCGGCACACGGATGCCATAGGCTCCATAGGAATTGGCAGCCTTGCCCGAGAAATCCACGGTCGCGAAGGTCGAGTGCTCCTCATGCGTTGCATAGGAATACCAGTAACCGCCAGACAGCGTGTTGTGCCCGGAAGTCCAGTCGAGAGACGTATTGATGGCACCGACTTTCTGGTTCCACGGATCGACCGCAACCGTCGTGATCTTGCCGTTGGTAACGTAAGGCTGGTTCAGATTGCCATAGATCTGCGTCCCGAAAGTACCACCGGATGCCGGAATATTCTCACCACCCACAGCGGGGCCGAACTGGTGAACATAATAAGGCGTGACACTCAGCTTGAGCCCGCGTGCCAGCGTGAAATGCATGGGCACCACGACATCCTGCGAGTTCAGATTGCTCAACTGAAGCTTGTAGTAGCTGGCATCCCCCGGCGTGTAGTGGTCGCTATAGGTCAGCCCTTCGCCCCATTGCTTCCACTGGGCCGCCGTTGGCGACCGAAAAGGCGTCTGCTCCTGTTTGTTGAAGCCGAAGATGGCGCTGATCGAGTTGCCATCCCCCCATTCCTTCACGAATTTCGCATCGACATGGTAGCGCTTCAGCCCGCCGGGACCACGCCAGTTATTGTTCGATTGGTGCGAAAACGATACGAAACCACGAATGCCAGTCTGGCCGATATCACCCGTATCCAGACGGAGGAATTCCTTGTTGGCGCTCTTGTTGCCTCCCATCAGATTGATGAAGCCACCATATTTGTGCGACGGGTTCAGCGCTGTCGCTGAAATCTGCCCGCCAACCGCGTTGAATGTCGGCGCATTGAGATCGGGCGAGCCTTGTGAGACCGTCACGGAACCCAGATTTTCCGTATCGACAAGCATCGCCGTGTAAGGCTCGTAATTGATCGGATCAGCCAGCGGTGCACCTTCAAACAGATAGCCGATCTGGCTCTGGTTCATGCCACGCATGGTGATATTGTCACCCGCCGTCGCGAGCGGACTTTGATTGGCATAGACCACGCCCGGCAGATTGGCGATCATCGACGAGATATTGCCCGTGGGCGCCTGCTTGGCGATGAAGTCGCGCGTCACCCCGCTTTGTGAGCGCGGCGCAGTCTGCTTTGGCATCAACCCGCCGCCCGGCGTGGTATTGGTCGTCCCATCCGCATGACGGCTGGATGATCTGACCGAGATTTCCTCTGCCTGCGGGTTGGGCCCCAGAACAGAACCCTCAGTCGCACTTCCCGCCCGGCGATGCCCGGAGCCGGCTTTCTGCACGGGTGCCGGGGCCCTGGCTTTTGCGTGCTGAGCGCTTCCCTCGGGTTGATCTGCTACCGGTGCGGCCATAGCTTCGGCCGCAGAATTAATTGCGATGGCGGAACAGAAAACAAGGAGATCACGTCTTAGATGGCGCATGGTCCACTCCCGTTTGCGTGGAGGATTCAAAATAAATCGGCCGCGATTGAAAGAACTGTTTGTTGTCCGTCCGTATCGTTCCGCGTTCTTGCAAAACGTTAGACGGCTGATTTTCACCCTGCAATTGTTTATTGAAAAAACTAAGTGATTTGCTGGCGTTCAGGAAAATTTACGCCAGAAAACCCTTGTTACGTCACGTTTGAGTGTCGTTCCCGCGATTTTTACTTAATTTATGTCGATAAACAAAGGGGGAGGTCTTATCAGGAGATGGAATCGGTATCGCCCCGGATGCCTCAGGGGCCTCACAACACAGGATCATGACCGTCCATGCGCCTTATTATCATGCCAGAGTCCGGCTCCGCCATGCGACTCGCCGCTGCCGAAATCGCCTCGGTAATGACCTCCTGCGCATCGCCTGTGCTTGGCCTGGCGACAGGGCGGACCATGGAAGGCGTCTATGGGGATCTGGTCCGACTACACCAGAAACAGGGGCTCGATTTTTCAAGCACGACCAGCTTCAATCTTGATGAGTATGTTGGACTCTCTGCCGATGACCGCAGATCCTATCATTACTACATGAACGATCTGCTTTTTCGTCACGTCAATATTTCCCAGACAAACGTACACCTTCCAAACGGGGTCGCCGCTAATCTTGCGCAGGAATGTGCGGATTACGAGCAGGCGATACGCAATGCAGGCGGGATTGACCTGCAATTACTCGGCATTGGCGATACAGGGCATATCGGCTTCAACGAGCCGCCCTCGCCATTCGACACGCGCACGCGCTGTGTCACGCTCAATGAGCGCACCCGTGAGCAGAACGCTGCCATGTTCGGTGGTGACCCTCAAAAGGTGCCTGATCGGGCCCTGACGATGGGCGTCGGAACCATTCTCGAAGCGAAACATCTCCTGCTTCTTGCGCTTGGTTCTGCCAAAGCAGATATCGTGGCGCGCGCCCTTGAGGGCGATGTCACACCGCAGGTCAGCGCGTCGGCCATTCGGCTTCATGACCGTTGCACGGTCATTCTGGACGAGGCCAGCGCCTCTGCCCTGACAGAGCAGACGAGACGCAGTGCAGACTTCCGCCCGCGCTGAAAATCCCGTGTGCCGAGGCGCATTTTTAAGCCTGTTCCCCATGTAGCTTCGTGGCGCGGCGTATCCAGGGGCGCTGCTCCTTCCATATCAACGCCCGGAATATTTTCCTGAATGAAAAAGGGGCTCCGGAATAATCATCCGGAGCCCCTTTTTTTCAGTCGGTGCTGGCGACCAGCGCCTTTATGCCGGGCACAATAGCAATCAACAGCCCTCCCGGGGGCTGGTTCGTATGGTTCGAGGCTTCGTGGTCAGCGCTCGCGGCGTAAGCGGCATCCTGCTCGGCAAGGAGTGCCTCGGCATGCTCATGCCAGGCCTTGCTTTTCCTGCCCGGCTGCATGGCGTCCAGGCCAAGCTGTGACAGCGCCGCGATCTGAGCCGAAACGGGCTTCACCTCATCAATGACTGGCTGCGCAGGTAAAGCCTGAAACGCCTTGTCGTTACCGATATAGCGTAAAAGGTGGCCCTGCACCGCGGCGATAACGCTACGATCTCCCGCCTTGTAGCGCGCCGCAAGCGCGTTGAATTCGTTCCCTTCAAAGCTGTCCGGCCCTGCAATTGCTGCAGGAGAACTCAGGATTTCATCACCCTTGTGGCTCGCAAGCCGGTTGATTGCATAATTGCGCACCGGCACGGTGATCGCGACCAGCTGCGTCAATGGCGTAATGTTCTGCGGGGTCAGGCGGGCGATCATCCGGGCCTGATGATCGCTCGCCTCCAAACCGAATGTCTCAAGCATATTCATGACCAGCGGAAGGCGGCTTGTGAGGGCCTGCGGGTCTCTTACCGATTGATCGGACCAGTAGCGCTCGGCTAGGGCGGCAGAGCGCGGCCAAAGACGCGCATCGACCATTTCATCAGACACGACTTCCGTCCAGAGCGGTGCCTCACCACCCAGCACCAGTTTCTTCTGAGCCTCATCCAGCGGCGGCGCATTGGGATCGAGCGTAAAGGCATCGTCAAGCGGGCGAGGTTTCTGCCCCGGCGGATTGGGTGCCAGACCATCGGCACGCGTATCGAACGGGTCAACGGCATAATGTGTGGTCGAGGGATTGAGCAGATCGAGATAATACCCCGATGACACGACCACCGGATGACCGACACGCGTGGCAGAGCCGATCCATTTGGAGCCGCGCCAGGCCTCAACAACGACATTTTTAGGTATGGGGGCCTCGCTTACCTCATCCCAGCCCATCATGATCTTGCCATCCGCAGCGAGGAGCTTCTCGATCTCTGCGGTAAAGGCCGCCTGCATGGCAGGCGCATCCTTGTAGCCGTGCGCCTGCATATAGGCCGTGATCTGCGGGTTGGTTGTCCACTGGCTGGATACCACCTCATCACCCCCGGTATGAAAATAGCGATCCGGGAAAAGCCGTGCCATTTCGGCAAACAGGATACGGGCGAATTCGAGCACTTTGGGGCTCGTCGGGTCCATTGCCGGCGTGTTGAGGTTAGGGTGCTTCGCGCAATGGGTCGTTGTTTCGCCATTACCCGAGGCGACGTCGCAATCCTTCACCCAGTCTTTCATCGTCACGACGGGCTGCTGCGCAGCAAGCTCAGGATAGGCCGCCAGAATAGAGAGCGTATGCCCCGGCACGTCGAATTCCGGCACGATCCGTATGCCCCGGTCGGCGGCATAGGCGATGATCTCGCGTATCTGATCCTGCGTGTAGTAACGGCTATGCCCACCGAGTTCCTGAAGGCGTGGCAGGCGCTTGCTCTCCACCCGGAAGCCGGTTCCATCGCTCAGATGCCAGTGCATGACATTGAGTTTGGTCAGTTCCATCGCATCCAGCTGGCGTTTGATGGTATCGGTGGACTGGAAATGACGCGAAACGTCGAACATGAGACCGCGCCATTTGAAGCGTGGCGCATCGACAATACGCCCCTGCGCGATCACCGGTGCAGTGCCTCTCGTGTCCAGCATCTGCAGCAGCGTGGCAAAACCGTGGATTACACCAGCAGGGCCATCGGCAGTCAGCCTGATACCCTTGGCAGAGATATCCAGCTTGTAGGCCTCATGCGCGTCGAGCGTCAGATAGGCAGGGTCTCGCCCTACGTCGATCGTGAACGTGGGCCCATGACTCGTCGCGGGGCGAACGCCAGCCGCTGCGAGACGTGCGCTGAAGCGCGCAGCAGCCCGTTTCAGCAAGGGGGTGGGCGCGTGTGACCAGCGAATATCCGGCAGCGCCGTAAGCGCAAGGCTCTGCACATCCAGAGCAACGCTGGCAGGCTGGGGCATGAAAACCGGGGTCAATGGCGCAGCCAAGGCAGGTCGGATCGCGGCACAGCCAGCCAGCAATACGCCAAGCGCAACCCCGGAGTGGATTACCCTTTTCGGGAGAAACATCAGGCCCAATCCTTTTTCAGAAGCAGGTCACTCCGGGCATGCAGTGCGTATCGCCTCGTGCAGCCGAAGGATCTCCGCAGAAGATGTCACAGCGTGAGACGCTGCGAATCCGAAATGATCCAGTCGCCCATCCTGCACTGCTGATTCTATCCGGCAAGAGGCATGAAACGATTTCACGCCGCTTGACGCAATCAGGTCGCCCACATTGTCGGGGCGCACAGCACTGCCAGCCATGATGTCGATACGACCACGCGCATGATCATTCAGCCTGCGCAAACAGGCCGCCCCATCGGGCGCACGAACGGCCTGCCCTGAGGTCAGTACGCGCTCGAACCCCAGATCCATCGCCACATCAAGTGCTGCAATCGGGTCGGGTGTAAGGTCGAAAACACGATGCAGTTGCCGGTGCAGACTCCCACAGGCGAGAGACAGTCGCTCGAGCAGCGCATAATCGAGCGCCCCATCTTCGAGGGCGGCACCCAGCACGACACCATCCATACCCGCCTCCCGTACGAGCGCGATATCGTTCTCCATCTGGGCAATGTCTGCGGGAGAAAATATAAAATTACCCGCTCGCGGCCTGATCATCACAAACACCGGCACGCGGGAGCGCCGCGCCTGCGCCAAAAACCCGCCAGAGGGCGTAAGGCCCCCAAGGTCTAGCGCTGCGCAGAGTTCGATGCGTTCGACCTGATCAAGCTGGGCCGCTTCAAACCCCGCCATATCGTCAACGCAGATCTCCAGGCTTGTCTGCCCGGAACGAGCGCTTGATCCTCTGGTATTCGCCGGAATATCACGTCTCACACCCGGGACGTCACGATCCTGATCCGATGCCATATTGCTCGCCTCTCCGCCCTGCCCGTTTCCTTCATCGACCCAGCCAGCACGTCTGCCGTCAAATAGCCTGTGTTGCGGCATAACGGCGCCAGGTACTCACCAGCCGCTTTTTGACAGGATACGCGATGAATTTCTGACCATATTGGTCGATCAGAGATTCGCGTTGCCAAAAAGAAAATGCTGGGCCGCCAGACTGGCGGCGCCAGTCGCAAAATCCAGCGGCAGGAGAGATGAAAGCAATAGCTCTGTATGATAGCTGTCACGCCTGAGAACATGCGCCTCAACAGCCTGTCGAAGGGCGCGAGCAAACACACTTTCAACCAGATTCGGATCCAGACGGACAACAATACGAGCAGGGTCGACAAACTGGATGACCTGCGAGAGCGCGACGCCTAGCGCCGTGCCTGCCCGGTGCAATATCGTCAGGGCCTCAGGGTGCCCGTCAGTCGCCATCTGGACAATACCTGCTATATCATCGGGCAAACCTGCCCGGCGCGCAGCACCCAGAATTGCGGGCAGCGCCGCAAGGGTTTCGAGGCATCCCGTATTCCCGCAACGGCACGGTAAAGCGACGCCGTCAATGGCAATGGGCGAATGCGACATCTCGCCTGCCCCACCGTGTCGCCCGCGATGCAGTCGGCCATTGATGATATGGGCACCACCGATACCCTCGCTGACAAAAACCAGGCTGAAATCCTGCAAGTCACCTGAATTGCCGAAAAGTTGCTCGCCCACGATCAGCGCATTGGCGTCATTCTCGACGAAAACCGGCAGATTGGTCATCGCTTTGAGGCGGGAGCCAATCTCCACATCCTTCCAACCCAGCGTGGCTGAGGCAAGGCATGTCTGACTGTCCGAAGAGACGATCCCGGCAATAACAATACCGATACCGGCAATCGCGCCAATATCAGGCGTCGCCATATCGATGATCCTTTTTACTGCACACGACATGGCAGCGAGACTGGCCTCGACATCATTGACGAGGGGGAAAGTCAGCTGCGCATGGATGCGACCATGCGGATCCGTGAGCACAGCGCAGGCCGGGTCGGCCTGTAACGAGATTCCGATAAAGCTCGCAGCATCCTGCCTGAGACCAAGCATGACAGACGGACGGCCAAAACCGAAAACACGCTCTCTCTCGTCAAGAATCCGACGCTCTATCAACTCACGCACCAAGGCGGTTACACTCGCCTTGCTCAGGTCAAGTATACGCGCAAGATCGGTGCGGCTCTGTGGGCCGGAGCGACTGAGCACGCTCAGGATTCGGTGATGGCCAATCGAGAACATTTTTTATTTCATTCTCTTAATTTATCGCGGATTTTCTATCATCAGGATTGTGGTACGCCGCCAGGCAGCCCTCTAAAGGCCTGATCCAATCTGGCTCGGAAGTCAATTTTCAACTTCAGACAGCTGCCTGTCTGATGCCGGGTTCGATCAAAACCAGAGCTGCGCGTGTTGAATATGCTCGCAACAGCCTTGAAGCATCTTTTTCTCCCCACAGCCGGGGATTAACGAGCCTGCGCAGCGGGCAGATATCCAAGAGCGTGTCAGCGCGAGAGGAATCCTGCCCGCTGAAATCGATGATCGTCGATACTACGGATTCTCTACCGGAATGCGCCTCATCGGGGCCGCCCAAGGTTCTGCGCACGTCCGGGCGTGAAACAATCGCAGTCTCCGATTATTGTGAAAGCGAAACTTGCAAATGATGCTGGCCTGATCGCAGCATCTTACCTATAATCCCGTTAGTTTATTTTTTAAAATAAATACCCTCGTTCAGATGAGGAATTTCAGACAAGATGTCCAAGCTCCCCCCGGATGACAACAGGCTGGTCGGCTCCTATGGCTATAGCGCCCTGGCCATTGCTGCCCTTATCTTTTTCGCCATGGGTTTCGTGACGTGGCTGAATGGGCCGCTCATATCCTTCGTTCGCGTCGCCTTCTCACTAAGTGAGTTCAGCAGCTTTTTCATTCCACTAGCGTTTTATTTCTCATTCTTCCTCTTTTCGATCCCGACCTCGCTGGTTGCGCAAAGACTGGGGCTGAAGGCGGGACTCACACTCTCCGTTCTCGTCTCCGCTCTCGGCGTCGCGGTTTTCGGGCAATTTGTGGCTTGGCGTATCTATCCGGGGGCTCTGACCGGCCTGCTGATTCTCGGCGCCGGCATCTCGCTCATGCAGGTGGTGATCAATCCGCTGGTCAGCCTGCTCGGGCCAGCCGATCGTGCGGCGCAACGCATCTCGATTATGGGAATCTGCAACAAGACGGCCGGCATACTGGCTCCCATCGTGCTTGGCCTACTGGTCATGCGCAATATCGGTGCCGTCGCAGAGAAAGCCCAATCTGCTACCGACCCTGCTGTCCGTGAAGCCTTGCTCAACAATTTCGTGCAGGCGCTTTATCTGCCCTATCTGGGCATGGCCGGCATTCTGGTGATTATCGCCGCCATCGTGGCCTTCGCCCCCCTTCCCAATCTTGAAGCCCCCCCAATCCAGACAGGCGATGGCGCGAGCCCAAGCTTCTTCAAGCCGCATCTGGTGTTCGGTTTCATTGCGATGTTCCTTTATGTCGGCATCGAAGTGATGGCGGGCGATGCGATTGGCACCTATGGGCAAAGCTTTGGCCTGCCTCTGGATGAGACCAAATTCTTCACGGCCCTGACGCTGACGGGGATGCTGGTCGGCTATATCATGGGCTTCATCATCGTACCGCGGTTCATACGGCAGGAAGTCTATGTGCAGCTGTCCTGCCTTGTCGGCTGTGTGCTGACCGTTCTGGCGGTACTGACCCAAGGCTATACCTCCGTTTTCTGCGTCGCACTGCTGGGTGTGACCAATGCCATGATCATGCCCACCCTTTTCCCGATTGCCATACGCGGCGCCGGTCATCTCACGGCCATGGCCTCGGCCATCATGGTCATGTCGTATAGCGGCGGTGCGGTCGTGCCCCAGTTCTATGTCTGGCTCAAACCGGTCTTCGGCTTTCAGGGCATGTTCGCCATGATCGTCATTCCAGCCTATCTCATCATTCTCGGTTACGCCCGCCGCTATGGCCGCGTCGGGCTCTCACAGGGAGAATAGGATCGTGCTTACCCATCTTACCGGACAGATCGTCCTGCCAGATCGTATCATGCCCGGTACCATTTCCTTCGATGAAGTGATCCGATCCATCGAGCCGGCTACCGGGGCGACCGATCGTTACATCCTGCCCGGCTTCATTGATGGGCACGTACATGGCGGGGGCGGCGCTGACACGATGGATGGCCCCGAGGCCATCAGAACGCTCGCACGATTTCATATGCAGCACGGCACGACCACAATCCTGCCAACCACAATCACCCGTCCCTGGGCCGATGTCATGCGCGCGCTTCATGATGTGGCCGGCATCATGGAAAATCCCGGTTCCGATGAGCCGCGTATTCATGGTGTCCATCTGGAGGGCCCTTTTGTCAGCCCTCACAAGCTCGGGGCGCAACCGCCTTTCACCATAGCCCCCACCTCCGACAAGCTCGATGATGTGCTGGCAGCCCGATGCGTGCGCGTGGTGACTCTCGCACCCGAGATAGAGCACGCCGATGAGGCCATAGATCGACTCGCTGCTGCCGGTGTCCGTGTCAGTCTCGGCCATACCACGGCAGATTACGAAACGAGCGTGACCGCCCTTTGCCGCATCTGCACGGCAGGAGGGGTCGGCGGCGGGACGCATCTGTTCAATGCCATGTCGCCTGTGGAGGGCCGCAATCCGGGCCCGGTCACCGCCTTGATGTGTCATGACGCCAGCTATGCGGAAATGATTTTCGACACCCATCACGTGCATCCGGCCAATTTCCGGCTCGCCTCACGCGTCATGCGTGATCGTCTGGTTTTTGTGACCGATGCCATGCGTGGCGCGGGTCAGCCTGACGGCCCGAGTTCGCTCGGTGGTCAGGATGTGGTCATCAAGGATGGCGTGGTCCGCCTGCCGAACGGTTCGCTGGCTGGCAGCGTGCTGACGCTCGATCAGGCCTTGCGCAATGCTGTGGCCCATGGGGCCTCCCTGCCTGAAGCGAGCGCACTGGTGAGCAGCAACCCGGCGCGTTATCTCGGCCTTCATGACCGCGGCACGCTCGACTGCGGAAAGCTGTCCGACATGGTGGTGATGGATGCCGGACTTACCGTATGTGAGATCTGGGTTGGCGGGCGCAAAACCTATGAAGCATGAGGAGCAAAGGGTAGTGCGTGATAAATCACGCAACACTCTCATGGGTTTGTAACAATATCACACGGAATCTTGTATTTTTTCTTGGTATTGCGCGAACATGTCTTTCTGTTAATGCCTTGTTCAATCACGCTGCCTTTTCAAGGCGGCGGCCAACTCAGACCAGTCAGAGTGATGAGCAGAACAGAACTGATCCCGCATACCCCTTCCAGCCCATCCGGCCCGAGCCCCTTTGCGGGCCACTCAAGGCGTCCCGCAAGGCGATGGCGAGCCTCTGTCGTCCTGTCACTGACACTCGCCCTCGGTGCGGTCTCGGCCACACAGGTTCACGCCCAGGCGCAGACGGCCAAGACCCTCGAAAGCGACGACTACGTCGCCATGGGTTTTCCCATTGCCGGTCAGGGCGCTGTGCCCATCGGCCCCCTTGTTCCTTCCCTCTACGGTAATCCGCATCTTCTGGGTGACTGGGGCGGGGCGCAAAGCTGGATGCAAAAGCGCGGTATCTTCCTCAACGTGGCGCTCAACGAGGAATATATGGGCAATCTCACGGGTGGACGCACGCGTGACAATGTCTTTGCCGGTCAGGTTGCTGCCGAACTCGACATCGACTGGCAGAAGCTGGCAGGTTTCAAGGGGTTCTGGACCCATATGCTGGTTGTGAACGGCCATGGTCGCAATTTCAGCTACTCGCTGGGCGACTATGTCTCCAACCCCGAGCAGATCTACGGCGCACGTGGCAATGTCGTCGCCCATCTTGTCTCGATGTATGCTGACAAGACCTTTTTGCATGACAGGGTCATTCTTTCCGCCGGTGTAATCCCCACCGGGACGTTCTTCGACTTCGATGCACTTGCCTGTAACTTCATGAATGTCAGCGTGTGCGGCAATTTTGCGCCAGGCAAATATGCGCCGGGCGGACGCGACTGGCCCTCTGCCAATATCGGCGCCGTGCTGCGCGTACGCCCGACGGAGCGCACCTATCTTATGGGTGGGTTGTTTGCCGTCAGCCCGCATTCCTTCAATGGCGGCGTGTCAGGCTGGGCCCTTGCCCAGGATGGTCTGGGCAAGCTCAGCTCTCAGTTCGAGGCTGGCTGGGATCCCGCATTCGGCAAGGACAAGCTGCTGGGTCACTACAAGGTCGGGTTCTATTACGACAATTCACGCTACCCGCATCTCTATGAGGACCGTTACGGCGGCTCCTATCAGGCCAGCGGCCTGGGCGCACGCCAGCAGTCGGGAATGTGGTCCAGCTGGTTCATGTTCGACCAGATGCTCATGCGCAGTGGCAAGGGTTTGGCGGATGGTCTGATCGTCATCGGCGGTGTCGGTTATGCCCAGGGCAATGTGGTGGCCATGCGTGACCACGAATGGATCGGCCTCCTGCAAAGTGGCACACCGTGGCATCGCCCGCTCGACCAGATCGGTGTCATGTTCCAGCATATGAACATGAGCCGCTCGGTGCGCTTGCAGCAGGAATCCTCAGTCGCTCTGGGGCTGCCTTTCGTGTCCAATCAGTGGGGCAACGTCTATGGCGTGCAGAACTGGGAACAGGTCTGGGAAGCTTTCTACAGCGTGCATCTGGCACGGGCCACGGCGCTGCAGTTTGACTTCCAGTATCTGCAGCATCCCGGTGCCACAACCACCTTCAACGATGCCGCTGTGATTGGCGGCCAGTTCACCACCAATTTCTGAGCAAGGCGCTGCGCCGGTGCATGCCGGCGCAGCCCTGATCAGCCTTGTTTGTCTGACGTTCAGGATACCAGTGACATGGTATCCACATCGATCATCCCGAGATCTGTGATCTTGAGATGGGGAATGACCGGCAGCGGCAGGAACGCGAGTTGCAGGAAGGGCTCCTCCAGCGTGCCCCCCATGGCGCCGACTGCCGCACGCAGTTTTTCCAGATCGGCCCGTACGACCTCGAAGGGTCTGTCGCTCATAAGTCCAGCCAATGGCAGGGACAATTCGGCCACGACATGACCCTCCCTGACCGCCACGAAGCCACCACCGAGTTCGGCCAGTCGCGCGACTGCCAGCGCCATATCACTGTCATTCATCCCGACGACGCAAAGATTATGGCTGTCATGCCCCACCGATGAGGCGAGCGCCCCGGTGCTCAGGCCAAAGCCTTTAACGAAACCGCGGCCGATATTATCATTCTTGCCATGCCGCGCGATGACACAGATCTTCGCGATATCACGTGTCGGGTCTGGCTGAACCGCCCCACCCTGCACGGGCAGATCAAAACGCAGGTAGTCCGTTATGATCTGCCCCGGCACGATACCGATGACCGGCCGGTTTTCCCCCGGTGCCGCGATAACCAGATCTTCGGCAGTGATCGGCGCGGCGAGGCGCATCGTGCCATATCCCTGCGGGTCGATCGTCTCACGCGCTGCAAACAACGCCTCGTCAACCAGACGCCCCGCCGAAAAAACCTGCGCGACCTGACAGGTTTCGAGGTCATCAAGCAGAACGATATCGGCACGCTGTCCTGGGGCAATCTGCCCGCGATCGCGCAAGCCGAAAGCACGCGCGGCCGAAAGCGACGCCGCACGGTAGGCCGCAAGCGGCGCAACGCCAAGCGCAATGGCCTGGCGTATCAGGAAGTCGATATGGCCTTCATGCGCGATCTCGAGCGGATTGCGGTCATCGGTGCAGAAAGCGAAAAACTGGGAGGTCTCGGGGGTCAGCAGAGGCGCCAGCGCTGCCAGATCCTTGCAAACCGACCCCTCGCGAATGAGGATGGTAATACCCTTGCGGATCTTCTCGAGCGCCTCATCGGCCAGCGTGGCCTCATGGTCCGTCAGAATACCAGCAGACAGATAGCCGTTGAGTTTGCGCCCACGCAAAAGAGGCGCATGACCGTCGATATGCTCACCCGCAAAAGCCACAAGCTTGTCGATGCAATCGGGCTGGCATGAAAGCACGCCCGGGAAATTCATGAATTCAGCGAGCCCGATCACCTTGGGATGGGACCGGTAGCGCGAGAGGGCATCAGCATCGAGAACTGCCCCCGAGGTTTCGAACGGCGTGGCCGGCACGCAGCTCGACAGATTGACGCGCAGATCCATCACGGTGCGGGTGGCGCATTCGAGAAAATACGCGAAGGCTTCGCCGCCCAGCACATTCGCCATCTCATGCGGATCGCAGATCGCCGTTGTCACGCCATAGGGCAGCACACAGCGATCAAACTCGAATGGCGTAATCAGCGACGATTCAACGTGCAGATGCGTATCGATGAAGCCGGGAACGGCAATGCGTCCCTGACCATCGATCTCACGCACCCCTTCATAGGTATCGAGAATACCCACGACACGATCACCGCAGATCGCGATATCGGTCGGCAGCAGGTCACCCGTGACCAGATCGAACAGCCTGACATTGCGTATGACGAGATCGGCTGGCTCTGCCCCCGCCCCCTGCTTCACACGCCGTTCGATTGCATCACGCCTCATCTGCCTCTCCTCCGGGGCGCGAAACCTGTCCCGCCGCCCAATACCCATCATATAGGTCATCTATAGAGGATATAGCCGTATAGGAAATGGGGCGATGCAAGACGTGGCCCTTATCCGATGGCCTTGGCGTAGATCGCCCGGAGACCGAAGAAAGACCGCTGATCCTGCCCGTTCATGCCAACAGGGGAAACCCGCGCTTCAGGCTGCGTTCAACACCAGTTCCGGTTTGCGGAAACATTCATCGAATGTCCCGGACTGAGTGATGGACGCTGCCAGTTTACGCAAGATCTCGAGATTCTGCTCGAGGCGCGCCTCGACAGCATCATTGGATTTGTCACTCATCATGATCGATCCATTCGCGTGATCCTGAATCGTCCGGGCCAAGTCAATAAAGTCCGGCAGACGATAATCGTCGCCCCTGTCAGCGTGACGAAGGTAATCCATGACCCCGAAATGGATCCGGTAGAACTCAGCAATCATTCCGTGAATTTTTTCAATAAAATCAATATCTTCGAATTTCCCATTCATGAAAAGCACGCACATGAACATGAAGTAGAAACAGGAGTCCCAGTTTGTCTTGATAAAGATCTGATTCCAGCGACTAAAGTTACCGAGTGACTCACGGTGCGTATAGTCAAACCCCTTATAAACCTCATCCAGAAGCCCATTGATGCGGTCCACAAGATCCATGCCGTCAGGTCGGGTGATTGCATTCGTGATCAGTGTGTTCGCAAGGGCGATGAGATCCGTACCATTGGAATACATAGGATCGACAAAACCGGCGGCTTCCCCGGTCAGGGCCCAGCCATCACGCGATATGTATTGGGCCGATAGATAGGAATAATTGCGCAGCATCATGAAATCCAGAACCTCGAACGCCTTGAGTTCGAGATAATCCATAAGCCGCGGCTCATGACGCCTCAGCCACCTGGTTGCCAGGGGGTAGGAACTCATATCTGACAACTGGTGGTGCGCATTGTCAAAGACGATACCGATGCTCGTCGTCTGTGCGTTGATAGGAATGATCCATACCCAGTAGCCATCCCCAACCAGATGGGTGGTGCTGTGTGCGCGCTCAGCAACGTCGGCAAACGGGTTCGCCTGGACTGACGACATAATGAACTCGTTGATATCGACGTTTCCGCCCACACGAAACCACACGGACGAATGATTCACCTGCGCTTTTTTCTGCAGGTCGAACTGCTTCATGAGCACACGCCCACGCCCGGACGCATCGACAACCCATCGTGCTGAACGGGTTGATATAATGCCCTCATGATCGCGGATGGAAACGGCGTTTTGCCCCTCCCCGACCGTCATGTCGAGCACCCGGCTGTTCTCAACGAAGCTGACACGCTTGCCCAGTTGCTCGCGCAGGTGGTTCTCCAGTCGACCTCTGTCGATTTGGAAAGTGCTGTGGTGGGGATAGAATGTCAGGCCGAGTTCACGATAGGGGGCATCACCTTGCAAGCCCTGGGTCTGTATGAATCGCTGCCCCATCTTGCGAAGATGGCCCTGCTCCAGGTGAGTTTTGCAACCGATGATGTTGGAGAGGTAATAGGCGCCGATCTCGACCGTTGATTCGCCAACCTTGTGTACCCGCTCCGGGTAGGGAAATCTGCGGTTGTGGACGATACAGATATCGAGCGACGGCTGCCTGTCGAGGAGTTGCTTGGCCAGTGTCAGACTGGCAAGACCAGCTCCCACGATCAAAACGTCATGAGATAGCTGTGAGTTATTTGCAGACATGACGCGCACTCGATACAGAGGGGATTGTTACTTAGTATTTCGCTCTTGAGCAGCGAATTTAAGGTTCACCAAAATAAATATTGGTTTTCATAGAATCAACTACGATAATCTATCAAAATAGCGAGATGGGCAACCGCCTGAGCGCACACATCTCATCCCCGCAGTGTTCGTGCAGCCCTCCCCTGTGAGCACGAGAGGGGCGGAAAGTTCTGCAACGCAGGGCTATCACGGTCACCGTGTCGATATGGTCTCTCGTTGCTCATGATAACCTTGTCCCACGAACGCACTGTTTTCGTACAGGGTGCTGGACGAGGCTGCTCGCGTATCAAAGGATTTCACCCCTTCCCCCTTCCCTAAGAAAACATGAAAGACTATCTAGGCAATTGAGAAGCGTTCTCAGGGCGTCTCGCCCCAGATTACAGGTGTATTGACCCATGACTCTCGACTCCCTTCCCAAAGGCGCCCACGCGGTGATCAGTCAGGTCGTTTCCCGCACGGAAAATGACCCGATCGCCCTACGCCTTGGGGAGCTTGGCTTCATTCCGGGCGCACCTGTCGAGATCGTCGCGACCGGCCCGGTCGGCCATGACCCCATTGCCGTTCGTCTTGGTTCCACCTGCTTCGCCCTGCGTCGTGGCGAAGCTGCACGCGTCTCGCTCAAGCGCGATCACTGATCCCTGATGGATGCCGTGACCTCGACCGTAACGGAGACCGTTCCGTTGCGTGCCGCCCTCGTCGGCAATCCCAATTGCGGCAAGACCTCGCTGTTCAATCAGTTGACCGGCAGCAAACAGAAGGTCGCGAATTACGCAGGGGTCACGGTCGAGCGCAAGGAAGGGTATTTCACGACGCCCAATGGCCGGTCAGTACGCCTGCTCGATCTGCCGGGCGCCTACAGCCTGAGTGCCACTAGCCCGGATGAGGATGTCACACGTGATGTCTGCATGGGTCGTCATCCTTCCGAAAAACAGCCTGACCTGATCATCTGCGTCGTCTCAGCCAGCAATCTGCGGCTGCATCTACGCTTTCTGCTCGAACTCATGCAGCTGGGCCGCCCCATGCTGGTCGTGCTCAACATGATGGATGAGGCCGAGCGTCTCGGGCTGAAAATCGACGTACCGGGCCTCGCCGCAGCGCTCGATCTGCCCATCATCCCGACCATCAGCTTGCGCAAGAGCGGTGTGAGCCATCTTCTCGCGGCACTGGATCAGACCGAGACCCTGACCCCGCCCCCACCCGGCAGAGAGATCGACCTGCATGCCCGGGCGGGCGAGCTTATCGCCCGCTATACCAATGAAGGGGCTCTGCGTGGCGACCGGCTGGCCGACAGGCTCGACCGCTGGTTCCTGCACCCCGTCTGGGGGCCGATCATTCTGCTGGTCGTGCTGTTTTTCATGTTCCAGACTGTCTTTGCCTGGGCACAGCCGCTCATGGATGCACTGGAAGCCGGCATCGCCTCTCTGGGACAGATGGTGGTCTCACCCCTGCCGCCCGGGCTTTTGCGCAGCCTTCTGGCGGATGGCATTTTCGCCGGAGCAGGAACCGTCATCGTTTTTCTCCCTCAGATCCTGATCCTGTTCCTCTGGATCCTGACCCTGGAAGAGACGGGCTATCTGCCAAGAGCCGCTTTCCTGCTCGACCGCGTAATGGCTCTGGCCGGGTTGAGTGGACGCTCCTTCATTCCGCTTCTTTCCAGCTTCGCCTGTGCCATTCCGGGCATCATGGCGGCGCGTACGATACAGAACCCACGCGACCGTCTGGTGACAATCCTGATCGCGCCTCTCATGACCTGTTCAGCGCGCCTGCCGGTCTATACACTTCTGATCGGCGCTTTCGTGCCGCATCGAACGGTTCTTGGCTTTCTCGGCCTTCAGGGCCTCGTGCTGTTCGCGCTCTACCTCGTGGCCATTCTCAGCGGTATTGTTGCCGCGCGCCTCATGACACGCGGTGTGGCATCCGAAGAGCATCCGCTGATGCTCGAGCTGCCCCCCTATCGCTCGCCCAATCTGAAAAGCGTGGCTCTGGGCCTGTGGCAGCGTGCGGTGATGTTCCTCTCCCGCGTGGGCACGATCATTGTCTCCCTGAACGTGCTTCTATGGGCGCTCTCAAGCTTCCCAGCCCCGCCCGCCAATGCCACCGGGGCCGCCATCGATTACAGCCTCGCCGGCCATATCGGGCACTGGATGCTGCCAATTTTCGCCCCGCTCGGTTTCAACTGGCAGATCTGCGTCTCGCTCATACCTGGCCTGGCTGCGCGCGAGGTGGCGGTGAGTGCGCTGGCCACCGTCTATGCGCTGGGTGCCAATGAAGACAGTGCAGCAAGTGCCCTGTTGCCGTTACTCAGCGCCCATTGGAGCATGGCCACGGCATTTTCGCTGCTGGCATGGTATGTCTATGCCCCGCAATGCATCTCCACCTTAGCTGTCATGCGGCGTGAGACGCGTTCATGGAAAGTCGTCGCCGGTGCTGCGGCTTATCTTTTCGGCCTTGCTTATCTCGCGTCATTTCTTACCTATCATGTGACTGTCGCCCTTAGCGGATAAGGCCCATGATCCAGACACTCATCGTCATCGCCGTTATCGTGGTCGCCGTGGTTTTCTGGCTGAACCGGCTGTTTCCTGCCCATGCGCGCCGCATCAAAAGCGCAGTTGGCCTGCATGTCCCTCATGCGGCTGGCGCCCCGACACCCAAGGAAGGCAAGTCCTGCGGGGGATGCTCCGGCTGCAAGGGCGGTGGCTGTCACTAGGATCGGCTGAGGGCGCGACGCGCTCCCCCTGACAAGCTTCAATCGAATACAACAGACAAGGGACAGTTAAGTATCCCTCGCCTGCCCCCTCAACTGCGAAGAATCAGCCTGCGCGATCGATGAAGTCGCACACCTCATGAAGATCATTCATGATGGCATGGGCCTTTTCCGTGATCTCCTCATTGGGGGCCATCAGGTCAGGCACAACAATGACCCTTATCCCGGCGGCATGGGCCGCGCGGGCACCATTGTGGGAATCCTCGAGCGCCAGACAATAGGCGGGCTCGACCCCGATCGCCTCAGCAGCGCGCAGATAGGGCTCCGGGTCCGGCTTGCCGCGGGTCACATCGTCACGCGTGATGATGGCATCGAACCGGTCATAGATACCCACATGACGCAGATGCGCCTCGGTACGTTCACGCCCTGAGGATGTGGCAATGGCACGAGGCAGCTGGCGGGCATCGAGCATTTCCAGCAACGGAAGCACGCCTTTTTTCAGCACGAGCTTCCCCGCCTGAACCAGTTCATGCAGACGGATATTCTGCCTCCTGAACAATGCAGCCAGATCGATATCGGGGCCAAAGCTGTCAATCACCAGCTGGGCACAGGCATCACCGGGCAGGCCGATCATCTGGCGCGCAAATTCATGATCCATGTCATAGCCCAGATCACGCGCGCCGAGAGTAAAGGCATCGAGAGACAGGGTTTCGCTATCGAGCAAAAGCCCGTCCATATCGAATAACACGCCGCGTATGGGGCCAGGGCCGGTCATGAATGTCTCCTTGGATACAAGTTACTGATGTGAGTTCAACGGGCCAGGCCGCGCAGATGTTGCCAGATGGCTGATCACAGCTTGTCGGGCCAGTGGGCTGGCAATGGTCGGCTTCCCGCCATTGCGTTGCTTATGACGAACCACACCCATTGCTCGTATGGTCGCCATGAACGAGTTTGACGACCAGCTCCGCCGCAACGAGGGCAGCGATGACCGAAGGACGCTTGTCACGGATCCTGTAGGGGCCGTCGTGATGCCCGATAGGACAGACCAGCGTATCAATCCTGTGCTGTGCCATCCCCAGCGCACGAAATCCGGCCTCGAACCGGCGCCGCTTGGTGCGCGAGCCAATGAGGCCGACATAGGCCAGATCGCCACGTTCAAGGGCGGCAGCCGTGATGAGCGCATCCAGCGTATGGCTGGGCGTCATGATCACCACACCATCACCGGGGCGCAGCAACGCCAGTTCGGCCTCCCAATCCTGCGTCACGCTCATTGTCACACCCTCGGGCACGAGCCCGAATTCATCGGCTCGTGAATCAATCCAGCGCAAGGCCAGAGGCAGGGGGGAAAGCGCTTGGGCCAGGGCGCGGCCAACATGGCCTGCGCCAAACAGGCTCACCACAGGCCATGAAGCCTGTTCCGCCTTAAGGCAGGACAGTTCATGATCGAGATCGAAAACCGGTTCGTAGCGTATCGTCACGGCCCCGCCACAGCATTGATCGGCCTCGGGTCCAAGACGATAGCGATGTTCCTGCGCAAGGGCGGCACCGCTCAGAATCCGGCGTGCCTGGGCAAGACATTCCCATTCCAGCGTTCCACCACCGATCGTGCCAGTCTGGGCGTTGTGAGACACCAGCATGAACGCCCCGGCCTCGCGCGGGGTCGAGCCCGCAGCGTCGGCCACGACGATCCGGAGCACGGCAATCGCCTCACGTTGCCAGCGCCGGATCAGGTCAAGGTCGATCAGGCGCTCTCTCCCGTCGGGGCGCCCACGGCAGCAGATGACGGCTGGGTAGCGGACGATTGGGCGACAGATGACTTCATGGCCATGATGGTGCGCAACAGCCGCTCAGGTGTCGCGGGTGCATCCAGCCCCGGACAATGCCGGTAGTCGCCCAAGCTGGCAATCGCGTCGGACAGCGCGTGGAGGACCGCAACGCCATGAACCAGAGGAGGCTCGCCCACGGCCTTCGAGCGGTAAATCGTTTCCTCACGGTTGGGGGCATTTTCCAGCAGCATTACGTTGAAGATATGCGGTCGGTCCGAGCAGGCTGGAATCTTATAGGTGCTTGGCGCATGGGTGCGCAGGCGCCCCTTCTCGTCCCAGACCAGTTCTTCCGTAGTGAGCCATCCCGCTCCCTGAACGAAAGCCCCCTCGATCTGGCCGATATCGATGGCAGGATTGAGGGACTGCCCCGCGTCATGAAGAATATCCACACGATCTATCGTGTTCTCACCTGTCAGCAAGTCGAGCGTGACTTCAGCGCAGGCCGCACCATAGGCAAAATAGTAGAATGGTCGCCCGCGCCCCGTGGCGGCATCCCAGGAGATTTTGGGCGTCTTGTAAAATCCGCTGGCTGACAGCGAAATACGGGCAAAATAGACCTGCCACACCAGATCACGAAAGCTGACACACTCGTCCCCGATGCTGACACCCTCGGGCGTAAAAGAAATCGCCTCGGGCGCAACCTGCCATTTTTTAGCGGCAAAAGCGATCATGCGCCCCTTGATCTGGCTCACGGCATCGAGCACCGCCATACCGTTCAGATCTGCACCAGATGATGCCGCCGTGGCCGAGGTATTGGGCACCTTGCCGGTCGTCGTGGCGGTGATGCGCACTGAGTCAGCAGGCAGGGCAAATTCCTGCATGACGATCTGCACCATCTTGGTGTGCAGACCCTGCCCCATTTCGGTCCCACCGTGATTCACCTGCACCGATCCGTCGGTATAGACATGAACCAGAGCACCCGCCTGATTGTAATGCGTTGCCGTAAACGAGATGCCGAACTTCACCGGAACGAGGGCGATCCCCTTGCGCAGCGTGCGGCTGGTTGCATTGAACGCTCTAAGGGCCGCCTTGCGATGACGATAATCGCAGCGCTCTGCCAGCTGCGTCATGACAAGATCGCTGATCGAGTCCTCGACGACCATGTGATAGGGCGTCAGATTGCGCTCACCAGTGCCATAGACATTACGCAGACGGATATCGAGCGGGTCCTGCCCGGTGGCAAACGCGATTTCCTCAATCACACGCTCGGCAGCAACGATGCCCTGTGGGCCGCCAAACCCGCGAAAAGCCGTATTGGACTGTGTGTTGGTCTTGAGCGCCTGTGAGCGGAAACGCACATCGGGGTAATAATAGGCGTTATCAGCGTGAAACAGGGCGCGGTCCGTCACCGGCCCCGAGAGATCTGCCGACCAGCCACAACGGGCCGCCAGCTCCATATCCACGGCAAGAATATCGCCCTGACTGGTGAAGCCGACATCGTAACGCACCTGAAAATCGTGACGCTTGCCCGTGATCATCATGTCATCGTCACGATCGAGGCGCATCTTGGCAGCCTGGCCGGTCAGCTCCGCCGCAAGGGCAGCCAGGCAGGCGCATCCATTGGCCTGAGACTCCTTGCCACCAAACCCGCCCCCCATGCGGCGGATTTCAGTCGTGACCAAGTGGTGAGGGCGGCCCAGAACGCTTGCCACGAGATGCTGTGTTTCAGAGGGATGCTGGGTGGAGGACCAGACCCGTATCTCGCCGGCCTCACCCGGCTGGGCCAGAGCCACCTGTCCCTCCAGATAGAAATGCTCCTGCCCGCCAATCGTCACGCAGCCACTCAGCCTGCACGGTGCGCTTTCCAGAGCGGGACCCACGGCGCCGCGCTCCATCGTCAGCGGGCGCCAGACCAGAGGGCTTCCATTGGCTCGCGCAGCGTCGATATCGAGCAGTGCTGGCAGTTCATCATAGTCGATGCGCGCCAGACGCACGGCACGGCGTGCGATGGCACGATCGGTCGCCACCACGGCAAAGACAGGCTGACCAACATGCTGGACCAGATCCACCGCCAGCAAGGGCTCGTCATTGGCGTGAACCGGGCTGGTCTGGTTATCTCCCGGTATGTCTGCCGCCGTTATGACGCGCACCACACCCGGATAATCCCGCACCGCTGACAGATCGACCTTCAAGAGGCGGGCATGGGCTTTTTCGCTCAGCCCCGCCACGACATGCAGCAGCCCCTTGGGCTCGGGGAGGTCATCGATATACTGCGCCTTCCCGGTTACATGCAGAATGGCGCTTTCATGCTTCATCGAACCCGGGCTTGCACCTTCGGCGGCAGAGTGTTTGCCTGGCCCGTCGATTGGCGTGTCCATGAGACCCTGAACATCAGACATGGGCCAGGCTCCCGGCCTTGGCGAGACGCATGGTCTCACCCCGGCTCTCTTCGAAAAACCGCGTCAGAAGATTGGCAGCGACCGTCTGGCGATACCAGGCACTGGCCCGCATATCGCTCAGCGGTTTGAAGTCCAGCGACAGGGCCTCACGGGCAGCTTCCAGAGCGTCCTCGTTCCATAGGGTACCCATCAGGGCCTTCTCGGCATGATGGGCGCGGCATGGTGTGGCTGCCATGCCACCAAAAGCCAGTCGCACATCAATTACACGCCCCTGCGCGTCGCAGCGCAGCGCAAACGCGCCCAGAACCGCAGAAATATCCTGATCGAAGCGTTTGGAGATCTTGTAGCTGCGATAGAATGTTCCCGGCAGCGGTGCTGGTACGCTCACACCCTCGACAAACTCGCCCGGTCGGCGGTCCTGCTTGCCATAGGCCAGAAAGAACGCCTCAAGCGGCATATCCCGTCTTTCATGACCGCAACGCAGATGCAGGATTGCCCCGGCGGCAATCAGCGCGGGTGGCCCATCGCCAATCGGTGAGCCATTGGCAATATTGCCACAAAGCGTCGCACTGTTCCGGATCGGCGTAGAGCCGATTCGACTAATCAGCATGCCAAAATCGGGTAGAATCCGCGAAAGCGCCTCGCGCGCCTCCTCGTAGGTGACGGCAGCCCCGACATAAAGGCCCTTGGCAGAGGGGCCTTGGGCGCCCGTCTCCAGACGCAACAGATCCGCGCATTGCCCGATGAACGCGACGCGTGGCAGGGGACGCATGGCTTTGGTCACCCAGAGCCCTACATCCGTCGCGCCGGCCACGATCACCGTATCCGGGAACGAGGTCAGCCGTAGCGCCAGGGATTCCGCCGTGGCAGGCACAAAAAGACTGCTGCCCTCATGCTCGATCAGCACATCCTGACCGTCTGCCAACGCGTGGAGGCGCTCGGTCATCTCTGCTACCCTCTGCTCGAAGCCTGCAGGAGGAGCCAGAAGCGCCTGTTTCATTGCCTTGACGATGGGCGCGTAACCCGTGCAGCGACACAGATTGCCCGAAAGCGCTGCATCGATCGCAGCATCGTCATCCGATGCGCCTTCGGCCTGTCGATAGGCCACCATCGACATCACAAAACCCGGCGTGCAGAAGCCGCACTGTGCGCCGTTGAGCGCTACCATGGCCTCCTGCACGGGGTGGAGCGCTCCCGGTGTCCCGATATCCTCGATTATGAAAACAGCGGCACCGTCCAGCATGGGCAGCAGCTGAATGCAGGCATTGACGGCCTTCACCGCAAGCCTGCCCTGACGCAGCCGCGCCACGATCACCATGCAGGCCCCGCAATCACCCTCGTTGCATCCTTCCTTCGTACCGGTACGCCCCTCATGGCGCAGCCAGTCCAGCAAGGTTGTGTCGGGGGCAATATCACTCAGGCTGACGAGGCGTTCCCCGAGATAGAAGCGTATCGTCTGACGCATGGATTACCCCCCTCAAAGGTGGAAACTGGTTGATTGAACGAGGGCGGCCCCTTCGCCATTTCCGGAAACTCTTGTATGATTGGAAGATTCGACGGCAGAGAACAATCAGGAATATTGCATTTCCTGCCTTGTTCTCTCATCGAACTGCGCCTAAGGCTCCACGGCCATTTCAAACGCAAGAGGATCACTATGAAGTCCACTGATCTGATCGACCGCATCGCCGCTGCCACCGGTGGCACCAAGGCCGACGCCAAGACCGCCCTCGACACCGTCTGGGCCAGCATCATCGAAGCCGCCACCAAGGGCGACGAAGTGTCCATTCCGGGCTTCGGCAAGTTCCAGGTCCGTTCGACCGCAGCACGTCAGGGCCGTAACCCCAAGACCGGCGAGACGATCGAGATCGCAGCTTCCAAGAAGCTCAGCTACTCCCCCGCCAAGAACGTCAAGGACGCTCTGGCCGGCAAGTAAGCCGCTCTATGGTACCGGGCCGGGTAGCGTCTCGACGCCGCCCTGCCCGGCACGCAGGTATCTCCTGCCTCTCCTGCCCCGTGCAGCAGGCAGGGTGCCTCACGGCTTATGCCCGGGCCCTGTTCCGGTTCAGTTCCAGCACATCCTGCTGCACACCCGCTGATCCCGCGCAGACATCCCTGATTTCAGCCGATTTCTTCGAAGACGTATCGGGTGGCTCCCTGAGCCTTGTGCTGCCGTCATGCCGATAAAAGCGACATCCTGCGTGTTCGCGTGCTTGCAAAACCCAAAAGGTTTCGTCACGTTTCGCGGCATGTTGCCCCGCATCCTGCCCGCTTTCGCCCTTGCCGTTCCGCTCATCTTTTCGTCTGCCTCTGCCCATGCCGAGACAGCCGACACGCAGGCAACCTCGCGCATTTTCGATCATCTGCGTAATGACCCAGCGCGCCTGACCGTGTTTCTGCGCGGCTTTCCCAAGGGGGGCGATCTGCACAACCATCTGGCTGGCGCCATTCCGGCTGAAAGCTTCCTCGAATGGGCCGGGCAGGATGGCCTGTGCGTCTCTCTGGCGCAGGGACGAATCCTGCCTACCAGGTGCCGTCTGGCCACGCCGGGCGATATGCCCGCTTCCCAGCTTCGCACCCGACAGGACGCGCGCGAGCTCATGATCGATTCTCTTTCGATGCATGATTTCGTTCCCACGCCAGCAGACCGCTCCGGGCACGATCACTTTTTCTCGACTTTCGGGCGCTTTGCCCCGGTGCTTTCAGCCCATCAGGGCGCCATGCTTGCACAGGCGCGCGATCAGGCTGCGGCCGATCATGTGGTCTATCTGGAACTGATGATCTCACCCGCACTGGGCAGCATGGTGAAAGCCGGCGACCAGCATCCCCTGCACGACCTCGACCTCGATGCCGCCCATGAGGCGCTTCATGATGAGCGCCCCCGCCTCGTGGCCGAAGCGCGCCATGAGACGGATGAGATGGAGCATCAGGCGCGCGACATCCTGCAATGCGATACGCCTGCTGCCCATCCGGGTTGTGCTGTGACGGTGCGCTATCTGTTTCAGGCCATCAGGACCATGACCCCTCCCGAGGTGTTTGCGCAGCTCGATGCGGGTTATGCCCTTGCCCATGAAGACCCGCGCTTTGTCGGCCTGAACTTCGTCGCCCCTGAAGACGATGCCGTGGCAATGGCTGATTACGCCCTGCACATGCAGATGTTCGCAAAACTTGGCGCACTCTATCCCGATGTGCGCCTGAGTCTCCACGCTGGCGAACTCACCCCCGCGCTGGTGCCTGTCACCGGGCTGCAGAGCCATATTCGTGATGCTGTCGAGATTGCTGGCGCTGACCGTATCGGCCACGGCGTGGACATCACATGGGAAAAAGACGCTGTGCGCCTGCTGGGTGAAATGGCCCAGCGCCGTGTCGCGGTGGAAATCAACCTGACCAGCAATGACCAGATCCTTGGGGTGAGCGGTGCCGCCCATCCGATGGGGCTGTATCGACGCGCCCATGTGCCGGTCGTGCTTTCGACCGATGATGAGGGCGTGTCCCGCAGCAATCTCACAGAGGCCTATGTCAGGGCGCTTTCAACTGCCCCCCTGACCTATGCTGACCTCAAGACCATCTCGCGCAACAGCCTGACCTATGCCTTTATACCCGGCACCAGCCTGTGGGACGGAGATCACGTCATCACCCTGTGCAAGGCTCCGCAGAGCTTTGCCTGCGCCGATTTCCTGAAGAAAAGCCCCAAGGCGCGCCTTCAGCTTCAGCTCGAACAGAACTTCGCAGCCTTCGAAAACACCGTCAGCCACGAGCCCCTTTTCCTATGATGACACACCCCAAAGGCCTTCGCCACCGCCTCGCCCTCTCCCTCCTCCTGTGCGGTGTTCCCGCGGGCCTGACCGCAGCTCCCGCCCATGCTGCCGGGCCGACAGCACCGGTCGCGGGTCATGCCTCTGCTGCCACCATCCCTGTGCGCGTTGTGGTTGTGACGACCTTTGAAATCGGCAAGGACACGGGCGACACACCGGGCGAATATCAGAACTGGATCGAGAAATTCCCGCTCAGCCAGACGCTTCCCGCTCCGGGCACTGACCATGAGGTCATGCATTACAACCCCGAGTTGCAGGTGCTTGCCATCGCTTCTGGCGAAGGCCCCGAACATATGGCCTCTGCCATGACGGCGCTGCTGCTCGACCCACGCTTCGACCTGCGCCACAGCTATTTCGTGCTGGCAGGCATCGCGGGGATCGATCCCAATTTTGGTACGATCGGCTCCGCCGTCTGGGCACCCCGCGTCATCAATGGCGGGCTCTCCCATCTGATCGACCCGCGTGAAATTCCCAAGGACTGGCCTGACGGCTTCACGCCGGTACAGGGCAGTCGCCCCGACGAGACACCACGCCCACCCTTGCATTCCCTCTCGGGCGATATGCTCTACACCCTCAATCCCAGCCTTACCCGCTGGGCCTATGAGCTGACCCGTTCCGTTTCCCTACCCGATAGCGAGGGCATGAAGCAGAGCCGCGCCCGCTATCATGGCTATGCCGCAGCGCAAAAGCCGCCTTCTGTCATGCTGGGTGATACCATTTCGGGCGAGACCTTCTGGGTGGGCAAGCTCATGAATCGCTGGGCCGAACGCTGGGTGCGCTACTGGACCGATAATCAGGGTGTGATGGCGACTACCGCCGAGGAAGACGTGGCCTTCTGTCAGGCACTCGCCCTTCAGGCGAAGGCTGGGCGCGTCGATCCCGAACGCGCGCTCATCCTGCGCACTGCCAGCAATTTCGACATGCCCCCACCGGGCCAGACGGCCGCGCAGCTTCTCTCGGACGAAGCCAATGAGAAAGGCTACTCGGCCTTCATCCCGTCGGTGAACGCAGCCTATCAGATTGGCAGCATTGTGGTGCGCGACCTCGCCACGCACTGGGACCGCTACGAGAGCACACCACCGGGCGCGGCACATTAGAGTCCGGTCCGGTCAGGGTTCAGGCGGGGCCGTGACCATGAGTTTCCCCCACGCACCACCGGAGGGTCGTCGTCCTTCGGAAACGCCTGCGGGAAACCTATTTCAGCAGGACCGGGTGGGATTACCTTCGCGCCGTTGAGCAATCCTGCCTAGCGTTCTTGCATCGCATGTGCCCTGAACCGTGCAGGAGTCCGACCGAAACGTTGATTGAAGGCCTTGGCGAAGGCGCTCAATGACGCATAGCCGCACTCTGCGGCAACATCCGTCACACGCTGCCCCTGCCCCAGTTGCAGGGCCGCATGAAACAGGCGCGCCTGGGTCATCCAGCTTTGCCAGCCCATCCCGGTTTCAGCCTGAAAATGGCGGCGGAAACTGCGCTCCGACATGGCAGCACAGGCGCAAATCCGGGTCATCGTGGCCGATGCCGGATCGAGCAATGCGGCATCGATAGCCCGTATCAATCGTGGGTGCCTTGGCATGGGCAAGGCGAGCCCGACGGCAGGCGCTGCCTTGATCCGCTCATGACAAAGCAGCGCGAGGGTATTGAAGAAGCTTTGCGCAAGCGCATCAGCGGATTGTGGTCCATCCGGCCAGCGCAGTGCGTAGAACATCATCTCGGTCAAGATCGGTGTCAGAGGAAATGTCGTCATCGCCTCGACCGCTGTCTGCGCATCGTCCGGCGCAAGAAAGAAGGACATGCCGTCATGATTGCGGATCATGGTGCGATGGCGCGTCCCGGCTGGAATCCACAAGGCGTGGGCGGCAGGCAGGAGATAGCGCCCGTCTGGCCCCTCTATCTGCGTGGTACCGGCACGGGCGCAGATGATCTGATGATAAGAATGCGCATGCCAGTCATAGAAAATCGCATCGGCCGATTGCCGTAGGGCAAAGGATTTCTGCTGCGGCCTGTCGAGGCCTGCTTCGACCAGAACAGCCGTGGTCTCTGTGCTGCTCAGGATTTTCATCTGGCCGGTTCCCGTCATTTTCTGGCCGAAGGACGTTAGTCGGCCACCAGCGATCTTCCTATCCTGTCAGGCAAGGAGAGGAAACCACCATGTCTGTATTGCCCGCAACCGCGACCCCGAGCGGCGACCCTAACCCGCACAATGCCACCGTCATACGGCAATTCACCCAATGGGCAGCCCCTTTCGCTGACCTCCCCATTCATGCCGAGGCGGAAAGCATGGCCCAGACCATGAAGGCCTGTGCGCCCGGCCCAGCCGTGAAGGCGCTGGATGTCGCCTGTGGGCCCGGCATCGTCAGCTGCGCGCTGGCAGAGGCAGGGGCCGAGGTGACCGGGTTGGATCTGACCCCCGCGATGATCGCACAGGCGAGCGCACGTGCCGATCGGCTGGGCGTCAAAGCCTCTTTCCAGACTGGGAACGCAATGGCGCTGCCTTTTGAGGACGCACAATTTGATCTGGTGGTGACCCGTTACAGCTTCCATCACATGGAAACACCGCAGGCCTGCCTCACAGAAATGATCCGCGTCTGTCGTCCTGGCGGTCGGATTGTCGTCATCGATGCGACACCTGCTCCAGCCTGCCAGAGCCAATACGATCATGCCGAGAAGCTGCGTGACCCCTCGCACACAACGGCTCTTACGCTCAGTCAGATCGTGGCATTGGGTGATGAGGCGGGCTTGCTCCATGTGGAGACCATCCGATACCGTCTGGAATCCCGCCTGAACGATCAGGTTGCCGAAGAAGATCGCGAGGCTCTCGCTTCCTTTTTCATGCAGGAGATTGCGAGCGGCGAGAACAGATCGGACATGGCACCACGCCAGACAGAGGGGGGGATTGTTTTCAGCTTCCCGATTTCGATTGTCGTCTGGAACCGCCCGCGCGCCTGAGCCGGATGGCGATTGTCTTGCAACACGCGATCCGAATGGAAGCGCAGGAAACGTCCAATCAACAGGAGGATGCGATGCCGCCGCAGCCGGGCTCATATTGCCTCAGCTGAGCGGCGCGGCGACGACGGGGCTGCCCCCCTATAGATTTGAGAGGCACACCATCGGCGTTAACTCTCTGGGTAAGGTAGGGTCGAGGATTACACCTACAAAAAGGCTCTCATCCCTTCTTTCTGCCCTAGGCAATATTCCTGCCGGACTGCGCACATGACCTTTCCCTCACGATCAGGCCGCGTGCGCGATCTCGCATCAGGCATCGAGCAGAAGGGTAACAACGCGCTCCAGTACAGCCTGCTCGGCATCGCCAAAACGTGCCTGTTCCGGGCTGTCGATGTCGAGTACGCCCAGTAATTCACCGTTTCTGACCAGAGGCAGAACGATTTCCGACGCTGATGCCGCATCGCATGCAATATGGCCGGGGAAGCTGTGGACATTATCGATACGCTGGATACTGCGTTCGCTGGCAGCCTTGCCACATACCCCGCGCCCCAGCGCAATGCGGGTACAGGCGACACGCCCCTGAAACGGCCCCAGCACCAGTTCGCCCTCGCGCAGCAGATAGAACCCTGCCCAATTGATGCGGGGGAGTGCCTCAAAGAGAACCGCTGCGATATTGGCCATATTCGCGATCATGTCGCTTTCGGCCGACACCAGCCCCTCCACTGCCGAAAGGATATCATCTTGCGTCAGTCTGGTATCAGGCGCGCTCATGGGGGTTCATCTTTCCGCGTATATGTCAAAGACGCCGCATGGCGCCTTAGGGTAGGGGCGAGACCCTCTGAAGGCGCGCATAGAACAAAATGCCTGCGCTTTCAGAGTGTGCGATAGGCGATATAGGCCGCCACGACAAAGATGAGGCCAGCGAACAGAAGTTTCAACGTGGCACCGGACCCTTTACCGAGACGGCTCGCCAGTTTCGTCCCAAGCAGACACCCGACAACGCCCCCCATGATGAACCACAAGGCCAAAGGCCAGTCCACAAGGCCCGAAAGCGCATAGCTGGCAGACGTCGTCACGCCAAAGGCCGCAACAGCCACAAGTGACGTGCCCACAGCATTGAGGACCGGCATATGCGTAGCCGCCATCAGTGCCGGCACGATCAGGAACCCGCCACCAATACCGAAAAATCCGGACAGCCCGCCTGTGCACAGGCCAAATAGGCCAACCTTCCAGACATTGTCACGATTGCACCCCGCCCCCGGTATGCCCTCGTCGAGACGGCCGCGGATCATCGCGATCCCGACAAGCACCATGAGACCGGCAAACAGCAACAGAAGTCGCTGTCCATCCATCGCCTTGCCAAGCTGCGCCCCAAGCGCCGCGCCAAGCATCCCGGCAGGAGCGAAGAAACCGGCGCAGCGCCATTTAACCGTGTGCTCACGCGCATGGCTGAGCAGACCTGCCAACGCGTTGATCGCGACAGCAAAAGCGCTCGTGCCAATCGCGATATGGGGGTTACGCACCCCCACAACATAGATCAGCAGCGGGACAGCCAGAATGGACCCGCCGCCGCCGATAAGGCCCAGAACCAGACCAACCAGACTCCCGCATGCCAGAGCCGGGACAGACGAGGCAGACATGAACGCGTCAGGCATGAACGGGGTCGACAGCATTGCTCGAGATCAGCCCTCGGTCTTGCGGGCGGGTCGCACCAGAAACTCGCGTCCCTTCAGCATGAAATCCCAATACAGACGCGGCATGATCTTTTCCTTGAGAAACCAGGCCAGGCGTGTGGGCTTCTTGCCGTCCAGCAGCCAGCCCGGCAGGGTCGGAAGCAGCTTGCCGCCATAGCCGAACTCGGCCAGCACAATCTTGCCGCGCTCAACCGTCAGCGGACAGCCGCCGTAACCGTCATACACGGCATCCGGCTTGCGCCCGGAAAGCTGGGCAATCAGGTTCTCGACCACCACAGGTGCCTGCTTGCGTGCAGCGGCAGCCGTCTTGGCATTGCTCGTCCCGGCCACGTCACCCACGGCGAAGACATTCGCATACTGCGTGTGCTGCATCGTATCCGGATGAACCGACACAAAGCCATCAGCGCCGGCGAGCGGCGAGGAACGAATGACATCGGGCGCGGTCTGGGGCGGTACAACATGCAACATGTCGAATGCACGTTCGACACGCTCCGTGCCGGCTTCCGTAACGCGCTCAAAGGTTGCAACCTTGCGCTCGCCATCGACCGCCACCAAGCGTGACTTGAGGTTGAGGTCAATGCTGTAGCCCTTGATGTAATCCATCAGGGCCGGCACGAAATCGGCCACACCGAACAGGCTGGGCGTCGCTGTATCGAACTCGACCTGCACACGCCCCAGCACCCCACGACGACGCCAGGCATCGCAGGCGAGATACATCGCCTTTTGTGGCGCCCCTGCACATTTGATCGGCATGGGCGGCTGGGTGAACAGCGCCTTACCCTCTTCGAGCTTGCTCACCAGTTCCCAAGTATAGGGGGCGAGATCGTATCGATAGTTCGATGTGACGCCATTCTTGCCCAGTGTCTCGGCCAGCCCAGGAATAGCAGCCCAGTCGAGTTTGAGCCCGGTCGCCACAACAAGCGCCTCATAGGCAATCTGGGTCCCATCACCCAGCTCGATGCGGTTCTGTTCTGGCAGGAAGGCTGTGACAGCCTGGCGGATCCAGTTGGCGCGCGCAGGGATCAGCCCGACTTCGGAACGACGCGTCTGCTGCGCCGTAAAGACACCCCCACCCACGAGGGTCCAGCCCGGCTGATAGTAATGCTCGGTCGAGGGTTCGACGACGGCCACCAGCAGCCCCGGCCGACGACGCAGCAGGCTTGCCGCGCAGGCGAGACCACCCGCGCCACCGCCGACCACAACAACATCGAAACGCTGAGCGCTAGCGGGCTTTTCTTCTTTTTGAGTCGAAGCCAGCTCGTAGAGATCAGCCGCACGTCGGCCAGAGCGGCAATAGGCCAGAACCTTGCCCGTGTTCTCAGGCCCGGTCATTTCGGCAAGGGTCTGACGCATGACCGAGACGCTATGCGCATCGGGCGTGGCCCCCATACGCACCGGGATATAGGCAAAAGCCAGTCCGCATTTCTCCGCCGCCACACCCAGATCGGCCACGCCGGGCTGATCCTTTTCTTCACCATCGGGGCGGGTGCAGATAATGCCGCTGAAGCCCTGCTCCTTGAGCGCGGGCAGATCTTCCACCCTGATCTGGGGCGATACGGCGAAATGGGCCGTCAGGAAACGAAGGGACATGAGCTTGCCTCTCTCTTCTCGGGCTGTATTGCGGGCCGGGTCAATGCGCACCGGCTGGATGCTGCGTTCTGTAACGGGCGGGGGTCAGCAAGATGTTGTGCAGGCCATTCAGGCTGGACACTGCACAGCGTTCTCTCAAAGCTTGTCGAGCGGTATCTTGATATAACGCGTACCGTTTTCTTCCGGCTCCGGCAGTCGCCCCCCGCGCATGTTGATCTGGACCGAGGGCATAATGAGATTGGGCAGGCTCAAAGTCGCATCACGTTTCGTGCGCATCTCGACGAATTCGTCCTCGCTCACACCGTCATGCACGTGAAGGTTGCTGTCGCGCTGTGCTCCAATGGTGGTTTCCCAGGCAAACCAGTCACGCCCAGGTGCCTTGTAATCGTGACACAGGAAGAGACGCGTCTCACGCGGCAGGGAAAGCAGGCGACGAATTGAGCGATAGAGCTGCCTCGCATCGCCACCGGGGAAATCAGCGCGGGCGGTTCCGAAATCGGGCATGAAGAGCGTATCACCGATAAAGGCGCAGTCACCGATGACGAACGCCATATCGGCTGGGGTATGCCCCGGCACATGCAGCGCAATCGCCTCGATTTCACCAATCCTGAAACGCTCACCATCGCGGAACAGATGATCGAACTGCGAGCCATCTCGTGCAAAGCGCGTACCGGCATTGAAGATCTTGCCGAACACCTCCTGAACATGGGTGATCTCGGCACCTATGGCGAGCTTGCCCCCCAACAGCTCCTGCAGCCACGGCGCTGCAGACAGGTGATCGGCGTGAGCGTGAGTCTCGAGTTGCCAGGTCACGGTCAGGGACTCAGCGCGGATATACTCAAGAATGGCCTGAGCGCTTGATGACCCGGTACGACCGGAAGCGGGGTCATAATCGAGCACGCTGTCGATAATCGCCGCTTCGCGGGTGCTGGGATCATGCACGACGTGCGAGGCCGTGAAAGTTGTTTCGTCGAAGAAGCTGCGCACTACCGGGCGCGGCGACTGGCCGGCTCTACTCGCCTCAACCTGACTGGCCGCCTGGGCAATCGTTGCGTCATCCATCATACGCACTCCGCTGAGCTGATCGTTAGTTACATATTTTATGAAGGTGATATTTCCCGATTTATGTAATTGTGATATCTGCCCTCGTCAAGGACAACACAGCCCCCAGCGTTAAATCGTGAATCGGTTGGTACCGATCCGGATTAACGGTGCAGGAGATAAATGACGATGGAAGAACAGGCACAGCGCCCCCCGCGCCTAGGAACGCTCGCCCCTAATTTCCGTGCCCGTACGACACTCGGCTCCCTGACGCTCGGCGATTTCAGAGGACAGTGGGTCGTGCTTTTCTCCCACCCTGCCGATTTCACGCCGGTCTGCACCAGCGAGTTCATCGCCTTTGCGAAAGCCCAGCCAAAATTCGATCAGCTCGGATGCCAGCTCATTGGTCTTTCTGTTGACTCGCTATCGTCTCACCTGGCCTGGATCAGCGCTATCAGGCGCGATCTCGGCACCGAAATCAGCTTCCCGGTGGTGGAGGACCCCTCCATGGCCGTTGCACGGGCCTACGGCATGCTCGACGCGACAGCTCAGGACAGCAGCACAGTGCGCTCGACCTACATCATCGACCCTGAGGGACGGATACAGGCCATCCTGGTTTATCCTCTCTGTGTGGGTCGCTCGGTAAACGAAATTCTTCGCACGGTGTCGGCCCTGCAACGTGCCGCGCGTGGCGACGCCCTGACACCGGAGAACTGGCAGCCTGGTGGTGCTATCTTCCGCCCCCCGTCGCTCACCGTGGAAGAAATCAACACCCAGCACGAACAGCCCTGGTTCCACTGCCTTCAGGCGGATGATTCGCAATGACGCCCCTGAACGATCAGCATATGATGCGGCTCGTCGAGCGCCTCCGCCTTTATGGGCAGGGACAGCGCCTATCGATCCTCTCGGTCCTGATCGATGCTCCATTTACCGTGGCTGAAGTCGAGGCCCGTACCGGCATCGGTCAACCTGCCCTGTCACAACAGCTCGGAGAGTTACGGCGTGCTGGTATTATCGTCTCCAGTCGCGCTGCCCGCGAGGTGATCTATGATTTTGCCTCACCCGCAGAGCGTATTCGGACCACAACCATCCTTGGACTGCTCGATGACAGGGAAACACCCTCACTCGCTCCAGCTACCGCCGAACCGCCGCGCTATGGAGCTCATTTCGCGTCGATTTTGCCTTGAATGCCTCTCTGGTGACGTTGCAGGAGAGCGTCACGGCACATCCTGCCTGCTGAGACAGTTTCGCGAATCTTCCAATGCTGATAACAGCCATTCGTATCTCATATGAAACGAATAGGCTCGACATGACCCCTTCCAAATCCGGTCGGAATTCCTTTGTCCGGGGCGGTTTTCTGCTCTGCCTTCTCGCTTCGTGCACCACGGCACCCACCCAGCCTCTCGATACCGCCCATCTGCCGGATGAGCGTCTGGCCCTTGCAACCCCGCCATCGGCCGGGCTGGCCTCGCAAGGTGATGACGACCGCATTTTCGCACGCACACGCGCGCTGAAGGGCTCGCCACGCTGGGCACTCGCGCAAAGCGATGCCGATTTGCGCCCTGCCCCCTTCCTCAAGGGCTTTTCCTGTGCGGCAGGCTTTACGATCGATATTGTCCAGGCCCCGACTCTGGCGCGCATCCTCGACATGATGGCCAAGGCCGAAAGCGGCAGAACGTCGGAAGAAAAGCATTACTGGAAGCGCAAACGTCCCTTTATCGGCAACGATGCGCCCATCTGCGTTGCGCGTGATGAGAGATTGGCGAAAAGCCCGTCTTACCCGTCGGGTCATACCATCGCCGGCTATTCCACCGCGCTTGTCCTCTCCGCACTTCTGCCGGAACGCAGCGCAGAACTGCTGCAACGTGGCCGTGTCGTTGGAGAAAGCCGCATCATATGCGGCGTGCATTGGGCGTCGGATGTCGCTGCGGGCTATCAGGCAGCCGGGGCCTTTGCCGTTGCCACTCTTGAAAATCCGGCCATTCGGGCCCTGATGCCAAAGGCCCGTGAAGAGCTGCTTGCCATGCAGGCGGAGAAAACCCGCCCGGACGAGGCACGCTGCGCTCTGGAAGCTGAAGCGGCCGCCCACTCACCGTTTACAGATGATTGAGCGAACCGCCTTCTGGATGAAAGAAAAGATCAGGCGACCCGAAAAATCGCCTGATCCGCTCTTTACGCGATGATCACACCGCGCACGAAGGACGCGAAACCCTGCACCGTTCCGTCCAGGGCCCCGAGCGTTTCAAGGCGCATTGCCGGGTTAGCCGGTGTTTCATAAGGCGCGCTGACGCCCGTGAAATCTGCAATCTTCCCGGCTCTCGCGGCAGCATAGAGTCCTTTCGGGTCACGGGACTCACAGATTTCTACCGCCGTATCAACATGGATCTCGTGGAAGCCTTCGCCCACGATCTGCGCCGCAAGCGCACGGTCCTCGATCAGAGGGGAGACAAGGGCCACTATAACAGCCTGCCCACTCTCTGCCAGAATACGCGCCACATGGGCAGCGCGACGGATATTCTCGCGCCGATCTTCTGGCGAGAAGCCGAGATCGCTGCACAGACCGGCGCGCAGCGTGTCGCCATCGAGCACTGTCGTACGAATTCCAGCCGCGACCAGATCGGTCTCGACCGCACGGGCAATTGTGCTCTTGCCCGAACCCGGCAGGCCAGTCAGCCAGAACACAGCGCCCTTGTGACCATGCAAAGACTGGCGCTGCGCGGCAGTTACCTTGCTGGCTGTCGGGTGGATGGCATGGGCACCGTCCGGCAGTTCAGCAGCCCCAAGCAGCGGGGCACCGCCCACGATGCGCTGGAAGCGATCCACCAGCACACCGCGCCCATCGCTGCAACCTGGCGAGAACGGGTCTAACAGAATGGCATGAGAGGCCACGAGGGTGATCTCGGCAAAACCATCCGGCGGTACCTCGTCACCAGGTGAGAGCGTGAGATCATCAAGGTTCACCACGGCATCGATCGAGGCGACCGTCACATCATGTTCGGCTGTGGCCAGACGCAGGGTAAAGCTTTCACCCACACGCAGGGGCTCGCCACGCAGCCAGAAAAGACGCGTGCGCAGGCGCGCTGTGCGGATCGGTGCCGCCCCATTTTCCTGCGCCGGATAAAGCAGATCCCCACGATCCGGCACCAGATCGGGCTCCAGACGCAACGCGATGGATTCACCCGCTCCCGCGACAGGATTTTCCGGCGCATGCCAGCGACAGATTTCTGCAACTGTGGCCTGCTGACCCTGTGAGCCAATCATAATACGATCGCCTGCGCGTATGACACCGCGTTCGATCCGCCCGGCGACATAACGCACATCGTCGAAGCGATAGACATCCTGCACAGGCATACGGAAATCGAGAGCCAGGCGTGAGGCCGGTGCCGGTACGGCTGCCAGAGCCTCAACCAGCGTCGGCCCTGTATACCAGGGCGCGCGCTCCGAGCGGCTGGCAATGTTGTCGCCATCACGAGCGGAGGCCGGTACGAAGGCCTCGACTGTGATTTCGAGACGACCCAGCAAGTCGCGCACATCGGCTTCGGCCTGGGCGATCTTCGCCTGATCGAAATCCAGCAGATCGGATTTGTTGAGCAGCACGATCACATGACGGATGCCGATCAGGCGCAGGAGCATCGCGTGACGACGCGTCTGCTCCTGAGCGCCCTCAAGCGCGTCTACCACAAGGACGGCGGCTTCGGCGTCAGCGGCACCAGTGATCATGTTACGCAGAAACTGGCGATGGCCGGGCGCATCGACAATAACGAACTCGCGCCCGCCCAGATGGAAAGGAATACGGGTGGAGTCGACGGTTACGCCCTGATCGCGCTCGATTTGAAGCGAGTCGAGAAGGAAGCTCCATTCGACAGCAAGGCCGCGCTTGCGGCTGCTCTCGACAATCTGAGCGAGCTTGCCGTCCTGCAGGCTGTCCGTATCGTAAAGCAGACGGCCAATAAGCGTCGACTTGCCGTGATCGACATGGCCAACAATAACGATCGGCGTGGCAGCTGCGCGCAGCGAGGCAGGGAGGTCGTTGTTTTTCATGATTTCGCCCATGGCTCAGAGATAACCCGCAACACGCAGACGCTCGAACGCGTCTTCTGATTCATGATCCATCGCGCGACCGGCACGCTCGGAGGTCTTGCTGTTTTCAAGCTCGGCAATCACCTCGGCGAGAGTCGAGGCATTGCTGTCGATGGGGCTCGTGATGTCCTGGTCACCCAGCGAGCGGTAACGCTTGCCGTTCTTCGCGAAATACAGATCGACCAGCGGGATGTTCTCGCGCTCGATATAGCGCCAGATATCGATTTCGCGCCACGACAGCAGCGGATGCACACGGATATGCATCCCGTCCTCGTAGGGGGTGGCGTACTGGTCCCAGAATTCCGGCGGCTGATTGCGTACATCCCAGCGATGACCCGCCCCTCGCGGGCTGAACACGCGCTCCTTGGCGCGGGTTGCCTGCTCGTCACGGCGGATACCGGCAATGACCCCGCGCAGCTTGTGCTTTTCAATCAGGCTGGCCAGACCGGCGGTCTTGCGCGCTGCAGAGCGCGCCGCAGGCGGCAGGGACGGATCGATTTCCTCAACCGGCGGGCAATCGCCAAGCATCAAGTCGAGGTTCCACTTCTTTGTGTATTCCTCGCGAAACGCATACATCTCGGGGAATTTCTTGCCCGTATCGACATGCATGACCGGAAACGGCACGCGGCCCATGAACGCCTTGCGTGCCAGCCAGACCATGACATTGCTGTCCTTGCCCAGAGACCAGAGCAGGGAGAGCGGACGCAGCTTGCGATAGGCCTCACGCAGAATGAAGATGCTCTGCGCCTCAAGCTGATCGAGATCGTCCATGGCACGCGGCGTGGCGAGGGTGGGGGACGCCAAACTCATTTTATGCTCCGTTATCGCGCTGGCAGGTGAATGCCGCATTCGGTTTTGGTCTGGCCGGCCCAGCGTCCGGCTCTGGGGTCCTCACCTTCGGCCACGGCCCGTGTGCAGGGCGCACAGCCGATGGATTTGAAACCGAGGGCCGTCAGGGGGTGACGCGGCAAGTCGCGCCGGGTCATTTCGTTTGCGATGCGCTCGCGCGTCCAGGAGGCAAGCGGATTGATCTTGGCTCGCCCGTCCGTAAGCGGCTCGAAGACGGCCATCGAGGCGCGTGTCGCTGCCTGACCGCGTTTGCGCCCGGTTATCCACGCATCGAAATCGTTCAATGCGTCATCCATAGGCTCGACCTTGCGCAAGGCGCAGCAGGCATCCGGGTCGAAATCGGCCAGCATGTCCTGAGGATCACGATCATGCAGCGCCTTGGCCGAGGGCGCGATATTCACAACCCCGGTCAGTCCAAGGTGATCGATCAGGGCATCACGATAGCTCAGCGTCTCGGGGAAATGGCGCCTGGTATCGAGAAAGAATATCGGAAAATTGCGGTCTATATCGGCAACCAGTGCAAGGAGCAGCGCGGATTCGGCCCCAAAGGACGAGACAAGCGCCATGCGTCCCGAAAGTACTTCCATGGAGCGCTCCAGGATTGCTTCCTCGCCCGTCGTTTCAAGGATCTGCCGTTCTGTCTGGGTCAGGGCCATGATCGGTTAAATCCACACTGAAAAATCGCTTATTGCGCCATCACGCTCGACATAATACCTCAGACAACACCGTGCAATGGGTAAACTACGAACTCACGCTTCTTTATGGTGAATTGTTCTCCCATGCCCCGAGCGGCGGTGGTTCACCACCTCCCCCACGAGGGTGAGCGCCGGGCTGGCCACATTGCGCTCGATAACCAACGCAGGCAGCGTCGCAAGCGTTGCCACATGCACGCGCTGATCATGGCGCGTGCCATGCTCGATTACAGCGGCGGGCCAGTCTCCCGGCAGGCCATGGGCCTGAAGCTGGGCGCAGAGATCCGCCATCGGCGCGAGCCCCATATAGATGGCGAGTGTCTGCCCTTTCTTGGCCAGACTCGGCCAATCCAGATTGAGCGTGCCATCGGCGCGGGCGTGACCGGTGACAAACACACAGCTCTGCGCGCAGTCCCGATGCGTCAACGGGATTCCCGCCGCCGCGCCACACCCACTGGCTGCCGTGATGCCCGGGATGACGCGTACAGTGACACCGGCATCCACCAGCGCCTCCATTTCCTCACCACCACGCCCAAAGATAAACGGATCGCCTCCCTTCAGGCGCAGAACGCGTTCCCCCGCTCTGGCGCGGCGTATCAACTCGTCATTGATCCCTTCCTGCGGCAAGGTGTGGTGGCTGCGCTTCTTGCCAACGAACACACGCTCTGCGTCACGCCGCACGCGGTCCATAATTGCGGGTGGAATCAACTGGTCATACAGGACGGTGTCGGCATTCTGCATCAGGCGCAGGGCCGCCAGCGTGAGAAGGTCCGGATCACCCGGCCCGGCACCGACCAGCCAGACCTCGCCTTCTCTCGGCACGCCACCCAGGCTGCGTTCGAGACTCGCTCTTGCAGCCTCATCCTCTCCCCTAAGGGCCTGCTCGGCACCCGCGCCATCCACAAAATCCTCCCATGCCCGTCGCCGGATCATGGTGTCCGGCTGGGCATGACGTATCCAAGTGCGCTGCGCCTGCATGAAACGCGCCAGGCGCGAGAGCCCTTCGGGAAGCAGCGCCTCGATCTGGGTGCGCAGGCGCCGGGCCAGTACGGGCGCCGCGCCATTGGTGGAGATCGCAATCTGGACCGGTGTCCGGTCAATGATGGCAGGGGTGATGAAAGTGGATGGCTCAGGATCGTCAACGACGCAGATATTCACCCCCTGTTCGCGCGCCTGTGCCGCAATGACACGGTTGAACGCAGCATCCTCGGTGGCCGCGAAAACAATGCGCATCTCCCCCAGCAACGCGCTGATACGATGCGCGTCGAGTGCCTCGCCGAGATGGGTGACGTGGCCGCTGTCGATCGCCTGGCGGATTTCGATGTCATGAACCGGACCGATCTGGGCGATATCATCACAGCGCCCCCAAAGCAGGCGCAGCTTGTTGGCGGCCACCTGTCCGCCCCCGATTACGAGAGCGCGGCCATCATCGAGGCGCAGGGCGATAGGGAGATAGGTCGCTTCCTTGGTCATTTCTCCTGTATGGCGTGCCCCATGCGCCGCGCCAAGATCGGCCGCGACACAGGCCCGCTTGCTGGCCCCGACACGGGCACCCGAAAACCCTTCGGGCACACGCCCCCGTCACCCCTTTCCATGACATAGCAAGGGTGCAGGTGAAGGATCGCTGAAAGAAACCACACGAAAATGTCGGCTGGGCAGTCTGATCATCCCTGATACCATGCCCAGCATATGAGCGGCTCGAAACGATAATGTGTTCAGCGAGCCGCCAGATCATGTCCGCCCCGACAGTCACGGGCCGGACCGTCCAGAGAAGGATCCAGCCATGTCCGAGCCCGCCCTTTTTTCCCTCAAGGGCAAGCGCGCCCTCATTACCGGCGCCTCGCGCGGCATCGGCTTTACGCTCGCGCAGGGTCTGGGGCGCTACGGGGCTGAAATCATTCTCAACGGGCGTGACCCGGCACATCTCGATTCTGCACGGGCCCGTCTGGAGGGCGAGGGCATTGTGACACGCGGCGGCGTTTTCGATGTCACCAATCAGGACCAGGTCATTGCAGGTATCGAGGCGATCGAGGCCGAAGGTCCGATCGATATCCTGATCAACAACGCCGGCATCCAGTTCCGCTCGCCTCTCGACCAGTTTCCACGTGCCGAGTGGGACCGCCTGATTTCCACCAATCTCAGCTCGGTGTTTTTTGTCGCCCAGGCGGTCTCGAAAGGCATGATCACGCGTGGGCGCGGCAAGATCATCAACATCTGTTCTGTGCAGAGCGAGCTGGCGCGTCCCGGCATCGCCCCCTACACCGCAACCAAAGGAGCCGTGAAAATGCTCACCAAGGGCATGGCGACCGACTGGGCACGGCACGGGCTGCAGATCAACGGGCTCGCCCCGGGGTATTTCGAAACAGAGATGAACGCAGCTCTTGTTGCCGATCCGGCCTTCTCCTCATGGTTGTGCCAGCGCACCCCCGCGGCACGATGGGGCAAGAGTGAGGAGCTGGTAGGCGCCGCTGTGTTTCTCGCCTCCGAGGCCTCGAGCTTCGTTAATGGTCATATTCTGACTGTTGACGGGGGTTTGACGGCATCCGTGTAATCAGCCCCGGATTCTGTATTTACGCTTTCACGTTCAGGGGGCTATGACTGAACCGGATCAAGCGGGCTCATCGTATGGTGCCTGAGACGCCTGTCCTGCCCTCGCAACCCGGGGGCAGCCTGAACATCCGGGGGCGTATCACATGTTGCTTTGGGAGCGTCCCGGTCCGGATAACCTGACAGGCTCACCCGCCACCACAACACACCCGGCACTGCACCCCCTGTGCGAAACCTTCCCCGACATCGTTTTCGCACTCATTGCTGTCAGCAGCGGTCATGCGCATCTTGTCGCAACGGCACAGGGCGGGGCTGAAACCCGCGACGCGATAGCGGTATTTCCTGACCTCTCACGCACGACGGAACAGGATTGGACCCGCGAGTCATCCTTCTCAGGAGAGGGTGAGTTTGCCGGCTGGGACTTCTTTCCCTTCGGTACCCCAGTCTCAGGGCTGATTGCAGCAGCCGCTCGGCAAAACCCTTTATCCCCGCAGCAAAAGCGCATCGTTCAGGCTCATGCCGCACTTCTTGGTACGGTGGGCCAAAGGGGCGCGAGTGCCGTCGCTGTGGCAGGCCGGGGCGGCACCCTCGATGCACCATTGCAGAATGCGCCACTGACGCCTGTCGTTACACGGGCTGCGGTGCCCCCTCCCGGCGAGAACGGTTCACGCGAGGCCACGCTTGGCTTTCTGCTCTGGCATGCCAAGAATGGTCTGCTGACGGGCGATCCCTATCTCGCGTCTCTTTGTGGCCTCGACCCTGAAGCCCTACGTCTCGGCGTCGAATGGCCGGTTTTTCTGGCCTGTTTCCATGAAAATGCTGAAATCCTGCCGGAAACCGACCCTGTCGCATGGCTGACGAGGGCTGAAACAGGCGATGTAGCCTTCCGGCAGAAGGACGGACCGCCGAGAGCCGTTCATATCAGTGTGCATCCCCATCCCGATGGCTGCACCGGGACGGTCATCGACACCACGATCGATCCGGATGAAAGGGCTGCGTTGCGCGCCAGCCAGTCTTTCGTCAATTCGCTGCTCGTCAGCGCCAGTGACTGCGTGAAGATCCTCGATCTCGACGGCAAGATCACCTTCGTCAATCACGGCGCTATTCTGGTGCTTGGTCTTTGCTCTCCTGCCGATATGCTGGGAGTCTACTGGCCCGATGTGTGGCAGGAGCGCGGGCGCAAGCTCTCGCTGAACGCGATCGACGCTGCCAGGGACGGGCTTACCAGCCATTTCCAGGAATATGTCGAGACGACCGATGGGCGCAAACGCCTGTGGGATGTCGTGGTGACACCCATACTTGGCCCCGGGGGCAGGCCCGAGCGTATCCTTGGTGTCTCGCGTGACATGACGGTGGCCAATCAGGAGCACGAGCGCCTTGAGCTTGCACTTGCGGCCGGCACCATCATCGGCATGTGGCTGTGGGACGCCAAACGTCAGCTTGTGACGGGCGATCTGCGCATGGCGGAGACGCTCCGTCTTTCCCCGACCCGACTTGCCGAGGGGGTGGCGCTCACGCAATTGCTGGATTGCATCACCCCTGAAGATCGCCCGGTTCTTCAGGCAGCGCTCGACACGGCATTGCAAGAGCGCAAGCCGTTCCGCTGCGAGTTTCGTCTATGCGACGACGGCTCGCGTGCCAGCCGGTGGATCGAGGCCAATGGCTCGTGCACCTATGACCATAACGGTCAGATCAGTCATTTCCCCGGCATTCTGCTCGATATTGACGCGCCCAAACGCCAGACGCTCAAGCGTGAGGCGCTGGTGACTTTCGGTGACGAACTGCGCGCGTTGACGAGTGAGGCTGACATTCTGGCGCTCACAGCGCGGACACTAGGCATGACCATTGAGGCAGACCGTTCCGGTTTTGCCGATGTGGATCATGAGCGCGAACTGGCGCAGGTTACAGATTGCTGGCGCCGGGACCCTGAGACCCCCGACGTTTCGGGGCTCTATGCCTTCCGGTCCTTTGGCTCCTATATCGATCTGCTCAAGGCCGGTGAGGTTGTCGCCATTGATGATGTCAGGACTGATCCCCTGACTGCTGCGCAGGCTGCGCAATTTGCACCGCTCCAGATCTGTGCCCTGCTCAATGTGCCGATCATGGATAACGGTGTTCTGCAGGCTGTCGCCATCGTCCATTTTGCCCACGCCCATTGCTGGGACGACATCACGCTCTCCTTCGTCCGTACGATTGCTGACAGAAGCTGGGCCGCCATACGCCAGATGCGCGCGCAGGAAGCCCTGCGCCGCATGAACGAAACCCTTGAAGAGCAGGTGCTACGCCGTACGCGTGAACGCGACAGGTTGTGGGCGATCAGCGCCGACCTGCTGGCCCTTACCGATCGTGACGGCAGGCTGCGCTACCTCAATCCGAGCTGGCAGACCTGCTTTGGTGACAAGGCGCGTGACTGGATTGGCAGCAAGGCCGAGCAACTGGTGCATCCGGCCGATATGGCACGCGCAACCGAGGCCCTGGCCCTGCTGCGCGAGGGCAAGCTCGATCATGGCGTTGATCTTCGATTTCTGCATCAGGACGGTGAATGGCACACATTCAACTGGTCCGGCTCGACAGAGGGAGAAGACATCTATCTGATCGGACGTGACGTGACCGATCGTATCGCTCTGGAGGATCAGCTTCGCCAGTCGCAGAAGATGGAAGCGGTCGGCCAGCTGACAGGCGGCCTCGCCCATGATTTCAATAATATCCTGGCCGGGATCGGGGGCGCACTCTCGCTCCTGACACGTCGTATCGCCCAAGGGCGTACAGAGGGGCTGGACCGTTATATCACGGCGGCGCAAGGTGCCACGGATCGCGCCGCCGCCCTGACGCATCGCCTTCTGGCCTTCTCGCGCCGTCAGACACTCGACCCGCAACCCGCTGACATCAATATTCTCATCCTCGGGCTTCAGGACCTTATTGCCGGCACAGTCGGGCCAGCTGTCGTGCTCGAACTCTGCCTGGACGAAACCATCGGGCCGGCCCTGGTCGATACCAACCAGCTTGAAAATGCGTTGCTCAATCTGTCGATCAACGCCCGTGATGCCATGCCCGAAGGCGGGCATCTGACGATTGCCACTTCACGCGCCACGCTCGGGGCCCTTCAGGCCGAAGAATGGGGGGTGCGCCCCGGTATCTATCAGGTGCTTTCGGTAACAGATACGGGTGTGGGCATGAGCGCCGATGTCATGGCGCGCGCTTTCGATCCCTTCTTTACCACCAAGCCTCTGGGCAAGGGGACCGGGCTGGGGCTGAGCATGATCTATGGCTTTGCCAGACAATCGGGGGGACGGGTCAGCATTGCCTCGATCCCCGGTGCAGGAACCTCGGTCCATATCTGGCTGCCCAGCCATGCCGCCGCCCTGCCCTCGCCTGTCGTCGCGCCTGACCTCTCGCCGGATGGCGACGCCCTGCGTAACCTGCGCGTCCTGCTGGTCGATGATGAGGAGACGCTGCGCTTTACCGTTCGTGAAACGCTCGAAGACTGGGGCGCCATTGTTCAGGAGGCAAGCGACGGCACGGCAGCCCTCGCCCTGCTCAATGACCGGGAACGCCTGTATGATGTGCTGATTACCGATGTCGGCCTGCCGGGTGGTCTGAATGGGCGGCAACTTGCCGATGCGGCGCTCGTGCTGCGGCCATCACTCTCGGTGCTGTTCATCACAGGCTACGCGGAACAGGCCATATTTGACCGGAGTGGACAGGATGAGAAAATCCATATCCTGCCCAAACCCTTCACCACGGCCATGCTTGATGAGAAACTGAGAAACGCCCTCAGGCGCGGCTAGCCTCACATACGAAGCCGATCGGTTTTGCCCTCTGGGCCGATCGGCTTGGAGCGGCCAGAGCCCCTGCGAAAAAGCCCCTACGGCGAGGCTCTTTTGCGTCCGTCGTCACACGACCCCGTCGTTACAGCGTGACGTCTCGGCGTCCGTCATGTGACATGGGCCGCCTGACCTCAAGGCAATTCCGAGTAACCCTGAAGCCGCAACCCGTCATTCGGGTCGGGAGGATGGGACGCGTCCCTCTCGCGCTGTGGTACCATCTTCGCCTGATCGCCTGTCACGCTCTGGCTCATCGCTGCCTCCCATACCTGCCAGCCCCGTAACCTCCACATAGCGCGTTGGATAAGGGAGATGGATATTCCGCGCCTCGAACGTCTTTTTCAGGCGGCGATAGAATTCGCGCTGCACAGGCCAGCGCCCGGAGGTGATTGTCGGCAACGTACCGCGCACCGTGACAGAGGTCTGATTGAGCGCGTCCACACCCCACATCTGGAAATCGTCGATGATCAGGGCCTTGAAGTTCTCATCGGCCCGCATCTCTGCCGTGATATCGTTGATGACCTTCACGACCTCATCGGTATCCGTCTCATACCCGACCTCGGCCACGATAATGGCGCGGGCAAAATCGCGGTTGTAATTGATGATCTGACCAAGCGAGCTGAAAGGAAAAATGTTCATGGAGCCATCATTGGCACGCACATGAACCGTGCGCAGCGAGAGATGCTCGACCACGCCATAAGTACCGTTGAGCGTGACGGCATCGCCCACCGTCAGGGCATTTTCCATGAGCAGGAAAATCCCGTTGATGAAATCCTGCACGAGCTTTTGCGAGCCGAAACCCAGCGCGACACCAAAAATCGAGGCTCCTGCCAGGAGCGGAGCGACATTCACGCCGATCTCGCTCAGCACGGTGAGCCCGATGACAGCCACCAGAATGACCATGAGGACGATACGGATCATGGGCTGCAATGTGCGCACACGGGCCACCCTGGCCGCACCGTCATCAAGCCCGCCGACCTTGCGGGCGTAGCGCTCGAGCATGATGTTGCTCGCCTCCCAGACCACAACCCCGAGCAGGCAGGCGATGAGCACTGTCATGGATGACGAGGCCAGACGATAGCCAAGCCCACCGGCACCAAACAGAACCTTGATGGGCGCGCCCCAGGCACTGGCCAGAGCAAGAACGGTCAGCGCAATGATGATGACAGACGTGACCCGCTGTGCCGGGGCGTAATAGCGGCTGAAGCGTGTCTGTGCATCCTCGCTCAGCGTGACCCAGCCTGGAGCAGAGCGGAACACGCGTTCCAGCAGCCCGTAGAGCACGATGCTGACGCAACGCATGACCACCAGCGCCACAGCACTGCGCAGAAAAAGCTTCCAGATTGCCGCATAACCGTGATGGATTTCCGCCGCCCAGACAAGCCAGAGCCCCATGTCGAAGAAGAGCGCGACCACCCACCAGGTGCGACCGAAAAGATGCAACATGCTAACGCCAAAACCACGCCGTTCCCTGCGCTCGCAAAAACGCATGACCCTGGGGCGGCTGCGGATGATCATGACCGCCACCATCAGATGCAGAACGAGCGTCAGGATCTTGAGCAGTGCCTCGATCACCCTGTCGGGCAAGCCGCAATCATCGAGTGTCTCAAGGGCGGCGGCAGAAATACCTGTGGTGAGGATCAGCAGGCGTAGCCAGTCGAACAGGAAGCTCGCCGCAGAATCGGAGAGCAGGGCAAGACGCAGCCAGGGGCGCTGGGGCGCAAGAATGGTGCGTATGGCAATGATCAGCCCTCCAGCCACCAGGGCCGTCAGGCTCAGCGCACGCAGCAAGGCCGTGGTGAATTCGTCAGCCGCCGGATCGGCAATGACGATCAGCAAGGCAATGAAAGGCACAACCAGCACCGGCAGACAGTCAAGCAACAGGCAGAGGAAGCTGTAAGGAAGCCGCTTGAGAACAAGCGTCAGTCGGGCAAGTGCGCCTTGATGCCGCAAACGCGACAGACGCTCTCGATCCTGCGTGTCGGGGGTGGGCGCCGCGTCACCGGAGGAGCCTTCCGTCTGAACGGTCGGGCGCTCCTGTTCAGGGGGCGAGGCCTCGTCAGCGGATTGCTGATAGGCATCTCCGTGATCCTGCACCAAGGGCGCCGTATTGTCGGAGTGAGCGGTTTGGCCAGTGGTGGTGCTTCCTTCGCCCGCCTTCCTTTCAGCGTCTTCCCGAGCAGCCTCGTCGGCTGCCTCCTCTGCGGCCTGACGATCATCGATTTCACGCGCCAGCGCAGAACGCCCCTTGATGCGAGCCAGCGCTTCAACGCGGTTGCGCACCCCTCGTAACAGAAACCGCAACGCATAGAAGAGACAGGTGCTTACGGCAGCCAGAATCAGGGCGCGGAGCAGCAGTTTGAGCGATTCCTGACGATCCGCCGGATCGTTACGCATATGGCGCCACCACGGCCCTATGGCGCGCACATCCACGACTGTGCGCAGCAGACTATGCGCCTGAACACTGGCAGTATGGGTCCAGTCGGAGGCACTACCAAGCAGTTCTGCCCCCAGCCCGTCGGGTTTGAGCTTTGGACCGGTTTTCTCAGTTGTGTTGGCCGGGTTGGCCGCCTGCTGAGCCTGAGTGAGATTTTGCAGTGTCGTCAGGAATTCGCGGCGCTTGGCATCGTTATTGAGCACCGAGGCGAGTTGCCGCGCCTGATCGGCTGTGATGCGCGGCGCATCGGGCACTGCCGCAGCGGCTTGTGTCTGGGCGCGCGCGCTCCCTGATTGCAGGCACAAACTGCCAACCAGGAGACAGATCAGCAGACACCATGAAAAAGGCCGTCGCACAGAATACCTGGTTTCGAGTGTCAGGACCGTGGCACCCGGATTGGGCGCTCGCGAAAGGGACAACATCAGGCATATCCTTGCGGAAACAGAAGTTCGGTAATGTATGACCTGCCTATACCGTCCCGACGGATCCGAACAATGGCGGATCAGGCAATAAATCACCTGACGGGTGAAACACGCGCCCGGATATCGCTCGTTGCAGTGGGGTCATCGACCTCGCGCTTGCCACGGAGTGTGAGGCAGGAGTTTCCGGTAGCAGGCCGGGCCGCAGAATACGGCGTATCGTATCAATTGCCCGCAACAACTCCGACACGTTTCAGGGTTATTGCGGGGATGCGTTGCCTCTCTCAGGCGGCGTTGGCCAGACGATGCTCGCGCCACAATGCGGCCAGCGCACTGACGAGGGAGTCGATATCTACCTTGGTGTGCAGGGGCCCCGGCGTGATGCGCAGGCGCTCGGTGCCCCGCGGGACGGTCGGGTAGTTGATCGGCTGGATGTAATGACCAAAGCGTTGAAGCAGAGCGTCAGAAAGCGCACGGCACCGCGTCGCATCGCCCACCATGACCGGCACAATATGCGACGGGTTGTCCAGATGGGGGATACCGGCACGGTCGAGGCTTTCGCGCAGCCATGCCACAGCCTGACGATGCGCCGCCCGCTCGCTCTGGCTGTTGCGCAGATGACGGATGCTTGCCAGTGCCCCTGCTGCCACCATCGGGGGGAGTGCCGTCGAGAAAATGAAGCCCGAGGCAAAAGAGCGCACAAAATCGCACAGCGCAGCACTACCGGTGATGTAGCCACCGACCACGCCAAAGCCCTTCCCCAAGGTCCCCTCGATGACCGAGAGACGATGTGCCAGACCGCGTTCCTCGGCGACGCCACCGCCCTGATGCCCATAAAGGCCAACAGCGTGAACCTCATCCAGATAGGTCAGGGCGTTGTAGCGATCGGCAAGGTCGCAGATGGCCTCGATCGGGGCAATATCACCATCCATCGAATAGACCGATTCAAAGGCGACAATCTTGGGTGTGTCGAGCGGGATCGCCTTGAGCTTTGCCTCAAGATCCTCAACGTCGTTATGACGGAAAATCATCTTTTCGGCGCGTGAGTGACGTATGCCCTCGATCATCGAGGCATGATTGGCAGCGTCAGAGAGCACGACGCAGCCCTTGAGGCGCGCTGCGATCGTGCCAAGTGTCGCCCAGTTGGAAAGGTAACCCGAATTGAACAGCAGCGCTGCTTCCTTGCCGTGAAGGGCTGCAAGCTCCTTTTCAAGCGCAACATGCTCGTGATTGGTGCCAGAGATGTTTCGCGTGCCGCCTGCACCGGCACCGCTGCGGGCCAGGCTCTCATGCATCGCCTTGAGCACATCCGGATGCTGGCCCATGCCGAGATAGTCATTCGAGCACCAGACGGTGATATCGCGCTTCAGACCATGATGGTAAGCGTGGGGAAACTGTCCGGCATGACGCTCGAGCTCGGCGAAATGCCGGTAGCTGCCATCGGCCTTGAGGCCGTCCAGAGCTGTCTGGAAATACTTGTCGTAGACTGTATCCACTTGCGCCATCTCGTTATTCCCTCTTGTCTGACCATAGCGCAGAACAGCTAACCGCGTTGCAGGGCAAGTTAAACTCACGTTATGGGTGCGCACCCGCGCGATGGGAGACGCCGGCGGAACCTGTCGCATACGGGCCGTTTCGTCCAGCCCTGCTTCAGGCGCAAGGCGGCTTTGCTTCCATCGCAATGCCTTCCAGCTCCGGACAAAGGCCACTCATCTCGTCAAACCCTGCAGCGAGGGCAAAACCATAATGTGTGGAACTGGAGATGTGGGCGAAATGCGTCCGGATTCCAAGAGCCTGCAGAGCGCCGCATGTGGCGGAAAAGAACTTGGATGCAATCGGGTCGAGACGTTCCTCGCTGTGCCTTTCTCCCTGCTGGGCCAGACGCCAGAGCCCTGATGGCGCAGAGACCAATCCAGCTTCAAGGCTGACCCCGGTGATCAACCCTGTATTCGCCTTCTCACGCAGCAGGGCAAGGCTCGATATACCCTGACCGAAACGCCCAACCCACAACTCGACTCCCCGATCGACCAGTTCTCCCAGGCAAAGCGCCTCATCACGCCCGGCGAGCGAAAATCTGCGTTCATCAAGAACCAGGCGCAGAGCCTCCGGCCGAAAGCCGGTCTCGACAAATACTTCCTGCATGGCCTGCACAAAGTGTGAATCCGGAGATGCAGGATCCGTGAGCGTGAGGCTCGCCCGGTAATGCCCTCCAACAGGTGCCATGCGACGGCAAAGCTCACCCAGCATGGCAATATCAGCTCTGGGGCATGTCCTTCGATCGTTTGGCTTGCGATAGATCGCCTGCGATCCGGACGGGGCCACATCCCAGCCAATAAGCGTGATATGATCACTCACGCGGCCATACCGACCGGTCCAGCGCAGATCGGGCGCCCCCGTTACTGGTGCATAACGTCTTGACTGACGGCAATAGCGCCGAGACCGCACTCCCATCCTGCCTTCGGACGTCGCATCCGGCTGACAAGCGCCTGATCCGGGAAGATCAATCGTCAAGGGACTTACCGGTGTCCCGGTCGGATGGGAGAGATCGATCTGTGTCAGACCAGGCAGGATGATGCTCGACAAAGCGACGCTCGATACCCTGACACCTGTTCTGTCTGCCTCCGTCATATTGAGGTCTGACAACAGGAAAGTGGGCAGCCCGACTTCTTCAACGGTTGCCCCAACGCTCGACGGCACCGTCAGCGCGCATCCCCTGAGAGCGACATCCGAAAGGAAGGCGGTATCCTGCGCCGCCACCCCAGACTCTTCGATCGGGCTGCTATCTCTTGGCAACGCAGCAACGCTCCTCGCAGCACGGGTGACAGGACCCGTTGCTTAAAGGATGAATGATAATATGCCCTTAACGCTCGGGACCTTTCAGCTTGCCTGATCGCTGGCTTAACGGGGACCTCGATCGCCCCCAAGTGATAAACGGGACTCGATTTCATCGCGCTTCCGAGGCAGAATGAGGAGTGAAGTAGTCCTCTATGTATAATCTCTGACGCCCCCCAAGACGCCCCCCCCCCTGCCGCGCCGGCCCAAAGGCGTCATGGAACCGTTTCGCTCCCAACCGATTTTACCCCTGCTTCCTTTCTGCTCCCTCTCTCAAGGACGAGACCATGTCGGCCTCCGCCCGCCAATCCTACCTGTCCCAGATCCTCACCTATCCCCCACTGGTCGCGCTCAAACCCTTCTGGCGCGTCACCTTTGCCGCCTTCCTCGGCTGGTTTCTCGACGCCTTCGACCAGACAGCGCTGTTGCTCACCCTGCCCGACATCTCCCATGATTTCGGGGTCACCATCAGCGCCATGGGCACGGTACTTCTGGCGCAAAGCATCGGGCGTGCCGTTGGCAATACCGGGTGGGGATGGCTGGCGGACCGTTACGGGCGCCGTCTGGCGTTTCTGCTGGGTGTCTTGTGGTTTGGCGTGTTTTCCGCGGCCACAGGATTCTCTCACAGCCTGATCAGCCTGATTGTCATCCAGTTCCTTTTCGGCATCGGTTTTGGTGGTGAGTGGACGGCTTCCGCAGCGCTCCTGATGGAAAGCGTACCAGGCAAAAGCCGCGCCATGGCCTCAGCCATCATGATGTCGGGTTATGAACTCGGGTTTCTGGCTGCCACCGCAGCCCAGGCGGTCATTCTGCCGCATTACTCGTGGCGCCTGCTGTTCTTTATCGGGCTGGCGCCCGCCGTGCTTGCCCTCTTCATACGGTGGGGCGTTCAGGAAAGCCCGGTATGGACGCTCAAGCAGGAGCGCCAGAAGGGGCTCAATGGTGCCGCACCCCAGCCTAAGGCCAAGTTCATCCTGACGCTGGCGGCCGTGCAGGCCATTGCGCTCATGTCGTTTCTGGAGTTTCAGAAGGCGGCCATCTACAGCCTTTATCCAACGATCCTGCGCAATGTCCATCACCTGACGCCGGCGCTCGTGTTCTGGCCGATCGGCTGTTTCTGTATCGGCTCGCTGGTGGGCAAGCTGTCCTGCGGGGCGCTGGCCAGCCGCTTCGGCGATCTGCGCGTGATTATCGGCACATTGCTTGTGGTGATCCTTACAATCTATCCGTTCCTGAGTGCGGAGACCTATCCCGTTCTGCTGGTATCGGCCGTGATCATGGGGCTTGCTGCCTCGGGCGTCTTTGCCCTTGTGCCGCATTATCTCGCCAAGCGCTTCCCTTCGGACACGCGCAGCTTCGGCATGGGGCTGAGCTATGCCATTGGCTCGCTTGGGCAGGGGCTTGCAGGCAAGCTTGTGCCGGTATTCGGGCGCAATCTTGGCCTTCCGCTGTCGGCACAGCTTTTTGTCATTGGGTCCAGCGTGATCGTGGGCGCCATTGCGTGGGCAGAGCCCGACGAGCTTCCGGGCGAAACGATGGAAAACGAATAGCGTAGCGCCCTGCCCTCATACGGTCAGACATCAAAAAAAGCTGGTGGACTCTCGTCCACCAGCTTTTTTATCAAACATTCCCGATGCCGTCCCGCCTCAGGCAGAGGCCATATTCAGACTGATCTGACGCAGCACGTTACGGGCAATCTCGCGTATCGGCTCATTGCGCGACAGGACAAGCAGAGAGATCTCAACATTAAATTCTGTCTTGATCGCCGTCTGGATTTCCACACCAGCCAGTGAGTCGACACCAAGTTCGTTTGGTCGTGCGCCCGGATCGATGCTGTCTGGTTCGAGCTTGAGAACATTTCCCAGGATCGATTTCACGTTATCCAGCACGAACTCGTAACGCTCCTCGGGTGACAGACTCTGGAGATGGGCCAGCTTCTGCGCCGAGGTATTCTTGATGCTTTTCTCGCGCCGGATAAGAGCGAATTTGGGATTACGCTCGATCGCGCCATGCTGACCAAAGCATGTCTCCCAGTCGATCGCCATGGCCGCTACGGTATCGCGGTCGCGATTGATGAGCGTGGGCAGCAGCGAAAGCGCCTCGTTGCTTTCGAGCAGACGGAACCCCGCATTCTCGAAGAACTGCACGACACTGCCTTCCTGGGCCAGCATGCCAACCTCGGCAATCGGGCCCCACTGGACAGAAACCGCAGGGAAACCTGCCTTGCGGCGGGCACTGGCCAGCGCATCGAGATAGGCATTGGCCGCGAGATAGCTGCTCTGCCCGATATTGCCTGTGACCGTCACAATGGAGGAATAGAGCACGAAGTAATCCAGCGGGCAGTCGCGTGTCAGCACGTCTAGATGGTGCCCGCCCAGTACCTTGGGTTTAAGCACATTGCGCAGGCTCTCTTCCGAGTATTTTGAAATCAGTCGGTCATCGAGGATACCTGCGGCGTGGAACACACCCTTGAGCGGGATACCCGTCTCGAGAATGGCTGATTTGATACGGGCCACATCCTCGTAAACACTGACATCGCCATAATGCAGCGTAACGCGGGCACCGGCCTTTTTCAGGGCCTTGATCTTGTCGAGCGTTTCCTTGTCACGGCGTACGCTGCGCCCCATCAGATGCAGATGCCGTGCACCACTGGCCGCCAGCCAGGCCGCCGTAGCGAGACCAAGACCGCCCTGCCCCCCCGTCACCAGATAGGCAGCCGCCGGATCGACAGGCCGGACCGGCTGACGCTGCGCGCGCACATTCGTCAGATCCTCATACGACACGAGAATCTTGCCGATATGCTTGGAGGACGACATGAACTTGAAGGCATCGCGCACCTCGGAAGCGGGATAGACCTTGTGCGGCAGAATGACCGTGTCGAACTTGCGTGACAGATAGGGAATACGGTCGAAGATCGACACCGCCTTGCGGTGATCACGCGCCATCATCAGGTCAAGATCAAAGGCGTGGAACGACACGTTACCGTTGAAGCTGAACTGCGACAGGTCGCGCTTTTCCCAGATATCCTTCTTGCCGATTTCGACAAAGCGCCCTGTATTGCACAGCAGCGCAAGGCTATGGGCCTGAATTTCACCGGGGGAACTGTTCAGGACAACATCGACGCCCTGACCGCCGGTTACTTCCAGAATACCGTCATAGAAGGCGAGGCTGCGGGAATCCCACACCGCTTCACAGCCCCGATCAAGCAGGATCTGGCGTTTCTCGTCACTGCTGGCCGTTGCAAAGATGCGTGCGCCGATAATCTTGGCAATTTCGATCGCAGCAAGACCCACACCGCCTGCCGCCGAATGGATCAGGACGATCTCGTTCTTCTTGAGGCGCGCAAGGTCGTGCAGACAGTAAAGCGCTGTCGCAATGGCAATCGGCAGACCCGTTGCCTCGGCAACAGTCAGGGGGCGACCGGCCGTCTCGAACAGGTCGAGCGCCATCACGCGGAAGCCCTTGACCGGCAGTGTCATATGCGAGGTGAAGCATCCCGGATGACAGGTCAGATAACGCTTGCCCACCTCGAAATTCTTGACGCCCTTACCAACGGCCACAACTTCGAAGCAGCACTCCATGCCCATTTCAGTGGTGTGATAGGTATCGAGCAGGAACTTGTCGGGCAGGACCGAAATGCCCTTGAGCATGTCCTTGAAGTTCAGCGATGTGGCCAGCACGCGAATGGTAATCTCGCCACGTCCCGGTGGGCGGACATCGAAAGCCTTGTAATACAGGCCATCGAGCGTGCCCGTACGGCTCTTCTCCAACTTGATGCCCGGCGTACCGGGAAGCTGCGCAAGCGGGCGATCCGGCTGCCCTTCGACAGGCATGAAACGCGGTGTGAAACGGCGTCCTTCACGCAGGGCGACTTCCGCCTCGTTATCCTCGTGCAGGATTTCAGCCGCGAGCGCCGTCAGCGCCTCCTGACCGGCCAGCGTATCGACATCGACGACCTTGCCCTGAAGGTCGGGACGCTCATCGACCAGCCCCTTGAAGAACCCGACCAGCGCGGCCCCATCCGGGTGCACCTTGGCCTTGTGGGCCAGCACATCTTCCGGGTCGAAGAAGATCGCGTTCTCAGAGACGTAGATGAATTTCGGCTGCTTGTCCTGCCCCTCCATCAGGAGACGGGTGCCAAACGTCACCATGTCGTCGATCTGTCCGACGAGCTTTTCGAAATCCGCGTCGGGGGTCGGGCCTGCCATGTAAATGATGGCATCCAGCGTCAGGCCCGCCTCAAGCCCGATTGTCTGAGGCGTGATCTCTCCGCTGCGCGGCGTCGAGAGAACCGTCACGCCATTTTCCTCGAACAAGGCACAGAGCTTCTTCTGTGCCGTGCTCTTGTGCCCAACGAGGAGCACGGTCTTGGGCTCGGCAAACAGGATCGACGCCTCGGACTCAATCCATCTGGTGTAGTATTCCTGCGTCTCGACGCGTGCGGCGGCTTCCTTGTGGATGCGCGGCACTTCGGCAAGGCGCATGCCCTTGACCTCGGCGACCGGCATACCGGTCGTGGAGTAGAGGCGCAGTGAGGCCTCGATCTGGCTCCTGGTGATAGCCGTGATCTCGACCCGTGCCAGCACCTCGGTCGTGCCCATGCCGAAGCAGCTCAGACGATCAAAGCCGACTGGCACATACATATGATCAGAGAAGCTCTCGGGAACGAGCCCGATCAGCGCATGCATTGCGCCATCAAGCAGGGCCGGATGCAGATAATAGGCTTCTGCCGAACCCAGTTCGTCCTCAGTCAGGCCGATATGCGCATAGGCCACCCGATCCTGCACAGCAAGGCGCTGCAGGGTCTGGAAACGCGGCCCGTAATGGAAGCCGTGATTGCGGATCTTTTCATAAAGCCCGGCCCCATCCACGCCCTGCTCGAGTGCCTGCTCGACCATCGCACGGTCGATGACCGGCATGGGCCACGGCGCTGCGGAGAGGATATCGACCTTGCCGTGGTCGATCCACATTTCAGAGAATTCTTCCTTGGCGCTGTGGAAGCGAAGCGCACGGCGGCTCTCGTCATAATCGAGATACAGGATCGGGTTATCGCCCGACTGCACCACCAGCGGCGCCATGATCTCGAGGTTTTCGAGCACGACACCTGTCTGACCCTCGATCTCGTGACCGACCGCCAGAGCGGACTCGATAAATCCCGCGGCAGGCAGAAGCACAACATTGTCGATGCAGTGATCCTTGAGCCAGGGCACGCTCAGTTCGGTAAGATCAACAACCCAGGATTTCCCCGGTGTCATGGCACCAAAGCCGATCAGCGGATGACCCGTTCCGCCCAGGCGGAACCGTCGCTCGCGCTCATTTTCCGCGTGGAAAACCTCGCGTGACCAACGATAGGTCGGCAGGTCGATCAGCGTCCCTCCTGTAATGGCTGCCCAATCGAGGCGCGCCGTATGCAGGATGATATTGGCAACGGCATTCTCAAGGCATTTTGCCTCACTTTCCTGCCGGTTGAGGGTGCTGATGACACTCAGCTTGGCCTGCTGCTTGTCCGCGACGGATTTCAGCGCACGCCCGATGACCGGGTGCGGCCCGATCTCGACAAACTGCGTAAAACCATCGGCCAGACACGATTCAATAGCGGAGGCAAAAAGGACAGGCTGTCTGGCATTGCTGAACCAGTAGCCAGAATCTGCCCGGTGGTCGTCATCGGCAAGCTTGCCATAGACTGTCGAATAAAATGGCGTGGATGCCGCACCCGGTGCGAGCCGTGAGAGAGCCTTTTTGAGATCCCCCTCGATCCGGTCCATCACGGCGCTGTGGAAGGGAACATCCACATTCAGAACGCGGTTGAACAGACCCTTTTGCGTGAGATGCGCGGCCAGATGGCGTATCGCCTCCTCCGGCCCTGCAAGTGTGCAGGTGGTCGGTGCGTTGACGGCAGCTACGCAGAGTTCCGGTGCTTCCGCCGCAATCAGCTCGGCTGCCGCTTCTGCGGACAGGCCCACAGCAAGCATGCGGCCTGTGCCGTCGAGCGTACCCTGAAGGTTGCTGCGGTAATAGATAACGGTGACGGCGTCTTCCAGGCTGAGGCCGCCAGAGACATAGGCGGCAGCAACCTCGCCCATGCTGTGACCAACCACGGCATCCGGCAGAATACCCTGCAAGGCCAGATATTCGGTGACGAGAACCTGGATCAGGAAAATGGCGGGCTGAAGAATGGCCGTGTTGTCGATACGACTATCGGCCTCCTCACGCAGGATTTCCTCGCAGATCGAATAACCTGACAACGCCTCAAACAAGGCGTCACAGGCGCGCGCCTTGTCCAGAACAGCCTGCGGCGCCTCACGCAGCAGGTAACGACCCATACCCCACCATTGCGGGCCGACGCCGGAATAGACAAACACCATGCCACGGCCGGACTCTGCCTCGACCGTTGCCTGGAACATCCCTTCCTCGCGCTGGTCCTTCAGATAGGCATCAAGCCTGTCCGCCAGTTCCTGTTCGTCACGCGCCATGACAAGCAGGCGATGACGGAAAAGGGTGCGTGACGTGGCGAGACTGAAAGCAAGATCGCCCAGAGCAGGCTGTGCCTCGCCATCGAGACGCTCGCGATAAGCTGCGGCCATAAGCGGTAGCGATGTCTTGGAAAACGCGGTGAGCAGAAATGGAATCTTGCCATTGATGCGACGGGCAGCCTTGTGCCCGCTGCGAACAGGGGCCTTGTCATCGGGGCGACGCAGGACCGCAATGGCGTTGGTACCGCCGTAACCAAACGAGTTGACGCCTGCAAAACGCGCGATCTTCCCCTCACCGAGCGATCGTGTCGAGCCGCGCGGGATCTCCAGATTCCACTCGTCCAGATGGATCGAGGGGTTGATCGTCTTTAGCCCTGGCTGGGGGGGGACCGCCTGATGACGCAGGCAGAGTGCCGCCTTGAGCGTACCAAGCGCACCGGCTGCTGCTTCGGTATGACCAAGATTGGCCTTGACCGCACCGATAACGAGTTTCTCGTTCTTGAAACGCGCAATGGATTGCGACAGCGCATAGGTCTCGATCGGATCACCTGCCGGCGTTCCGGTGCCATGCGTCTCGACATAGGCCACGTCACGCGGATCGACATCGGCACGTTCCAGAACCTCGGTCATGAGACGCGACTGCGCGCCAGCATCGGGCGACGTCAGAAACTGCGTGCGTCCATCCGAATTGACGCCGGTTGCGCCCACGATGGCATGAATTGTATCACCATCGCGCTCGGCGTCTTCCAGACGCTTGAGAATGAACACCACGCTGCCTTCGCCACGACCATAACCATCGGCTGCGGCATCGAAGCTTTTCGAGCGACCGTCACGCGCGATGAAATGCCCCTTGGACATGAAAATCGACGTCTGGGGGCATCCCATAAGGCTGACACCGCCGCTGATGGCAACATCGATATCGCCTTCATTCAAGGCACGGCAGGCCTGGTGCAGGGCCACAAGGGACGACGAACATGCGGTGTCGATCGACATGCATGGTCCCTGGAAATCGAACACATGCGCCAGACGGGCAGAGAGCATGGTTGAAGGCGTCGCCGTAGCGGCAAAATGGTCACGTACGGTCGGTAGATTATAGGGGCTCGATGTGTGTGCATGGGCATCAATTGCAAAAATACCGATGAACACACCCGTCTTGTGACCGGACAGACGAGACGGCAGAACACGCGCCGTCTCCATGGCTTCCCACGTCACCTCAAGCAGCAGGCGCTGCTGGGGATCGAGGATCTGCGCTTCACGCGGCGAGATTCCGAAAAAGAGCGGTTCGAATTCATGTATGTTGCGCTTAAGAAAACTCCCCCTGCGCATATAGGTTTTCGACGGGGACTCGATTTCCTCGGCATAGAAGCGTTTGACGCTCCAACGCTCCTCCGGGATATCGGTAACCGCTTCCCCCTCGGCGCAAAGAAATGACCAGAGCTCGTCAACATTGGTGATATTGGGTGCCAGTCGGCATCCAATCCCGATGATGGCGATATCAGATTTTTTATTGCGCAACATATGTTAACTCGAACCTTACTTATATTTTTTATTGCTAACAGGACAGCAGGTCCCGCGCATATTGTTGTGGGTCGAACCAGTTTGACGAGTACTTCTGCTTATCCGTTCGCACTCTCGGAACGATAGAATGCACTCGAGAGCCGTTCGCGATCGACACGGCCATCAAGCGACCACGGAATATGATCAACCGACATCACGCGGACGGGCGGCAACGTCGGATAAAAGGCTCGTAGTGCCTGCGCGAGGCGCTCGGTATCGAATTCCGAAGATGAGGCAATGGCGATATTGATACGCATGCGCCCGGTCTCGTCTAGCGACAGGAAACTACCGAGTGTGCGCGTTTCAAGCATATCCCGTGCGATGTCATCGACGACGCCAAGATCGAATTTTTCGCCGCCAATCGATACCAGATCATCCACACGCCCAGTGATACAAAGCATGCCATCATCAGCGATACGTCCACGGTCACCGGGGTAGAACCATCCCTCGGAAAAGCGGCGCGACTGACCTGATCTTTCACTGACATACCCGTTCAGAAGCCCGGAACTTCTCGTGCGAACAATACCTTCCTGGCCCTGCGCGACAGGCGCATCGCTCTGATCAACGATCTGAAGCGTCACCCATGGAAGAACTTCCCCGACAACATCATCGCCGGTGAGATTCGAGGCATGGCCGATTGCCAGCGCCCCACATTCATCAGTGCCATAAGCACAGACAACATGAGGCGTGAGTTTTGCCAGCGCCTTGCCACGCAGCACGTGATTGAGACGACCACCGGTCACAACGAGCCTCAGTGTATCAAGAGGCTTCATTCCGGGTGGCAGGACTTCAAGGATGTGCGCAAGATGACTGGGTGTCACGACGGCGACTGTGGGGATCTTCCGCGCAATGAGGATGCCTATGTCGGTATGATTGACAAAATTGAGCGGCGATCCACTGCATAGCCCGGTGCAACCAACAACGAACCCGGTAAGGGAGATTACTCCGATCGTTGAAAGGATATGCGGCTGCATGGCGGCGACCGCACTCAGTGTCTGGTCCTGCATGACCATATGCATGATCGCCACTTCAGCCTGACGAAAAGACATGGCAAGCACCTGTCTCTCCGCATCTGTACCGGCGGCAATCGCGTAGCGGCAGACAGCATCATAGTCTGTGGCGTAATTGCACGGTTTCGCATCGGTCTGACGCACCCGGTCAAGCCAGCGCTGATTGATCTCGAGTACCTGCACGTCCTGAAGAGACAAGCCTCCCATCGAGATCATGATATCGGGATCGAGCAACTGGACGTCGCGCAGAAATGACGGATCAGAGCTCTCGGGAAAGGACGCACTGGCAAGACCCAGGGAGGCGAGAGCAAGGGTGAAGACCCAGTGCCAGTAGAGATTTCCGCAGTGTATGCCAACCAGTCTGGGTTCAGCCTCTCGTAGCTTGTCGAGAGCAAGAGCAACAGACGTTACATCGCGCTCCAGCTCAGCGTAGGTCCAGTCCTGAGCAAGGCTGTCGAATGCCAGGGATTGTGGATTCCGTCGAGCGTAACGGAGGGCCGTAACATGAAACATCTATAACAATCCCTAAACGCAAACGGGGCGGCCGAAACGGCCGCCCAGGATCCCTCTCCGGAGAGAGAGCTGATTGGAGAGACTCAGCCCACCCGGGCTTCGTTCTGCTCGGCAGGGGCATGAACAAGATATGGGCCGCCTGCCAAAACTTCAATTGCTACAATACAAACCGCATCCGGCTGCCGATCACTGAGATCAATCATTGCAGAACCTGTCGTCCAGCGTTGGCGACCATCCTCAATATTGGCCCAGCCATCGAGACTTTCATCAGTCAGATGGTCCGCAAGGTGACGCGTCCTGTCGGATTCCCATATCTGGATGTCACCCACCAGCACACCAAGATGGCGTCGATCATCATAAAACGGACCAACAACATCAACGGGCCTGGACACACGCGACACCAGACGAACGCGCTTGGCATCCGGGGGGAGCATGAAGACGCTTGAGCGGTTCACGACGCGCATCCTGCGCATGATACGCCCCTTTTCATCAACGAGATGAAGGTCGGGATCCTCAGTCACTTCGGGTTGCTGCACTACCGAGCCCAGGTTCAGCGATGCCGCACGATGGGCGAGCGAAGCATGGAGCGGTTCGACAAATGCGCGATCGACACGCAGTGGCGCTGCGCCGTCACCTTCCCAAGTAGCTTCCGGAGCATTCAGGATATGGACAACCGCGCCGGGCTGCGCAAAACGCTTGCGATCACCGGTATCAAGATAGCTCTCACTCGGCGCATTATCTGCCCAGATGATGGAATGTGCATCTGTCTCGACGTGGTAGTAATCGAAATGCGTGATCGAGTGATCGTAGTAGATGCTCCGGCCATTCACCAGCATACGCGCAGGCACAAAAGCGCCGTCGAGGTACATCGCATGTTCGGGCGTTACCAGAAGATCCTTGCTGGGAACGTTTTCACCCAGTGCGTTGCGCAGGATACGCACTGGATATCCAGCCTCGTCATCCTCAAGCCATGTCCGCACAATCGTTGAACGATGACCCATCCACACAATCTCGCGGAACTCGGTCTTGCCGTCCACCAAAGCAGCCACCCGATCGCCAACGGCAAGATCCTCCACGGGTATCTCGCCACAATCAGTCCGGATAAGGGTCCCCTTCAGGAAGCACTTGTCATAGACAATAACCGTGCTGCCATCCACCGGATCGCGCTCGAGGTGATAATCGGTAGCGGAATTGCCCTTCATACCGCGCACGTCGGCGCTCCAGACGATATTTCCTGCTGCATCAACAATACTGATCGTATTGTTGCCGTAAATGATGCGCTGTCCGTCGGTCCAGTTGAGCGTATCGACATCGATACGTCCCTTCCAGCCGATCGTGATCCCGGTAAGGACGGCACCAGACTGTACGATCAGCAGACCACCCGTGCCGTCACCCTCCTTCGCGATACCGGAGATGACGGCGTTGGTCAGGGTCGCCCCGGAATCCACCCGCAACGTACCACCCGCAGCGATAAGAGCGGTGGTCATGTAGGACTTCGCCCTGAGCGTTGCAGCTGCCGCAGCCTGGATAGTCAATGTATTGACGGTCGCAGAGGCGTCCGCGACGAGACTGCCTCCAGCGCCAAGCGTGGTGGCAATGCTGCGAGCACCACCGCCTACATGAATAAGCCCACCCGCTGAGGCGACACAGCCACTCGCCCACGCGCCAGCACCAAGGAGCTGCGTACCGGCGCTGAACAGCGTGTTGACTGCCGAACCGCCCCCTGAAACCAGCTGCGTACCACCGACAATACTACCAATATCGGTACCACCACTGGCAAGCGCCTCGGTTGACCCGATATCGAACTTGCAGGAGGAGATAACCCCCGGACCGACGAAGGATTGGCCCTTGAGCGTGAAGCCGCCACCGGCAAGGCCAACACCACCCGACTGCACATGGGTATCGATCACAAGACCGGCCGAGCCGCCATAATTGGACATCTTGCTGGCAAGCACACCACCAAGGTTGCCAATCGTGGCACCACTTACAACACCGTCATTAATGGCAGCGAAACCACCACTGTTATACGCGGTTCCCCCAGCAACCATACCCTTGCCGCCGGCAAGAACCACGCCACCGGAGACGGCGGTCGCGCCATAGGCAACAGCTGCCGCAGAGGCGATGAGCATGGCGGGATTATTGGTTCCCCCCAGGCCAAGACCTTCGACGTAGACATTCGATGTCGAATACTTCGCACCTGTGGTGATAAGCGTTGCACCACTGAGCACCTGATATGATGCCGGCCCCGTCTTGATGATCGACGCGTTGCCGCTCAAACACGCTGAGGTTATACCCACCTGCCATCCTCCGCCAGGAACGCCTCCAGCATGCACCGCGCCTCGGCATTTGCAGCGAGACAGGCCATGCCATGAGCACGAATTCAGGAAAATCCTGCACGCACCATGAGTTCGTTCACAATTACTTAACTAATCATTTCCTGACATAGAAGAATTCGATAAGCAACGCCGCTATATATCAGAACTTATTATAGGTAAAACTGGTTTTTCATTTGCAAAAACCAAACCATCCTCAGAAATTTCACATAATGCCCTGAAAACCAAAGATTATTTCTCTACCAGGCCGAATGCGTTGATTTCTTTTAAGCAAAGACAATATCTTGAATTAAACGTGAAGATCTCGTAAAACCCATGAAAATCCACAGATTGCCAAGTAAGTAAAAACATATAGCCGAAGAATACCTGATATCTGAACGTCAGAATCACACGACGGAACAATACGCGGCGCATTGTTCCGTCGTGTGTCCTGAAGCGCCCACCTAGTTAGCCTGCGGCCAACTGCCGGTTCAGAGCCGTGCTCTCTTCGGGATATGGGCCACCGGCCAGTATTTCGATCGAGAGCATGACGACCTCGCCAGGGCGCAGATCCGCCAGAGGCAAGACAGCATCACCCGTGGTCCAACGATGTTCGCCGTTTTCGCGATTAGCCCACCCAGGAAGCTCATCTGTGGCGAAATGCACATCAATTGAATGGGTCTTCTCGGCTTCCCACACCTGGATCTTGCCAACCAGCACGCCGAGGTGGCGGCGATCATCCAGGAACGGACCTATCATATCTACCGGGCGCGCCGTGCGTGATACGATACGAACCTCACCAATATCTGCCGGCACCATAAAGATATATGAAAGATTGACTGTCCGGAGCGCGCGAAACACCTGCCCGGCGGGGTCGATCAGACAAAGATCCGGATCATTCGTGGTCGGAACAGGAGGCAAGACCGATTCCAGATTCAGCGCACGGGCCCTTTCCATCAGCCGCACATGAAGTGGCTCGGCGAAAGCACGGTCGACTCTCAGCGGAGCTGCCGCATCCCGATCCCAGTCGCTCGCTGGGGCATTCAGCAGATGCACAATGGAACTGTTCGAAGAGAAGATAGCTCGATCACCTGTGTCAAGGTAACTTTCACTCAGAGCACCATCAGACCAGATTATTGAGTGTTCATCTGTTTCGATATGATAGTAATCGAAATGCGTAATCGTGCGGTCATAGAAAATGCTGCGACCATTGACGAGCATACGAACAGGCACGAATGCTCCATCAAGGAACATGGCGTGTTCCGGCGTGACAAGAAGATCCTTGTTCGGGACATTCTCACCCAACGCATGACGCCGGATGCGTACAGGATAACCCGCTTCGTCATCATGCAAACCGGGACGGGTCGCCGTGGAACGATGGCCAGTCCATATGATTTCGCGCATCACCTCATGGCCATCGACGAGAGCTATTACCCGATCACCAACAACGAGATCCTCGACCGCAGTATCCCCATTCGCGGTTCGGATCATGGTGCCCTTAAGGAAGCACTTGTCATACACAAGATAGGTACTACCGTCGTTCGGATCCTCTTCAAGATGGTACCCGACGCCTTGCCACGGGAGTATGTTACCGCTCCAGATGACTTTACCCGACGCGTCCTTGATCGTGACAGTCGTGCTGGTGGCAGTGACCTGATAAGTGGGATCGTAACGAAGGCTGTTGATATCAAGACGACTCTTCCATCCCATGGTCAGAGAGCCACTCAGCACAGCCCCCGAGTGCACGACAAGAAGGCCACCGTAACTGCCATCCGCTGTCGTACCGATGATGGTACCGCTGATGAGCGTTGCGCCCGACTCAAGTGTCAACGTGCCCCCCGCACTGACGGTTGGGTTGGAGATCACTCCCCCTGCCTCGGCAGAAGCTTCGCCAGCTGACTGGACCTTCATGGCATCCACACGTCCGGCATTATAGACATGCAGCGATCCGGCGGAGCCGACCGTCACCGTATTGGCGGAACCACCCGAATAAATCTCGATACGACCACCTGCCGAGACCACTGAACTGGTCGCGATCCCGCCGGAGGAAATCATCTGTGTGCCGGCACTGAAAATATTCGAGGTGGTCCAACCAGAAGAGCCGACAATCTGTGTGCCAGCAAAAATACTGCCCAAATCAGACCCGCCCGATACGAGTATCTCGGTGGAGCCTACGTCGAAAGTACCATTAGAAATAACACCTTTACCCGCAAAGTCCTGTCCTTTGATGGTAAAACCACCACCAGCCAGGGCATAGCCGCCTGAATGTACATGGGCATTGAGCACCAAACCGGCCCCACCACCCTCTCCGGAAACAGTGGAGGCAAGCAAGCCACCATTCGACCCGATATCGACCCCGCTGACGACGCCACCGTTCGCCGCAACAAATGAGCCGCTGTCAAACGCCGTACCGCCCATGACGGTACCATTATAGACTGCCATGCCGACACCGCCGAAACCGACGGTAGAAGCCGACACAATACCCCCCGCGGAAGCCAGAAGAAGTGCAGGGTAGTTCGTTCCGCCGGACTGCCCGGGGATGAAGCCCGAATTCCTCGACCCGTCGCCGAACCCGGAGACGATTGCACCATTAGTGTAGACGCCCGCCCCCCTGCACGAGAAGGGTGGCACCGCTGAGAACACTGTAGGTGCCCCCTGAGAGTTGTATCGTTGCGCCCGATGGTCTGACGTCAGACGTAATAGCCATCTCAAATCCTCTTATAAGGCGGTTTGACGCTTTCGTTCACCGCTCCCGGCACGACTGGGGCTACTCGAATATGGTCGCTACCGCTCTTGATATCGATCACCCCGTGTGGAGTGATTTAGTTATCGATTAACAAACAATCGATGTCACGACGGATGGAGTAATGCAAACATTATATCTTCGTATAAAATATTCACTTTTTTGATACTAAATAACGATGGAACCAAATCGTAAAACCATCATCGTTAATAAACAGAAACGAGTTAATGATGAACTATCATTCATTAAATGTTATAAATCTTCTTTTGCGCGAGATGATACTGATTGTTATTACACGTTCTACGATGGCATTTTTCTATCAGCCACAATAACAGGAACCGACTATCGTTATCCTCCCCAACCATCTCCCGGGTGATTATCATTAATGTTCGTTTCAATATTCTCCCGGGAAGGATCTATCGCAGCTCCAATCGGCCGATAACTATTTTGTGTAATCACGTATGCAGAACGTGTTTGTTCAAGCGAGGCCGGCAGAAAAGTCTCTTTCAGGGATTCGTCACGCCCAAGCCTTTCCATATTTGACTTGACGCTCCCCCATCCTCTGGAAAGGCCCCCTTATGACCAAGATAATATTTCTCACCCCTTTCAGTCCGGATATCATCTCCGGGGGGATCAAGGTCACCTATCAGCACGCTGCAATCCTCGCGGATAACGGTTACGAGGTCGAGGTCTATCAGCCCGCAGGCAAGCCCACCTGGATGGATATTCCTGCCAATGTCAGGGTGTGCGACAATTTCGAAGCGGGCAAAGAGGACATACTGGTCTTTCCCGAGGTCCTTAAGGAATTTATCCTTGAAATGGCAGAAATGCCTTTTGATGGGACTAAGGTATTATTCTGTCAAAATCCGTTTTATCTCTACAGCTACAACAAGAGTGGAGAAAAACTACTTGATATGGGTTTTGAACATTTCATTGTTACAGGTCGCGAGGCTGCGCGATCGGTGAGTTCTATCCTGGGGGTCCCACGCGTCTATTCCGTACCGAATTCTGTGGATACCACGTTATTCCATCCCCGACAGAAGCATCTCTGTATCGCTACAAATCCAGGCAAGTGGCCGGCGGAGGGCGTAAACTCGCCTATCTATTTCGTTATCATGTCCATGCTGCACCTTAAATATCCCGAGACTGCAGATGTACCGTGGCAACTGCTTGAAAAAATGCCTCAGAGCGAAATTGCCGAGATAATGGGGCATTCAGCCATCTTCCTTGCCCTGTCGAGGCAAGAGGCACTTCCACTCACACCACTGGAAGCCATGGCTTCGCGTTGCGCGCTGGTCGGATTTCATGGAACGGGCGGCAAGGATTATGCCTCTCATCGCAACGGCTACTGGTTTTCGCCGGAACAATGTGAGGAGATTGTTGACTGCCTGGCACAGTTGATCTCGGGATTCAGGAGTAACGCACCGCAGCCATACATCGAGAAAATGCTGGATGAAGCCGAAAAGACCGCCGGCCAGTACTCTGTTGCAGCGATTAGAGAATCTGTTTTGCGGGTCTATCGTGAGATACTGGACAGTCATAATATGCGTGTGCAGGCAGGATAATCGAGAGCAACCATTATGGATAATACGCCAAGTCAGGTGGGCCCTGAGGGTATCTGCTACGATTTTCAGGATGGCTGTCGCATCGGTTTACCCCCCGGCGAGTGGCACGCCGAGATCAGGGATACCGGCACACACACACTGCTTTTCTCTCAGGATCTCTCCGGAGGGCTAGTTTGCAGTACCAAGCGATACTATGTCCCGTTCGCGTTGCGAGTATCACGCAAGGGCGTGACGGTGTTCGAGCATCAGCTCGACCTGGTCGACAGGGACGTCCTTGTCGATATGCACCTTGGTGGTGTGGGTGATCACCTTGCCTGGATGGGCCATGTCGAGGAATTTGCCGCCAGACATCGCTGCCGTTTGCACTGCCTCGTGCGGCCAGGGCTTGCCGACCTGTTCGCAGGACAGAATGACGCGGTCACTGTCACTGACGACCCTTCCATTCTGGAGCGCCCTTTTTATGCGCGCTACAAGGTTCTGATTTTTTTCAACGACCTCAATCGCGATTATCAACCCACGGATTACCGTCAGGTCGGGCTCGCCGTGACCGCTGCATATATACTGGGACTGCCGATAAGGGAAAGATTGCCGTCGATCCGTATCGCCGAGGGTGGGCGTCCTATCGAAGAGCCTTATGTCTGTATTGCCACCCAGGCGACGGGGCACAACAAATACTGGAATAATCCTGAAGGTTGGTACCGGACCATTCGCTACCTGAAAGAAAGAGGTTACCGCGTGATCTGTATTGATCGCGATCGCGTCTCAGGTCAGGGCACAATCTGGCATCATATCCCGCATGGCGTCGAAGATATGACGGGCACCATTCCCCTTGCCGAGCGGGCCAGATGGCTGCGGCACGCCTCGTTTTTTATCGGTCTTTCCAGTGGGCTGTCATGGCTGGCATGGGCAAGCGGCTGCCCGGTCATCATGATCAGCGGCTTTACCGAGCCTTTAAACGAATTCGAGACGCCCTATCGCGTGATCAACCGGAATGTGTGCAACAGCTGCTCGAATGACGTAACCGTCGAGTTCGAGCGTACCAATTACATGTGGTGCCCCCGTCATGCCAATACAGAGCGCGACTTCGAGTGCACAAAGCTGATTTCGTTCGAACAGGTCGCGACGACGATCGATCAAGTCATCGCTGACCATCAGGATCGAGGCTGATATGAGCAAGATTGATGCGATCATCGACTCAATCCTGAACTTCGACTCAGCGGACACGGTATCTTCCGCGGCAAGTGAAAGCGCGGTTGCTTCGCGAGAAGATGCAACATCGACGCAATTCGGACAGGAGCACCCGTCGGACAAGGTTGCCACAGCTGAAAATAGCTCGGCGAAACCATCTGATGGGAGAGCTTTTCCAGACCCATCGCCCGATTTGACCCAAAAAGTCTCTCATAACATCGCGTTCGATTTCAATGCCGGCGCACGCATCAGCGTTCCTTCCGGACGCTGGCGCGTGAAAATCATGGACATCGAGCGCTCTCTCTATCTCTACAATGAGGAAGCGAGCAACTGCACCATCCTGGGTGCAAAACGTTATTTCATCCGGACACGTATCGAGATTGAGTCGCTCGATACGAATGAAACAGTACTCACCCATGACTATGATTGCCGAGACCGCGACGTGGCGATCCTTCTCCCGGGTGGTACGCTGGGCGATGCGATCGGATGGTTCTCCTACGCTGTTAAATTCCAGGAGAAACACGATTGCCGCTTGACGGTGGGCATGAGCGCAGATGCCTGCAAGCTTTTCGCGGGGCAGTATGCCGGCATCCGGTGCTGCACCTTTGCCGAATATGAAGCCGACCGGGAAAGGTTCTACGCCACCTATTACATCGGCCTTTTCTTCCAGGATGAGGACCATAACTGGCAGCCCTCAGATTTCAGGCTGGTCGGTTTACACCGCACGGCAGCCCACATTCTTGGTGTTGATGATGGGGAAATCCCGCCGCGGATCGTCCAATGGCCGGTCAATGAACGCCCCATCGACAAGCCCTATGTCGTCATAGCAACCCAAGCCTCCAGCCAGTGCAAATACTGGAATAATCCAATCGGCTGGTCCACCGTGATCGCCCATTTGCACGAACTCGGGTACGAGGTTGTCTGCATCGACAAAAACCATGTTGGGGGCCATGGCAACCACTGGAACTATATCCCGCACGGCACCCGGGATGAAACAGGGGATCGACCGCTCTCCGAGCGCGCCTACTGGCTCCGTCATGCTGCGTTTTTTATCGGATTGTCCAGCGGGCTGTCCTGGCTGGCATGGGCCGCAGGAACCCCCGTTGTCATGATCAGCGGGTTTACCCACCCGTCGAATGAATTCCAGACCCCGTATCGGATATTCAACCCTCATGTCTGCAACAGTTGCTGGCATGATGTCAGAACGCCGTTCCAGCACGACAACCTTCTGTTCTGCCCGCGGCACGCCGATACTCCCAGACAATTCGAGTGCACGCGTCTGATCACGCCCATGCATGTCATGAGCTATTGCGATCAGCTACATGCGCAGCTCACGGCGCAGCTCACGGCGCAGCTCACGGCGCAGGCTTCCATCCCCGAAGAAGAGACCGAACAGGTTCAACACGATGTATGAAGACGAACAAGCCATTGTCGGAGCGGACGCCTGGAACGAGCGCACGCTCGTCGATCTGCTCAGACTGCGTCGTCTGACAAAAAAGGAAAATCCGATCTTCCTTTTCCTCGGTGATGGAGAGAATGTCACCGACACGCTCAGCGCCATCGAGTTGCATGAGCGCGCCGCGTCGGCGGGTGCCCATCTTGCACGTACCTTGCCCAAGGGCGCCCACGTCGTTCTCCTCTTCGAAAACAGCATCGAATATATCGTGGCTTTCTTTGCGTGCCTGTATGCAGGGCACGTGCCTGTTTCAGGTGTCTATCCCAGCGCCATCGGGGCCACGGAACGCTTTGCTTTCATTTTGCAGGACAGTCAGGCGAAAGCTGTGCTGGGCAAACGCGATACACTCACCCTCTTTCATCAGGGGCAGGCCGCCAAAAGTAGCCTGAAGTGGATTCCGCTTGAGAGCGCTCTCAAGGCGGTGCCCATTGACGAGCCTGTCGCGCTTACATCCGATACACTGGCCGTCATCCAGTATACATCGGGCTCGACGGAAAACCCTAAAGGGGTTTGCCTCACCCATCGCAACATCTGCCATAATATCCACACGCAACTCATTTCGTTTCAGTATCAGGACAATGATACCGGGCTAAGCTGGCTGCCGTTTACCCATGATATGGGTCTGGTCGGCGCGGTGCTGCCTGCACTGGCTGCGGGCAATCCCTTCTACTTCATGGGTCCTGACAAGTTTATCGAGAAGCCATCGCGCTGGCTCCAGGCGATCAGCCGATATGGCGCAACCATTTCCGGCGGCCCGGACTTTGCATATCGCTATTGCGCCCGCCTGCCAGAGAAGGACATTTCGCCTGACTGGGACTTCTCGCGCTGGACCATCGCCTTCAATGGATCGGAGAATATCAGTCCGGATACGCTGGAAAGATTCGTGACGCGTTTCGAAAAACAGGGGTTCCGAGGCAGGTCCTTTTACCCGTGTTACGGACTGGCCGAAAACTCATTGCTCGTGACCTCCGGGCGCAAGGGCGCCGGTGTCAGTCTTGTCGCATTCGATCGCGAGGCCCTGAGTCACGGCAAGGCTTTGCCGCTCGCCAATCCAGGCAGCGAGGCTGACCGCGAGACCGTTTCCGTTCTCGCAAGCTGTGGCACGCCCCATGAGGACCAGCATATCCATATCGTCGAGCCCGAGCATCAAACTTTTCTGCCTGAAGGCACGGTCGGTGAAATCTGGATCGATAGTCCCAGCGTCAGTATCGGCTATTTCAACAGTCCGCTTCGCAATGCCCAGTGCTTTGTCGAGCGCGACGGCAAACGGTATCTCCGCACGCAGGATTTTGGCTTTCTCCATCAAGGCGAACTTTTCCATATCGGACGCCTGAGCGAGAAATTCCTGTATGAGGGGAATGTCTACTATACGAACGATATTGCTCTCTCACTCAGTCAAGCACTCGGAGGCGCGCTTTGCGTCGTGGTGCCGCCCGCCCTGCCTGAGCGCGAGCTGCCAAGTTTGATTATCGAGCACGACGATATCGAGGCCATTCCGGCCCTGCGCCAGCGGATCGTCGCAACGATGAACAGCTATCGCATCACCCGTTTCGCCTTCTATTTCGTTCGCAAGGGCTTTGTGATCCGCACGCCCAGCGGCAAGATAAAAGCTGATCTGACGCTGGAGAATATCCTTGCCGAGAAATCGGCCATCGTCCTCTCGGGTGATACGCAGGCCCCCGTCGCGACAGGCATGAGCCGCATGATCTGACACCCCGCACGACAATCAGGCATACGACACCCTCAGGCCGGGCGGGTGGTTCGCGATATCCCTCACTTTACAGGTATGGGCTAATATTGGCCTTGTTTCCGGCCTTGTCGGTCACGTATTCAGAACGCGAGGACCGGCCATCGTGCCGGGCCACCAAGATACGCCGCGCTTTTGCCTCAAGGACCGTGCTTGTTCGGGTAAAGGCGTTATGACATCCTTAACGTCGCTGCGATCCAGCTGCGTTCAATCAATAATCAAAGGCACTCTGCAAATGGCAGATAATACTTCAGACAAGATCTTGCATCAGATCGCACAGGGGATTGCATCGCTCAGTGCAGAATCCGCACCGATCATCTTTGCTGACAACGTACCAGTCTATGGTCATGTCGGAGGTATCATCACGGTCACACTCGCGGCAGAGCGCCCTTATGGTAACGAGATTGTCGTGGCACCTACCGCTCATCTGCGCCTGACACCCAAAGCGGCCAAATTGCTGGCAGAGTCAATTCTCAAGGCATTTGCAATGGGCGAGCGCAAGGAAGCCTCGGTCAACTGAGCCCCGCGCATCGCCCCGACGCATCCAGCTTCTGGCCGTTGGCTATTCTTCAGCTGCCATCTAAGGCGCCTAGCCGGGCAAGATTGACAGCCGCAGCCGCGTCGCCGCAATCGCGCCCGGCAATATAATAGTCCCTGGCATGATGGACATTGGCCGGGCAGGCACCATAGCCATCCTCGTGAATGAGCCCCAGCATATTGAATGCCTTGCCCACACCGCGACGGGCTGCCTCCATGTAGAGTGTACAGGCACGAACACGGTCCTGCACCACACCGTCACCGTTCAGATAAAGATCGGCCAGATTGTAAAACGCCCATCCCTCACCGCCGGACGCTGCGCGCTCGAAAAGACGGCGTGCTTCCTGTACGTCGCGTTTCGTCCCCCAGCCCTGCTCGAAAACACGCCCCAGCATATTGAGACATGTTGGATGCTCTGACCGTGCAGCCTGTGAGAAGAGGCAGAAGGCCTCGCTCATCGCCCCACGATCGAGATGCCATTGTGCGAGATAGAGTTGCGCTGCCACCGAATTGCCGAGCGGCGGCAAACGCGGCGCAATGACCTGAGGGGAGACAAGCGTGACGCCTGCCTCCCCTTCATGATTATCCCGATCTAGCTCAGGAACGTCAGCCCGCATGGCTCAGAAGCGCAGACCGATCGAACCGAGGAATGTACGACCCGATAGCGGGACAGCACGCGAGGTCGAGAAGGCCGAGGCGTAGTTGCGATGATTGGTCAGGTTATTGGCGTTGAACTGAACATGGTAGTGCGAAATGTCGTAGGAAATCATGCCATTGAGCGACACGTTATCCGGCATACGCCCTGTACGGCCTTCGTTGGACCAGTAGCCCGAGGAATACTGCACACCACCGCCGGCCTGCAGCTTGCCGTTATTGGGCTTCAGGACCAGACTGGACACATCATAGGTGCTCCAGACTGACAGGCTGTTCGCAGGCAGCTGCGGAGCACGATTGCCGCCATAAAGCGCGCTGTTCGTCACCTTGCCACCCATATAGGCGTAGGAGCCATAGATCTCCCAGTTGCGGGTCAGCTTGCCTGTGGCGCTGACTTCAAGACCGCGAATGCGACGACCGGAGCCTGCATCCTGGAAGCCGGTGATGATGTTGCCGTCATCGTCATAGGTGAAGGAGTTGTTCTGCTCGATCTGGAAGATCGCGCCAGTCACGCCAAGGCGCTTGTTGAAGAAATCGGCCTTGCCACCCAGTTCATACAGGTCGCTGCGCTGCGGCTTGAGGTCGCGCCCATTGGCCGCCACGTCGCCGATGCTTGTCGAGCTCATGGTCAGTGAGGAAACATCCGTACCCACAGGCTTATAGGACTGCGAGAAGGTGAAGTAGAAGGTCGTGTTCTCCAGCGGTTCGTACATCAGGCTGGCGGACGGGCTGAACTTGTTCGATTTCTGCTTCTGCACGCCAATCGAGGATTGAGCCGCACTCCAATAGGTCGAGCGGTAATCGTCCCAGCGCACTGTGCCATAGACCGAGATCTGTTTGGTCAGATGGATCTTGTCTGCCAGAAACAGACCCAGATCGCGGAAATCCGCCGTGCGGCTGCCCGTTGCCGGAAAGGTCAACATGGTGCCCGGATATTCGAATTGCGGCGTACGGATCTGCTGGTTGTTCACCCGGTTGATCCAGGTGCCGTAAAGACGGTCATCCTTGGTGTAATTGATGTCCACACCGGCACGGATATCGTGATGCATGAAGCCGGTCCGGAACTTGGAATGGCCCATGCTGACGTTCTGCACGCCCCAGCCAGCCTGATCATACCCCATGCCACCACCGGCGCCATAAGCCAGTGTCGGGTTACCGCCAGCAAGGAAGGAGGTCGCGCACGCTCCGGAGCAGGCTGCGGGCGTCGTCGCCGCAAAATTGCGGGTGTAATGGGAGTAGCGGGTGTCGTTTGACAGGGTCAGCCATTTGGACAGCTCGGAAGCGAATTTCGAGGTGACCATGTGCACATTGCCCATGTCGCGGTCGAAATTGCGCGAATAATTCGTGTCACGTGGCAGGCCGTATTCTGTAATTGGACGATAGGTCTTGCCAATCTGGATCATCGGCACGCCGTAATCGGGACGACCGCGGCTGCCAAGCCACTGATAATTCAGATGCCAGGTGTTCTTCGTGCCCAGCCCGACACCCAGATCGGCAGCTGCGCCGTAGCGATCGGTGCGGACATTGTTGCGGTCTGCCACCATCTGCTTGTTGTACATGCCGTTCACGCGCAGCGCAGTGTGGGCATTGATCTCGTAATTGGCATCCGCCGAACCACGATACTGCATGCCGCTGCCAAAGGACTGATCAGCCCCGAAAGCGTTGCCGCTATGCGCCTTCTTGAGCGTCTGGTTGATGACGCCGCCCACGTTGCCCGCACCGAAATACTCGCCAGACGGTCCCTTCACCACTTCGACGCTCTCGGTATTATAAACGTCGCGCACATAATTGCCGAAATCGCGCAGACCGTCCTCATAGATATCGCCACGTGCCTGCTGGCCACGAATACGGAACTGGTTGCCGTTCATGCCGCCATTGCCCTCACCGGCAGACATGGTGATGCCCGGCACGTTGGACAGCGCCTGATCGAGCGTGAAGAGACGCTGCTCCTCAATCAGCTGCTTTGGCACGACGCTGACCGTCTGGGGCGTTTCACGCACGTTATCGGGCATACGGCCGATATCGAGCGTCGTCGTGTTGGTGTTGAGCGTGTTGATCTGCTCCTTGCCATGCACGCGCACGGCTGGCAGCGCGATGGACTGCCCATCACTCGCCTTCTGGTCTGTCGTGACGGAATCCTGCGCTTCAGCGTCCTCGGCAGCACCAAGACCCATACCGGCCGTCAGCGCCAGCAGCAGAAGACGTTTCTGTTTGCCTGAGTAACTACCGGACACCACTGTGCGGGGGGCGCTATTGTTCAGCGTTCCACAAGGGAACGCGCAGTCTTCAGGCATACGACTCACCAGAAATCCGTTATCGACAGCGAAAGCGAGGCGCAGAACGTCCTGAAATGTTTTGACATAACCGAATATAATTCGGATACGCCCAACCATTACCTTCCCATGCAGGGTTCAATACTCAGAATCGCGGCGCTTGGCCTTCGGTGCTGTGTTTCGGGCAAGTTACACTCAGATGCAAACGATTCTTAAAATCTTTCTTAACTCGGACCAGATATGTGCTTTTTCTGCAACATTCCGCCGGCACAGCACGAGCAGCGTTGCCTAGCTGTTTGGTCCCGGGTTTTGATGGTGCGGGTTTTGCGTGAATCTTGATGGCTCGTGCTGCCATTGCTGGCAAACGAATTCGTATGGCGTGAGGCCCCGGAGCGTCTTCAGTCGACGTGCGAAATTATA